>NZ_JBGZYM010000051.1:0-12967 GCF_041824135.1 Kaistella sp. | reverse complement strand
TCATAGCGGGCGTCGTGTTCAGGATGCCGGGCATCGCTGGAACGACAGGGAGATAAATATCCATCGCCAGTGAAGCGAGGATGTCGAAAGGAGCCATCAGCAGCAGTGCTGCCGGCAGCGTATAGGCCCACGCGGGGCGTTGTTTTTGTTTATCAGTCATTTATGTGTTTTTCTATTCCATCAATAATTGATTTCCAATCATCAACGTGTAATTCGTGTCCTGTACCTTCAAGGGTGATTAGATTTGAACCTTTTATTTTTTCTAGTAAAAAACCTGCATTCTTATAATGCCAAATTTTGTCGTCTGTTCCGTGGATAATTAAGGTGGGTTGTTTGATTTCGTTTAATCTGTTCCAATATTCTTCACCACCACCACCTTGCGATGCAGCGTGATTGAACATACTTATATAATTGTTGGCTCTATTGAACTCAGCTCTTATCAGTTTTTCACTTCTTTGTTTGTCAAATTGTTTCTTGCCACTCATTAATTCTGCACCCTGAATTAAATAGTTTACCACACTGTCTTCATTTGTCCAATTGACTGTACCTGCTTTACTATGGAAATCTAAAATACTCGTGTCCATTTCAGGTATAGTTGGGTCTGAGTCTCCCCAAGGGCCTGATGACATAAGAGTTAAGGAGTTAACTCTGTCGGCAAACTTTATTGATGCTATTTGAGAAATTAGTCCGCCCAAAGAAATCCCCACAAAATGTGCTTTGTCAATCTTGTAGCCATCCAATATTGAAATAGCGTCATTAGTTAAGTCAACAATATCGTATGGAGTAGAACCTGGTTCATAATTAGTGGATTTTCCTACATCTCTGTTGTCGTAACGAATAACAAAAAATCCTTTTTCAGATAATTGTTGGCAAAATTCAGTGTCCCAATACAGCATTGATACGGTTGCACCTGCTACCAAAAGGATTGCTGGATTTTTCTTATTTCCAAAACTTTCCGTACAGAGTTCAATGCCGTTTGTTTTAATTATTTTCTCTTTCATTTCTGTTTTCCTTTGTTTGCAACTGATTATTATCAGTCCTAAAATTAATATCCAAAGTAGTTTTTTTTTCATTTATCAATGTTTAACTGTTATGCTGGTATCTTTCACAATGCCCGCTAACGGTTTGGGTATTGCCGAAGGCGGGGAAATCAAGGAACAAATGTTGAGTTCAGCACCGCAGTTAGCAAAACCATTTTTTTTTGCTAATTTACATTTTTCGAAGCAAATAAAAAATGGTTTTTGCGGAATTGTAGTACAAAAGTTGAGTATTGAACATTCAGCCCCGCTTTTGGCAATACCTTGTTAGCGGTAGTTTTAATTTTCAAATACTGTTTTTCCGCTCTTTTTTAGTTGGTATTTGTCGCCTTTCCCTGAAAGTTCATAGGTCTCATTTTTATACCAAATACCCGAAGCAGATTTTTGTTCTACAAGATCAATTTGTTCCCCTCCGTTAAGATACGCTTTTACAGTTCCTTCCGTGTTATTGAACGTCAAATTCAATACATCTCCTTTGTCATTCTTCGCAACTATTTCGACTTTATCGTCTTGATGTTCAAAAATTACTTTGTCATCTTTCAAGAGTTGGATGTCGTTCCCTTTTCCACTTAATTCGTAATGGTCGTTTTTGTACCAAATTCCTGATGCAGGTTTTTGACTTGCAAGTTCTGATGATTCACCATTAAATGAAATAGTTACAACATCTTTTGCATTATCAAAAACCATATCAAGTTTGTTCCCTTGTTTGTCGGTTAGTGATTGGTTGGCGATTTCATTTGGCGAAGATGCTGTTGTTTCAGTTTTAGTTTCTTCTTTTTCCTCTTGTTTTGTTTGTTGATTACAAGAGCTTAGTATTAATCCTACTGATAATGATGTAATGATTAAAATCTGCTTTTTCATTTTTTTTTCACTACCAAACGGGTAAAATTATTTTTAGGCAATAAAAATTCACAACACACTGATTATCAATATGTTTTTTTGAATATACAAAAACCTACCTCCCCCTATTTTAGAACAATTCGGTTTGTATAGCGGGAGGTTTCTTCTTTTTCTGGATTTTGACATAGGTTCTCCTGCAATTTTCCACCATCCAAAATAGCTCTAGATGGCTGATAAGGTGGATTCGAATAAGAGCTGCCATGGTAGAGAATGCCTTTTTGCTTTCCGATCTCACTCTTAAGACCTGCAATAGTAATTGTGCGATCAAGGTGCACCAAATCTGTGTTTTGATGCCGTTTTGAGTTTCTGAATAAAAGTAATGTAACTGGAAATTTTGCTTTAATTTTTTGAAGAGTAGCTCAATATTCCAACGAAGCTTATAAAGAAAAGCGACTTCCTCTCTGCTGACTTCAAAGTTATTGGTAATAAAATCATACATTCTTCCCTTTTCATCACGATATCTTACTTTGCGCAAGCATAATGTCTTTTCTTGATTACCTTCCCTGTAAGCAAGATGAATGTGTTCTTCGCATAAAACACCCTGTTCATCGTTTAGCAAGTCTTGTTGGTATAGAATTTCTTGGACCTGATAAACTGCATTTTTCTTCAATCTACAAACGAAATTCACCTTTTGTGCTGTCCATCTTGCAAATTGTAGATAATGGTTGTAAGCTCTGTCAAAGACAATCATGCTATAAGCAGCTAAATTCAGATATTGCAGAAAATTCTTATCGTGAAGTTTCGCCTCACTTATTTTAACAAATTCTGGTGTGTCACTGTGCGCATCAATCATCATGTGAACTTTCAGCCCCCCTTTCTTTTTTCCTTCATTCTTTGGGTTTCGTCCTACTCCCTTCATAATGTCTGAAAATAACCTGATCGTACTGCTATCGAAGATGAAAAGTTTCGAAAAAGACACATTATCAATCCGGCTGACCGACAAAGTTTCTTTAAAATAAGTCAGTAGCATGAAGTAAACATCCTTAAAGAATTCGTTATCGCGGCCACGAAGACCGTCGCCAGCCGTACTCTTAGCTGGTGATTTTTCCATACCCAAATGATTAAGCTTACCTGCCATAGCCTGCATTCCGTCGCAGATTTCACCCATAGAATCACAGCGACTAAAGATTCCAAATAGCATCGTAGTGAGGTGGGTCCAGGAGTCAAAGGTCTTGTAATAGCGGTCTGACTTATGTTTGTTTACAAGCAGGTCAAACTTATTGCGAGGAATAAATTTCAATATTTGTTTGAAAATTGGCTGACCGACTAAATTCTTTTCTGTATTTTTAGCACTCATATTTGGATTTTGTGGTAAAACCAAAATATGAAAAAAGGAGCTAACTCAATCGAGAAGGCTCCTGTTTTTTTAAAACGAATATTTTAATTGATTTTTAGTCGGTTAGTAGTGATTTTAATGATAAAAATTTCTGTCCAATGCAATTTAAAATAATCATTTTTTGTTGTTTGGAATTTAAGAAAATCTATATACTTGTGGTTTTCATATTTCTTAAGAACTATACCATATTTTTTTGAAAGGTCTTCAGATAATTTGTTTATTTGTTTTGGAGTCATTTCACTCGTTTTCAAATATCTTAATTCATTATATAAATCGCTAATTTCTAAAGTGCAATCATGAAATTTTTCTGCTCTTAATCTATAATCATTATAACCCTCTAATTGACTAAAAACCAGAATTAAAATTGAAAGTGCGGTTGATACAAAAGCATATTCTTTGGAAGAAATGTCCAATGTGGAATCTATTTCGAAAACACTTAATAATCCTAAAATTATAACATATGCAGACAAAAATCCAATAGAGTATGATGAAAGTCTATTAATTATTTTCATACGATGACTTGCAACAAATCTTGCACCTTTTGTACTCCATAATTTAAAATTTAATTCAACACTAAAATCTTTATCAAGATAAAGTTGTCCGGATGTAGTCTTAATATTTTGAGACATAATACAGAGTTATAGTTTAATAATTGGTCTTTAAAAATCTTCCCTTCCAAAAGTATGTGGGAGATGCTTTTGGAAGGAAAGTTATATATAGTTACGCCCTTTCGTATACTTCGAACGTATAATCAAAAGCGTGTTTTTCGTCTTTTTCGTGCTTTTCAGCGCTTATTAATTTCCATTCGTGGTCTAATAATTCTGGAAAATACGCATCGCCATCAATAGTTGTGTGTACTCGTGTCAACAAGATTTTATCTGCTAAAGGCAAAGTTTGCTTGTAGATTTCTGCACCACCGAGAATAAAGATTTCGCGCTCGTCACGGCAATAGTTTAATACTTCTTGTACGCTATTCGCTACATCTACTTCTTCGTGGCTGTAGTTCATATCACGTGTCAAAATAATATTGCGACGCTCTGGAAGTGGTTTCCCAATGGAAACAAAAGTCTTGCGCCCCATCACCACCGAATGCTCTAATGTATTTTTCTTAAAATACTTAAAATCATTCGGCAAATGCCACAACATTTGGTTGTCTTTGCCGATGGCATTGTTTTCCGCAGCAGCTACGATTAATGTTATTTTAGTATCACTCATTGATTATTAATTATTAATGGTTAATTGTAAGGTTTAAACTCACATTAACTCATATTTGCTTTCGTTGTTTTTATAATGGATGTAATCAGCTTAATGATTTTTATCGCATCATTCATTATACTTTCAAATTGTTCATCTGTGAGATAATCCGTCTCTTTCAATAATTCCAACCAGTATATAGTTTCGTTGATTTCTTTTTCTGCAATACTCATTTTATGTTTGAAATCAGACTTTGATTCCGCATGTTCTGCTTCTCGAGCCATAGCACCAACACTCGTTCCTGAGCGAATTAATTGTTTACTCAGTACAAATTCTTTTTTCTGTTCACGCAAATACTGAGAAAGCTTCACGATTCTGACCGCAAATTCAAAACTGATGGTTTTAATGATATTCTCTCTCATTTATACATCATTAATCATTTACCATCAACCATTAAGAGTTAAATCGCTACAGGAGCTTTGATATGTGGATGGAATACATAATCCACCAACTCAAAATCCTCAAATTTGAAATCAAAAATATCTTTTACTTCTGGATTGATTTTCATGGTAGGAAGTGGTTTTGGCTCACGAGACAATTGTAATTCTGTTTGCTCGAAGTGATTTCTGTAGATATGCGCATCCCCAAACGTATGTATAAATTCACCAGCTTCCATATCACAAACTTGTGCGACCATCATCGTCAATAGGGCATAAGAAGCAATATTAAAAGGAACGCCCAAGAAAATATCCGCAGAGCGTTGATATAGCTGACACGAAAGTTGTGGTTTCAAAATTCCTTTTTCTGGTTGTACTGGTGCTACGTTGAACTGGAAGAAAGCGTGACAAGGCGGCAAAGCCATGTTTTCGATTTCCGCGACATTCCAAGCGGATACGATGATACGACGCGAATCAGGTGAATTCTTTAATTGATTAATTACCTGAGTAATCTGGTCGATATGTCTGCCATCTGGCGTAGGCCAAGAACGCCATTGTGAACCGTAAACAGGTCCTAGATTTCCGTTTTCATCTGCCCATTCATCCCAAATGCTTACTCCATTATCTTTTAGGTATTTGATGTTTGTTTCACCTTTCAAAAACCAGATCAATTCATGGATAATCGAACGCAAATGCAGTTTTTTAGTCGTAATAATCGGAAAACCTTCTTGTAGATTGAAACGCATTTGATAACCAAAAACACTGCGTGTACCTGTACCCGTTCTATCTGTTTTGTCCACACCTGTGGTATATACGTGCTTTAGTAAATCTAAATATTGTTTCATGTTTCAATATGTTAAATGGAATATAATGTTACGAAGTTAAGATATTTTTTCACTACCAAACGGGTAAAATTTTTTTTAGTCAATAAAAACCTATAACACACTGTTTATCAGTATGTATTTTTGAATCTACAAAAACCTACCTCCCCCTATTTTAGAACAATTCGGTTTGTATAGCGGGAGGTTTTTTCTTTTTGTGGATTTTGACATAGGTTCTCCTGCAATTTTCCACCATCCAAAATAGCTCTAGATAGCTGATAAGGTGGATTCGAATAAGAGCGGCCATGGTGGAGAATGCCTTTTTGCTTTCCGATCTCACTCTTAAGACCTGCAATAGTAATTGGGCGATTAAGGTACACCAAATCTGTGTTTTGATGCCGTTTTCGGTTTCTGAATAAAAGTAATGTAACTGGAAATTTTGCTTTAATTTTTTGAAGAGTAGCTCAATATTCCAACGAAGCTTATAAAGAAAAGCGACTTCCTCTCTGCTGACTTCAAAGTTATTGGCAATAAAATCATACATTCTTCCCTTTTCATCGCGATATCTTACTTTGCGCAGGCATAATGTCTTTTCTTGATTGCCTTCCTTGTAAGCGAGATGAATGTGTTCTTCGCATAAAACACCCTGCTCATCGTTCAGTAAGTCTTCTTGGAATAGAACTTCCTGGACCTGATAAACTGCATTTTTCTTCAATCTACAAACGAAATTTACTTGTTGTGCTGTCCATCTTGCAAATTGTAGATAATGGTTGTAAGCTCTGTCAAAAACAATCATGCTATGAGCAGCTAAATTTAGATATTCCAAAAAATTCTTGTCGTGAAGTTTGGCTTCACTTATTTTAACAAATTCTGGTGTGTCACTATGGGCATCAATCATCATGTGAACTTTCAGTCCCCCTTTCTTTTTTCCCTCATTCTTTGGGTTTCGTCCTACTCCCTTCATAATGTCTGAAAATAACCTGATTGTACTGCTATCGAAGATGAAAAGTTTCGAAAAAGATACATTATCAATCCGGCTGACCGACAAAGTTTCTTTAAAATGAGCCAGTAGCATGAAGTAGATATCCTTAAAGAATTCGTTATCGCGGCCACGCAGACCGTCGCTAGCCGTACTCTTAGCGGGTGATTTTTCCATACCCAAATGATTAAGCTTACCTGCCATAGCCTGCATTCCGTCGCAGATTTCACCCATAGAATCACAGCGACTAAAGATTCCAAATAGCATCGTACTGAGATGCCTCCAGGAGTCAAATGTCTTGTAATAGCGGTCTGACTTATGTTTGTTAACAAGTAGGTCAAATTTATTGCGGGGAATAAATTTCAATATTTGTTTGAATATTGGCTGACCGACTAAATTCTTTTCTGTATTTTTAGCACTCATATTTTTGATTTGTGGTAAAACCAAAATATGAAAAAAGGAGCTAACTCAATCGAGATGGCTCCTGTTTTTTTTAAAACGACTATTTTAATTGAATTTTAGTCGGTTAGTAGTGATTTTTTTTAAAAATTTATATTATCCTACTCGTAAAACTTTTCGGGGTCGCTATTTTGTTAAACTGCTGTTGCAAGAGAATTTCAAATATTATACCAATGTCGTCTAATTATTTTCATTTATTTATTTATTCGTTAGTGTTCCTTTATACACGATTGGCTCGGTAAAATTACCGCTAACGGAAAAAGTATTTGCGAAGGGCGGGCTAAATTTAACTGAAAGTTCAATTTCGACCGAACGAAGCAAATTGCTTTTTCAGATTGTTAAATTACAAAAAAATACAATATGAAAAGCAAGTCGCGACTAAATGCAACTGATAGTTCTATTATAACTTCAACCCCGCCTTTTGCAAATACTATGTTATGCGACATTTCTTTTAAGATTTAAGGTTTCCAAGAATTTTTTTTGCTTTTTCATTCACGATTTTCCATTCAGCAGTATTTATAAATTCAGAAATTTCAGGTAGAATTTGAGGCGTGGAATCACAAACTTTATTAATTGTATTATTAAAATCTTTAAATAGTTTAATTTCTTTTTCAGTCAAGAATTTCTCAAAGTCAATTCCATTTGCATAATATGCATCCCAATCATTAAATAATTCGTGTGAGACTTGAGCAATAGGAACCTCCTTTTGAAATTCAAGTTGTTTTTCAGCAGAACTCCACAATTCAATTATTTCGTATAAATTTTTCTTGTAAGTTAAATATTCATTCATTGACGCGTTTTTTTTGAAATGTCGCATAACGGGAAACGGCTTTGCGAAGGCGGGGCTAAGAAAGCCGAAACTTTCTATTAAAAACCGAACTGAGCAAAAACTATTTTCGTTTTTTCAAAATTACAAAAAATAAAAAAAACGAAATGGTTTTTTGCGGATAAATTTTACAAAACTTTCACCGCAAGGGAACTTCACCCCCGCTTTTGCAAAACCGATGTTAGCAGAAGTTTTTTTATTGGCTATAAAGTTTTTCAAACTTAGAATATGACTCTATATCTTGAAAATTTCTTGAATATAATTCTTGATATTTTTCTTGTGTTTCTTCCCTCAAAAATTCGTTAACATCAATTATTTTTTCAAAATTTACAACAATTACATCTTCATTCTGATTTTTGTAGGTAGTTTCACAAGATTTTCCATATTCTTCTAAAACAGTCCTTGCTTCATCTATATTTTGTGACTTTATAGACAAATATGTCTCCTCAAAACTGCAGTTATTCGTCGTTTCATTTTTGGTTCTCAAAAGAACTATTCCGAAATATTTTTTCATAATATTATTTTTTAAATCTGTTGTCATTTAATAATTTCCAAGCCTTTTTGTGATCCGCAGAGGTGCCATTTTTTACTTCTCTAATTTTTACATCATAGAATTGACCTGGGAATTCTGAATTAATTCCACCTTTTCTACATCTTCCAATAAAACTTCTACAAGTTTCGTCAAGATTTTGACTTGCGTCGCAAGAACTCTGAAATACAAAAGTTGGTTTTCCATCAAATGGTTTTTGCTTTTCAAACGAACTTAAAGTAATAAAGCATACAAATAGCAATACTAAATTAAATGTCTTTTTCATTTTTTTTAATTTTATAGTTTGGATAAAAATATAAAAATTTACCTGTTGTGCATTTAGCACAGATTAATTTTTAGTTTGTTTAAACTTCTTTTAAAGATGAAAAAATTGAGATATTGGATCATCGTAAAAGAAGTTATTTTTGACACTATTCTTGTTGCCAGTCCTTTAAAGGTTTTAGCAAAGTTGATGTTGATTGTGAACTGTCCGCACAGTTGTGATAGGTTGGTCTCAATCCGTTTTCTCATTCTTGATTTCGCCTTCGAAAACTCCACAAAGTTATGCTGGTTTTTACGCATCGGAACTGAAAGATTAATCTTGGAATAGTTGAACAAATCCACCTGTAATTCTTTGCTGATATAACCTCTATCCCCGATTAACAGACAGTTTCTGAAATTTTCTTTAATGTCGTGCAGATAGTTCACATCGTGAACATTGGCGGGCGAAAAATCAAAAGAATGAAAGACTCCATTTTTGTCGCAAACCGCATGAAGTTTGAAGCCGAAATACCTTGTTTTCCGTGCTGCGCAATACCCGAACGAAGGTTTTATTTCATCGGTGGAACAGATTGCGGAACGGTTTGCCCGGCTGATTTTACAGACTTCGATAGGCGTGGAATCGACAATAAAAACATCGGTAAACTCTGAAAATTTTCTACTCAAAGTCTCTCTGATTTTTTCGATGTAAGAAAAAAGTTTTCTTTTTCTCCTATTGTAGACACTTCTTTCAATTTTTCCCTCCAAATCTGTTCCCGAAATACACCTAAACAACTGTAATTCAGAGTTGATCGACATATATTCTGCGGTAATATTAAGTGCGACAAGCTCCAGATCGGACATTTTGGGAACCCTGATCTGCTTGCTTGTTTCAATATGTTTGCAGGTTTTTGTCAATTCTTCTAAAATAATTTTGTAGTTTTGAATGAGATTGTTCATTTATTTAATCGATTGGTACTCAATTAAATATACGACTTTTAAGTCACTTGAACAATCTTTTTTATTTTTTAATTCCTAAATGCACAACAGGTAAAAATTTATTCATTGATAAAAATCTTTTATAGTTATTTTTCACTCTTTTAAGACGATAGTTTTTATAAAATTTCTGCTAACGTTTTGCAGCTTGGCGAAGTGGCGGAAATCGAAGCACAAATGTTCAGTTTTGCACAAAAGTTCAATCGAAGAACTGCCGTTGAATTTAGCACTAAACCCGCCATTTTGCCAAACTGCTGTTAGCGGCTGTATTTTCTGTTATAGTTCAAATTTTCGTTCTATGTTTATTTGTGTCAAAAATGTTTCATCGTGCGATACAACAATTATTGTCCCTTGATATTCATTTATTGCTGCCGTTAGTATTTCAACATTCTGAATGTCTAAATTATTTGTTGGTTCGTCAAAAATAATAATATCTGGCGACTTGCTGTTAATTGTCAAACAGCAAAGCAACAAACGCATTCTTTCGCCACCACTCAAAGCACTACAAGATTTATCCCAATCGTCTTTCGTAAATAAAAAGCGATTTAATCTGACTTTGATTTCGTGTTCTTGTAATGCGGAAACGTTAAATTGTTGGGCTTGTTCGAAAACTTTTAGTTGGTCGTCAAGCAAAGAATAGTCTTGGTCAATGTAAACAGCTTTGTTGTCCGCTCGGTAAATTGTTCCTGTTTGTAGTTCAATGTCGCCTAAAATAAGTTTTATCAAAGTTGTTTTTCCAGAACCGTTTTGTCCTTTCAATGCAATTCGTTCACCACTTGTAATTTGAAAATTCAAGTTCTCGTTCCAAAGTGGTTGAGTGGTATAAGCAAAATTGAGGTTTGTTGCCGTGAACAAAATTTTTCCTTTGTGTAAAGCTGAATTGTCAAAACCGAACTTCATTTTGTCAATGTCGGGCAACGAAGAACGAAGTTCTTGTAACTCTTGTGAAATGCCACCGATTTTTTCTGTATGAACACTTTTCAATTTTGATGTGCTATTTTCTGCGTTGTTTCGCAAAGTATTCATCATTATTCGGGCAACACCTGCTTTTTCTTGTTTTCCTTTTCCACGACTATCTAATTTTTGTTGTCGTTCTATTGTTTCCCGTTCTTTTTCTTTGGCTTTTCGCAACGCCTTTTCTTTATTTTGAATGTCTTGATTTAGGGCGTTGTTTTCAATTTGCTTTTGCTCTTTGTAAAAATCGTAATTCCCGCCATAAACTTTAATTCCGTTTCGGCTCAATTCGCAAACGTTGTCCAAAAGATTGAGTAATTTTCTGTCGTGACTAACAACAATTAAAGAACTTTTTGTTGTTTGGATGAAATTGTATAAAAGTTGTCTACCCGAAATGTCTAAATGATTGCTTGGTTCGTCCAACAAAACTAATTTGGGTTTATGAATAGAAATCCCCGCCAAAAAAACTTTTGTTTTCTGCCCTCCGCTTAATGTTTCCATTTTTTGTGATAAGTCCAAATTGTCTAATTGCCAATAGCTCAGTGCTTCTTTGCAACGGTCTTCTATTGTCCAATCGTCATTGAGCAAATTGAAATTTTCATCGCTTGTGTTTCCGTTCAAAATTTCTTTCAAAGCGTTCAATTTTTCTTCAATTCGCAATGCTTGTGTTATTGTCAAATGATTGAATTGTCCGAAAATTTGCGGAACATAATACGGCTCGTCTTCAACGTTTATTTGTCCGCTTGAAGGTTGAAGTTCGTTCGTAATTATTTTGAACAAAGTAGATTTTCCTACTCCGTTGTTACCGATTAAGGCTTTCTTTTCGTTATTGTTTACTGTTAAATTGATATCGCTAAACAGTAAATCTTTGCTTGGGTGTGTATATGAAATGTTTTGTAAAATCAACATAATTTCTTTCGTTAAAGATGAAACAATACAGCAACCGCTTTGCGATTGTTGTTCTGATATGTCTGAAAGAAATTATTTTTTACATTTTGTCTTTACTTGATTGTTCGTGTCTGCAAATATACAATTTATTTTATCACGGTCAGTCGTAATATAGCCGCTAACGGGAAACGGCTTTGCGAAGGCGGGGCTTTTACACCTAAAATTTCTATTAAAACTGCACCAAGCAAAAACCATTTTCGTTTTTTCAAAATTACAAAAAAATAAAAAACGAAATGGTTTTTTGCGACTAATAATGACGAAACTTTCAACGCAAGAGAAATTCACCCCCGCTTTTGCAAAACCGATGTTGTGCGATGTTTTTCTATTGCAATTCGCTTTTCTCGTAATCGGATAGTAACTCTTTAAGTTCTTCTTTAGTTATTCCTTTTTTCGATTCTAATTTCATATTTATTAAGACGTCTTCTTTATTCCTTTCGAACTGATACAAACTATCTAAAATATGGTTAAAGGAATATTCTTCGATATCTATTTTAAAAATTCTATTAGAAGTGGAATCAATTTGGAATTTTTGTAGTTTATTAGTATTGTAATTCAAATATTCAATAATTAAAGTATGGTTTTGAGAAGAATTTTCGTATGGTTTTTCAAAAATTGTGATTGCAAATGGTATTATTGACAGTAACCCATTCCATGAAACGTGTAATACGATAGATGTTAAAAGATTAAACCTCACTCTTAAGAATGTTAGAAAAACTCCTCCAATAAGTTGAGTTGAAATTAAAATAGGTAAAATACAGTAAAAAAGCGTAGAATTATTTTCATAATTACTACTATGACCAAATCCAAAAATAAAAATTGATGTGTAGACAAGTATTTTAAATATAATGTTCCATTTATCTTTATTAATTATTATGGAAAAGAGTTTATTATAACGTAATAAATATCTAAAAATGAATTCTTCAACAATTGGTACTAAAATAGAGGTGACAACTAACACCTGTAAAAATGTGTTAGATTTATAATCAATTCTTGTTTCGTATACTAATGGCTCAATTTTATCTAGGAAATAAATTAATGGAATATATATTAATGCTGCGATAATAAATTTAAAAAATAAAATGTATAATAAATACTTTACATTTAATTCTAAACTCCAATTTTTGATTCTTTGGTCGTTAGGATTTTTTATAAAGTCGTAGACTTCTAAAAGAATATTTTTCATTAGTATTTTTAGGAGAAATTAATTTAAACATGATGTTTTGTAAAATATCGCACAACACTCAAATATATGAATATTTATGAATCAAGCATCATAAAATCGTAATTTTTTTT
>NZ_JBGZYM010000050.1:0-5609 GCF_041824135.1 Kaistella sp. | reverse complement strand
AAATTCGTCGGTTACATCATAAAAGAAATCTTCCGACATTATTTTTTGAGCAATAGGATTTGCGTTTTCTAACTTTATCTCCATATTCACAGGGATTTTTTGTCCTTTACTTTGGTAAGAACTTAAAATAAAAACTAAAAACAATATTTGAAATACAATTTTCATAACATAGCAGGCAACGTTTCGCGTATTGGCGATGGTGCGGCTTTAACGCGGAAACTTTCTTAGTATAAACTAATCTTCGGAACTTCTAAAATCTTTAAACTTGCGATTCCTCCGCACTATTGCCAATACGATGTTATGCGTTCGGCTTTTTAAAATTTATTCAATTTATGGGTTTCCAATTTCCTTTTTTAAAGTACATATTATTAAATTTATCGGAATGGAAAACTAAATAAAAACTCCAAGCGTTTCTATAAACTGTTGGATTAGTTTTTAATACATGAATTGTCGGTTGCTCCATATTTATTATAAGTCTTTCTGAACCATATGGTGCTGTTGTTGAAATTGTACCACTAAAAGTTCTTACTATTTTGTCATGATTTGTAACATAAAAATAAATTTTATCATTATTAATTTTAAATCGAAAAGTTTCATATTGCCAATCCGCCTGTTTACCTGGGAAAAAGTCTCTGTCGATAATGTACTGTCCGTAATAGTCTTTCTTTTTTAATATTTTTTTCGCCGTTAATTTTTCCACTACTAAAGATAAAATAATTAATCCAATCACGGAAAGCCAGAAGTATCCGATTACTTTTCCGAAAACCTTATTATTTGTTTTCCACCAGACGAAAATCATTATTCCCGTCAATGGAACTAGAAAGAAAAGAAAAAATAAAAATGCCATAAATTATTTATGATTATATTTCCGTCGTTTGATGCTGACGCATAACTTGTTTATATGTCTTACTCCGTTAGACAAATACAACGTATTTGGTAGGTATTTGTCTGATATTCGTAAGACTTATTTCTAATCACTAAGATATGTTTTTTCCGACTATTGTTTTCTGCAATTGTAATTAATATTTTTCTGGAGAGGTAGATTTTTAATAACTCAGTACGTAGACCTTCTAAAGGCTACCAAACGCCACAAAAAAAGCAGTCCTTCTAAAAAACTGCACTATTTTTCTAGATTCTAGAAACGATAACCCCATAAGGTTACCAAGTGGGGAGAAAAAGCCACCGGAGGTTCCGTTCAACAGGCTTTCATCTCGTGTCCTGCGGACAAGACGAAAGCTTAGTTATTGTACGCAGTATTATTGTGTTTTTGTTTTGTATAATCTTATTGCAGATATAACGATCCATAGAAAATAAAATAGGAAAACAATTCTTTGTCCTACAGACGGAATGTTTGGAAAAAAGAGATACCAAGAACCAAAAACTATAGTCAGCCAAACACAAATTAGTGTAGGTTTTATAAGAGGTTGCCAATTCGTATTTTTCTTCCATATTTTGGGATAAGTAAATGCCGTAAAAAGAAATGAAATATAACTTCCGTAACTCCCAATCATATGCAATATAGTTGTAGTTGATTTTCTGTTCTCCATATCAGCGGGGAAAATTCCGGAAAGAGTCATAAATAGACCACTTAAAATAAGACCATAATAAGGGATTTTTGAATTAATATTTTTGGCAGAATATTTATAAAGTCCGATTGAAAACATTGCAATTAATAGTCCGGGAATGATATATCCCAAAATATTCCAAAACCATAAATTAGGAGCATCGAGAGAGCCTAATTCACTGATTGCTTTATATTTAAAACTGTATTCAGGACGCATATTTGCCATTACAAAGTAAGTAGTCCCAAGCAAAAATGCAGAAGCAATTCCTGAAAATGCAAATCCTTTATTATTCATTTCATTTTTTGAAACAAATTTATCGGTAAATTAAATAAGTCAATTTGATGTATATCAAAAAGTGATTTCGGCTCTTACTCGGCTCAATGTTTCTTGTGTAATTCCCAAGTGGCTTGCAAGCATTCCCAAAGGAACTCTACCTAATTTATTCGCCGATTGTTTTGAAAAATATTCGTATCTCTCCTTTGCAGTATGAAATTGTAAGGAAATTATTCTTTCAGATTGTTCAACAAAATATTTAGAGATAAGTATTCTTCCAAATCTTTCCATTTCAGGAAAATCCGCAAAACATTTTTCGAGTTCGTAAATATTGATTGCGATAAGCTCGGAATCTTCTAATGTTTGAATGTAACAGTTGTCAGGAACATTTTTCATAAAACTATAAATAGAAGTAATCCACTCGTTTTCTGCGGCAAAATTGTCTGTTACTTCTTTTTCTCCTTTTTCATAATAAATTCGGATTAGTCCAGAGCTTATGAAATATGTTTTATCACATACTTTGTTTGGACGATGTATGAATTTGTCTTTTTTTACAATTTCAGCTTTCGATATTGATATAATTCTTGCTTTTAAGTCTTCGGAAACTTTAATTACGTTCTCAATATTTTGGAGTAGTGATTCAATCATCGGCAGTTGTGAAAATATTGCGTACAACGGTTTGGTATTTCTGCAGGCGGGCTAAAAATACGAAATCTTTCTACTTGCTAAAAATTGAATTAACCGCGAAAATCTTCGATGAAAACTTCATACCCGCTTGTAGAAATAGCTTGTTGTAGCACGTTTTTACTTTTCAATTTCTATAACTGTTACAGTTTTATTCACATAAATAAAAATGATAATACCAACAAGAACGACAAATCCAGTCGTTATGTAATGAAGGGAATTGAAGTTCACAAAATTATCAACTGCATCTTTCAACAATCGTCCAATAAACTGAAGACAATTAGCAATAATTAAAAAAATAATTACCCACGCCTTAATTCCAATTTTAGCGTATTGATTCTTTGTCAAAATTAACGCTAGTAAAACTGCTTCAATTATTACGGGAAGAAATCCAATCAGTTTTCCGGATGTTACCGTCGCAAATAGATTCCACGCCATTAATCCGCCCACAATTGCAATAATCGTCCAATAAACTGTTTGGTTAGAAAATTGTGATTTCTTCATAATATCTTTTAAAATGTGCTACAACGTTGAAGCATTGGCGATGTGGCGATAATAGAATTCCTTCTCGCCGGAACCAATGCTGATTAAAGATATAAAGTTGATTGTAATTACAAAAGCTTAATTAAAAAACTTCAAGCCAGAACCGAAGATGATTTTTTGTAAAATGTTGAATTAAATTTCTTCAGCCGCCATAACGCCAATGCAATGTTGTGTGCAGTGATTTACATTAAAAGTATTCTCCAATAATCTGGTTAGTTATTTCCAGACATTCCATTATGATTCAATGTTTGCTTACAATGATTTTCCAAACAATTAAATTTTAATTCTTTCCAAGATGTTCCTTTCAGCCCTTTAAGACTTATCTCTTTTTGAGTAGTTTCAATAGTAAAAAGAAATCCAGATGCTTTTGAACTTTCGAGCAAAGTAGTCATTCCATTTTCATCGATTGCCTGTGCATTTTGATTTTCTTTGATATTAAATTTCAAATCTTTCCATGAACATCCATTAGTGCAGGTTAACTTCATTTCATCATTAGTTCTTTCAACTACAATTGTAAATGGCTCAACTTCAGAACTCTTTATGTTTTTCGATGTTGTCCCACAAGACATTATTGAAACTGTTAGAATACAGAAAAGACTGCGGTGAATGTTAATTATGTTGTATAGCATATTTAATAACATTTAAAAAGATAAAATTATAAATTACTGCGCTTATAAAAGTTTAATTGCACACAACGGTTTGGGTATTGCCGAAGGCGGGGGTTTTTAGCGCAAAAGTTCAATCGAAGAACGAAAGTTGAACCTTGCACAAATGTCCAATCGAAGCCGTTCTGTCCCGCTTTTGGCAATACCTTGTTATGTGCAGTTTTTTTATTCAAATATTCTTTTACTGAATTGTTGTTTTAGTTGTTTAAAATCTTGTTTAGGTTGTTTACAAATAAAGATAGTTTGATACAACTCATCTTCCTTTTTAGCATAAGAGTTATAAATTGTCTTGACAGGAATTACACTTTCAAAATAAGGTTCAAAGAAACTTTTTCCGTCTTCTTTACTTTCTCTGAAAGCAATTATCGTTTTGGGAATTTCTCCTTGATTTGGCGACCAAATGTAAAAACTACCGTGATAGGAAAATGCATTAGGAAGATTGTATTTTTCTTTTTTTAATTTTAAAATTCCAGCTTGTGAATAATGCTTTGCCCAAATTAGAGCTTCGGTTTTTTCATTGGAAGGCAGACTGTCATAAACGGTTTTTATTGCGGAAAGTGTTTTTTCCCATTTTTGGCCAGAATAATATTCGTCAAACTTAATCCCATAACTTCCGCCGTCTATTTCTAATTTCTCGTAAGGATAAACACGCTGAATATATTTGTTTAATGAATAGACTGGCATTCCAAAAGGAATTAAAATTGCTCCAAATAGTAAAATAATTGTCAAAGGATAAAAAATCCATCTTTTTTTATTGAAAACAAATATTTGCCAGAAAACAGCTCCAAACGGAATAAGGGTAAGAATAATTGGATAAAAGTAATACGCTTTACCTTTATTAATTAGAAGTGCCATAAAAGACAAAAGAACACCAACTCCTATAATTTTTAAAAACTTTTCTTTGGTTAAGATAAAAAATAAAATAGCTGGTAGTAAAATAAAAATAGAATTTAGCGGATTGATAGATATGAATAAATCAGTAATAATTTCCGCACTATTTAGTTTCTCTAATTGTGTTTCTTTAAGCCTGTGCATCATCTGAAAAAACGGAAAATTATTCTGAAATTGCCAGAGAATATTAGGGCTTATTGCCAATAAAAAAACGAGAATATTTTTCCAGAATTTTTGCTGTATCAATGCATTTCTTGTCTTTTTGAAAAACAGAAGACCGCTTAATCCAAAAATAAAGAACAAACTATCATATTTGAACAAAAATCCAATGATTGAAAAAATTGTCAAAAGCCATAAATTTTTGTTTTCTAAGGTTTTGCTGTACACTAAAAAATAGTAAAAATTTATAGTCCAAAACAGCTGACTAAAAACCACAGGCTGAAATAATTGTTGAGAACGTTCAAAGCCCGGGGCAATAATTATAGCCAACAAAGCTAAGATTAGAGCCTTTTCTTTTCCGCCTAAAAAAAGAACAATTTTGGCAACATAAAACATAATTAGTATTGAACATAAATGTGGAAACAGATGATGTACAAATACAGAGTCCGAGTTAAATACATTTTGGATAAAAGCAACGATGGAAATTAAAGGCGGAAATTCCATATATCCAAAAGCTAAATGGTTTCCCGTTTCGATGTGAATTAGCTCATCCCCTTGAAAACCTGAATGATAGTCAGCAATTAAATGAAGAGAGAGTTTAATCAGGCAGAAAAAAAATACAATTAGTTTCGTTTGTCTATCCATTCAATTTGTCATTGTTTTTTGTGAGACGAATTTTTGGGTAAAATTGCACATAACGGTTGGGTATTTCTGCAGGCGGGCTAAAAATAAGAAAACTTTCTACTTGCTAAAAACTTAATTAACTGCGAAAATCTTCGATGAAAACTTCATACCCGCTCGTAGAAATACCTTGTTGCCTGATGTGTTT
>NZ_JBGZYM010000049.1:0-11108 GCF_041824135.1 Kaistella sp. | reverse complement strand
GCTTTAATTATTAATAATAAAATAAGTTATGAAAAACGGAATCCACCCAGAAAATTATAGACTTGTTGTTTTCAAAGATATGAGTAACGACGAGATGTTTCTTTGCAAATCTACTGCAGATACAAAAGATACAATTGAATATGAAGGTTCAACTTATCCATTAATCAAAATGGAAATCTCTTCAACTTCTCACCCTTTCTATACCGGAAAAGTGAAATTAGTTGATACTGCAGGTAGAGTTGATAAATTCATGAATAAGTACAAAAAATTCTCAAAGTAATTTTTGAATTTTAACGATAATTAAAGTCTTTCAATTTTTTTGAGAGACTTTTTTTATTGTAAATTTGTTTTACACATGTCGCAGGCGATGAAGTTTAAAAACTTTCAAATCACAAAGTCACAAAATTAAATTGATTGGGATTGTAAGATTTCCTCTTTAAGAAAACATGAAGCTGCGAAAATCTTTAGATTTTACGTTTTGTGAACTTTTATTAATTCATCTATAAAGCACTCTTTTGTGACTTTGTGGTTGAAAAAAATAAGTACTTAATGTGGTAACAATTATAATATATTATTTATCAATCATCAATTATAACCTATGCAACTCGTATTTTCAGATGCCCAGTTTTGGGAAGATTTCTTACCTCTCACATTTACAAGACCTGTCGCAGAAATGCGTTGCGGAATTTTGACCTTCTCAGAAAGATGGCAGAAATTGTTAGATTCTTCAGAGGTTTCATACTTGACCGAAGATTATTTACAGGAAAAATTTAAAAAATACGAGCTCAAGGAAAGTTTGTTTATTGTTCCCAATTTTTTGCCGAGCGAGAATTTTTTAAATCAAATTAAAGATTTGCAGTTAGGAGAAGCTTTGGTTTACAAAGATGAATTACTCGCGGTTAGAATCAATATGGAAAACTTTTCTTTAAATCAGATCAGTAAAATGACAGATATTGAAGAAGAGGTTTTGTTTTTTAATCACCCAACTGATCTGTTTACCTACAATGAAAAAGCGATCGATTTCGATTTTGAATTGCTTACAAACGGAAGAGCTTCTGCAGAACTTTCTTCAACCAATGGTTTTCTGGGAGACGCCAAAGATCTATTCATTGAAGAAGGAGCCGAAATTGAGTTTTCAACCTTAAATACAAAAACTGGAAAAATCTATATCGGAAAAAATGCCGAAGTGATGGAAGGTTGTAATCTTCGTGGTCCAATAGCACTTTGCAATGATTCGAAATTTAATTTAGGTTCCAAGATTTATGGCGCGACGACCGTTGGTCCGCATTGTAAAGTTGGTGGTGAAGTTAATAATATCGTGATTTTTGGGTACACCAATAAAGGTCATGATGGATTTATAGGAAATTCTGTGATCGGCGAATGGTGTAATATCGGTGCAGATACCAATTCTTCTAATCTTAAAAATAATTACGCGATTGTAAAATTGTGGAATTATAAAGCCGAAAAATTTGTGAGTACAGGATTACAATTTGCTGGTTTAATTATGGGTGATCATTCGAAAGCAGCCATCAACACTCAATTTAATACCGGAACGGTTGTAGGTGTTGCCGCCAACATTTTCAAAAATGGATTTCCGCCTAACTTGATCGACAGTTTTTCTTGGGGTGGAATGAAAGGTGATGAAAAATTTAAATTAGAAAAAGCCTACGAAGTTGCGGAATTAGCAATGGCAAGAAGAAAAGTTCCTTTCACCGAAGATGATCAGAATATTTTGAAAACAATTTACGAGAATTATTGATTTTGATTTAAATAATAAAGCCAACTTTTAGCGAAGTTGGCTTTTCTGTTTTTAAAGAACCTATTTTCCCAATTAAAAGATAAAGTATAAATTTACATTATCAGACTGTTGCTAAAATAAATTCCATGAAAAAAATATTTATTCTCTATTTAATCACTTTTGGTTTTCTAAATGCGGTCAATGCGCAATCTGTGAAAGATATTGTAGGAGTTTATAGTTTGCGAGGTGGAACTCATTTTCTGAAACCAGACCAAACTTTTGTATTGGTTGGCTATGCTACTTTGATTACGGGAAAGTGGGAATTAAAAGATAAAGGGTTAGTTTACTTTATACCCGATTACGAAAAAGAAAAATTTACGCTTTACGGACGGCATAACAAAAACGCTACTGACAGCTCGAAAATCATGCTCTCTTACGGCTTTTACGATGATGAAACCCTTCTGCATTTCGGACCTTTGAAAAAACCTGTCCCTGAATTTAAAAGAATTTTCAAACCAGGACATCGTCATATTTCCTTTCCTTATGTGTATCGTGCTAAAGGCAATTCCGATGAAATATCTTTTACTTATTTCCCCTACGAATATGATGGCAAAAGAAACAAAGAACCTGAGATTTATTCTTTTCAAAACAAAGAAAAATTCAATGATTTTATTGGCTTTTACTGGCGGGTTAAAAATGATAATCAACCGTTTTATTATCAATATAGAAATGATAGGCTTTATTCTGATGAAGATACTTACAGTGAGAAAGATGATTTAAAAAACGCGCTCGAGGAAATTGAAGCAGATTTTAAAACATTAATTTCTGAATCAAATTCGACAGATTTTTCACCGAAGAAAATGTATTCTACGCCTTTATATAACTCAATTGATGTAAGTCCGGAAGAACTGCTGTTAAACTATAAATTTAATGAGCAAAAGAATGCTTGGTTGAATATTCTAAATTATGAGCAAGATGAAGAGTTGTCGCCTGATTATGATTACAACATAACCAATATCTTATTTGAATATCAAAAAGTAGAAGATTTCAAAAAAAAGAATATCGTTATTAAAATTGATGAAGTGCCTATTTTTATTTCACCTTATGCAGATTGAGATCAGTTTTCAAAGGAGAAATTATTAATTTTCACAATGTTGATTTTCCTAATGTAATATTTATCATAGATTTTACTCATTCTAAATAACAAAAATTTGCGTAAATTTGACACTCAATTTAGATAAAAAATTATGTTGACAAAAGATAAAGTTCAGGCCTTTCTGAAAGAAATAGAAGTAGATGATTTAGTACAGAATTTTCAGGTAATGGGAAATGATGTATATATCGATATGACCGCGCATTCGCCAGCAATGCACGAAAAGAAAAAATTAGAAGCGGCCATGAAACAGGCTTTTGCTTCTGAATTTGGTGAGGAAATCGTTTTAAAATTAAAAATTGCTTCTCCCGAACCATCGGAAATTCAGCAAAGTCAGATCAAAGGAAAACAGATTCAAGGAATTCAGAATATTATCGCAATTGCTTCTGGAAAAGGAGGTGTTGGGAAATCTACTGTTGCCGCGAATATGGCAGTGACTTTAGCAAATATGGGTTTCAAAGTTGGGATCTTAGATGCTGATATTTATGGACCTTCTGTTCCAACGATGTTCGATACCGAAGGTGCAAAACCAATAACGGTAGAAGTTGATGGTAAAAGTCTAATGAAACCTATTGAAAATTACGGCGTGAAAATGTTGTCCATCGGATATTTTTCTGGTGCCAATCAAGCCGTAGTTTGGAGAGGACCAATGGCGTCAAAAGCTTTGAACCAAATGATTCGTGATGCAGCTTGGGGAGAATTAGATTTCCTTTTAATCGATTTACCTCCAGGAACTGGTGATATTCATTTATCCATTATTCAGGAAGTTCCGGTAACAGGAGCAGTAATCGTAAGTACGCCACAACATGTTGCGCTTGCCGATGTTAAGAAAGGAATTGCAATGTTCCAAATGGAAAGTATTAATATTCCTGTTTTAGGTTTAATCGAAAACATGTCGTACTTTACTCCAGAAGAATTACCGGATAATAAGTATTATATTTTCGGAAATCAAGGTGCTCAGTTTTTAGCAGAAGATTTAGGAATTCCTGTATTAGGAGAAATTCCCTTGGTACAAAGTATCCGTGAATCTGGCGACGTTGGAAGACCGGCAGCTTTACAGGAAAATTCAAAAATTGCTGAGATCTATAGAACGACCACTCAAAATATGATTGAAAGTTTGGTAGAGAGAAATAAAAACCTTCCCGCAACGGAAGCGGTAAAAATTACAACCATGGCAGGTTGTTCTCCTAAAAATAAGAAAGTATAATTTCTCTCTCTTTGACGGGTAATTATAACATTAAGCTTGAATTAAAACGATGAATAAAGAAATAAAACACGAAGAAACGGTAACTAAAGTGATGGATGCGCTCGAAAGCATTCGTCCGTTTCTGAATAAAGATGGCGGCGATATTGAACTCATCGATGTACAGGGACAAACGGTCCTGGTGAAGCTTCATGGGAATTGCAACGGTTGCCCAATGAGTTTTTCAACGATGAAATTAGGAGTAGAAACTACGGTAAAGCAATTCGCTCCGGAAATTCTGGAAGTGCTGGCAGTAGAGTAGTTTTAAATATAAAGATTGGATAAAATAGAGAACGGACATTGGTCCGTTTTTTATTTTGGGCTCCTTTTGACAGCGGAATTTCAATTATTTCTTCAAATCTAAATTGGATTGAAATTAAATTAATATTTTAGCAGATTAAACCATTATTATATGATTGCCATAATAGACGGCGGTTCTACCAAATGTGATTGGGTGATCCTTGACAATTCCGGGAAACCACATTTGAAAACAACAACCTTGGGTTTCAATCCCAATATTATAAATCCTGATTTTATTGGTCAGGAAATCGATAGAAACGAAGACTTATTTTTTGTTAAAAATCACATCGAAAAAGTGTTTTTTTACGGTTCAGGTTGTGGTACGGCAGCCAATGCAAAAAAAGTAGAAGCTGAATTTATAAAATCATTTCCGCACGCCGAGATTCGAATCAAGGAAGACATGACTGCCGCTGCTTATGCCGCTTATAACGGAAAACCAGCCATTGTATGCATTTTAGGAACCGGCTCTAATTCCTGTTTTTTTGATGGTGAAAATATCAGAATAGATTTGCCTTCTCTTGGCTTTTTAATCGGTGATGAAGGAAGCGGTAATGCTCTCGGAAAACATTTGCTGCGACGTTTCTTTATGAAGAAACTTCCTGCCGATCTGGAAAGAGATTTCATTAAGAAATACAATCTCAAGATCGAAGATGCAATCAAAAATATGTATCATAATCCTCGAGCTAACGCATACTTAGGAGAATTTAATCATTTTATTGCTGAACGAAAAAGCCATCCTTATTTTCAAAATATGGTTTTCGATGAAATGAAAAATTTTCTCGATTATCAAGTGCTCCCTTATCCTGAATCTGGTGAAATTGAAATTAATTTCATTGGTTATATCTCTTATATTTATGAAGATATTCTCCGCGCTGCTGCGGCCGAACTTAATTTAACCATCGGAAAAGTAGTTCAAAAACCCATTGAAAGTTTAGTTGATTACCACAAGAAATATATCTTGAATCTGAACTAGCTTCCTTACTTATTATTAAAAATTATTCACTGCATACAACGTTAGAGGTTTCGTACCTTTATGCGTTCATTAAAATCATACTATATGTCCAAAAAAAATAATAGAGACGAGAAAAATTTTAACCAAGCAGCCCTTGATTATCATAGTGTAGAACCGAAAGGAAAAATCGAAGTTATTCCTTCAAAACCACACTCTTCTCAAAGAGATTTATCACTTGCTTATTCACCCGGAGTAGCAATCCCATGTTTAGAAATTGAAAGAGATCCGAAACTCGCTTACGAATATACCGGAAAAGGAAACTTAGTAGCCGTAATTTCCAACGGAACTGCCGTTTTAGGATTAGGAAATATCGGTGCGGAAGCATCAAAACCAGTAATGGAAGGGAAAGGTCTTCTGTTTAAAATCTTTGCAGACATCAATGTTTTTGATATCGAAATTGATGAAACCGATCCAGATAAATTTATAGAAATCGTGAAAGGAATTGCACCAACATTTGGTGGAATTAACCTGGAAGATATCAAAGCGCCGGAAGCATTCTATATTGAACAAAGATTGAAAGATGAACTGAATATCCCTTTGATGCACGACGATCAACACGGAACAGCAATTATTTCTGCAGCAGCATTATTAAATGCCCTCGAAATTGCAGGCAAAAATATTGGCGAAGTAAAAGTGGTTGTAAATGGCGCAGGAGCTGCGGCAATTGCGTGTACCAAACTCTATTTAGAACTTGGGTTGAAAAAAGAAAACGTATTAATGTGCGATTCTAAAGGAGTCATTAATCATCATCGTGAAAATTTGACCCCAGAGAAATTAGATTTCGTAGCGAAGACCGAACTTCAAACTTTAGAAGATGCTTTAAAAAATGCTGATGTTTTTATCGGTTTGTCTAAAGGAAACGTGATGACATCAGAGATGTTGTTATCAATGGCAGCAAATCCAATCGTTTTTGGTTTGGCAAATCCAGATCCGGAAATTGAATATGACCTGGCGATGAAAACCAGAAAAGACACCATCATGGCGACCGGAAGAAGCGATTATCCTAATCAGGTGAATAACGTTTTAGGTTTTCCCTATATTTTCCGTGGAGCGCTTGATGTTCAGGCAACCGGAATTAATGAAGCTATGAAATTGGCGGCCGTATATGCGATCGCAAATTTAGCCAAAGAACCTGTACCTGAAGCCGTTGTTCTTGCTTATAATTTAAAAAGTCTCAACTTCTCTAGAGAATATTTTATTCCAAAACCATTTGATAACCGTTTGATCACGAGAGTTTCTGTTGCTGTTGCGAAAGCAGCTATGGAAAGTGGAATCGCTGGAAAACCGATCGAAAATTTCGAAGATTACGAAAATGCTCTGTTAGACAGAATGGGTCGTGATGAAAAACTCATCCGTATGATGCAGAACAGAGCGCGTTCTAATCCGAAAAGAGTAACGCTTGGTAATGCTGAAGAATATAATGTACTGAAAGCAGCTCAGATTCTGTATGAAGAAGGAATTGCACAGCCTATTTTACTCGGTGAGAAAAAGTATGTTCAAGAGCAAATGAAGAAATACGGTATAGAACTGAATGTTCCGATCGTAGATCCAATGGGCGATGATCAGGAAGAGAATAGAGTGAAGTATCGCGAAACACTTTGGAAACTTCGTGAGAGAAAAGGAATGAACGAATACAAAGCAAAAAGATACGTTCGTCAAAGAGATTATTTCGGACCGTTAATGCTGAAGCATGGTGATACCGATGCGCTGATCGTTGGTTTCTCTAAGAATTATTCTTCGACTTTAAAACCGATCTTAAAAATTATTGAAAAAGAAAAAGGGGTTGACAAGATCTCCTCCATGATGATGATCATGACGGAAAAGAAGCCTTTGTTTTTTACAGATACGTCGATCAATCAGAATCCAACTTCTGAAGATTTGGTAAATATTGCAAGAATGGCAGAAATGACCGTGAAAACTTTCGCCATAGAACCGAGAATCGCCATGTTATCTTTTGAAAATTTCTCCGGAATTTCTGAGACTTCTAAAAAAGTAGCTAAGGCCGTTTCTATTCTTCACGAGAAGTTCCCGAAAATGATCGTTGATGGAGAAATTCAACCGGATTTCGCTTTAAACAGTGATCATCTTTCAGATTATCCATTCTCGAAATTAGGAACAACTCCTGCAAATGTTTTTGTTTTTCCAAATCTTGAAAGTGCCAATATCTCCTATAAAATCATCAGAGGTCTAAAAGTAGCACAAGTGGTCGGTCCAATTTTAATGGGTTTAAAACAACCAGTTCACGTACTACAAATGCGTGCAAGCGTTGATGAAATCGTGAATCTTGCAACAATTGCGGTTTTGGATGCTCAGCGAAGAGACCAGGATTAAGTATTAGGTTGAATTAAAAACGTCTTATAAAACACACAAAATGATTTATTCTTTAAAAGGAATTGTACAACAACTTCATCCAACCTCTGTCGTCATTGATGTACAGGGAGTTGGGTATTTAGTTGGAGTTAGTTTGCAAACTTCTGAACAATTGGTTTTAGGAAAAGAAACCTTTTTAAACATCCAACAAATTCTACGGGAAGACGCTAATCTGCTTTTTGGTTTTAACACAATTTTAGAAAAAGAGATGTTTAATTTGTTAATAAGTGTTAACGGAGTTGGCCCAGTTTCGGCAATAATCATGTTAAGCTCGTTGTCTTTAAATGAAATTTCAGCCGGCATTTTATCAAATAATAGCGCGATGCTGCAAAAGGTAAAAGGGATTGGGACAAAAACAGCCGAGCGAATCATTATCGATTTACGTGACAAAGTCCAAAGATTCAATGTTTCTGAGGAAAATATTTCTACATTTGTAAATAATAAAGTAAAAGAAGAATCGTTATCTGCATTAGAGGTTTTGGGAATTTCCAAGAAGATGAGTGAGAAGATTGCAGACCGAATTCTGAAGCAGAACCCTGATCTTCGAGTAGAAGATCTGGTGAAGCAAATTTTAAAAAATATTTAACATTTGGAGAAGAATAGTTTTTTTCAGCATAGATTTTTAGTTTTAGTTTTGACGTGTTTTTCGTTTGCAAGTATTTTTGCCCAGGAAAAACCCGCTGACAGTTCATCAGTAAGGCAGGATTTTTCCTTGCCCAACCCGATGCGCTACGATGCATTTTACGATGTGGGCAGCGGAATGTATATTCTCTATCCTAAAATTGGAAATATGGTTGTTGGAAATCCTGTTTCAATGACTTCCGAGGAATATAATCAGTACATGCTTACCAATCAGCTGAGTGATTATTATAAAGAAAAATCTTCGACCAACGCTCTAGGATATCGCAAAGACCAAACCGAAGCGATTAAAAAAGGTTTACTGCCAAGCGTTAATATTAAAAACAAAATATTCGAATCTATTTTTGGCGGTAATAAAATTGAAATTATTCCGCAAGGTTTTGCCTCTTTCGATATTGGCGGACTTTATCAAAAAATCGACAATCCATTAATTTTACCTCAAAACAGAACCAATTTCGCTATTGATATTCAGCAGCGAATTCAACTTGGATTGTTGGGTAAAGTAGGGGAGAATCTTCAATTAAAAGCCAACTACGATACTCAAAGTGGTTTCGCGTTTGAAAACCGAATGAACTTGGTTTGGCAGGCAAAAGGTTCCTGGAAAGATTTACAGTCCAAAGGTTTGAACGATAAAACAACTGGTGGAGAAGATAAAATTATTAAAAGAGTCGAATTCGGTAATGTTAATATGCCGCTTTCTACCAATTTAATTCGGGGATCTGAATCTTTATTTGGATTAAAGACCGAATTTCAGTTAGGTAAAACATACGGAACTTTAGTTTTTTCTCAACAGCAAGGTGAAGCCCGAACAATCGTTGCGCAAGGTGGTGGTGTTTTAAATACTTTTAAATTAAATGCGATTGATTATGAAGACAATCAGCATTATTATTTAGACCATTACTTCTTAAATAATTACGACAAAGCGCTTTTAAACTATCCACAGATCAATTCCAGAATCAGCATCACCAGAATTGAAGCCTGGGTTTTGGATCAAGGATCAGGAAATCTTCAGGATCAAAAAGGAATTTTGGGGATTCGTGATTTAGGTGAAGGAATTTCAGGTTATCCGGATAATTCACAGAACAACCTATATCAAAGTATATCCACCGCAATCGGAACTCCCAGAAATTCCGATACCGATTACGGAAATGTGGTAAAAGGACAATTATTTCCCAATGCTAACGGTTCTCCCGAAAGATATGCCGATGGTGAACAATATATTTTTAATAGAAAAGCAAGAAGGTTAAATCAAAATGAATTTACCTTTAATCCGCAGTTAGGTTATATGTCGCTTAATCAAAGGTTAAATGACAATCAGCTTCTAGCGGTTTCTTATAGTTTTACGTTAAATGGAGACAGCAAGGTTTATAAAGTCGGAGAGTTTTCAGAAGAAAGTCCGGTTTTAATTACTAAAGTTTTGAAACCAAACAGTACGGTAAAAACGACGTCGCCGATGTGGGATTTAATGATGAAGAATATTTATCCATTAAACACCAATCAAATCAATCCAGACGGATTTTTATTAAACGTCTATTACCGTGATCCGCAAAATGGTGGAAAAGTAAATTATTTACCGACGACTGTAAGCTCACCAACGACTCAAGTGAATCCCAACCTTTTGAAATTATTCAACTGGGATCGCTTGAATATGAACAACGATTTACAGGAAGGTGGCGGTGAATTGGGTGACGGGATTTTTGATTTCGTACCGGGAATTACGGTTGATCCAGAAAACGGAAAAGTGATTTTCACCAAAGCAAAACCATTCGGTGCGTTTTTACAAAATGCTTTAGGAACGAGTGATCCAAAATTTGTCTTTAATGAATTGTATGACCAACAAAAACAAGTTGCTTCTCAAAGTAATTTGGCCTTGCGATATACGATGGAAGGTCGATTCAAAGGAACACAAGGTGCGGGGATTTCTCTTGGAGCCATCAACGTTCCACAAGGTTCTGTAAAAGTTTCTGCGAATGGAGTTCAGTTAACTGAAGGAGTTGATTATACCGTAGATTATATGTTGGGTTCGGTAAACATCATTAATGAAACCGTAAAACAATCTGGTCAGGCGATCAATATTTCACTTGAAAATCAGTTGACCTTTAATACGCAACGTAAAAGATTTTTAGGGCTGAACTTGGAAAGAAAGTTCAATGAACATCTTACCGTGGGTGCGACAGTCGTAAATTATGCTGAAACTCCTTTAACTCAAAAAGTAAACTTTGGTCAGGAAGCCGTGAACAATACCATGGCGGGTTTCAATATTTTATATAATAATGAATTGCCTTTCCTCACGAGATTAACGGATAAAATTCCTTTTGTAAACACAGAAGCGGCCTCTAATTTAAGTTTCCTTGCAGAAGGTGCTTATTTAATTCCGGGACAAAATAAGGGAATAGGCGATCAGTCTTACATTGATGATTTCGAACAAAGCACGTCTAAGATATCGTTGAAAGAACCAGCAATGTGGAGTATCGCTTCAAAACCGGAAAAAAATCCTGAACCTTTCTTTTTGAATGGAGATCTGAATGATAATTTGGCTTCTGGAAACGGAAGAGGTTTATTATCCTGGTATAACATCATCCAGAATTCTACATATTCAATATTAGAGTTGGTAAAGTTAGAAACCGAAATCGGTCTCATCAAACCAGCCCAT
>NZ_JBGZYM010000048.1:0-20648 GCF_041824135.1 Kaistella sp. | reverse complement strand
GCACGTTTGCGTGATGAAATTATTACTCCAGATGTTTTCGCAGCATCGAAATTACTTCGACAGAAAAATTATTTTTTACGGGAAGATGGAACGCCGCTTCATTATACATTGGTCAATATTAAAGATTGGTGCAAGAACGATTTTGAAGTCATCAATCAGTTGCGCATTAATACCGAAAACAGCAATCACCGCTATGATGTAATTTTGTTAATTAATGGTTTGCCTGTGGTGCAGATTGAACTAAAAAATATTGAAATCACGCCTCGGAAAGCGATGCAGCAAATCGTGGATTATAAAAATGATACAGGTAATGGTTATACCAATTCATTAATGTGTTTTATGCAGATGTTCATTGTCAGCAACAGATCAAAAACGTTTTATTTCGCCAATAACAAAAATCAACACTTCACTTTTAATGCAGATGAACAATTTCTTCCGGTTTATCACTTAGCCGACGAAAAGAATGAAAAAATAAACAACCTTTTTTCCTTTGCTGAAAAGTTTGTATCCAAATGTACTTTGGGCGAAATGATCAGCAAATACATGGTTCTGGTAGAAAGCGAGCAAAAACTTTTGGTGATGCGTCCTTATCAGATCTATGCAGTGAAAGCCATTGTAAACAGCATCCACGAAAATAGAGGCAACGGTTACATTTGGCATACAACAGGAAGTGGTAAAACGCTAACATCCTTTAAAGCCTCTACCTTGCTAAAAGATAATCCGGATATTGAAAAATGTCTGTTTGTAGTGGATAGAAAAGATCTTGACCGACAAACTAGGGAAGAGTTTAACAAGTTTCAGGAAGGCAGCGTCGAGGAAAACACCAATACGCAGAGTTTAGTGCGGCGATTACTATCTTCAGATTATGCAGATAAAGTAATTGTGACCACTATTCAGAAATTAGGTCTGGCTTTAGATGGAACTTCTAAACAGAATTATAAAGAACGATTGCAACCTTTAAGCAAAAGTAGAGTAGTATTTATATTTGATGAATGTCACCGTTCGCAATTTGGGGAAAATCATAAGGCCATTAAAGAGTTTTTTCCAAATGCTCAACTTTTTGGTTTTACGGGTACACCGATTTTTGAAGACAACGCCACTTACAATATTAGAGAAGGCGAAAATGCCAGTTATAAAACTACGGCTGATATTTTTGAAAAAGAACTTCATGCTTACACAATTACCCACGCAATCGAAGATCGAAATGTTCTGAAGTTTCACATTGATTATTTCGAAGGGAAAAGTAAAAACAATAATAAACCCGCTGAAACGGTCACTCAAAAAGCGGTCGTTGAAGCTATCATCGAAAAACATAACGCAGCAACAAATGGTCGAAAGTTTAATGCCATCATGGCAACGTCTTCTATTAATTCTGCGATTTCTTATTTTGAACTCTTCAAAAAAATTCAACGGGAAAAGAAACAGCAAGATGAGAATTATGAAATGCTCAATATCGCCTGTGTATTTTCACCACCTGCAGAAGGAAATAAAGATGTGCAGCAAATTCAGGAAGATTTAATTCAGGAGAAAGAAGACAATAAGCAAAACCCTGAAGAAAAGAAAAAAGCTTTACAACAAATTATCGCAGATTATAATTTGCAATACAAAACCAATCATACCATTAATGAATTTGATATTTATTATCAGGATGTTCAGCGACGTATTAAAGACCAAAAATATGCAAACGCAGATTATCCGCATGAGAATAAAATTGATATTACCATTGTGGTCGATATGCTCTTAACAGGTTTTGATTCCAAATATCTCAACACGCTTTATGTGGACAAAAATTTAAAACACCACAGTTTAATTCAGGCATTTTCCAGAACAAACCGGGTTTTAAATGATACCAAACCTTACGGCAATATCTTAGATTTTCGGGCACAACAGGACGATGTTGATGCGGCGATAAAATTGTTTTCCGGTAAAGATGGTGAACGTGCAAAAGAAATTTGGATGGTAGAACCCGCTCCAGTGGTTATTGAAAAATACCAAAAAGCAGTGGAAGCATTGGGTGTTTTTATGACCAATCAAAATCTGGTTTGCGAACCACAGGAAGTCTATAATTTAAAAGGAGATATTGCCAGAATTGAGTTCATCAAAAATTTCAAAGAAGTGCAACGGCTTAAAACCCAATTGGATCAATACACCGATCTGGCCGAAGAAGAAATGCAAACCATTGAAGCCATTTTACCGAAAGACACTTTGCTGGAATTTAGAAGTTCTTATATAGAAACTGCTAAAAATTTACAGAAACCTGGAACAGGAACTGGTGGTGGTGATTTGCCTCCTATGGAGGAACTGGATTTTGAATTGGTGCTTTTTGCTTCTACGGTGGTAGATTATGATTTTATCATGAGTCTTATTGCAGACAGTACGCAGAAAAAACCCGGTAAGGAAAAGAAGACCAAAGAAGAGATTATTGTGCTTCTAAAATCCCAGTCTAATCTCATGGAAGAGCAGGAAGACATGGAGGAATACATTAACAGTTTGGATTGGAACAGCGGACAGGAAGTTAATAATCTGCGTGAAGGTTTTGAACAGTTTAGAATAGAAAAAAACGAAAAACAATTAGCAGCAATTGCGCATAAAAATGGATTAGAATTGACCGATTTAAAAAACTTTGTCGATACCATTTTAAACCGAATGATTTTCGATGGAGAGAAATTGACTGACTTGCTGGAACCTCTTAATTTAGGTTGGAAAGTTAGAAAGCAGAAAGAATTAGAACTAATGAAAGACCTTTTGCCGGAATTACAAAAATTGGCACAGGGACGAGAAATTGCAGGATTGAACGCATATGAATAATGATAGAAAACAATTAATGCCTGAACTGCGTTTTCCGGAATTTGTTGATGATGGAGAATGGGAAGATAAACTACTTGGAGACGTTTGTTTTATTACAAATGGAAAATCTAATGCACAAGATCATATTGAAAATGGCATATATCCTCTATTTGATAGATCGGCGATAATCAAAGCATCTAATGAATATATTTTTGATACCGAAGCAGTAATTATTCCTGGAGAGGGAATGCGTTTCATACCAAAATATTTTATTGGAAAATTTGATTTACATCAAAGAGCATATGCATTAAAAGATTTTACTTGTATAGGTAATTTCGTTTATTACTCAATGAATCATAGAAGTAAATTAATTTCTGAAAAAGCGGTTCAGTCAACTGTTTTATCATTAAGGTTACCAATTTTACAAAATTTCCCAATACAATTACCAAAAGCGAAAGATGAACAACAAAAAATCGCCTCCTGTCTTTCTTCTTTAGATCAATTAATCACCGCTCAAAAAGAAAAACTTGAACTTTTAAAGAACCATAAAAAAGGTTTAATGCAAAATCTTTTTCCGCAAGAAGGAGAAACCGTACCGAAGTTTCGTTTTCCGGAGTTTGAGAATGATGGAGAGTGGGAAAAGAAACGTTTAAATGAAATTGGAGTTTTAGTGAATGGTCTGACTTATAGTCCACAAGATATTAGAGAGAAAGGATTATTAGTTTTAAGATCTTCCAATGTTCAAAATGGCCAAATAGAATTGAATGACTGCGTTTACGTGACGCCGTCAGTAAAGGGTGTAAACTTGACCCAAAAAGAAGACATTTTAATATGTATTAGGAATGGCTCAAAATCTTTGATTGGCAAAAATGCAATTATTAAAAATGAAATGCCTTTCACCACTCACGGCGCATTTATGACAATTTTTCGTGCAAGTAATCCAAGTTTTGTATTTCAATTGTTTCAATCTGAGGCTTATCAAAATCAAGTTGATGCAGATTTAGGTGCAACAATAAATTCAATAAATGGAAAGAATTTTTTAAAATATGAATTTTTCATTCCAAAATTGAATGAACAAGAAAAAATTGCTTCTTGTCTTGGCTCATTAGATAATTTAATCTGGTCACAAACAGAGAAAATAGAAAGATTGCAATTGCATAAAAAAGGATTAATGCAGGGATTATTCCCTAAAATGATCGATTGATATGAAAAACGATTTAGAACCTGAACAAAATAGTTTTATTCTTTACACCACACCCAACGGCGAGGTAAAACTCAATGTTTTGTTTAATGATGAAACGATTTGGTTAACGCAGAAAATGATGTCGGAATTATTTGATGTCGGCGTTCCTGCAATTAATAAGCATTTATCCAATATTTTTGAAAGCAGTGAGTTGGAGGAGTATTCAGTTATTTCCATTTTGGAAACAACTGCTGCAGATGGCAAAAACTACAAAACAAAATTCTATAATTTAGATGCCGTGATTTCTGTTGGCTATCGGGTGAATTCTGCTAAAGCGACCCAATTTAGAATCTGGGCTACCAAAACTTTAAAAGAATTTATTATTAAAGGTTTTGTACTGGATGACAACCGTTTAAAACAGGGAGAAACAGTTTTTGGCAAAGATTATTTTAAAGAATTATTAGATCGTGTTCGTTCCATTCGTGCAAGCGAGCGCCGAATCTATCAACAAATCACCGATATTTTTGCAGAGTGCAGTATTGATTATAATGTGAATGATCCACTGACTAAAAATTTTTACGCCACCATTCAAAATAAGTTTCATTACGCCATCACCAAACATACCGCTGCCGAAATCATTTTCAAAAAAGCCGATGCTACAAAAGAAAATATGGGTTTAACAGTTTGGAAGAATTCGCCGGAAGGTAGAATCTTAAAATCAGATATTGCCATTGCGAAAAATTATTTGGAGGAAAAAGAAATCAAACAATTAGAAAGAACCATAACAGGTTATTTTGATTATATAGAAAATCTGATCGAGCGGGAAAACACGTTCACCATGGAAGGTTTGGCAAAAAGCGTAGATAAGTTTTTGAACTTTAATGAATATAAAATCTTAGAAGGAAAAGGAATTGTTTCGCATGAAGCCGCACTCCATAAAGCAGGAAAAGAGTACAATGAGTTTAATAAAACTCAAAAAATTATTTCTGATTTTGACAAAGAAATAAAAAAACTGAAAGGAAAATAATAATGACACAAAAAGACCAACTACAACTGGGGAAAACCCTTTGGGATATCGCCGATAATTTAAGAGGAGCCATGAATGCCGATGATTTTAGAGATTATATGCTTTCATTTCTTTTCCTGCGATATTTGTCCTATAACTACGAAGAATCGGTAAAGAAAGAATTGGGTTCAGATTTCCCTGTTTTAGCAGAAGACGATGAAAGAACCGCTTTGGGCGTTTGGTACGAAGAAAACGCAGAAGATATTTCGGAGTTTGAAAAACAAATGCGCCGTAAAGTGCATTACGTTATCAAGCCGGAACATTTGTGGAGCAATATCACAGAATTAGCCCGAAGACAGGATGTAGATTTATTGCAGACTTTAGAAGAAGGGTTTAAATATATTGAGAACGAATCGTTTGAAAGTGCTTTTCAGGGTTTGTTTTCCGAGATCAATCTGAATTCCGAAAAACTGGGCAGAACTGCCACAGAAAGAAATAAAAAACTCTGTACGATCATCCAAAAGATTTCCGAAGGAATTGCTGATTTCTCTGCAGATTCTGATACTTTGGGCGATGCTTATGAATATTTAATTGGGCAGTTCGCAGCAGGTTCCGGTAAAAAAGCGGGTGAGTTTTATACGCCACAACAAATCTCTACCATTCTTTCCGAGATTGTGACTTTAGATAGTCAGGATCCTATGTCTGGCAAGAAGAAGAAACTCAATAAAGTTTTGGATTTTGCATGTGGTTCCGGTTCTTTGCTTTTAAATGTAAGAACTCGCATTACCGAAGAAGGTGGAAGTATTGGGAAAATATTTGGTCAGGAAAAAAATATCACTACCTACAATCTTGCGCGGATGAATATGCTTTTACACGGCATGAAAGATACTGAGTTTGAAATATTTCATGGCGATACTTTGCTCAACCAATGGGATTTATTAAATGAAATGAATCCATCAAAAAAAATGGAGTTCGACGCCATCGTGGCAAATCCACCGTTTAGTTTGCGTTGGGAACCCAATGATACCATGGCAGATGATTTCAGATTTAAAAGTTATGGTCTTGCACCTAAATCTGCAGCAGACTTTTCTTTCTTATTACACGGTTTTCACTTCCTGGGAAAAGAAGGAACGATGGCCATTATTTTACCGCACGGTGTTTTATTCCGTGGCGGAGCAGAAGAACGCATTCGTACAAAACTATTAAAGGATAATCACATTGATACGGTGATTGGTTTGCCTTCCAACTTGTTTTATTCCACCGGAATTCCCGTTTGTATTTTAGTTTTAAAGAAGTGTAAAAAACAAGATGATGTTTTGTTCATCAACGCAAGTGATCATTTTGAGAAAGGCAAGAGACAAAATAGTTTGACTGAGGATAATATTGAAAGTATTGTAGAAACCTACAAATACCGAAATGAAATTGAACGTTATTCTCGCCGGGTTTCCATTGAGGAAATTGAAAAGAACGGTTACAACTTAAATATCTCGAGATATGTAAGCACCGCCGAAGATGAGATCCAAATTGATTTAAAAGAAGTGAATATAAAATTGATTGATATTAATAAAACTATTGAAACCGCGACAGCTGAACATAATGCCTTTTTGAGAGAATTGGGGTTGCCACTTATATAATATTGTAAAATGATAGACTTTTAGATATGGAAATAAGTAATACCTGTATTTTAAAGAGTTAATAGATGCTACCCAGCTACGATAAACCCATAATATTTGTTGAAACATACAAATATTAATTTCAAAACAAAATGAAAACATACTTTATTGAATTATTTAATTTTTATAAGAACCCTAAAGATTTACGAATTAAAAATTATACCTTAATAAAAAATATAAAATATATTTTATATACTTTCTTGGCTGATCTATCTCTCACTTTAATTTTCTTCCCTTTTTTATATTTATTGTCAAAAAATAATTTAATTCCCGAAGATTTTGAAAGAATTAATTATACTGATAATACACTGTTAAAATCATTAATGGTAATCGCCGTTTTTGTACCGCTTCTGGAGGAAATTATCTTTAGATTTCCTATAAGAGATAATAAGTTGTACCGTTATTTTATTTCCGCAAAAGTGTGGGATTTTCTGTTCAAAATTTTGGTTTATATAATACCCCTATTATTTGGATTCGTTCATTTAAGCAATTTTGGAGACCTAACACTTCCATTGATTTTAATGTCACCAGTATTAATCGGTTCTCAAATAATTGGAGGGTACCTTTATACATTTCTGAGAGTAAAGTTTAATTTTGCTTCTGCAGTGGTTACTCATATGTTATGGAATTTAGTGCTTTCACTCGGAGTAATTTTTTTACTATCAGTAGAAAAACCCTTTCAACAAAATGATCAAGATCTTAGTATTGAAATTAAACAATTTGAGTATAATAATTTGGAAAGCCAAAACCTCACGATAGATTCTATTGGATCAAAAATTTTTAAAGTTGAAGCGAAACAATATTCTTTAAATCATGTGGTAGACACCATAGCAAATGAGCAAAGAAGAAAAACGGATGTTATTGTAGATTTAAAACTTACCTCTAAAAAGGGTATAACAAAGGAAAATTTTGTAGAGATTATTGAAGATTTTGATAAAAGTAGTCACTGATTTAAGCAATAATTATTGCTCCGGTTATTAACCGCATTTAAAATTAAATAATTTAACGGATATGCATCTAACTCTCTCTCAACTAAACGGTATCATCCAATAAAAACTTAATGAAGCCTTTTTTATGCAACATTTTTGGATCGTTGCAGATATTACCGAGCATAGTTTTAAGCAAAAGACAGGCTATCATTATTTTGAATTTGTGGAAAAAGATGTTCGTACTAATCTTATTGTTGCGAAAATAAAAGGAGCAGCCTGGGGAAATGCTTCTCAGAGAATCAAAGATTTTGAAAAAAGTACCGGTCAAAGATTCACCAATAACATTCAGGTTCTTGCAAAAGTGAGTATTAACTTTCACAAAGTATTTGGTCTTTCCCTGGAACTTTTAGAAATTGATCCCTCTTTTACTTTAGGCGTAATTGAAACCAAAAGACAGGAAACATTATTACGACTCGTTACGAATTATCCCATTATAATCCAAAAAGTAGGAGAGGAGTATAAAACTTATAACTCGATGGCTTATACCAATACAAAAACTCCCACAAAGGCAGTTGAGTTTATTATTACGCATAACAAAAGACTTGAGGACAGACTAGGTTGATGGTTTAAAAATTGTATTAAAAAAGCAAACATTAAAACAAGAAAACATGGAACCATCGAAAAAAAACAAGCCTGCACCAATTGTCCTTATCGGAATCGCAGCAATAGTTATTGCAATTATTTCTTATTTTATATTTCTTACCTTTTTCCCTGAGTTGTTTCAAGACTTGCCTACCGGAGAACAGCAACCTATTAAAAAATAAATAAATTTTTATATTGAGAACTACACAAGTTGAAAGTTTGTAGTCATAATAAAGCCGTCCCAGTAGAATAGGACGGCTTTTTAAATAATAGGTGAATGTATAAAAATCAGATTCGTTAGTCGTGTCGATTTTCTAAGTTTTTAAATTTCTCATAAGATGCTTTTAAACTGTGAAGTTGATCCTGAACTACTCTCGAACTTTCAGGGCATAAATCACCGCTGTCCAAAGCCTTTTGGTAAGCTTCAATAGCTGCATTTTCGCCGAAGGTAACATTTTCTAAAGTTGATTCTGCATTATCACTTGAAAAAGCATTTTTCACATCAATCCAAGTACGGTGTAGCCCTCCTGCTACGGTAGTTGAATCATCTGCATCTCCATTTCTTTCAGAGATTAAACTCTTCAGTTCTAGTCTCATTTTTTGCGACTGATCAACCATATTGGTATAATCTGATTTAAGATTAGGATATTTTTCCCACACCTTATCTTCAACTTTGTTGAAACCTTCAATTCGATCATTTGTGATTTGTAAAAGATCATTTAATGTTGATACTGTTGGATTGTTCATAATATTTTATTTTTTTGGTTACCTATAATGAACCAATGAGTATGCCATCAAATTATAAAATCTGTTAAGTTTATATTAAGATTAAAATGAAAAAAAAGAATTATTGGTAAAAAATTTGTATCCAATAATAAATTGCTAGATGGTAGTATATTCTATTTTTTAATAAGTTAAAAATAAATAGCAAGTACTTGCTCCGTTAAATAAACTTTATGAAAAAAGCGTTTCCCTCTCTTTCCAATTTTTTTAAATTAACTTTAATTGGAATTGCTGCCGGAGTAATTTTAATTATACCCCTAAAAATACTTTATATATTAACAGGAAATACAGCTTACATTTTACTTTTTAATTTCGATTATGTCCCTGTTCTAAACCAGTTAAGACCGGTTTGGCTATTCGGTTATATTTTCCATTTTGTCACCTGTATTTGTAGTGTTATCGGACTTTATTATATTTTGAAATATTTGAATAAGCAACTTTCACTCTTCTATTATATTGCGGTCTACACCGTTGGGGGAGGAGCATTGTTTTTTCTTACCTGTCTTTCAGTTAAGCCTCCTGCTGGAAATGATTTCACGGCTTGGTTGTATTGGACGATTGCGCATGGAATTTTCGGTTTTGCAGTGGGTCTTTTAGTGAAGAAGTTTATAAAAGGAACATATCTAGAAAATTTGGATTACTAATACATTTTGAAAATAATAAGTAGTATGGAAAAAGAAAGGAAAAAAAAGGTCCGGCCAGAGCAGAAACAAAGACGACCCGGATTAGAAGATAATATGAGGCCTATTCCTGAGACTGCTCCACTTAAAAATTCAGCAGCTGGAAAGTTAAAAGGTAAGACTGCACTAATAACGGGTGGCGACAGTGGCATTGGTAAAGCAGTTGCCCTTTTATTTGCAAAAGAAGGTGCTCATATCGTAATAGTCTATCTCAGCGAAACTAAAGATGCAAAGCAAACCCAGAAACTTGTGAAGCAATATGGGGTAAACTGTATTATTATAAAGGCCAATCTTTCTAAAGAAGAAAATTGTAAAAAGGTTGTGAAAAAGATGGCAGATGAATTTGGGGGTGTTGATATTGTTGTAAATAATGCAGGGCTTCATTGGGAATGTGATTCAATCGAGAAAATAAGCAGTAAACAGTTATTAAAAACCTTTGAAAATAATTTTTTCTCCTATTTTTGGATTACAAAATATGCACTTCCTTATCTTAAAAAAGGAAGCACTATCATCAATACGTCGTCGGTAACAGCGTATCGAGGTAGTCCAAGCCTTCTTGATTATTCCGCGACCAAGGGTGCAATTATCTCCTTTACCAGAAGTCTTTCCTTGCAACTTATTGATAAAGGTATTCGCGTAAATGCCGTAGCACCTGGTCCAATTTGGACTCCCTTGATTGTCTCATCTTTTGACGCAAAGAAAAATTCAGAATTTGGAAGTGATTCCCCAATGGAACGTGCAGGAATGCCAAATGAAGTTGCACCTTCCTATTTGTTTCTTGCCAGTGAAGATTCCACTTATATTAATGGTCAAGTTCTTCATCCTAATGGAGGCGAAATTATTAATGGGTAAAAACGGTAAATACGATTTACGATAGTTTATTACATATCAATAGTTTTTATAAGAATGATACCAATTATAGCAAAATAAATTTTATAATTGGTACAAAATATATCTACATTTGTCTCATGAAATTGCGTGCGATAATAAGAGAAACTGTTGAACCAAAACAAGGTGACCTGCCACAATCGGTAATTGTTGAATTCGTTGGAGACAAAGAGAAACAGCATTTTGAAGTGCTGTTTTATGCCTTCGATCCGTATCGACACAAAATTAGAAAATGGGATACCTGGGAATTAACTATAAAATGGAAAAGTGAAATTTTCGAGGATCCTAAAACAAAAGTTAAATCCTACTTCACTTATTTGTTTTGTACCAAAGCTACTCCTGTGCATCAAATGCAAAAATAGTACTCAAAGCATTTGAAAATCAAATTCGCAACGTAAAATGTTTTTTCCGACTATAAAATTTGCATGGTATAATTGTTGATTTTTTTTAGCATCAAAATAAATCATAATGTGTAATCGAGTTGATAATTACGGACTTTCAATTTCTGAAGTATCAAATGAACTTCAGGCGGAAATTATAGAAAATAATTATTATTACGCAGAAGAAATCAATGCATTTCAAAGACCTGCTATCCCTGTTGTATTAGAACATGAAGGTCGTAAGATTACTCACGCGACATGGGGAATAAATAAAGATATTCCGAAAGATAAACCCGCAAAAGGCATTAATCTAACTGCCGAAAAATCACATACATTCTATAAAAAGGTTGAAAATAATCGGTGCATAGTTCCGGTTACTGGATTCTATGATTGGATGCACGTTCTAAATCCTGGAAAGAAAACGCCTATAAAAGTTAAACATAGAATGCATTGGAAAAATTCTGATCACTTTTATATTGCTGCATTTTATGATGTATGGAACAATAAGGAAATAGGTTTTGGATTGGTAACAACAGTTTCAAATTCATTAATGAGTGTGGTTCATAATTCTAAACTCAGAATGCCTCTCTGTCTTGATGCAAGAATGGCGGATAAATTTTTAAATGACAAACCCATAGAGGAATTTACATTTCCTACCTTTGATCCAAAGTTGGTGGCTGTAAATTTGGAGCCCAATAAAATACCACAAACCCTATTTTAATGGAAAAGATCAATTTTATAATCAGTGATATTTTAGTAAGCAAATGCAGTATGGATGGATATGGTTTGGATATTTTTCTAAAAGATGGGCCGCAATTGAAAACTAAATTTCACGATGACAATTTATTTCGTGCTGCAAAGGAAGCAAATGGAAATCTTTTTCATCTTAAATATCTATTTTCCGAACAGATTCAGAATATTTTGAAGAACAATCCTCAATATTACTATTCCTTGACTAATTGCGAACTTTTCGATATTAGTTTTGGTCATATTCTCGAAGATCCTAATGACGATATTTATGCCAGATCAATGGATTTAATACGAAGTTGTGCAGACGAAAAAGGAATCGAATTTGACGGTTATTTTAAGCAACGATGGAAGGAATCAGCAGATACAATTATCAACTTTGATGAAGAATATTTCGATGATCCCGATCGTATTGAATTATATGTGTATTTATCTGCGATGGTTGATGACGAAATTTTCAATTTCCTAAATCAGGTTTATCATTTTTTCGAAAAAAAGGATATTACCAAAGAAATCATACAAGATAAAATAGATCATCTTACCAAAGTTAAAGGAGTGAAATTTTAGTAGGTTTATTTTTTTCTAATATAGCGATATATTGAGAAAATTAACGGGGGATCTGTACAAACTGTAAAAATATATAATATGAAAACAAAAGTTTCTTTTACATTTCGAGACGGGTTACCAAAATTAACTCCACAAGAACAAAACTCTGATCATAGTATTAGGTTGTCGTATATATTAAAGGAAAAACCTATTAAAATTCCTTGTGTTCCTGTTATAGGGATGAAAATCAAGATTAATTCATTTTTTTATTCTTACAAACTTAATTATGATGAAGGGTGTCTTTGGGAGAGGGTTTTTGATACACCAGAAGATCTTTCCTTTGAAATATATGATATTGGAATTCGTAAAAAACATTTAGAACTATTTTTAAAATAAGTTTTGAACTATGAAGTTAGAAGCGAATATTCGAGAGACAGTAGAACTGGATGCTAAAAGTATTATTGTTGAATTTTACGGAGATAAAAAAAAACAGCATTTCGAAGTCTTTTGTACGTTTAATCCAATATAATGAAGGCATTCGTAAGTGGGGATTTTGGGAGTTAAAAATAAGATATGTTAGTGAAATTTTTGTCGACCAAAAACGGGATGAAAATCCTATTTCATTCACTTTTATTGCGATCAGGCCAAACCTATTCATCAAATTGCCAACGGAAAATTAAAGAATATTTTTATTGGCATTTCCCTGTGGGTTGGACTTTTTGCAGTCAATCTTATTATAGTCTGAAATTCCTTGCGCTAGTTGAAATAGTATTAAAAATTAAAAATCTGAAACATTTCATTGAACCCTCTTGGAAACATTCCATTTATTCAGACTTTTAATTTTGTTTTTCACTCATTATTCTATTTTCTTCACGCTTAAAAACATTTCCCTACTGCTTTGCTATCGGTCAATTCTTTTTCAGCTAAAAATATAATACTTTTGGAAAAAGTGCCAACGCTTTTCCCACGCTCAAAAAAATTGCAGATTTTAAAAAGCAATAGATCTAAAAGATTCTGGTTCCCGCCATTTATTTAGACCTATTGCTTTTATTTTCCACTCCCTATACTATTTTCTTTACGTTTCAAAAACATTTCCCTGTCGCTTCGCTATCGGTCAATTCTATTTCAACTAAAAATAATTTAGGTTCGGAAAAAAATTAAATCGCAATTTTTCTTGCCACTACTTTCCCCGAGCTCTTCCACAATTTCATCTGCAGTTAATTAAAGTTTTAACAGCTAATATCTCTTCAACTTCTCAAAGATTGAATTGCTCTTTTGTTTGAAAAATTTTCTACGTACCGGAAAGTTATTGATAGCGTTTTATAGCATTCCAGAAACGTATAACTCTTCTGCTTTTCTTTCATTCCATTTCTGGTGTTTTTCTGTATGCAAAATTAAAAATGGAAGTCTTTCTAAAAAAATGAATTTGGGAATCCATCAATATTTACGCTTCCATTAATTTAAATATTGACGAACCCACCTAAACCCTTCGGGCAAATTCATTTCCAGCTTTCACGTTGTTTCAGTTTTAGAAATCATTCCTTTTTTAAAGTCATTTAGCAAAGAAAAAGACACCTCAATTATACGAATAAAGATAAAAGCAGTGAGTTCTTTGACATTTTCGAAAAGCCCTAAAATCTCCTAAATAATAGGTCTTTCCAGTCCGCTATAAAATCTTTCAGTTTAAAAAAAACGTGTCCTCATAACCAAATAAATAACTAAATAAGTATATAACTAAATAAATAATTAAATATTATGAATGCAACAGCCCCCAAAACCCACAGTTCAAAAAGTAAAAAAAATCAGATTTCTAAAAAAGGTGAAGATAAATTTATCTCTAGAATTATTGAGAATTTAGATAAAGTAAAAGCCCAGGATTGGGAACTTTACACCACATATAAATTTCAAGCACCAAAAAATCTATTTAGTCAGAATACCTATAAAGGATTCAATTTATTGACCTTATATATCGATACCCTTACAAATGGTTTTACCTCTAGTTTATACGCAACATTCAACTCTATTTCAAAGGCGGGTGGAAAACTTAAAAAAGGATCAAAAGGAGTTGTTATTGAATTTTTCAGTTTTGTATACAAGCATCGGGAAACTTTAAAAACATATACTTTGGAACAGGTTAAAAATATGAGTTCCGCGGAACTGGAGCAAATAAATAAATATCCGGTGATTAAAAATTATGTTGTTTTTAATTCAAATCAGATTGAAAATTTAGAAGATTTAAATTTGACTATTGATCTAGATGAAGCCCAAGATTTAGAATTTGTTGATCAAATAAATTGTGAAAATTTCGTTCAAAAATTAATTGAAAATGCTTCTTTGCAAATTAAATTTGAACAGATTTCACATGGTAGTTACTCTCCAATTTTTGATTATATCAAGATGCCTTTAAAAAAACATTTCGTTTCAGAAGTGAAATTTTATACTACTTTATTTCATGAAATTATTCATTGGACAGGACACGACAAAAGATTAGACAGAAATCTTCGTGAAGGATTTAATGACAAAATTAAGTATTCATTTGAAGAACTAATTGCGGAAATGGGTTCAATGCTTTTGGCACTTCAATTTGGAATTACTGACGAACTTTTGAATTCCATCAGATACCTTAAAGGTTGGTCCGATACCCACAAAGAAAATCGAATTGAAGATATAAAAAACGCCTTCATCCAATCGAAAAAAGCGAAGAAATATTTAGAACAATTTTAAGAAATTAACCTCTCATTTTATGGGAGGTTTTTTTTGTTTACAGATAGTGAATTTAAAAAAAATTAGGAAAAATTGGATGCCAATTTTTCATTTTTAAGCACCCTGTTTTTTTAAATAGTAAATCAGAATTTGCAACACTTAAAATCAAAATTCATTGTTCTAGGTATTTACTTTTACGCAATAATACTGGAGAATTTTTGTTCAATATAAGAAGCCAATTTCTGGCTCATCTCACCCACCCGCATTTTTTGAAATGTTTTTTCCGACTATGGAAGTAGGGTTTTTTTCTTAGATGTTATGATACTCTTGGTCAATAATTGTTGTATATGTAGGACTTTAAATTGTTTGTATTTATTTAAAAAATTTAAAAATGTAGTTTAAGAAAAAAATTTAATAGTGTTGGAGGTCGAGAAGTGTCTTTGTCAGGACAAAACCGAATTTCGTTTTACTCATTCCAGTTTTATCAAGCCAAAGACCTTTCGTTTTGCTCCCGATGGTCGACAAAAAAAGTATTACGTTTCACACTAAATTTTACAAGAGAATTATGAAGAGTAAGAAAATTGAGATAAGAGTATCGCTTGAAGAAAGAGATGAAATTTTTCAGAAATCTGTGAAAGCTGGTTTATCTGTTTCGGAATATTTGAGGAGATCCGCACTTGACAAGAAATTAAATGTTAGGTTCTCTGAAGAAGAATTGGAAGCTTGGAAAAATTTAACCTATATCAGTACCGCTCTAAAAAACCTCGGAAATATTTTAAGTAAAGATAATAGAGAAGAATTGATTGTGGAATTGAGGAAAATTAATGAAAGATTAAAAGTTGAAATTTTAAAATTTTTGGAATGACCGCTAGCGCGAAATCTATAAAAGGAAGTTCTCAGCACGTCGATTATTTAATCGATGAAAGAAAGGGATACGAGTTAGGTAGAAATATGTTGTATGGCGACAAGTCTTCGGAGATTATGCGGAGTTTTAGAATGCAACAATCATTAAATTCAGAATGCAATAAAAAATTTATAACTGCATACATTAGCCCGGAACCTAGGGACGGGCAACGATTAAGTGATAAGGAATTAAAGGAGATTAGCCGTGATTTTATGAAAGGTATTGGTGTTAATCCTGATAAGCAAGCATATTTAGCTATCGTTCATACAGAGAAAAATCATAAGCATGTACATATATTAATTAATAGGATAGACGAGAATAATAAGGCCATTAAAGATAATTTTATAGTACTGAAAGCTCAAAATATCGCTCACAAAATTGCAAAGGAAAGAGGGCTAGTTTCATCACGTGATATAAAGCAGGATAATATTGAAAGAAAGTTGATAGTTTCAAAAAGGGAAAAATCCCTAATTTTTGAAAATCATAAAAAAGTGATGAATCTAAAGCCAGCTAGTATCTCCAAATATATACAATATATGAAATCGACTGGATTTGAAGTAAAACCTACAATTAATACATCGGGAAATTTACAAGGATTTCGAGTTAAGGAAATTGCTACAGGTCAAGAATTTAAAATGTCTGAAATTAAAAGAACAATGTCACAACAAGTACAAAAATTAAAAAATGATTTAGGTACCGAAAAAACATCGTCAAAAATGTTTCAAGCTCATAAACAAGTGATGCAGTTAAAACCTCAAAATTTAGATAAATATCGTCAGTATATGCGCTCGATGGGTTTTAATTTTAATTTAATTCGAAATAAATCTGGACAGATTAAAAAAATAATGGTTAATGAAACTAATAAAGTGACAGGGCATATTATTACCACAGTGCTACCTACTGTAAAGAAAAGATTATCTCGAGACGAAATAAAAAAAATGATAGAAAGTGAGAAAAGCGCCAATTTTCAATTGGACATTGAAATTAAACTTATAATGTCAAATCAAATAAAAGAATTCGAAAAAATTAGCGACCTCAATAAGGGTTTATCAGAAGAAAGAGGTGTAGATACAAAATAGAAAAATATGAATGGATTAGGTTGTTTACCACAAGTATTTAAGGGAATTTTATTAGTGTTTGTTGCAATGCTAGTAGCAGTTAATTTGTTAGGTGTTATAGCACCATTTTGGCAATTTCTAGGAGATAATTTTCTTAAAACGATGCCTAAGGGAATACTTAAATTGGAAGTGTGGATTAAAATCTTAATTTCCTTAATATCTATTTCGTTTTGGCTCATTGCTTTTAAACTAGGAAAGTTTGAAAATATACTTAGAGGAATTGCATTTGTGGGTATAGGAACATTTCTTTTTTTATATGGTGGATCAGCAATATCAACTGCTTTGTCAAGATATATTGGAAATTATTCTTTGTTAATTATGATTTTACCATTGGTTTTTGTAGGGCTTTTGTTTTATAAGGATGTTAGGAAGAAAAACAAAAATGGTAGTAATATTTTTGAAAAGAATAATTCGAAATTACAGAAAAAGGGCTTTGTTTTTAAGACTAGCGCCGGAATTATAAATTTAGCAAATCCATTTAGAGGCATTTATATACAAGGCGGGGCTGGCTCTGGAAAGTCTGCGAGTATTTTCGAACCTATAATAAAACAAATAGCTGAACAGGAATATACGGGGATATTATATGATTTTAAAAGTCCTGAATTAACCAATAAAGTAAGAGCCAGTTATAGCAAAACTAATACTAAATTTAGAAATGTTGATTTTAAAAATCCCTCACAAAGTGATAGAATAAATCCAATCGCACCAAAATATTTAACAAAAAGTGTAATGGCCATTGAATATGCACAGGCACTTGTAAATAATTTGATTCCCGAGAGCATCAAGAAAGCTGATTTTTGGTCAAATAATGCTAAGATGATAATTGCTGGGGTTATGTGGTGGCTTAAAGAAGATCATCCAAAATACTGTACATTACCACATGTAATAAGTCTTTTACTCCATGCAGATATAAAATTATTATTGCTTAAAATGTCTCAAAATTATGAAGCAGCAGGTATGGTTACATCTTTAAGACAATCTTTAGAGAATGAGGCACAAAACCAAGTTGCGGGAATTTTATCGACCATTCAAACAGCTTTATCATATTTAAACACAAAAGATATTTTTTGGCTATTGTCGGAAGATAGTGTAAATTTAGATTTAAACAATCCGGAAAATCCTTCTTTCTTGTGTTTAGGTAATGACAGCACACTGCCACAAGTTTACGCTCCTCTAATTTCTTTAATAATAAGTGTAGCAGTAAGACAAATGAACAGACCTGGTAGACTGAAAAGTGTGGTGCTTTTAGATGAAGCTCCAACCATCTTTATTCCGAATATTGAACAGATACCGGCAACTGCACGGAGTAATAAAATCTCTACAATTTTTGGAGTTCAGGATTTTAGCCAGTTGGTTGATAAGTATGGGCAGGATAAAGCTCAGATAATTATTTCTAACCTCGGAAATCAATTTTTCGGCAGAGTGACAAACGGTAAAACAGCTGAAATGGTTAAAGTTCTGTTTTCGAAAGAAGATAGACTTTTTACAAATAAAAACACTGGAAGCGGAACCAGTGGAACATTTGTCCATATTCAGAGTAATGACACAAAAGGTAAAAGTGAAAATATTCAAGAGAGAGATCGAGTAAAAGTTACAGATCTAATCAATTTAGAACCAGGGCAATTTTACGGCATTATTGCCGAAGGTAAACCTAAAGAGTTTCTAAATACTCAATTATTAGCAGATTTTGTTACTGGTATTGGAAATGAAAAAAAAATTATTTCTAATGTAGAAATGAGCGATAATTATTTCCGGATTATTGAAGAGAGCAAAAATTTAGTGGAATGACAGAAAATAAAGATTTTTATGTGATCGAACTTAAAAGCAAAATTAAGGTAGGTATTACAAACGATTTCAAGAGCAGACTTAATAGTATAAAAACAGGATCTGGAATTAAGGATAATGAAATTCTTAATATTTACTATTATCCGGATTTAGGTTTTTTGGAAGCACGTATTAAACGTTTATTTTCAAAGCAGAAGATTGCAGGAGAATGGTTTTATAAAAGGCAGATTGTTCTAATTTTCATAGAATGTTTAAAAAATGGAGACGTTCCCTCCCTTGAACTGCTCAAAAAAGTACAGAATGAGAGCGTAAAAGAATTAAACCTATTAGAAGCAGAAAGCAGCATTTATGGAGATTACCTGATACTGAAACAAAATGCCATTAATCTATTAGATCAAATAAAATCTGAACGATTTGGTATTGGTTATCCAGACTCTGTAGAACTAGCAAAATTTATGAGATTAAAAAAAGCAAATTATCGAAATATGGTTTATAATGTCGATGAATGTTTTAAATATTTCGAGAGAGTGCCAAAATTTTGTCTTGAGGACATAAATGATAACCAAATTATTGAGTGTTTAAGAATTATCAAAAACACCACAGCTAACAATATAATAAAAACTGATCTTCAAGATAAGATTGATTCAATTTTTTCTAAAAGCGAGATTTATAGATCCCAGATTTTAGAACTTATAAATTCCTTTTTCTTTATTAAAACTTATGATGAAAAAACAATGTCTTATCATCAGAACATTGAAATGAAATATGATGAAGAGTGTAACATGTATTTTATGAACAACTTCGAAGATCTTAATAAGGAGGAAAGACTATTTTTGAAAAAAGTTCAAAATGAAAATTTGATGGTTAGCATATTCGGAACCGTTAATTTTTCTTATAAAAACAGATATTGTGGATTCAGCTTTGAAGTTGAAAACTTTTTAAGAGTTTTAAATTTTTTCAAAATAAGAAAAACTGAAGAGAATCAAATTAGATTGTTTGTGAACGATACCAATCATAAAGAGTGTATATTTCAGTATAAATACCATTTATTAAATTGTAATGAAAAACAGTTCATAAGGTCACTTTATATTACTGATCATTCATTTTACTATATAGAATTTGAAAAAAATGGTAGATTATATTACTGTTTATTTGATGATTGGGAACCTGTTCAAAAAGATTTAAAAATTAAGATAAAAAATGATCACAATGACGATGCAAATATAACGATACGGTAAAATCTTTAATATTAAAGAGAACTTGCAAGAGTTTACGCAATATATTGGGTGTAATCCTAAAGGTATTTACTACATCGAAAGTAATACCGTTTCGAACAAACACGTCAGATATTTCCTTTTTTTACGTAAGAGAGGCTATAATATCAACGATATTATGGATCGGATTATTGAGGAAGAATATAAAAATTCAAAAGAGGATCCTAATTTAGAATCTGAACTTCCTTAATTTGTGTATTTCTACGAGGTAATATACCATCCAATTCTGTGCAACAGATTTCTGCACCAATGTTTTTTCCGACTATTGATTTCTGCAATTGTAATTAAATATTTCCTGAAGGAATATAATATCTTAACAACTCCTACTTTTATAGCACTCATAAAGGCTACCAAACGCCACAAAAAAAGCAGTCCTTCTAAAAAACTGCTTTACTATCCTAAATTCTAAAAACGATAACCCCATAAAGTTACCAAGTGGTGAGGAAAAGCCACCGGAGGTTCCGTTCAACAGGCTTTCATTTCTTGTCTTTCAGACAAAACGAAAGCTTAGTTATTAGCGGCTGCCTTTGTTTCAGTTCGTTAATTTTAGTTTCATCATAATGTCCGTTTGTTCATCTTCCCCAAGTTTGAAAATATGTTTGTCAAACTCTACAAAACCG
>NZ_JBGZYM010000047.1:0-23527 GCF_041824135.1 Kaistella sp. | reverse complement strand
GGTTTTCATCATCAACTACGATGATTATTTTTCCGTTTTTTAGATCCTCAATCGCTTCAGGAATCGTATTAAGTTGAATATCTGACATTTTACTTTTAGATTTTTGCAAAGGTACTGAGATTTAGAGGAACAGACAATTCTAATTTGGGTTTCTATTTCCGTCTGAATTGATCCTGAAACTTGTTGAAGGACTCGCGCTTTTCTTGGTTTTCTGCCAAGCTTTTTCAATTTCTAAGAAACCCAAAAAAGACCTCCGTTCAAGTCGAAATACAGGTTCGGATATAGTATTATTTTCAGGCTCTTTAACTAAAATAGAAACCTGACTTGATTTTCCAGTTGATTACAAACCCTATAATGTAAGGCTGAATAACCAAAGGTTTTACAATCCAGCTAAACATTTCCATTCAATTCATCCACTGCATTTTTAAAAATAGCATAAGAATTAATTCTTGCCTCAGGCTCATAAATGGCCGAAGTGATCATCATTTCGTTGACTTGAAATCTTCTTTGGAATTCCTTTAATTGTGTTTTGACCGTTTCCTGACTTCCCACAAAACTGTACTTCAAAATGTTCTGAACGTGGGCTTTCTCCATTGGATTCCAGATTTCATCCATATCATCAACCGGCGGTGCGTAGGGTTTTCTATCATTTCTAATCAAATTGGTGAATGCCTGATAGAGCGTGGTAGAAAGCCTCTTTGCCTCTGAATCGGTTTCACCTGCAATTCCATTCACACAGGCAATCGTATATGGTGTTGGGAATTCTTTACTCGGCTGATAATTTTGATGATAAATTTCAAAAGCAGTTTCCATCATTTGCGGTGCGAAATGTCCGGCAAATGCGTAAGGCAGACCCATCTCTGCAGCAAGCCAGGCGCTATCGGTGCTGGAACCCAAAATATAAATGGGAATATCACAACCTTCACCCGGAATGGCTCTGACCAAACTTCCTGAATTTTCTACAGAAAAATATCTTTGTAATTCTTGGATCTGGTGGGGGAAATGCTGATTGATATTTTGAGGATTTCGACCCAAAGCTTTTGCAGTTACGCCATCGGTTCCAGGCGCTCGCCCAACTCCCAAATCGATTCTGTTCGGAAATAAACTTTCGAGTGTTCCGAACTGTTCGGCAATAACGAGCGAGCTGTGATTTGGCAACATCACGCCACCGGATCCTACTCTTATTGTCTCCGTTCCATTAGCAATAAAGCCGATCAACACAGAGGTTGCAGAACTTGCGATACTTGCGATATTATGATGTTCCGCAAGCCAGAACCTTTTATAATCTAATTTTTCGACGGCTCTCGCCAAAGCCAAACTGTCATTAAAAGTATCATGAATGGTTTTATTTTGTCGTACGGGCGCTAAATCCAGCACAGAAATTTCAAATTTTTTCATTGTTGCAAGGTATTGAACATAATTAAATTATCAGCCGCAAAAGGATTCAAAGAACCAATTCGTGCAATAGAAATGAAATATAAATGAAGGTTCAACAGTTATTTTTTGCTCGTTTATCCAAATTTTACGCAAATTTGCGTTTCAAAGAAAATGAAAAAAAATGAAAAACTTTCTTCTTCTGATCATTCTGCTTTTTGGATCGAAATTATTTTCACAACAAAATGATGGGAATTTATCAGTACCCAATTATAATTTCCCGAAAATTAAATCATCGATCACAATGCCGGTGAAAATTCCATTAGCAGAAATTGGAAATTTAATTAATACTTCGGTACCTACTTTGATTTTTCAGGATGATTCTTATACCGATAACGACGATGATCAATTTAAAGTTAAAGTATGGAAAACGCGACCAATTCGTTTGGTTGGTGGAACAAAACAAAATCTTTTAATTGAAGTTCCGCTAAAAATATGGGCAGAAAAAGGTATCGGAACATTGGGACTTTATAATTATCAAAGCACCACATTTGAAACGGTGATGTATTTTAATACACAACTTACCTTTAATAATAACTGGACAATGGTTACGAAAACTTCGCCCATGGGTTTTAAGTGGATAACGAAACCAGTTTTGGATTACGGAAGAATAAAAGTTCCGATCACTTCACTGGTGGAATCAAGTTTAAAAAAGCAACAATCCGATTTTTCTAAAACCATCGATGACATGATGTTGAAGCAACTTAATTTTCAGCAATATGCGATCATGGCTTTGAATCAGTTTGCAGATCCATTTGAGATCAGCGAAGAATATAAAACCTGGTTAAAGATCACGCCAATAAGCATCAACATCACCCCACTCACCTTCTACGGAAATAGAATTGACGCCAATATCGGCATTGATACTTATTCGGAAACCTTTACAGGAACAAAACCAGAATCCAGCCGGTTGATAAGAAGCGTGGCTAATTTTAATTCGGTGCAGCAACTTCCGCAAACTTTCCTGTTGCAGACGACGGCTAATATTCCGTTCACTGAAGCGACAGCGATTGCAGAAAACATGTTTTTAGGAAAAGAATTTGATTTTAGAGATGGAAAATCGAAGGTCAAAATTACGTCCATCAATGTTTATGGCGAAGACAACCGGATCATGATCGAAGCTCAGACAGAAGGTGCAATTGAGGGTACGTCCTACATCACCGGAATTCCTGTGTATGATCAAGCGAAAAGAAAGATTGTTTTGTCGGACACCAAGTTTAAATTGAAGACCAAGAACATCCTGTACAAAACGGTAACGCTTTTATTTCAAGGGAAAATTGTAAAAATGATCGAAGACGAATATGGAATCCCAACGGCGGAACTTGAAGATTCCTCTAAAAAAAGTATCGAAGAAACTTTTAATAAAGAATATTATAAAGGTTTGAAAATGAAAGGAAAAGTATTTAATCTGAAACCTTCTCAGATCCTTTTAAATCCGTTGGGAATCACGGCAATCATCGATACCCAGGCACAATTAGAACTTCTTGTGAACGGAATGTAAATTATTTTTGATTTAAATTTCCCCGAGTTTGGAAATTTTTCTATATTTGCAAACCCAAATGGTTCTTTGGCCGAGTGGTTAGGCAGTGGTCTGCAACACCATCTACAGCGGTTCGAATCCGCTAGGAACCTCTAAAACCCTATTAATCTGCTCGTAAGATTTTTAGGGTTTTTATTTTTTCAGAAGATAAATGGGAATGATTTCTGGCAGTTCTCAAAATGCAAGTAAATACTCGTTTTATTTTCTACATTTGTTTCAACTACAAACGCGTCTATGAATAATTATTTTAATCTTCAAATTGGAGAGGAAGAAAAGGAAAAAGTTTTAACAAACATCCACAGCAGCATTGCTTTTTCTGGTGCTAATGTCTGGATTTTGGCGTGTGCCATTCTTATCGCATCGGTTGGACTGAACGTAAATTCTACAGCTGTTGTTATTGGCGCGATGCTAATTTCCCCTTTGATGGCTCCGATCGTAGGAGCTGGGTTTTCACTGGCAATGTTTGATTTTGCACTTTTACGCAAGTCATTAAAAAATCTATTGATCTCTACTTTGGTTGGACTATTAGTTTCGTTTATTTATTTCTCCTTGAGTCCCTTTAAAGAAGCCCAGTCAGAAATTTTATCCCGGACTTCACCCAATATTTATGATGTACTCATTGCGTTTTTTGGTGGACTCGTTGGCGTAATCGCCGTAACCAGAGTCGAAAAAGGAAATCCAATTCCTGGTGTTGCCATTGCTACCGCTTTAATGCCTCCACTTTGTACTGCAGGCTATGGACTGGCAACTGGCAATTTTGCATTTTTTGGAGGTGCGCTTTTTCTTTATGCAATCAATTGTGTCTTTATCTGCATCGCAACCTATCTTATTGTAAAAGTATTGAAATACCCTGCAGTGGGTTTTGTAGATGAGAAGCGTGAAAAAAATGTAAGGAACGGGATTACGGCCATCACTATTTTAATGATTGTACCAAGTGTTTTCTTTGCGTACCAGTTTATTCAGCAACAGCGATTTCAGGAAAAAGTTAAACTGTACGTGCAGCAGGAATTTGAATCGAAAGGCAGTACGATCGTATATCAGAAAACAAATTATGCTTCGCCGGCGACTTTAAGAACAATTGAACTGGCTTTTTTGAATAAGAAGTTTACCGCTAAACAGATCGAGGAAGAAAATCAAAAACTGAAAAGATTAGGTTTACTAAATACCAAGTTGATTATAAGACAGGACAGCACTTTTCTGGCAGATGTTTCCTCAAAAAAGATCGCCAATAATGAAATTGATAATTCCAATGCGAAACTAATTTCAGATCTTAATTCAAAAGTCGAACGTTACTCGTTCCAAACAGAGAACTTATATAAAGAAGCATCTTCTATTTTTCCCGAACTGACTTCAATTTCGGTAGCGAAACAGGAAATATTTTCGAAAACAGATTCTACCAATGTAATTCCAGTTGGTTTTTACCAGAGCGAGAAACCTTTTACCAAGGACAATCAGGAAACGCTTAGAAAGTGGTTAGAAGCAAAGTTGAAAGTGGATACTATTGAAATCTATCAACGCTAGTTAAAGGACTGAAGAAAACTTCAAACAATTGTTTATTAATTACTAAACAATAACCCCTATCAATCAACTGCATACGTCAACAAATTCTAAGAGTTCAAAATTTTAACAATTTATTAACAGTGGTTTGGTTTCGTTTTTGGGTTAGTAGCGATTAGAATGATTACCAGGTAATCAATTTTATAAATCAAATTTAAAATTTATCATTATGAAATCAACTAATCTAACAGCACAAAAAGATAGAAAGCATTTTACTTTTAGAAATATATTTTTAACAGGAGCAATAGCAGCACTGACTCTAACTGCTTGTAAAAAAGAAAATACCGTAGTTGAAAAATCATTGGATCAACAAAAGATAGAATTTCAACAAAGACAACTTGAAATTGAGCAACAAAAATTAGCTATCGAAAAAGAAAAAATGGCTTATGAAACTCAAAAGAAAATGGATAGTATCGCTGAAAGAAAACAAATGATGGCGGTGGCACCAAAACCCCAAGTCATCAGAGAAACCAAAACAGTTTACGTTAATAATACGCCTAGACAATCCTCTTCTTCTGGATCGAACGCAGGTTCTTCAGATGGATACAGTCAAGGAACTACCCAAAAACAAGGGATGAGTAAAGCTGCTAAAGGAACAATTATTGGAACAGTAGGTGGAGCTGCAGCCGGAGCATTGATCAACAAGAAAAATCGTGGATTAGGTGCAGTAGTTGGAGGCGTTGTTGGTGGAGCGACTGGTTATACCATCGGTAGAGCAGGCGACAGAAAAGACGGTAGAGTTCAACCGAGAAATTAAAAAATCACTTCATATATTATAGAAAAGATTGCTTATTTTTAAGCAATCTTTTTTTATGCTTTATATCGTATTGATGCTTATTCTGTTGCTTCCTGCTTTATCAGGTTTAGGAGCAATTTTTAAAAATAACTTTGGAGGTTTTAATTCAGAAACTGCTCTGCAAATTATTGCTGGTATTTTCGTCACTACAATTATTTGGACTGTTCTCGCGTTTTTTATTCCATTAAATAGTACTGTAGAATTAGTAACCTTGCTTATTGGCCTCTGTGCTTTTTTCTACTTCAAAGTTTACTTACAATTTTGGAAGTTTATCGATGAGAACTCTATTTTATTTTTGAGTATTTCTTTACTCATCATTTTTGTGGGATCCTACTACCCTTTTATTTTAGATCATTTCGGATATTACGTTCCAACCATCAAATGGCTGTCAGAAGTTGGTTTGGTTCAAGGAATTTCTAATTTAGATTTACTTCTTGGGCAAAATTCGTTCTGGCATATTTTCCAGGCAGGATTTTCACATTTATCAGATCCTTTCTTACGTGTAAATGTCCTGATGCTGATTGTTTATCTCATCTATATTATCGAAAGAAACGCCTGGATTCATTTGTTATTTTTTCCGATACTCTATTTATTTATCCAATCACCTTCATCTGATCTACCAGCAATTGTGCTCTCATTAATTATTTTGAATGAGGTTTTTTCGTCCAGCAAAAACGCAGGATTTTTGTTCGCTCTTTCAATATTTGTTTTTGCCATTAAACCGACCATGATCTGGTTGCCTCTATTTATCTTTTTATACAGTTTATTAATCTTAAAAATTAATTATAAATTCTTATTTGCCGGAACTTTTGTTTTGTTTCTTTTCATATTTAAAAATATCTGGACGTTCGGGTTTCCAATATTTCCAGTCCAGTTTATCGATTTAGGATTATCGTGGAAACCCAATCTGGAATTACTGCAGAATTCATCTGAAATGGCCATTATGAAAACTTACGACATGCAATATTCGTATGAGCAGATCACGCAATTTTCGAAATTGGAATATATCAAGAATTGGTTATTTCTCGACGGACTAAAAAGTATTATTCATCTTCTATTTATTCTAAGTTTAGTCACGATCTCCGTTTTTGCATTCCTTAAAAAATCAAAATTGATATGGATTCTTTTTATTTCTATTTTAATTAAAAGTATTTTAGTTCTTTTATTTTCAGCCCAATATCGATTCTTCTTTGATGTGTTTTTTGTGATTTTCTTTGTCTTTTTTTATCAAGTTTTATCAAAGAAATTAATTCTTCCAATTTTCGTTGCTTTATCTATTTTCATCATTGGATTTTTATCATTCCCCCAATTAGTTAGAACCTATCTACCCAGTTTCAAGCTCGGAAGTTTTATGTCTGGGTTCAGTAAAACTCAATTGATCAAACCTTCTTCTTTTAAATTAAATAAATACAAAACTCATCAAATTGGCAATCTGAAATTCAATGTTGTTGAAGGATATTTTTTCAGTTTCGACACTCCGATTCCTGCGATTTCACCGCAGTTTATTCAGGAAGATCTAGATTCAGGAATATTTCCGCAATTAAAGGGTAAAACGTTGAAAGAAGGTTTTATCTGGCGAGAAATTTCAAAGGAAGAAAAGGAAAAAATTCAAATTATTCTGAAAGATTATACCCCGTAAATATTTTTCAAATCATGACCCTAAAAAATCGACAAATTACCCATAACTTTGCCTTATGTTCAATTTAGGAAATTTTCTCACGCTCTCTACCTTCGGCGAAAGTCATGGCAAAGCGTACGGCGGAATTATCACCAATTTTCCCGCTGGCTTATCCATTAATTTAGAAGAAGTTCAACAGCAATTAGACCGCAGAAAACCTGGTCAAAGTTCGATTGTTACGCAACGAAAAGAAAGCGATACCGTAAAATTTCTGTCAGGCATTTTTGACGGAAAAACCACCGGAACTCCAATTGGTTTTATAATTGAAAATGAAAATCAGAAGTCGAAAGATTACGATCACATTTCAAAATCCTATCGACCAAGCCACGCCGATTTTACCTACGATCAAAAATTTGGAATTCGTGATTACCGTGGTGGCGGAAAATCTTCCGCTCGCGAGACTGTGAATTGGGTGGTTGCTGGAAGTATGGCAAAACAGATCCTTCCCACAAATGTAGAAATCAACGCGTATGTTTCTTCCGTTGGTGAAATCTTTTGCGAAAAGCCATATCAGGATTTAGATTTTTCTAAAACGGAGTCTAATGATGTGCGTTGCCCAGATGCGGAAACAGCCGAAAAAATGATTTCGAGAATCAAAGAAATTAAAAAAGAAGGAAATACCATCGGCGGAACAATAACCTGTGTTATCAAGAATTTACCGATAGGAATTGGCGAGCCCGTTTTCGGAAAACTTCAGGCTGAATTGGGAAAAGCTATGTTGAACATCAATGCCTGCAAAGGTTTTGAATACGGGAGCGGATTTTGTGGAGCGAAAATGACCGGCAAAGATCACAACGATTTATTTAATGAAGATTTCTCGACCAAAACCAATTTATCAGGTGGAATTCAAGGTGGGATTTCCAATGGAATGGACATTTATTTCCGCGTCGCTTTTAAACCTATTGCAACCATTTTACGCCCACAAGAAAGTTTTGATTCAGACGGAAATCCAATTATCGTAGAAGGAAAAGGCAGACACGATCCTTGTGTTTTGCCCAGAGCTGTTCCTATCGTGGAGAATTTGGCAGCATTTGTTTTGGCGGATTTGTTTTTGATCAATAAACTTCGAAAGTATTCTGAACCAGTTTAAAAATAAAAGTCTCCAATGTGATTTAGGTCACCTAATAATAAAAGTATTATACTGAAATTTGTATCAAATAAAAAAGAAATGAAATCAATGACTCAAGACATTCAAACAACAGATAAAAAAGAAGAATTCAAAAACTACTGGGAAAACTCTATCTCTTTTGATGAATATTTAAAAATAGCAGAAGAGCGTTTTCATAACAATCCCGATAAAAATGATGAACATCAGGAATATTACGAACTGGGTTTAACAAGAACCAACAGAACAGTAAAAACCTATAAAGTTGACGCTGAGCAACTTCAAAAATTAGAAGCCAAAAACTTTAATGGTAAAATTTTAATCATTTCAGAACCTTGGTGCGGCGATGCAAGTGCGACCGTTCCTGCAGTTTCTAAATTTTTCGAAGCCGCTGGAGTTGAAGTTAAGATCTTCTTGAGAGACAGCGATCTTTCGTTAATCGATCAATTTCAAACCAACGGAACACAGTCGATTCCAAAAGTAATTATTGTCAACGATGATTTTTCTGTAAAAGCCGATTGGGGTCCGCGTCCACAATTCGGAAATGATCTTTTGAAAAAATTCAAAGAAAATGAAGAAACATATCCAAGAGAAGAATTCTACAATGATCTGCAGGTTTACTATGCGAAAAACCGCGGTAAAGATGCTATCGAAGAAATCATATCTTTACTGTAATATTTAATCAAAAAACATTTAATGAACTTTTTAAAGAAGAACGGATTTTTCATTCTGGCGATGGCATTTGTGGCGGTACTGTTTTTATTTCCGTCCGTAAAATTGAAATTGAAAGATCTTTTCTTTCCCATTGCTGCGATTGAAAACGCCATTACTTTAAACGATGAAGATTACGACATCCAGCTTAAAGGAATTAATGTTCCCAACACCAACCTTAAAGATTTAAAAGGTAAGAAATTGGTAATGCTTAATTTTTGGGGAACGTGGTGTCCGCCGTGTCGCGAAGAGTGGCCGACGATTGAAAAACTGTACCAAGCCAGAAAAGATAAGATCGATTTTGTACTGATCGCGATGCAGGATAAAGAAGAAGATGTAATTGCATTCATGAAGAAAAACAATTACACCGCACCAGTATATATTGCCGAAAGTCCGGTTACGAATCATGTGTTGCCAAAGGTTTTTCCAACCACTTTTTTACTGGATAAAAATGGAAGAATTTTACTGAAGGAAGAAGGTGCAAAAGACTGGAACTCTAAGTCAACCAACGAATTCATCGATAATGTGACGCAGTAATTTTAACAAAATTTACGAAATCATGGTATAGAATTTGCGACTTATATCACGTTTTAAAAATTACAACACACAAAAATGAAAGTATCAAAAATTCAGTTGGCGAAAGAAGCATTTAAGCATAAAGGATTTATTTCGAAGATTCCGGTAATAATACGCATGATGAAATCTGCGACCAGAAAAGGAGGTTATAAACCGCATTTAAAAGATGTAATTATTCCCGCTTTAGTCTTGGTTTATCTTATTTCTCCAATCGATATTATTCCTGACTGGATACCAGTTATCGGGGTTTTAGATGACTTGGCTCTGCTCACCTTTGCAATTCCATTATTGGTAAAAGAAGCCGAAAAATTCATCGCCTGGGAAGTCTCGCAAAACATGCAGGACAATATGATCGATGAAGCCGAGGTTATCGGATAATCGTAAAAATTTATTTAAACCGTTCTTGAGAAAGAGCGGTTTTTTTTATGAGGAGCAACAAGATTTTCTGTTCTTCGAAAACCAGTCCCGCTTTTCATTGCAATTCCTCATTCGGCACTTTCCGCCGCGCCGGATCGCGCCTCACTCCGGGATTTTCATTGCAATCGGGGCTAGAATTTCAGGTATATTGCTATTTCAAAAAATATAAGTTCAAAATAAATAATTTTCAATCTCACCGTAAATAACCATCTGTGTAATCCGTAAAATCTGTTTGAGAGAATAAGATTTTGAAACTGTAATTTTAAACATTAAGGAATTAAGAGTCATCAAGCAAAAATTTATTTTATTACCAATCCAAATCTTAATCTTCTTTAAAACCTTCATGTTTGAATATAATTCAAAAAAAATCAGGAAATTTGTAGTGTGAAAAAACTCATCTCCATCATCGGCACAACCGGAATTGGCAAAACAAAACTCGCCATCGAAATCGCAAAACATTTCGAGACAGAAATCATTTCCTGTGACTCCCGACAGTTTTTTAAAGAAATGAATATCGGAACCGCAACTCCTTCTCCCGAAGAACTAGCTGAAGTTCCGCATCATTTCATTGGCAATCTTTCCGTGCAGGATTATTACTCCATCGGACAATATGAAAAAGAAGCGATTCAAAAAATCGAAGAATTGTTTCAGAAACATGACATCGTTATTTTGGTTGGCGGAAGCATGATGTACGAAAAAGCCGTCATCGAAGGACTTCACGATTTACCTGAAGCCAACGAAGAAAACCAAATGAAAGTTGAGAAAATTTTAGAAGAAGATGGAATTGAGAAACTTCAAAATATCTTACAGGATTTAGACCCAGAATACTTTAATAAAGTCGACAAAGACAATCCCAGAAGATTATTCCGTGCAATCGATATTATCTGGCAAACAGGAAAATCATATACCCAAAATATTTCAGAACAAATGAATCAACGGGATTTTGAAGTCATCAGAATTGGACTTCAAGCACCGCGCGAAACTATTTACGAAAGAATCAACCAACGGGTAGATTTGATGGTAGAAAACGGTTTACTGAAAGAAGCGGAATCTTTAATTCCCTTTAAAAATAATTTAGCTTTACAGACCGTCGGTTATTCCGAACTCTTTAAATATTTTGATGGAACCTGGACTTTGGATTTTGCCTTGGAAGAAATCAAAAAAAATTCGCGAAGATTTGCAAAACGTCAACTGACCTGGTACCGAAAGGAAGAAAACATCAACTGGGTAAATTTTGAAAATTCGGTGCAAGAATCGTTATCTTTGTTCAATACTTTAAATATCAAAAAATAATACAATGTCAAATACTCCTTCAAATATGCTCGCTCTGGGAACCAAAGCACCTTTCTTTGAACTTCCGAACCCTTCACAAAGTAACGAAATGCAATCTTTGGAAGATTTAAAAGGGGAAAAAGGAACATTAGTTTTCTTCATGTGTAACCATTGTCCGTTTGTACTTCATGTGATCGATATGCTCACAGAATTACACGAAGATTACCAGGAACAGGGAATTGAATTCATCGCCATTAATGCAAATAATGTAGAGAAATATCCGGAAGATGCTCCAGAAAAAATGGCTGAATTTCAGGTTGAGAGAAAATTCGATTTTCCTTATTTATACGATGAAAGCCAAGCGATCGCCAAAGCTTACGACGCAGCTTGTACGCCAGATTTTTTCTTCTTTGATGACAAATTAGATTTAATTTATCGCGGACAAATGGATGATTCCAGACCCGGAAATCAAAAAGAAATTACTGGAGAAGATTTAATTATCGCCTTCGAAAATCTATTGGCAGAAGCACCACAGGAAGAAATTCAAAAACCAAGTATGGGTTGTAATATCAAGTGGAAGTAATAATAAGAGCCAAGTAAAAAGAAAAAAGAGCCAAGTATAATACATTTATACTTGGCTCTTTTTGCTTTTACCTTTTACTTTAAAAAAAAGGACTGTAATTTTTCTCGAATCCAATTGTCGTTGGGTTTCCGTGACCGTTATACACTTTCGTTTCTTCATCGAGAATAAAAAGTTTATTCTTGATATTGGTGATGAGTTGCTCGTTATCACCTTTGTATAAATCAGTTCGGCCGATGCTTCCTTCAAATAAAACGTCGCCGGAGATCATGAATTTTTGTGCTTCGTTGTGAAAAGCGATACTTCCTGGTGAATGTCCGGGAACATGAATAATTTTAAATTCATCTTTTCCTAAAGTCACCAATTCATCTTCGTTGATATAAGAAATCTTGCCTTCAAACGGTTTAAAGAAAAAACCGAATCTGTTCGCATCCATTGGATTTCTGTCCAGCATTTCCTGCTCAAGCGGATGAACTAAAACTGGAACCTGGTATCTATCAAAGGCTTTCTGCAAACCCAAAACGTGATCGATGTGTGCGTGCGTTAAAAGGATATGCTCAACTTTCAAGTTATTGTCTGTAATGAACTTTTCTAAAGTCTCGGTTTCTTCGTCAGTAAAATTTCCGGGATCGATAATGTACGCGTCCTTATTTTCATTAAAAACGACATAGGTATTCTGTGAAAAAGGATTGAAAGTGAAAGATTTTATCTGCAGCATTGACTTATTTTTTACAAATTTAAACTCTAATTTTAGAACCACAAACGACACGAAAGCTTTATTCTATTTTAACGAGCAAAAGTTTACAATAGCTAAAAGAAAAAAAATTACAATTAAACATCTTATCGCTCAACTATTTTCTAAAATTCCACGGAGCGATTGGATTTTTATCAGCCCAAAGTCCTACTCTATTTTTTCGTGCTCTATTTTCTAACTGAGCATAAACCTCACTTTTAGAATATTTTTTATAATGCCAGGCTAGACCGGCTTTCAGCATTTCTTTGTTAATGTTTGTTTTATCATTCACATAAATCTCAGCAATCATACGGCCGCGGCCATCATAATTTCCTTTTTTTCCCTTGCTCACTAAAGTAACTATTTTCCCAAAAGATAAGTCGGAAAGTTTTTGTTTTGAAACAGCGCCAAACGGTTGCTTTTTTTCAGGCGCATCGATATGCTCGAGACGAATCACAATCGGAAGTTGATAATATAAAACCTCAACCGTGTCGCCATCTTTGACGCCAATTACTTTGACTTTAAGAGTCAATTGGTCGGTTGGTTGTGAAGTTTGGAAAGAGGCTGGGATGATTGAGTTCCCGAAGAAAAGAAAGAGAAGGAGGAAGACTGATTTTTGCATGGACGAAGAGATAATATTTTTGCTCAATATAGCATTTTGTAAATGGTTTAACAAAGTGAAAAATAAGTAATTGTAAAACATCAGTATATCAATCGTTTTTAAATTAATCTTTATACTAAACGGACATATTTGGTCCATTTGATTAGATATATTTGTAGTATAATAATAAACGATGGCAAAAAGAGATCAAATGTTAAGATTGGTACATATTTCAGACCTCCTTAAAAGCAAAAAAGAAATTGGCGCTACCTATGATCAAGTCAGGAATTATCTGGAAGAGAAGCATTACGACCAAAAAGGCTATGATAATGATTTGGCATTCAGCGGAAAAACCTTTAAAAGAGACCGCGATCTACTTTTGGAAATTTTTGACATTGAAATTCAATTCAAAAGAAAGACAATGACTTACCAAATTGTAGATAATGGAAATCTGGACCAGTCGCAAGGAATTTTCGAAAACTTAATGTTGATCAATGCTTATAAACAAACCGTAGATCATTCTAAAATTATGCTTTTCGAGAAAAGGCAAGCTTCAGGCGTTCATCACCTGGAAGGAATTATTTATGCGATCAAAAATTCAAAAACGATCAGTTTACAATATACCAAATACTGGGAAAATCAATCACACAAAAAGGTGTTGCAGCCTTACGCTTTAAAGGAATTCCGAAACCGATGGTATTTATTAGCAAATGAAGATGATGGAAAAGATTTTTTTCTAAAAACTTATGGATTGGATCGAATTAGTGATTTCGATATTCACTCTAAAACGTTCTCCAAAAAGGAAGTCGATATTGAAGCTCTTTTTACCAATTCATTTGGGATCGTTTCTACCATCAATGAAAAACCACAGAGAATTATTTTATCGTTTAAACAGCCTCAAGGTGGATTTGTTAAATCCTTACCGATTCATCATTCCCAAAAAATACTGCTTGATAACGAAAATGAGTTAACGATAGAATTGACTTTAGTTCCTACTTACGATTTTTACCAGGAATTACTGACCCATGCTGAAAGACTGAAAATTGTAGAGCCAAAAACTGCAAAAGATCAATACCTGGAATTTCTGGAGAAAGCAGCAGAAATGAATGGCTAATCTTAATTATTGATTAAAATACAAATTTCACTTTAAAACCAATATTTTACAAAGTAACTATTTATAATTACTTAAATAAAAACAATCAATATGAAACGAAAACTCCTTTATATCCACGGCCTCGGTTCAGATCGTAACTCCAGAAAATTTGTAAATCTGGAGGACTATTTCAAAGACCAATACCAGTATAATTTTGTCGAATGGAATAATGACTCCGATATTTCAGCGCTTTTAGATGCTGCCGCAACATGGCTAAATTCTGAACCTGAAGATCAAATCGTGTTGGTAGGAGATTCGACCGGAGCAAACTTTGCCTATCAGCTAAGAGAAGGATTAAAAGAAAAAAATATAAAATCGATTCTTATTTTGACCAGTCCTTTGCTGGATATCGATAAAAGAATTTCAGATTTTGAGTTTCCCGAAAATATCGTTCCTCAATTATGGAAAATTGAAGATCCAGAAGATGCACTCATTATTGCGACAATGAAAGATGAAGTTTTGAACCAAATTCCATTGTTTAAGAAATCACTTAAAAACATTAAATTGGAAGATGTTGATGACAGTCATCGTTTATTGAAATTTGAAAATTATCTGCCAGCTATTGAGAATTACATTCATTTTCAATCATAAAAAAATGCAGGAAATAATCCTGCATTTTTCATTTGTGTGTTTAGAATCCTAATAGTTGATAATACTTAATCTCTTATCCAATTTTTGAGCTTTTTTGATGCTGTCATGCGTACCTTTCGATTTTCCGTCCCAAAATGCAACTACAACATCACAATTTTTTATAAATTCGGTATTGCGAACAATCGTAGCACCACGACCGAATTTTTCGTAATTGGGTTTGAATATGATCAGTTCAACATTCATTTCAGTGGCCAGTTTCTCAGCCAAAGTATCGGCACCTTTTGCTCCACCGGAAATAATTGAACTAAGAGAAATTTCATTTTCATAAATAAATTTTCCTACTTCTTTTCTCAGAAAGTTGTAGTCATTAAAATCCCGACCACCAACAATTGCTATTTTCATATGCTTTATTTTAAACAAAAATAGCAGTGGATATAGACGAACTGCGTCCATTTAGAAACAGGATGAAAGAATTATTAGAATTTAAATCTTCATCGGATGAGGACGAAAAAGCTTATAAATATTTATTGGCAATGACATTAAAACTTACAAGGGATTTATATTTTGAAAAATGAAAAAACCCTGGAACAAATGATGAACCGGGATTTATATCTCGAAGGAAAAAAGTAAAAGGTAAATATTTCTAACTTACTAATAACGGTTGTTGTTCTACAAGTCCTTCATGGTACTTCTCATCATTGGTACTTTCAAGGAAGTTATTCAATAGATCCTGATAGTAGCTGAAGTAAGTTTTATTGATCAATACTTTCAGTTTTGCAATCGTATTAGTTTTCGGCCCCTCTTCCACTCTATTTAAGTCAACAAAATAGTACATGATCGAATAGTATTTTTTCCAGCCAATCTCCAAATTCTCGGGATTCACCAGATTGAAATACCATTCCGTACTCTTTTGATCACCCATTTTTTGATAGGCAACAGCGCAAAGAATTTTCCAGACCTCATCGTGTGTTTCTTTTCTCTGCAAAGGAATATACCCTTCATCATTCTCTTTTTGAACAGTATTATTTTCGATCAAAAATTTCATTTCTTTGGTTCGATTGGTAAAAATGAGCGATTCTAAAACCGTATACTCAAAACTGCAGACCGATTTTTCTGAGGCTTCCATATATTGCAGTCTTACCTTTTTCATTTCTGCTGAATACTTTCTGAAGAGATATTCGTTTCCAATAAAATCTGCGTAAAGCATTTGCACAGCATATTTCAATCCTGCAGGGATTACATGAACCTCCTCTGTCAGTTCTGTTTCTTTCACTTTTTTATAATACAATTCCATCAATTCTGTATTCTGAAGTAGAAAAGCACTTTTAAAGAGAAATCCGTAAGCGAAGATTTTAGCTTCATTGCTTTTATTGAATTTTAGATAAGCCAGAAAATACTGTGAATACACTGTGCCAATCATATCCCGCATCGGGTGATTTTCAATAAAATATTTTCTTGCCAGCGGAAAAGACATCAACCGATGATGGGTATTGATCAACATTTCTGGAGATTCAGAAATCTTTCTGCAAAGCTGCTCACTTTTCTTCCAGTAATCTTTTTCGTTGTTTTCAACATCGCCGAAAAACAGTTCCAGTTCGCTATTACTGTATGATTTACTGAAATTTTCAAAATCCTGATAACCACAGAAGTTCGCAAGTAAATCTAAGGTGAAATGACTTGATTTTGAAGTGGATTTTATCAATCCAAAAAATCGCCGAAGTGTTTGAGCACTTAGGTTTGAATTAAAATTATAGCTAAGCAAACTCGCTAATTTATCACAATCTGTTGAGCTGCTAATTTGCTTACCAAACTGCTCTCCTACCTTTTTCTGAAGATGTGCTAATATACTGACTTCTCTATTCATGAATTTCTATTACGTAACAAAGATAGTTATTAACTTGATTGTTATTGTACAGGATTGTACAAAACAACACTGTTAAATTAACATAAATTTATGTCCGAATCGAAAATAAAACTTACCGATGGTAAAGAGACGTATATTGTCTTAACGAGAGCGTAGATTTGTGAAAGAAGTAGAATTAATAATAGATTACATAACGAAAAACATGAGTGAACAAATTCATACAAAAATTGGAGATATTGCAATGAATGCAAAAGGACCAATGACAATTAATCAGTTAGCCGATAAATTAGGAATTACAAATACGGGCCGTAATATTACAAATTACATAAGAGGAGCCGTTGGCCACTTTAATAGGAGTGGTAAAAGTCATATTTCCGGCAGAATAGAAGGCACTTATACTGATGAAAACGGCAAGTACTATTATAATACAAAATAGTCACTTTAAGAAAAATTAAATAATACATATTTATGGAACAGAAATTTGAAATGATAAGGAAAACAAATAAGGTAGGCCCAATCATCATAGGAATACTCGGAGTATTATATGGAGTAAGTCCAATTGATGCGATACCTGATGTCATTCCTGTCGCTGGCTGGATAGATGATCTAGTTATTACAGGTGGTTCTTTGTTAGGAGTTGCACAGGCTTTCGCTAGAGACACTAGCGTATATCTAGCAAAGATAATAGGAATTTTCAAATGGGGTCTTTGGATTTTAGGAGGCATTTTAATAGCAATACTTGCCCTTTTAGGCGTGACAATTTATGGTCTGTTTAAGTAATGAATTATATTATTAAAAAGTAATTAAACGATTAACTCAACTTAATATGCCAAATTTTTATTGCGAATTCTGTGGGTCAAAAGCTTCAAGCATTACAAACTTAACTGCAAGTTTCTGTCATCGTCATCCAAATGGGCCAAATAAAGGCAAACATAAACTGTATGAAGGAAGTGAAAAAAGTAAATACAGTTGTAAGTATTGCGGTACTTCTGCATCAACCATCACAAATTTAGTAACTAGTTCTTGTCACCGACATCCAGATGGATCAAGTAAAGGAAAACATGCTCCTGCTTTATAAAAGTTATTTTAATAGCAACAGGAATATAAATTTATATCTCACTTGCAACAAGTGAGATTTTTATTTGACAAACGATTATGAAAACAACTACCATGAATCAACATGATTCAGAACTAAATATCATCCCCAACCTTTCCTGGCTACCCCGGATCGGAACAGACTTTTTTAAAAGTAACAACCGCCTACTCATCATAGGGGAATCACAATACGCACAAGGAGAAACAGCAAGCGCTTATGAAGAGGATTTAACTCGGGTAAGTGGAATTGATTTTACGCGAAATGCAGTCTTGCAAACGCAAATTCAAAACCATTACAAACATCCAGCTTTAGATAATCTTTTAAAAGCTCTTGTGGGGAACGCTCCTATTAATAAAGAAAAGTTATGGAAGAATATTGCTTTCTATAATTTTGTACAACGCGTGATGGATTACAGCAGTTTTGACGGGAAGAAAACGGAACAACCAACCACAGCAGATTTTGATGCGGGCTGGAAAGTTTTTGCAGAGGTTGTAAAAATCTTGAAACCGACCGATTGTATTTTTATTGGCGTAAGTGCAGCTACTCCTTTTGAACGGATGATGGATCAGCTGAATATTAAACGTTCCAACAGAATCGCACACGATAAAATTGGGAATACTAATCCTATATCGGCATCGATAGAAATTGATGGTTATTCCACCAATATTTCTTTTATCAGACATTCTTCAGCTTATTTTTCACCAGAAGAATGGCATCCTTTTCTAGAAGAACAACACGGAAATATTATTCACGAGCTTAAAGCGAAAATTTAATAATGACATTTAGTTTAACAAATATTACCTCGGTTTTACTGAGCCGTTTTTCGTTAAGCACTTTGTGAAAAAATACGAAGTATTAATATTTAGGGAAATGACAAAATCAAAAATCCCAATTCAAATAAATGAATTGGGATTTCTTGTTAATCGACTATTATAATTGAAAATTATTCTGTGATCTGTACTCCTTTCCAGAAGGCGACGTGATTTTTTATATTATCGGCTGCATCTTTGGGACTCGGGTAAAACCAGGCGGCATTCTCGTTCTTCTTACCGTCAACTTCAATGTTGTAATAGGAAGCCTGACCTTTCCAGGGACAGGACGTGTGGTGATTGGTTAAGACTAGATAATCTTTGTTAATACTATTTTCTGGGAAATAGTGATTGCTTTCTACGACCACCGTGTTGTTGCTTTCAGCGATTGTTTTTCCGTTCCAAATTGCTTTCATGATTTATTGAATGTGATTGAGTTACTGATTAGTGAATATTAAAGATACTGCTATTTGAATGTAATGAGTTAAATAGGTGATTTAAATTATCAATGGCGAATAGTGAATGGTGAATGATGAATGGTGGGATGATGGATGACGGATGACGGATGATGGATGATGAAAATTACGCTTTAAAAAATATCTGAATCGAGCAAATTGTATTTTCTTTGAAGAGAGAAACTGGTCGTCAACCTAGCCGTGATGGAAGCGGCATCCTTTTTTGTCTCGTCCTCAGACGGGACAAATAAGATAGAGCGGACAGCGCGACCGATGGTATAAGATTGCAAAATGTTGAAGCTTCTGACCATTTATTTGGCCAAAAAAATCCCGATTCAACTGAATGAATCGGGATTTCTATTTTAAAAACTTTGTCAAAGATCTGAACTTTGACAAAGTAAAAAAACGCGGTGCTAATTAAGCCTGTACGTTGTTTTGTCCTAATACGAAAGGCTCAACTTCTTTGATTTCGCCATATTGCTGTTCGTAGTTCGTGATATTTTGTTGCAATGCAGCCATTACTCTTTTTGCGTGTAGTGGAGCAAGAATTACTCTTGATCTTACGTTCGCTTGCTGAACTCCTGGCATCATTTGGATGAAATCTACCACGAATTCTGAAGGAGAATGATTTACTAAAGCTAAGTTACAATAAACTCCGCCTGCAACCATTTCGCTTAGTTGAATGTTAATGTTGTTTGGATCTTGATTTTGATTTTGGTTCTGATTGTTGTCCATTTTTTTTAAAAATTTTAAATTTTGTTTTTTAGATTTTAAATATTTCATGGTGACTATACTATTTTAAACGCAAAGTCGCAAAGATTTCAGAATGACTCTGAATAAAATTACGGCCACAGTGGCGTTTCACTTAGCAACGATCGCTATTAAAAATATTTAGCAAAAATTATAGACTACGAATATAAATTATTTAAAATTGATATCCGTAATCTGTAATTAAAATATTTAGTTGATATCTTCGAATTCTTTTTTAGAACCCACGATAACGTTTTGATAGTCTTTAAGACCCGTTCCTGCAGGAATTCTGTGTCCTACAATTACGTTTTCTTTCAGACCGCTCAAGTAATCTACTTTTCCTGAAACTGCTGCTTCGTTTAATACTTTCGTCGTTTCCTGGAAAGACGCTGCAGACATGAATGATTTCGTTTGTAGAGCCGCTCTTGTAATTCCTTGCAATACTGGCGTTGCAGTTGCAGGAAGTGCATCACGAACTTCTACTAAGGCTTGATCTTCACGTTTCAGTTTAGAATTTTCGTCTCTTAGATCTTTAGTCGTAATCATTTGACCTGGTTTGAATTCTTTCGAATCTCCAGCTTCTACAACTACTTTAAGACCGAACACTCTGTTATTTTCTAATAAGAAATCTCCTTTGTGTTCTAACGCTCCTTCTAAGAATTGAGTATCTCCACCATCTACGATTGAAACTTTGGTCATCATCTGACGAACAATAATTTCAAAGTGTTTGTCATCGATCTTCACCCCTTGTAGACGATATACTTCCTGAATTTCATTCACCAAATATTCCTGTACGGCAGTTGGTCCTTTAATTTTCAAGATGTCATCTGGAGTCGTAGATCCATTTGATAATGGTGATCCAGCTCTTACGAAGTCATTTTCCTGAACCAAAATCTGGTTGGATAATTTCACTAAGTATTTAGTGATCTCTCCAGTTTTTGCTTCTACGATCAACTCACGGTTACCTCTTTTGATTTTTCCGTAAGATACAACTCCATCGATTTCTGTAACTACCGCTGGGTTTGAAGGATTTCTCGCTTCGAACAATTCGGTAACTCTCGGTAGACCCCCTGTAATATCACCAGATTTTGCAGATTTTCTTGGGATCTTGATCATTACTTTACCAGACTTAATTTTCTCACCATCGTTTACCATGATGTGTGCTCCTACCGGTAAGTTGTATGCTTTTTGCTCAACTCCTTTAGAATCCACAACTTTCAAGGTTGGTACGGCTTTTTTGTTTCTGGATTCAGAAATTACTTTCTCCTCGAAACCAGTCTGCTCATCAATCTCTAGAGAGAATGAAACCCCTTGGATAATATCTTCGTACTCGATCTTACCTGCAGATTCAGCGATGATTACCGCATTATACGGATCCCACTTACAGATCAGATCTCCTTTCATTACTTTATCACCTGGTTTAACAGCTAATTCAGATCCGTAAGGAATATTCGCCACCATTAATGGTGTTCTTGCAGCATTGTCTGCTACCAAACGGAATTCAGTTGAACGGGAAACTACGATCTCGGCTTTTTTACCAGCTTCGTTTTCTGAAGTTACTGTTCTAATTTCATCCATTTCTACGATACCATCACGTCTTGCAACGATTGATGGATTCTCGGAAATATTCCCTGCAGTTCCCCCTTGGTGGAAGGTTCTCAATGTTAACTGAGTTCCCGGTTCACCAATGGATTGTGCGGCGATAACTCCTACTGCTTCACCCATGTGAATAGGTTTACCAGTTGCTAAGTTACGACCGTAACAAGCTGCACAGATTCCTTTTTTCGCTTCACAAGTTAATGGAGAACGAACTTCTACACTATCAATTCCAGCTGCTTCGATTTTTTTCGCATAAGCTTCGTTGATCAATTGATCAGCTTCAACGATCACCTCATCGGTTTCTGGATCGTACACATTATGTAAAGAAACTCTACCTAATACTCTTTCAGAAATACGTTCAACGATTTCATCATTTTTCTTAAGTGGGGTAATTTCTGTCCCTCTTAAAGTTCCACAGTCGTTTTCAGTAATGATCACATCCTGTGCAACATCTACCAATCTACGGGTTAGGTAACCAGCATCGGCAGTTTTAAGTGCGGTATCCGCAAGACCTTTACGAGCACCGTGAGTAGAGATAAAGTACTCTAAGATGGATAAACCTTCTTTAAAGTTCGCTACAATCGGGTTTTCAATAATCTCAGCACCAGATGAACCGGCTTTTTGTGGTTTTGCCATCAATCCCCTCATTCCTGAAAGCTGACGGATCTGCTCTTTGGAACCCCTTGCTCCAGAATCAAGCATCATATAAACAGAGTTGAATCCACCTTGGTCGACCTTCATTCTGCTCATAATCATCTCCGTTAATCCTGCGTTGGTATTCGTCCAAACATCAATAACCTGGTTATAACGTTCTGTATCAGTAATTAGTCCCATGTTATAGTTGGCCTTGATCTCATCTACTGTTTCCACAGCAGTTGCAATCATTCCCTTCTTCTCAGCAGGAATTACGATATCACCTAAACTAAAGGATAATCCTCCACGGAATGCGTGAGAATATCCTAAGTCTTTCATATCATCTAAGAAATCTACCGTTGTAGGGAAATCTGTATCAGCCAAAATTCTACCAATTACATTTCTCAATGATTTTTTGGTTAGAAGTTCGTTTACAAATCCTACTCCTTCCGGAACGATTTGGTTGAATAGTACTCTACCAGCAGTTGTTTCTACCAATCGGGTTACTAATTCTCCTTCTTCTTTCACAGGAACTCTACATCTAATTTTTGCATTCAAGGAAACTTTTCCTTCTGCATAAGCGATCTCTACTTCTTCTGCAGAATAGAAAGCAAGGCCTTCACCTAAAACTTTCATATCATCAGTTGAAGATAATTCTTTGGTCATATAATACAGACCCAAAACCATATCCTGAGAAGGTACCGTAATCGGAGAACCATTTGCAGGGTTCAAGATATTCTGAGAACCTAACATTAGAAGTTGTGCTTCTAAAATTGCTTCAGGACCTAAAGGTAAATGCACTGCCATCTGGTCACCATCGAAATCCGCATTAAATGCAGTCGTACACAATGGGTGAAGCTGGATTGCTTTTCCTTCGATCATTTTCGGCTGGAATGCCTGAATACCAAGTCTGTGCAAAGTAGGTGCTCTGTTCAGAAGAACCGGGTGACCTTTGATGATTCCTTCCAGGATGTCATAAACAACTGGCTCTTTTCTATCAATGATTCTTTTCGCCGATTTTACGGTTTTTACAATCCCTCTTTCAATCAGTTTTCTGATGATGAAAGGTTTGTATAATTCCGCGGCCATATCTTTTGGAATTCCACATTCGTGCAATTTCAAGTTTGGACCAACGACGATTACGGAACGGGCAGAATAATCTACACGTTTCCCCAGTAAGTTTTGACGGAAACGACCTTGTTTCCCTTTCAATGAATCAGAAAGTGATTTCAATGGTCTGTTTGATTCCGATTTTACAGCAGAAGATTTTCTGGTATTATCAAATAATGAATCTACAGATTCCTGCAACATTCTTTTTTCGTTTCTCAAGATTACTTCAGGAGCTTTAATTTCCAAAAGTCTTTTTAAACGATTATTTCTAATAATTACTCTACGGTAAAGGTCATTTAAATCTGAAGTCGCAAAACGACCACCATCCAATGGAACCAACGGTCTCAATTCTGGTGGAATTACAGGAAGCACTCTCATAATCATCCATTCTGGACGGTTGATCATACGGGTATTTGCTCCTCTAATTGCTTCTACTACGTTCAGTCTTTTTAATGCTTCAGTTCTTC
>NZ_JBGZYM010000046.1:0-20593 GCF_041824135.1 Kaistella sp. | reverse complement strand
TTCGCCTCTTCCGAAGCCGGTCATTGATAAAATCATGTATTTGCTTTATCTCACAAAGATAATTATTTAAAAACTTTTAACTTAAAAAAGAAACTGTAAAACTTTCAATATTTGCAGAAAAGATTATTTTATATATTTGCAGTTAATAAAAGATTTAGAAATATGCTTAAATCGCTCTTCCATTGGAAAGTCTGGGTAAATATACTTTTAGCGGCTGCCGTTTTCGTAGGTGCCGTTTGGTTAACTTTTCGTTGGCTGGAAATGCATACGAATCACGGAAAAGAAATCGCAGTACCCAATGTGATGAATAAATCGGTGCATGACGCCATTAAAATTTTAGATGATTCAGGCTTGAGTTACGAAGTCGACAGTTTTAAATACGATCCTAAGTTTAAGCCTTTTCAAGTTTTACAGATCTATCCGTCCGCGGGTTCCCGTGTGAAAGATGGGCGAACCATCGTCATGAAAGTGAATCCAAGAACTTATGCGCAGGTTTCTGTTCCTGATGTTTTAGACCGATACAAAGGTTTGGCATTTAGACAGTTGGAGCAGGTTGGATTAAAGATTGGCGATACTATTTTTGAACCAAGCATTCAGCGTGATGCAGTTTTAAGAATGATGTATAACGGTGCCAATTTAAAACCAGGCGCTTTGTTGCCGCGATTCACCACCATTGATCTGGTGATCGGTGCTGGACCAAGAAGAAATATATCTGTGCCTAATCTTGTGGGTTTAACCGTACAGGAAGCTAAATTGATCATTGCCCAAAATTTATTTGAGATCGGTTTGGTCGAACATGAAGATGGCGGCGGAGATGAATCAGATATTGTCTATTACCAGGATCCTGCAGCAATGGATGTTCGGGATCAGGGAATGCAGATTGATATTTGGGCCAGTAAAAAAACGCCGGCTGAAATGGGCGGAAAAATCTCACAATTGAATTCTATTTATAGAATAAAAATGGACTACAGTATGCCTGATAATTACGATAGTGATGCTCCGGTTTATCAAGCGCCCGCACCAAGACGTTCTGAAACAGAAATGACGGAAGTGCCACGACCAACTGCGCCAAGAGTTGAAACATCGAATGTGGAAGTTAAAAAGCAGGACGCACCAAAATCAACAACTGATCAAAGATCAAAGCAGGTCGAACCGAAACCAAAGGTGAACACTACGCCAGTAACGCCGAAAACCACACCAACAAAGACCGAAGAAAAACCAAAAGTTAAAAAGGTAATTGTGGAATAGGTTTTTAATACTCCTACAATCTAAAGCTTCAACCGAAATGTTGGAGCTTTATCTTTAAAAAATAGAATGACAGAAGATAACGACCATTTCTCAGAAGAAGAATTAGAACATCACGAATCCAGCGAGTCTGAATCAGAAGGGCTTTTTGAACATCTGTCGATGACGGTTGATAAAGGTCAGGAAACGATGAGAATCGATAAATTCCTGGTTAATTTCCGACAGAATTCTTCTCGAAATAAGATCTCCCAAACCTGTCGGGCGGGAAATGTAGTGGTGAACGGTTCGCCGGTAAAGCAAAATTACCGCGTCAAACCAGGCGATCAAATTTCTGTTTTACTGACCAACCCGCCGAGAGAAAATATTATTATTCCACAGGATATTCCCATCAACATCGTTTATGAAGATGACGATATCGTGGTGGTTGATAAAGCAGCTGGCATGGTTGTTCATCCCGGTCATGGCAATTACGACGGAACTTTAATTAATGCCCTGGCTTTTCATTTCGAAAAAAACGGACAGAAATCAGATTTAGACCGTGTTGGTCTGGTGCATCGAATTGATAAAGATACGTCGGGACTTTTAGTGGTCGCCAAAAATGAATACGCACTGAGTTATCTGGCCAAACAATTCTTTGACCGCGAAACCAAAAGATTGTATTGGGCTTTCGTCTGGGGAAATATCGAAGAAGATTCCGGAACCATTCGCGGAAATATCGGTCGGCATTTAAAAAACAGAATGCAGATGGCGGTTTTCGAAGACGGAAGTTTGGGGAAACATGCCGTGTCGCATTATACCGTGCTCGAAAGATTCAGATATATTACCTGGGTGGAATGCAAGTTAGAAACGGGCAGAACGCATCAGATCCGCGCGCATTTCAAACATATTGGTCATACCTTATTTAATGATGAAAGATATGAAGGCAACCAGATCTTAAAAGGAGTGAATATGCCAAAGTACAAGCAATTCATTAAAAATGTATTTGAAGTTTTGCCGCGTCACGCGTTGCATGCTCACACGCTGGGCTTTGTTCATCCAACTACCAAAGAGGAAATGTATTTTGAAAGTCCGATGCCAAAAGATATGGAAGACGCCTTGAATAAGTGGAGGAAATATTTAGAATCTTAGAGACGCTTTAAATTTGGTTAAAAAGAAATTTTATTTTTCAGCGACCCTAAAGGGTGAAAATTTTATTTGAAAATTTATCAAAATTAACCCTTTACCATTTGGGTAAATTAATTCTGATGAATTTTAAACAGGCTCTTAGTTCCATAAAAACTTTTTATATTTGTGAAAAATTCACGCAACTCTTATTATGAGAAAAATATATACGTTATTTTTCGTGGTGGTCTTTCTAGGAAGCTATAAAAGCCAGGAAACATTGCCTTTTTACCAACAGTATTTGCTCAACGGTGAGTTCCTATTTAATCCTGCGCTATATGGAAGTACCGACGATGTTGTGTTGAATTTAAATTACCAGAAACAGTTTTCTAATTTCGCACAGTCACCCAATGTGCAGTCGGTTGGTATGCATGCTAACGTTTTCGATAGAGTAGGAGCAGGTTTGTCTTTCTTTAAAGATCAAAATGGCGCGATCTCGTCCACGGGCGTTTCGGCTGGTGCTTCTTATTTTATTCCAATTGATGATGATGGCGAACGAAAAAGTCAGTTCTCTTTTGGAACGAATGTGAATTTCTATAACATGAATATTGACTTGGGACTGCTTTTACCTCAAGATCCTGGCGATCCTGTCCTAAGTGCTGAAAGTTTATTCTTGGTATATGCCAATCTCGGAATGGCGGTGAGCTACCGTAACTTTTTTGCTGGCGTATCGGTGAATGATATTGCAATTTCTAACGATATTCCTATTGTAAATGGAATTGAACCAGAACCAACCAAATTCTTAGTGAATACGGGATATAACTGGTATGTGACGGAAGAGTTCTACGTAACGCCATCGGTCATGGCTAATTTCAATACCAATTCTTCTAAAATGATCGACCTGAATTTAATGGCCACGCTGGAAAGTGATGAAAGTTCCTTTTCTGCAGGTGCAAGTTTAAGAACGGCAAGTAATAAGTTCGGTAATCAAAGTTTGGGTGTTTCTCCAATTATAAAAGCTTCCGTAAATAATTTCTTTTTCGGGGCGACTTATAATTTTGGACTTTCAGATATTCAACAATATGCTGGCAGCAGCTTTATGCTAAGTGTTGGTTATAAGTTTGAGAACTTTATTAATACAAGAGGATATCGGTATTAATTTATGAGTAATCGGTAATGAGCACTGAATAATTGAATTGAGAATTTTTAGAAATTGATTATTCACCATTCACCATTCACTGTTCACCCATTCACAAGTAATTTTCAATTGACTGTTCACCATTTCTCCTTGGCTCTTATTACTTTTTCCTTGGCACTTATTTAAAATGATTTACCTCCACATTCCTTTCTGCAAGCAAAAATGCAGTTACTGTAATTTCCATTTTTCTACTTCTTTGAAATATAAGGAAGATATGGTTGCGGCCATTAAAAAGGAAATAGGATTGCGGAAAAATGAACTGGAATTCAAGAATTTAAAATCTCTATATTTCGGTGGTGGTACGCCTTCCATTCTTAAAGTAGATGAACTTCAATCGATTGTAGATGAGGTTTTAAAACACTTTTCTTTTGATCCCGATATTGAAATTACACTGGAAGCCAATCCAGATGATTTAGATAAAAACTTTTTAAAGGATCTGTCTAAAACTCCATTTAACCGTTTATCGATCGGTACGCAAAGTTTTTTTGATGAAGATTTAAAATTGATGAACCGCGCTCATAATTCGGGTGAAGCGGAAAGTTCGATTAAAAGAGCCCAGGATTTTGGGTTTGAAAATATCAGCATTGATTTAATTTACGGTTCGCCAAGCTCCAACTTTGAGATCTGGAAACAGAATTTAGATAAAACGATTGAGTTGCAGGTTCCACATGTTTCTTCTTACGCTTTGACCATCGAACCGAAAACGATGTTAAATGCTTGGATCTCGCAAGGTAAAATTGCCGCACCGAAGGAAGCCGAACAGCATGAAGAGTTTTTCTATATGACGGATTTTCTAAAAGACAACGGCTTTGATCACTACGAAATTTCCAATTTTGGAAAACCAGGCTTTCACTCCAAACACAATTCTGCTTACTGGAAATACCAGGAATATTTGGGAATCGGACCCTCAGCACATTCGTATAACGGTCGGGATGAAAGAAGCTGGAATATTGCCAATAATCAATTGTACATTAATTCATTGAATCAAAATTCTTTAGCCAAAGAAACAGAGTTGTTAACTGAAAAAGATCAGTTCAATGAAATGTTGATGATCGGGTTGCGTACTATTTGGGGCGTTGATCTATCTTCTTTAAAAGAGAAATTCAGTTCAGAACTTTTGGAGCATTTTCAAAAAGAGATCAAAACAAAATTGGAAGACGGACTTTTACTCATTGAAAATAATCATTTAAAAATTCCGGAAAAACACTGGTTCCTGGCCGACGGAATCGCGTCAGATCTGTTTATGGTTTAGGCCGTAGCTAATGGGAAGAAGGTTTTAGGTTTTTTTATGCTACCAAAAATCTGGCATCAAACATCAAGCATCCATCATCCATCATCCATCATCAAGCATCCATCACCCAACATTAAGCACTCTAACTGGCTCATTTTACTTTTTACTTGGCTCTTAATTCGTATTTTTGCATAAATTTCAACCCTTTGAAAACTAAAAAACAGGATTTCAGCCATCTTTCTGCCAACCAACCGATCGGGATTTTTGATTCTGGAGTGGGCGGATTGACCGTTGCCAAAGAGATCAAAAGATTGTTGCCCAACGAGGATCTCATTTACTTCGGAGATACCAAACACCTTCCGTACGGTGAAAAATCCCGGGAAGCGATTATTGGTTATTGTATAAAAATCACTGAGTTTTTATTGGAGAAAAACTGTAAAGCGATCGTCATTGCTTGTAATTCTGCGACGGCAAACGCCTTGAAAGAAGTTTTAGAATTGGTTGATCACAAAGTTCCTGTTATCGATGTAATTAATCCAGTAGCTGAAAAAGTGTCATACGAAATTCATAATAATGTCGGCGTGATTGCTACCAAAGCAACCGTGAATTCTGGTCTTTACAAAAAGTCGATCCGCAAACACAATAAGTTTATCAAGGTCGATGAATTGGCGACACCGCTATTGGTGCCGGCGATTGAAGAAGGGATTAGAAATCATCCCATCACCAATTCGATCATTTATCATTATTTAAGCAACAGTAAATTAAAGAATATAGAAACGCTGATCTTAGGTTGTACCCATTATCCTCTTTTATTGAGTGAGATCAAACAGTATTACGGAAACCGTGTTCGGGTGATCGATTCCCCAAGTATCGTGGCGAACCAACTGAAAATGATTCTGGAAAAACACCATTTATTAAATGAAGACCATCCAAAAGCAACCTATCATTTTTATCTTTCGGATATCACTAAAAACTTTGAGAAGATCTCAAAGAAATTTTTTGGAAACAACATCGATCTGGAGTTGAAAGTATTGTAGTAGCTTTTTTTACCACAAAAGCCACAAAAGTTTTTAGGAGTAGAAGAAAGTTAAAAGATTGCAGTAGGATGCTGGAATAAAATTAACATTCTGTAATTTTAGCTTTTTAGAAAGTACCACGAATGCAGGAATAAATTTTTGTCAGAAAAACAAAACAATTCGTGCATTCGTGGCAATCTAATTTTAAGATAAATAGCAGGCAATCAGCATTTCCTTGTTTTGTAAAACAGTGAAATCGTATTTTTCCATCATCCATCATCCTTCATCCATCATCCATCATCCATCCTCTATCCGTCTATCATCTATCCGTCTATTATCTCTTAGTCTGCCTTGTCAGGCGCTTCCTCTTCTGTCGCCGCGGTTTCTTCCTCCGCTGGTTCATTAGGTTTTAAGAAGGAAAAACTCACATTTCCGTATTTTCTGGTATCGATAATATTAGGGTGTTGCAGTTTAGTGCGACTTTGATGTTCCAAAATAAAGATGCCATTTTCTTTTAAATAGTTGTTGTTTAAAACCAAAGAGATGAGTTCTTCATATTTGGCAACCTCCATTTCAAAAGGTGGATCTGCTACGATGATCTCGTAGGTTTTACGGTTTCTGTTTTTCTTTAAATATTCGAAAACATCGCTCCGAACAGCGTTCACCTGCGAGTTCATTTCGAGTTCTAAAGAGGTCGTGTTAATAAAGCCTGCATGTCTAGCATTCATTTCAATGGAAGTCACATCTTTGCAACCTCTGGAAGCGAACTCCAGGGAGATCGATCCAATACCCGCAAACAGATCAAGTACCGAAATGGAGGCGTAGTCTAAGCGATAACGGTTTTCGATAATGCTGAACAAAGCTTCTTTGGCAAAATCAGTCGTAGGTCTTACGTCGAAATTTTTTGGAGCGGAAATTCTTTTGGCTTTCCATTGGCCACTGATTATTCTGTACATGGGTATGTTGGATGTTAAATGTTTGGTGCTAGATTCACAAGAAATCAAATTTACTTCAATGTAGTCAAAATTAAATTTGTTTTTAACGCAAAGACGCAAAGGTTTTTGAATAAATAACTTTCTAAAAATTACGAGCGCAAAGGCGTTTCACTCAGCAAAGGCAATTTCAATATTTGCTTCTTTATCTAATAAGATGATTAAAGCTTTTGTGGTTAAATAAGAAAGGTTTAAAAATTCACCATTGACGATTAACTATTCACTTCACTTGGCTCTTTTTACTTCTTCCTTGGCTCTTCTCAATTATTTTCCATTCAAAATAAAGTTCTTATTCGGAATATTATCGTAAACGATCTTAAGGTTTTTCACAAACTTCTTTAATTCTGAAATAAAGGTTTCATTTTCGGTAGTTTCACCATAAACAAAAAACTGGGTGTCGGCGATTCCGAAACCAATCTTGCTTAAAGTAAACATGATGAAATAGAGAAAGTCGACTTCTGAAGTGACATCTAAATTATTATAAAGAATGACTTTCTTTTGATCTAAAGCGAAAAACTCACATTGCTGATGATACAGATTGATGTGAATTTCTTTCTGATTTTTAGTTGAGATATTGTTTAAAAACTGTTCGCCCGAGAAATTAAAATTGGTTGGAATTTCCAAGCTTTTAATCTGTTGATAAATAGCTTTCGGAAAATTATAATAAAACTGAACGCCAAATTTTTTATTGACCGACAGCATCAATTCTTCCTGATCTTCATTGACCGGCGCATTAAAGGAAATCAAATCGTAGCCTAAATCGTGTTCCTTGAAACCTTCCGGCATTAAAGTGAAATGATTCAACGCAGAAATTACGGTCACTTCTTTGTATTTTTTCAGTCCTAAAATAGAAGTGATTTTCTCACTGAGCGCATTTTCAGATGATTCTTCGGTGACGAAAAAAGAGTTTTCCTCCAAAACAGTTCTGTTTTTGGAAATCTGATATTGTACGCCGTCTTTGGTAAAAAGTAATTTGAGTTGTTCCATGCTTTACGAGCGCAAATTTATTAAAATTAATCGGCTTTTGAAATTTTCTTACAGAATGGGGTTTATGAGCAAAGTCATTGTTGAATCTGATAGAGATTTGCTAATTTTACAATGGTGTTTAAATCGTTTTTAAAATACCAAAAAAGAGAATCCATTTTATAAATATTAAAATCAAATCATTATGAAAAGAGTCCTGTTTGTATTCATGCTATTATTTTCTGTAAGTATTTTCGCCCAGAAAATCCAAAACCAAACCGTAGAAGCTGCCTGTGGAATGTGTCAGTTCAAAATTAAAACGGATAAAGGTTGTGCGATGGCTATCAAAATCGATGGTAAAATTTATAACGTTGAAGGGCTTGATAAGAAAACTTACGGTGATGCTCACGCCGCCGACGGTTACTGCAAGATCATGAAGAAAGCCATGGTTAGTGGAGAAATTAAGAAAGGGAAGTTTTATGCGACCAGTTTTAAGTATGTGGATTAGTTTGATGTAGGGTGCTGGATGTTTGGTGTGGGATGTTGATTGTTCAATAATTGTGAAAGGTGAATATTAGAGCCAAGGAAAAAGTAAAAAGAACCAAGGGAAATGCAATGGTCATGAAGTTTGAATAGTGAGTGGCAATTAGATAATTAATATATTAAATAATAGTGAATTTTTGAATTCTGCGTCCATCATCCAACATCCAACATCCACCACCTATCATCCATCATCCATCATCCAGCATCCAACATCCAACACCCCGCATCTTACCGAAAATAAACCACTACTGTACCTGACTGATGGTGCAGTATTTCTTTGTTTTGAAACTCCAGATTGGTTTGGCTTTCGAGGACATCGTGAACCATCTGTTGTAAAACCCCGTCTCCAATTCCGTGGATGATCTCTAACTTTTTCAAATTATTCTTCCGACAGAACTCGATAGTGGTCAGAAGTTTTTCTTTCTGCCGAAAGAGTCGTTCAAAAGAATCATAATCATTCGGGCTCTTGACTAAATGTTCAAAATGTAAATCCAATACGAGTGGTTTTTTGTCGTGTTTCTTAGAAACCGGTTTTGAAGATTCTTCTTTTCGGATGGTTTCGATCTGGTTATAAATTTCTGCCTTCGGTACCACCAATTCTGCAACATCATATTCATACGGAAAGCCATGCTCATCTTCGATGGTCACTTTTTTTCCTTTGATGGAGATGATCGTCCCCTTCAGTTGATCGTCGATCACCGAAACCGAATCGCCTAATTTCATGGTTGGTCTTAATTTGCGAAAATAAGAAAATTGGGAGGTTATATGCTACAAAAGCCGTAAAAATTTAGATCTAATGAATCCAGTGAATTGAAGATAATTGATGAAAAGATATTGCCTTTTTTTAACTCCCGCAGATTTAGCTGATTGCGCAGATTATTATTGTTTTTATCCAAATTTTACTTAATTAAAAAGCCTTTGCTGATTGAAACGCCTTTGCGGGCGCAATTGTAAAGAGTAATCTATTTTTAAACTTTTGTGGTCTTTGCGTTAAAACGATTCGAAATTCTAAACTAAATTTAATTTGTAAAGCTTCGAAATTTCTTCTTAAAAATTTCCATAAATTTGACTTCTTGATTAACGAGAATTTTAAAATATTATTTATAGAGTATGGATCCAATTTTTGACCTTATTGAACAGGAAAGACAAAGACAAACACACGGTATCGAACTCATCGCTTCTGAAAATTTTGTTTCAGAGAATGTGATGAAAGCGGTGGGAAGTGTTTTGACCAATAAATATGCGGAAGGTTATCCTGGCAAAAGATATTATGGTGGGTGCGAAGTGGTAGATGAAATCGAAACTTTAGCCATCGACCGCGCCAAAGAATTGTTCGGGGTGGAGTATGCCAACGTACAGCCACATTCTGGCTCGCAGGCCAATGCTGCGATTTATCTGTCAGTTCTAAAGCCGGGTGATAAAATTTTAGGTCTTGATCTTTCAATGGGCGGACATTTAACCCACGGATCTTTCGTCAACTTTTCTGGAATCCAGTACGATGCGAATTTTTACGGCGTAGATCGCGAAAGTGGTCTCATCGATTACGACGCCATGCGTCAGAAAGCTTTGGAAGTAAAACCTAAAATGTTGATCGCAGGTTATTCTGCGTATTCAAGAGATATTGATTTTAAAAAATTCCGGGAAGTAGCGGATGAAGTTGGAGCGACGCTTTGGGCGGATATTGCACATCCGGCCGGATTGATCGCCAAAGGATTGTTGAGCTCTCCATTTGAGCACTGTCATGTTGTCTCTACGACCACTCATAAAACATTACGTGGACCAAGAGGTGGACTGATCATGATGGGCAAAGACTTCGAAAACACCTACGGTCACAAAACTCCGAAAGGCGAGATCAAAATGATGAGTCAGGTGCTGAATGGGTCTGTTTTCCCAGGAATTCAGGGTGGACCGTTGGAGCATGTGATCGCCGGAAAAGCAGTTGCGTTTGCCGAAGCGATTGATGATAAATTCTTAGTGTACATGAAACAAGTGGTTGCTAACGCTCGTGCTTTAGCGAAAGCGATGATGGCAGAAGGTTTTGATATTGTGAGTGGCGGAACCGATAATCACCTGATGTTGGTAGATCTTCGAAATAAAAATGTCAACGGTAAAGAAACCGAAAAGGCATTAGTGAAAGCAGATATTACCTGTAATAAAAATATGGTTCCATTTGACGATAAATCTGCGTTTACCACTTCGGGTATTCGTTTGGGAACTGCTGCTATTACGACCAGAGGTTTAAAAGAAGCGGATATGGAAGTTTTGGCTGGATTAATTAACGATGTCGTGATGAATATCAATGATGACCACAAAATTGGTGAGGTTCGTAAAAAAGTGAATCAGATGATGGAAGGGAAGGCGTTGTTTAATTATTAATGAAGAGACGAAGAGATAAAAGACGGTAGACGAATAGATGATAAACTGATAGATAACAGAGTTTAATTATCAACCGAGATTCAAATTCATTGCTTTGCGAGAGGCAGTGAATTTGTTTTTTAGGACTTAGTTTCGCAATGTTTGACTTAGATGCTGGTTTGGATTGGTTAAGACCAAAGACTGATTTATGTAGATTATTCGGTTAAACACGAAAACAAAAAATAAATTCATTGACCCCGACCCTAAAGGGAGTGAATTTGATTTTTTTAACAAAGATTCGATTTAAAAACAAAATTAGAGTTGACTTCGGAGATTTTTGTGTTAAGAAAAACCTTGAAAAGGTTAGCCGATTCAAATAAAAAATATAAAAGCATGAGGCAAATTTGTATTTCTTCCTATCCAACTCGTTCAACAAACTATACTTAAAAATTTCCAGTGTTTGAAGCGCGGGCAATATTTAATACTCAATGCGAAACCTTCGTCTCCGCGCAAGTTTGGAAATTTTCTTAGAAGAAATTCAAATTTTTTAACAAAAAGATCCAAGTCTTGAATTTTTTGTTACTTTTTGTTTCAAGACAAAAAGTAAGGCTAACCCTAAAGGGAGTGAATTTGATTTTTTACAAAATTTCGATTTAAATACGAAATCAGACTTGACTTAGGAGATTTTTGTGTTAAGAAAAATTGATATTTCTTCCTATCCAACTCTTTCAACAAACTATACTTAACAATTTCCAGTGTTTGAAGCGCGGGCAATATTTAATAATCGATGCGAACCTTGGTCTCCGCGCAAGTTTGGAAATTTTCTTAGAAGAAATTCAAATTTTTTAACAAAAAGATCCAGGTCTTGAATTTTTTGTTACTTTTTGTTTCAAGACAAAAAGTAAGGCTAACCCTAAAGGGACTGAATTTGATTTTTTAAAAGATTTGATTTAGAAATGAAATAAGAGTTGACTTCGGAGATTTTTGTGCCAAGAAAAACCTTGAAAAGGTTAGCCGATTCAAATAAAAAATATAAAAGCATGAAGCAAATTGGAATTTTTTCCTATCCAACTATTTCAGTAAACAATAGTTAAAAATCTCTATTGTTTGAGTGGCGGCTAAATTTTTCAATCGAAGCAAACTAAATATTTCCGCCCGAGTCTCGTCTTAAGGACGAGATAAATAATAGAAATTTTCTTAGAAGAAATTCAAATTTTTTAGCAAAAAGATCCAGTCTTGAACTTTTTGTTTCAAGACAAACCATTGAAAATGGTTCGCTGATTCCATTAAAAAATTATAAAATAGGAAGCAAAAAGTAAGGCTAAGAAAAACGCAAATTAATTGTAGAAATAGAACGAGAGAAAAATGGTATTTTATAGAGTTACGATGAAATCTTTCGGCAGCGGGAAAGCATATTCGGTTTTTAAACATACCTTGATCAGAAAACAAAAAATCAAATTCGTTGACCCCAACCCTAAAGGGAGTGAATTTGATTTTTTACAAAGTTTCAATTTCAGGACGAAATCAGAGTTGACTTCGGAGATTTTTGTGTTAAGAAAAACCTTGAAAAGGTTAGCCGATTCAAATAAAAAATATAAAAGCATGAGGCAAATTTGTATTTCTTCCTACACAACTCTTTCAACAAACTACACTTAAAAATTTCCAGTGTTTGAAGCGCGGGCATAATTTAATAATTGAAGCGAAACCTTCGTTTCCGCCCGAGTCTCGTCTTAAGGACGAGATAAATAATAGAAATTTTCTTAGAAGAAATTCAAATTTTTTAGCAAAAAGATCCAGTCTTGAACTTTTTGTTACTTTTTGTTTCAAGACAAAAAGTAAGGCGAAGGAAAAAACGATAATTATTTTAGCAGCCAGACCGAGGGAAATTTGCATTATAGAATAGTAACTTTTGTGGTAAAAAAGAATAGTAATAGATCATAACCTTCTCAGTCGACGCGTTCAGCTAAATTGTATTAATTTTGTCATCCATCATCCATCATCCATCACCCATCATCTCTCAAATAATATGGAGCATAAATCTTACACCTTCCTCGAAATCAAACAAAAACTGGTCAACTATTGTGTTTATCAGGATCGGTGTCATAAAGAAGTAGAGCAAAAGATGTGGGATTATTTATTGATTCCCGAAGCTAAAGAGGAGATCCTTCTCTATTTAATGAAGGAGAATTATCTGAATGAAGAGCGCTTCACCCGAAGTTATATTCGGGGCAAATTTTATATGAAATCCTGGGGCCGAAATAAGATAAGAAATCATCTGAAGTTTAAAGGAGTACCTGAAAAGTTGATCAACAGTTGTTTTGACGAGATCGATGAGGATGATTATCAAAAGACCTTAGGTAAGCTGTTTCACAATTATTATGACAAAATAAAGGGAGTGCAAGTTTATCAGAAAAACTCCAAGACCATCAAGTATTTACTGTCAAAAGGATTTGAATATGAGGAGATCACGCAGGTGATTAAAGATGCCGAAAACGATTTATAGTAAAACACAACAGCACAAAGCTTATTGCAAATTGTCGTTAAAAATATGGTTTTTCTTTAAAATTGAATGCGAGCGGATTTACTTAAAATCGGAGAGATATCGACTTTAAAATAATTGACTAAATTAATTGCGCATCAGTGGAATGTACAACTATATTTATTGCTTTAAAAAAAATTAGAATAATTAGAATAATTTTAATTAATTTGCACAACGATAATAAATACTAAATTTCATCACAATCGATAATAATAATATGAAGAGAATTAATACCCTTATCGCAGTTTTCCTTTTGATTATGGTAAGCGGGCAAGATTTCAAATACGGAGTTACAGGCAATGTGCACAGAGGCTCCATTGTCGGTGTGCATGATCGTTCCATTGGTAAGTACGGTGGTAGCATCGGGGTGTTTGCAGAAGTGCCCTTGGTCGAAAATGATATTTTTGATTCCGCCTGGTTGTACATCACTCCCCAAATTGAGTACAGCATGCAGGGAGAAAATGCCGAGGTTAAGAAAGATGTTTATGGATTACAAAAGTTCCATCATGATTATATTGCAATGCAGGTTTACCTAAAGTGGTTCTTTCACAAGGGAAATATGAAAAGAGATGTGTTTTTATTTGCCGGTCCGAGAATTGAGTACTTGGTTCGGGAAGACAGAAAAGTGGATCCAGCTTATGATATCGTTCATTATAAAGTCAATCTGGATGATGAAATCAACAAATTTGGATACGGAGTTTCTTTTGGAGCCGGTTTGAAAGTGTCGCCGAAGATACAGGCATTTTTAAGATATGATCGTGGATTCAGCAAAGTTTACCCAAAAAATGACCGTAATAATACGTACAATAGACTAATTGCAGTAGGCCTTAATTACTACCTTAGTGACAATTGGTAGTAAATACATTATCAGTAGGTAATACTGTCTATCTCAAAATAGTTTTATCTTTGTCGTCTTAAAAATAAGAAATGAAGAAATACTTTCCAGTATTCATTACCCTCGTGCTTTGCGCATTTCAGGCCTGTAAGCCTAAGCAGAACATTGTTTACATGTCCAATAATAACTTTGAACAGGAAGTTTCACAAGCTCAATATGTAGGTTTACACATCCAGGAGGGAGATCAGTTACAGATTTTAGTCTCCGCTTTTGATGATATTGCGGTGCGTCCTTTTAATATCAATACCATGTCAAAAACTGGAGATGCAGGGTCTCAAAGTTCTAGTGGCAATACGGGGATAGCTCCAAGTGAATATATTGTGAATTCCAATGGTACCATTATTTTTCCTGTTTTAGGCAGTGTTTATTGCAAAGGCATGACCAAGAAACAATTGCAGGAAGATTTAGAGAGCCGCCTAAAACGCTATCTCACCGATCCTCTAGTGATTGTTACTTTAACTAACTTTAATTTCAGTGTTCTGGGAGAGGTTAAAAGTCCCGGACAAAAAACCAGCACCAACGAGAGACTCAATCTTTTTCAAGCTTTAGCCTTAGCGGGCGATACAACCTACGATGGAAATAAAACCAACGTTAAATTGATCCGTTATTCAGACGAAGCGGGTAAAGATGAAGTGGTTTCTTTAGATCTTTCAGAAGCGTCAATTGTTAATTCGCCGTACTACTATTTGCAGCAAAATGATATTCTTTATATAGAACCAGACCGCAATAAGCAGGTAGGCGTGAATACCAATTCGAAAGTAGATCAATGGATCAAATATGGAGGAGTAGGGTTAGGATTGCTGACTTTAATTTTTAGTTTAACCCGAAAATAATCCAATGGAACTTTTAGAAAATTCTGCACCAGAAAGAAAGGTTCAGCCGCTTAATCTCAAAAAAGAAATTGGTAAATACCTCAGCAAATGGCCTTGGTTCTTGCTAAGTATTGCCCTATTCTATACAGCAGCCAAAATTTACCTGCGGTATACCGAACCCCAGTATTTTACAAAAACCTCTCTCAAACTTCAGGAAGCGAAAGGTAAAAATGCAACGGCGTTAACTGACTTAAAGAATTTAGGGGTAGGCGTGAGTGGCAATGATGAGTTACAGGGCGAAACACAAATTATCGTTTCAAAACCTATTTTGGCAACAGTTGCGCAAAACCTTAATTTAGATATAAGTTTCTTCAGTTTAGGTGCGATTAAAGAGATAGAGCTGTACAATAATACCTCTCTGACTGGAAAGATTATTAAAATAACAAATCCAGATTCATTCTCTAGTGCAACATACAAGCTTAATCCTGTCAACAGTAATTCTTTTAAACTGGAAGGATCTTCCACTGTTTACCGTTTTGGAACTCCGTCGAAATTCCCTTTCGGAACGGTACAAATTAATTTAAAACCGGGCACTCGTTTGTCAACGCCTATAAAAGTGGTTTTTCGAAGTATTGGTAATGTTGTCGCTGGCTTAGAAAGCGGAATAACGGTGACTCTGCCGCCTAATAAAGGGTTGTTAATGGATTTGTCTTTAGTTGGTCCTGTCCCAAGAAAATCTGAAGATATTTTAAATGAACTTTCAAAACAATACATCATCGATGGAGTAAATGATAAAAACCTGGAAGCCCAAAATACCCAGGATTTCATTAATGAACGGTTGACAATTATCACCGACGATCTTTCAGGGATAGAAGGCGAAAAAGAAAGATTTAAGCGGACCAATCAAATTACCAATCTGGAAACCCAGGCAAATCTTGCAGTAGGTACCGCGGAGTCGAGCACAAAAGAAATTTTGACGCAATCAATGCAGTTGGATCTTGTGAATTCTGTTTTGTCCGCGAGCGCTGGTAATCAACTTCTGCCTTCTGGTATGGGTTTACCTTCTGGTGCAGAAACTGCAATTTCTGAATATAATAACTTGATGTTGACCCGAAATAGGGTTTTGAAACAGGCAACCGGCGAAAATCCCGCAGTAATTGAAATGAATAAACAGATTGCCTCACTTAAGAATTTGATCCGTCAGAATTTAATTGAGTCCCGGGAAAATCTTCAATTACAAATGGGACAGTCCAAAGCCTTGCTTAATCAGGCCAAGGGAAGTATCAGTAAATATCCAACTCAGGAAAAAATCTTCCGAAGTATTGATCGTCAGCAAACTTTGAAAGAACAGTTGTATCTTTATCTGCTTCAAAAGCGGGAAGAAAACGCCATTACCTTATCGGTTACAGCGCCGAAAGCCAAAGTGATCAATCCAGCTTTCACGACCGGTATCGTAAAGCCAGATCGACAACAAATTACCTATGGTTCACTGGCTGCAGGTTTTTTACTGCCGCTGCTTATTATTTTTGCTATGAATTCTCTGGATACAAAAGTTCATACCAAACAGCAAATTTTGGCGCAGCTTCCGGACGCTTCTGTTATTGCAGAAATTCCTTTTAATACAGACGAAAATGGAATAGTCAATCCCAATGACTTTTCTGTCTTTTCAGAATCATTTCGTATTTTATCCTCCAATCTTAAGTATGTCTTGCGTGCAAAAGAAATTAAAAAAGGGGGCGTTGTTTTGATCACTTCTTCCGTAAAAGGAGAAGGTAAAACCACGATCTCCATGAACTTAGCGCTTACGTTGTCTGGAAAAAATAAAGTAATTGTGGTGGGTGCAGATATTAGAAACCCGCAACTTCACCGTTTTGTTGAGGGCGAAAATATTGGTCTGACCGATTATTTGGTGTCTGACGAAACCGATCCTTATTCCTATATTATTCCATCAAAAATTAATGATAAGCTGGATGTTTTATTTAGCGGACAGATCGCACCCAATCCCAATGATCTGTTGGACATGAAAAAGTTCGATCTGTTAATTGAAGAATTAAAGAAAACCTATGATTTTGTCGTTTTAGATTCGGCACCCGTGATGCTGGTAAGTGATACCCTCCACTTGGTCGAGAATGCTGACGTGGTGCTCTACGCCGTGAAATCTGATTTTACCGATAAAGAGATGCTCAATTTTGCTGACGGTTTTAAAAGAGACAACGGAATTAAAGACCTGGTGTTCGTTTTAAATAACGTCAAACCTGAAAATACCCGCTACGGAAAAAAATATGGTTACGGCTATTATTCTTATACCCATGACGAAAAACCAAAATGGTGGAAGAAGTTCGTGTAGCTGAGGATGATTCATGATGAATGTTCGATGATGGACGTTTGATGTTCGGTGAGGAATGTTGGATGCTGACGGAGTTCACAACTTCACTTCACTCCATCACCTGTTCACTCATTCACCAATACACCTCTTTAAATATGACAATCAAAATGAACAAAATACTAATAACTGGCGGAGCAGGTTTTATCGGTTCCAATCTCTGCGATTACTTTATTGCAAAAGGCGACCATATAACCGTCTTGGATAATTTCGCAACTGGATTCAGACACAATATCGAACACCTTTTTGAACATCCAAATTTCACACTTATTGAAGGTGATATCCGCGATTTAGAAACGTGCCGGCAAGCCTGTGAAGGACAGGACTATATTCTTCATCAGGCAGCTTTAGGTTCCGTACCGCGGTCTATTAATGATCCTATAACGACGAATGATGTTAATGTTGGTGGCTTTCTCAATATGCTCGTCGCAGCTCGGGATGCAAAAGTAAAAAGGTTGGTGTATGCGGCCAGCTCTTCCACTTATGGAGATTCTGAAGCGCTGCCTAAAGTAGAAGACGTTATTGGTAAACCACTTTCTCCGTATGCCATAACCAAATATGTGAATGAGCTGTATGCAGATGTTTTCAGTAAAACCTACGGACTTGAATGCATTGGTTTGCGATATTTCAATGTCTTCGGTAGAAGACAAACGCCAAATGGTGCTTATGCAGCCGTGATCCCAAAATTCGTGATCCAGCTGATGAACCACGAAAGTCCCGTCATCAATGGGGCCGGCGATTACTCCCGCGACTTCACTTACATCGATAACGTCATTCAAATGAACGAAAAGGCAATGTTATCTGAAAATGCAGCAGCGCTTAATACTGTTTACAATACTGCCGTGGGTGATCGTACGACCTTGAATCTTTTAGTACAGTATCTTAAAGAATACTTGTCTTTATATGACCCGGAAATAGATAAGATAGAAATTATTCACGGACCGCAACGTGTGGGTGATATTCCACATTCTTTAGCTTCGGTAGATAAAGCAAAACAATTATTGAACTACAGACCTTCCCATGATATTAAAGCTGGTTTAAAAGAATCAGTAGAGTGGTATTGGGGTAATTTGAAGTAAATCAGTGTTGAGTTAAGGTACATGATTTGTTTTGATGCTGGATGTATGGTGCTGCCACCAAACCTAAAAAGATGAATAGTTCCAATTCAAGAGGCTTAGTAGCTATTTGCACTAAAACATATTGCAATTCTTCCCACCAGAAAGCTTCATTTCCCCAACCCTAAAGGGTGGAAGCTTTCTTCGCTATTACAAAATCTGATCTTTTCCTCGCAATCTCATAAAAGCATTTTCAATCGACTTCGGAGCTATTTGCGTTAAGAAAAATTGAAATTTCTTCGCATCCAAATTTCTCAACAAGCAATACCTAAAAATCTCCACTGTTTGAGTGGCGGCAATATTTTTCAATCGATGCACATTTTATATTTCCGCCCGAGTTATGGAGATTTTCTTAGAAGAAATTTTAATTTTTTAGCAAAAAGATCCAAGTCTTGAATTTTTTGTTACTTTTTGTTTCAAGACAAAAAGTAAGGCTAAAAAAGGAGGTCTTCATTGGCAGTGATTTCGGATAAGCTCAATCACCATGAATTGAAAATGCTTCATAGCTTCTTGTATTAAAAAATTTAAATTTCTTCTCACCAGAAAGCTTCATTTCCCCAACCCTACAGTGAGGAAGCTTTCTTCGCTAGTACAAGACCTGTTTCTAAATAAAAGCCTCAGTGCATAAAATTACTGTTGCTTGGCTTCGGAGCTATTTTCGTTAATGAAAAGTAAAATAATCTCACACAGATTCCGCAGATTTCCACAGACAAATACTCTAAAATTATTTCTGCATTAAAAACCGACTTCGGAGATTTTAGCGTTAAGAAAAAGTTGTAAAGAAGCGTAAAGAAAGATTTTTTGTTTGAGCGCGGCACAAATCTCATTATTCAAAATCGTCTTCAATCCGCGCGAGTTTAAATCTTTTAGCGCAATGGAAACTTTTTTAGCAAAAAGATCCAGTCTTGAACTTTTTGTTACTTTTTGTTTCAAGACAAAAAGTAAGGCGAAAAAAAGAGGTCTTCATTTGCAGTGATTTCGGCTCCGCTCAATCACCATGAATTGAAAATGCTTCATAGCTTCTTGTATTAAAAAATTTAAATTTCTTCTCACCAGAAAGCTTCATTTCCCCAACCCTAAAGGGAGGAACCTTTCTTCGCAAGTACAAAATCTCATCTCTACATAACTCTCAATCCGTAAGAGTATTTTCAATCGACTTCAGAACTATTTGCGTGAAAAAAAAGTAAAATAATCTCACACCGATTTCCAAAGATAAATACTCTAAAATTATTCCTGCATTAAATATGACTTCGGAGATTTTTGCGTTAAGAAAAAGTTGTAATGAAGCGTAAAGAAAGATTTTTTGTTTGAGCGCGGCACAAATCTCATTATTCAAACATGTCTCCAATACGCGCGAGTTTAAATCTTTTAGCGCAATGGAAACTTTTTTAGCAAAAAGATCCAAGTCTTGTCCCGATAGCTATCGGGATTGTTACTTTTTGTTTCAAGACAAAAAGTAAGACTAAAAAAAAGTTCTTCATTGGCAGTGATTTCGGCTCCGCGCAATCATCATGAATCGAAAATTCTTCATAGTTATTCGCATTAACAAATTTACATTTCTTCTCACCAGAAAGCTTCATTTCCCCAACCCTAAAGGGAGAAAGCTTTCTTCGCTAGTACAAGACCTGTTTCTAAATAAAAGCCTCAGTGCATAAAATTACTGTTGCTTGGCTTCGGACCTGTTTGCATCAACAAAAAGTAAAATAATCTTACGCAGATTCCACAGATAAATACGCTAAAACTTTTCCTGCATTAAAAACGACTTGAAGATTTTTGCGTGAAGTAAAGCCTTTGGAAGCTACGCATTGTAAATCCATTATATTTACTCTTTCAAAGGTGAAAGAGTTTTTTTAACGCAACGACGCAGAGGCCTTCCTTAAGATGCTGCACAAAAATTACGGTCGCAAAGGCGTTTCAGTCAGCAAAGGCGCAGTAAATTCATATTCCACCAAACATTAAAAGGTGAATCGTTCCAATTCAAGCGGCTTAGTAGCTATTTGTATTAAAAAATTTAAATTTCTTCTCACCAGAAAGCTTCATTTCCCCAACCCTAAAGGGAGAAACCTTTCTTCGCAAGTATAAAAGCTGGTCTCTAGATAACAATCTCAATCCGTAAGAGTATTCTCAATTTGCTTCGGAGCTATTTTCGTTAATGAAAAGTAAAATAATCTCACACAGATTCCGCAGATTTCCACAGACAAATAC
>NZ_JBGZYM010000045.1:0-20767 GCF_041824135.1 Kaistella sp. | reverse complement strand
TTTATAAAAAGATTTTGTAATTAAAAAAAGATTATTATCTTTGCACCCAAGTTTTTAAGAAGATATGGCAAATCATAAATCAGCTCTGAAAAGAATCAGACAAAGCGAAAAGAAAAGATTAATCAACAGATACTACCACAAAACTGCTAGAACAGCTTTGAGAGTGTTGAGAAGTGAAGAAGATAAAGCTGCAGCGACTGTACAGTTGCCATCAGTGATCTCTTTGTTAGATAAGTTGGTGAAGAAAAACATCATCCACAAAAACAAAGCAGCAAATCTTAAAAGTAAGTTGACTAAGCACGTTAATAAATTAGCGTAATTATAAAAAACACAAGACGCACTGGCCCGTTCGTCTATCGGTTAGGACCTCAGGTTTTCATCCTGGTAAGAGGGGTTCGACTCCCCTACGGGCTACGAAGCTTCCGAAATTAATTTTTCGGAAGTTTTTTTATGTGTTTACTCTTAGGTTAAGATCTGAACTGATGTCGGTGCAATTCTATCGTGGAATTGAGTGATAGAGGGTTATGGATTAAGCAATAAGCAATAAGCAATATGCAATAAACAATAACAAATAGGTAGTAACAACAATCAGCAAGAGTTCATATTAAGTTAGTTCTTTAGTGCTCTAAGTAGTCAACTGTAAACATTCTATTAACTCCACAAAAAAGCTTCTACAATGATGCAGAAGCTTTATTTAAGTATAATGATTTATATTTAATCCTATTCTTTATCAGCTGCGTTATCAGCGAGTTTTTTTTCCTCTAATGATTCTGCATACAGTTTTTCTGCACTCCATTTTGCGTGTCTTGACGGGACGATCTTATATCCTTTTTTAATAGAGTAGACCTTCGTAAACTCTGCACCGAAGAAAATGAGCATACAAGAATAGTTGATCCACATCATGATCAAGATGATGGTGCCCGCCTTTCCAAAGGCAGAGGTTGGCTTTAATTCTCCGAAGTATAAACTAAGCAACATCTTTCCGATTGTAAATAAAACGGCTGTAAGAAGAGCTCCTACCCAAACCGATCTCCAGGAAATTTCAACATCGGGTAATACTTTAAACATAAAGGCAAATACCGCCACGACGAGAATAAAACCAATCACGTAGTTCACAATTTCCATGAGAATATAAGTTTCCAATCCTAAACGAAACGTGATAAAGTTATTGAGTAAACTGATGGCCGATGATAAAACCATGGTGATCATTAATAGAAAACCGATTACCAAAATCATCCCTAAAGAGTTCGCCCGATCCAGCAAAAACTTAACAATTGCTTTTTTAGGCGCAGGCTGTACATCCCACAAATCATTCAAAGCTTTCTGTAATTGAAAGAAAATAGTGGTTGCTCCGAAAACCAAGGAGAAGACCCCAACTACTTTCATAAAAATATTTTGTTTATCAATAAGTGCGCTCGTGATCAATTCCTCAATGCTTTTCGCAACATCAGCACCCATCATACTTCCGAATTGATTAGTAATTTCTCCTCTAATGGCTTCTTCACCAAAGAAATTTCCCGCAATCCAGATGATAATAATTAAAAGCCCCGGAATAGAAAAAATCGCATAGTAAGCCAAACTCGCAGAGGCTCGTGTAGCATCAGAATCAGTCCATTCCTTGAATGTTTGCTTAAGTGTTTCCCAAAAAAAAGCGAGTTTTTTCATTTGTCTCTTTATAGTTTTAGAATGGATATCCAATAGCGATATTTAAAATTAGATTGTCTTTTCTCCAGGCTCCACTGCCAAAATCAATTCGGTCAAAAGTCCAGCGGTTTCCTTCTTCATAATAAGGAACTCTTAATGGCATAGCTAAATCCAAACGGAGAATAAGAATTGAGAAATCGAGTCGCAGTCCAACTCCAGCTCCAACTGCAATTTCTTTTGCAAAATCTTTCGAGAACTTTCCGCCTGGTTTATCGTCATCTTCATTGATGAGCCAAACATTTCCGGCATCTGCAAAAACGGCAACATTTAAAAATTTATAAATATTCGCGCGGTATTCGGCATTCAATTCTAATTTAATATCTCCTGACTGGTCAAAAAAGAAACTGGCTTGTTCATTTCTAGGATCATAACTTCCCGGTCCTAAAGTCCGAGCCCGAAATGCACGGATACTATTGCTTCCACCGACGAAGAATTGCTTCACATAAGGCATCGTAGTTGAGTTTCCATAAGGATAGCCAACGCCGGCAATGAATCTTGTAGCGATGGTGCTTTTATCATTCACCTTTCTGTAGTAGCGGAAATCATGTTCCATCTTAGCATACTGACTGAAGGGAATACCGAACAACTCTTTCTGTTTTCCGGCTTTCGCATCTGCACCGCTAACCAAACCAGTAATTGTTCCTGCTAAATCTAAACTTCCTTTATAATAGAACGTGTTTTTCTTCGGCAACATCGTATTGGTATACGTGTAATTATAGGTCGGACCAAAAATTAACTGCTTGTCAATCACTCTTTGTAATGATGGGTTCGGGTCAATACTCTTCTCAGGATCAGGATCATATTTTCCATTGATCTGTTCCAAATATTTATCGGTTACATTTTGGGGCTTAACCAAAGTGACTTCAATCACTTTTAAATCATGTTCTTTTCGTTCATTCTCTTTCCAAACATAACCGAACGAAGTGTTGAAATTATGAAGCGTGTACAATTCCGTTCGACTTAAATATTCGTAGCCAAGATTGAAATTCGTTCTTGGAACGTAAGCACTTGAGGAATTAAATCTAAATGGCGCCACAATTCTGGGAATAGACAATTGTGCGTTAGCTCCAAAACGGATAATGTTATTGGCATCTTTCGGTCCGCCCACCTGAACATCAGCTGCACCATAAATTGCTCCTTTCAATTGTTCTGCTCCTTTAAAGAAATTTCGATGCGTCCAGTTAAGGTTGACTTCTCCACCCGTATAATTGGCAGAATTTGTTTTCCCTAAAGTTTCTAAACGCAAGGATTGAAAAGGTCTCGGTGTTAATAAGTAATACGCATCAAAAGTATGATTCAGAGAATCTGAAACTACGAATTCATTTTTCACAAATTTAAAAACACCTAAACTGATCAGCCGATTTAAAGAAAGATTGTGGTCTTTTCGGTTGTACAAATCTCCTTTGTTAAAGTAAAGCGTTCGGTCGAAAATTTTCGGTTTAAATTTATGTTGAGGATCGATTACGTAAAGATCATTGTAAACCTCTACTGAATCGGTGATGTACGGAATACCATACTTTCCTAATTTTACATCTTCTAAATTATAATCGGCAAAGACAATCGTTTTATCAATCGTAAAAGGTTCCTTTGAAAGTTGAGGCGTGTTGTTTTTCAACTTCACAAAAAGTTCAACTTTCGGCTCTTTCAAAACCGTACTATCTGCCTGAACTATAATATTGTCTGGACTGAAATAATAAAAACCTCTATTTTTTAAATGTTCATCAATTCTTTGTCTTTCGGCTTTGATCACATCCAGATCAAAAGGATTTCCAACTTTTAAAAATGTTTTGTCTTTGATCGCCTGAATTTCAGAATTGATCACCGTAGAATCTTCTGGGAAATTAACCTGACTGATCAAATATCTCGCGCCAGGTTTTAAAGTATAAAGTACTTGTGCTTTTTTATTTTTAGAAACAGTATCTGAAGAAGCTTTCGCATTAAAAAATCCTTTGTTTTCCGAATAATTAACGATGATCTTTTTATTAAACTCGCGATCAACGTCCTGAAGCAAAACTGGTTTTTCTCCAATCTTATTTTTCAACCAATAACGCAATCCCTTTTCCTTTTTGGGTTCTTTGGTAATATTATAAATGTATAATTTCGGTCTCAACCCTAGAAAAGAAGAGTTCGGTTTTGGACGCAACTGTTCTTGAAGCGCTTCTTTTAAACTTGATTTTTCTTTCTTAGAAAGTGTATCATTTTTAATATTAATTTTTGCGCCCGTGTAAAGCATCTGTCCTTCCTGTAGAAATTTGGTATTGCTACAAGATGAAATAAGGACTGCAAATGAAAGCGTCGCAAATATTTTATAATAAGATGTTTTCAATTTTATCATTATTTTGAAGACGTATTTTGTTTCTTAAATTCTTTATTTTGTTTTCGGCGTTCAAAAATCTCACGGAATTGATCGTAATCCAAAGTGATGATAAACCCGATTCCTGTTTCGATGATTTGTCCTTGCAAGGCAACCTGATAATCGTTCTTGCGGTAAGCACGCAACATGTATCGTCCGTCTTTTGACAAACTGTAATCCAGCGTAATGTCTCCCGCGATATTGGTCATTTCCTCATTTTGCCGGGCATCACCTTCCAGAGCGAAATTATTTCCAACGGTTACTTTCAAGCGATCATCAAACAATCTTTTTGTTAAGCCAACATTTAAATCGGTTCGTTCATTTTTACTTCCGCTTGAATAATCTTCTGTTGACTCCAGATCGAAATTCAATTCAACGCCGCCAATTAAATCAGAAGCTAAATTATTCAACTGTTCCGATAATATTCGACTTACACTTTGCTTGGCCACGGTAGCAGCCGATAATCCGGTCTCACTTTGGAAAGGATTCTCCCCAATAAAACGGTTAAGCAACAACAAGGCGAAAACCTGTTTGTTCATTTCAGATTCGTCGCGACGAAGTTGATCCAATTTTGCGGTTGTATTATCGATCACTTCAGCGGAAACAGAATTGTTTTCTTTCGAAGTGGTAATGTCAAAAGTAATTACTGGTTTCAACAATTCGCCTTTCATGATCAATAAAGTATTGAAAGGAATTCTTTGCTTATATTGATTCAGTTGGCTGCCGGTAACTCCCGTTAACTGTTGTTGTAACAAGTCGAGTGGAGCAGCATCCGTTTTATAAACTGCTGTGATATCTAAGTTGGCAGTCATCGGTTCGCCCGTCCAGGTGATGGTGCTTCCTTTTTCGATTTCAAATTTTCTTTTCAGCAAACTCACCGACATTTCGTAGGCTCCTTTTTCAACCTGATAAACGCCCACTAAAGTAGTTTTTCCGGAAGGATCAATTCCACCAGTCAACTGTGCTTCCCCTTGAAGTTTCACAAAATCTCCATTCGCCTGATCAATAATTAAAGAGATTTTTGCATCTTTTACAATTTCAATATTCACGTTGACATCTAAACCTTTGATGTCACTTTGATCGGTTAAAGAATCTGCTTTAACGGTTTGCTGTAAGGCAATTTGATCCTGATCGATGAACTCTACAATACCTTCGCGATCTTCTAAAGCGGGCGAAGTTTGTGGCAAAACAATAGTGAAATCGGTTTGATCGGTTACCGCCAAATCGCCATCAACTTGTGGTAAATCTAAATCTCCACGAATTTGCAATTTCGCATCAATAGCCAAAACACCGTACATCAATTTATCACTATCCTTTTCAGAATCAACCACTTTAAAATTGTCTGCATTCACATCTAAATTAAAGGCAAAATCCTTATAAGTCTTCGTTAGTACGGCACCATCAATGACGATCGCGTTTCCTGTTTCATCTTTAATTTTAAAATCATCGAAATCAATTCCTCGGTTTGTGAATTTTATTTCGTCGTTAATATTTTTAAAACTGCTGCCCAGTTGCGTAATTCCTAACCCAACATCATTAAATTTAATACCGCCTAAAATATTCGGAGCGTCGGTGTTTCCAGTAATTTTTAAATTTCCTGACAGATAACCTTCCGCATTTTCAATGGCATTCATCGAGAATCCCTGTACTGATTTCATTTGAAAACGATTCATATCCAAATTCATATTCAATCCACTGGATTTGGTATTGAAAGTTCCGAACAGTTTTACATCATTCTCAAAACCTGAAAGAGCAATGTCTGCCCGAATTAAATCTGCGCTTTGATTATTGGCTTTAATATCTAAATTCCCAACCGGACTTCCGTAAACGAACAGATCCGTCACATCAATATCTGAAGTGAACGTCATATTGTTTTTCAAATCCCTAAGTTGCGCGGTTCCGTTGATATTTCCTTTGGCTAAAAGCGAATCTTTTTTAACGAGTTCCGTAATCGTTTCAATCTTGAAATCTTTGATGGAAACATTCAGCAGACTGTTCGGAACATTCGTTTCAGATTGCAGTTTTATTTCACTTCCGTTATTCGATAATGCAAAGTTATTGGCTAATATTCCGCGGCTGCTGATCTGTACATAATTGTCAGCAGAAACTTGCCAGTTGTCGTAATTTAAAGTCAGCCCATCAGGATTTAAACTGATCTTTGTGAGGTCGCCGACTTTTTCTACATTTCCAGCAACTAGAAATTTAGTCGCTTCTTTTTCGTCTTTCGTGGAAGCATTGTACGTGATGAGGTTGTCTTTAATATCGCCATTCAAACCAACTTTCATCAGGGCAATACTTTCATTTTTAAATTCCGCCAGTTTTAAATCATAAACCAATGCATCATTTTCATTATTAATGGTTAGAAGTCCGCCGTTGATCTTGTTTGCGCCGTAAATAACCTGTGGAATCTGTCCGTTTACATCTAATTTTCGGGAATCAGCATCGTAATTACCGGTTAACGTAATGGGTTCAAATTCTGTTAATTCAGGCACGAATTTTCTCAGTAGATTATCATCTTTTATTTTTGCATTGAAAGTAAAAAACTGATTTGGATCTATTTTCGCGATTTTAGTTCCCGGTTTTTGATATTGATAGTATTCGTTAATCGTGTTTTGAAGCGAACCTAAAATTTGAGTTAACTTATATTTCCCTGTTAAGTCAACATCTGCGACCTGAGATTGTAAGGTGATTATATTTTGATCGGCGGTTGAAACAGCCTTCAGGAAAACTTCCTGCAAAGGAAAAATATCTTTCGTATCAGAAATGGCAAAGTTCTTTAAGGTCAAATAACCATTCGGGGAGTCTGGATTTAAACTGGTGAAGTCTCCATCTAAATCTCCTGCTAAAATCATTTGATCTTCATAAAAACCAAGTTTATTTAAATCTAATTTTCGAATCGTTCCATTGACTTTAATGGATGGCTCTTTATCAGTAAAGTTTCCGGAAGCCAATATTTTTAAATTTGCGTTAGGATCTTTCGAGTCCAGATTCATCACGTAAGCGCCACGATTCACTTTTCCATTCAGCAACATGTTTTGGTAGGTGTAACCATTGTAAGCCACTGATTTTATATTTCCTTTAATGTCAGCGTTGGCTTTATTCGGATCGAAACTTTGACCTTTCACAGCAATCTGTCCAGTAATGGAACCCAAATCTGTATTCTGAATGATCTTGCCGATTTGTAAATTTTGTAAGTTGGCCAAAACATCATATCGCTCCTGATCTTTGCGTTTCATATCGACCGACGCACGAATTCCAGCGTTTCCTAAAGTTGTCGTGACTTTCAAATTGGTATTTACAATCTGCGTGGTTCCTTTTGCAGTTCCAGCGATTTTGAAAAAAGAAGGAAGCGTAATATTGCTTGGGATCGTATTTTTTGGAACTAAATTGTAAATCGTTTTCGCCGAAGAAGATAGTTCGCGAACATTCAGATCATAATAGAGATTCTCTGGATTCATTGCGTTTTTAATCGTTCCTGATGCATTGACTTTTAATTGATCGATTCCAGAAAGTTCAAGGTTCTGAATGAGTAAGTCGTTGAGCGTTCCTTTTAATCTGGTATCGACTTTAAGAATAGCATTCGGATATTTATTAAAGGGAACCGTACTTCGTAAAGTTGGTACCAGCATTAATATATCAGAAAATCCAACTTTAGAATTTCGAATATTGGCGGCAATTTTTACTGCGCCAGGATTGGCCGAAAGTTGTTCGATGGAGTTATAATTCAAAACAACTTCATCGCGAAGAATTGTTTTTGAAGTTTGTAAATAGAGTTCTTTTAAATAGGCTTGCTTTTCCTCAAAAACAAAATCAGTGGTAAATTTCTGAATATCCAATCCACGACGTTCTTTTATTTCCGCTGATTTTACTTGACCTGCAAATGTTCCATCTTTCATTTTGAAATCAGAAAGTTCCAGATTCATCTTGGAAAAATTCAGATGATTAAAATCCATCCCACTTCTGGTTGGAGCGATTGCGGTATTGTCGTAAACAACTTTTACATCTTCGAGAATTAATTTATTCAGTAAAAGTGCTAAAGATTGATCCGTTGAAGTTTCTGTAGTTTCAGTTTTCGTAGGATTGGCATTTTGAGTCGGTAGAAATAATTTTGCATTAATGTCGGCTCCTTTCAAGTAAAGATTGTCAATTCCGAAGTTGCTGTTCTCTAAATCGAGTTGGTTGACTTTCGTGCTGAGCTCTTTGAAAATAATTTTACCAAAAGTTCTGGTATTGTCGTCTCCATAATCAATATTGAAATTGGTAAGTTTAATTTTATTTAAACCTAATTTTAAAGGACTTTGTTTTTGCAGAGAATCTACTTTTTCTACGACTTTATCGGCAACTTCTTCTAATAAATCCTGTTTCAATTTCAAACGCAATCCATCCATATTGATGTCATTCATTGCGTAGGAGTTCTTTTCAAGATCAAAAGTTTTTACACGGGTATCGAAAGATTTAAAATACAGATTTATGTCATTTCGGGATTGATCATCTATAAATGAAATCCCAATATCCTTTAATTTGATTTTATCTAAAGAAATAACAAATGGTTTCGACGGCGTTTCTTCTTCATCTTTGGTCGCAAAAGCATCGATAATATAATCGAAATTAAAAGTTCCGTTTTCATTCCGCACTACGTTCGCTTTCACGCCTTCTAAATCGATAGACGTAATGTCTGCCGTGTTTTTAAGAAGTTTCGGAATATTTAAACCGACATCTAATTTACGGGCAAAAAGCAAGGTATCCACTTTTTGACCTTGCAAAAAAAGATTTTCCATCACCAAACTGTTCGGATAGCCAATGTAAACCCGGTCTAAACTGACTTTGGTTTTAATCTTCTTTTCCAGATAGTTCACCAATTTACCTTTGGCAAAATTCTGAACGGAAGGCAATTGTAAACTTAAGGCCAAAACAACCAACAGCACCACAATCGATGCGATGACGATGGCTGTATATTTTAAAATCTTTTGATATATATTCACAGGAAAATTTTAGGAGTTGAATAGAAGACAAAAATACATTTTTCTTTACTATCGAAAACTTTTACGATTAATGTTTAGAAAAGTAAAATTGATACAATTTAACAAAGTTTTATCATAACAATTTTTAAGCCTAAAATCGCTTATTTTAGCTAAATCAATATCTTTGTAAAAATGTTCATATGAAAATCTTAATCGTCAACGGACCCAACCTTAATTTACTCGGAACACGTGAACCAGAAATCTACGGAAGTGTTTCGATGGAACAATATCTGAACGAGTTGCGACAGGAATTTTCACAACACGAAATTCTTTATTACCAATCCAATGTAGAAGGCGAAATTATCAACCGATTACAGGAAAATGATTTTGAAAGTTTGGTGATTAATCCTGGCGCATTTACCCACTATTCGTACGCGATTGCAGATTGTGTGAAAAATATTTTGCAACCGAAAATTGAAGTGCATATCAGCAATATTTACAAGCGAGAAGAATTTCGTCAGAAATCTGTTACGGCAGCAAATGCTGATGGTATTTTAAGCGGATTCGGAATGAAAGGATATCGTCTCGCAATTTTAAGTTTACATTAAAATACCTTCGATGAAAAATCTTCTTTTAGCTTTACTGATTATATTAAGTTCAACAATCTTAATTCAGAGTCAAACCAAAGATCCGCGTTATCAACCCAAAAAATACGTAGAAATTACGCATCCGGAATGGAGTAAAAATGTGACGATCTACGAAGTGAATATTCGGCAATATACAACCGAAGGAACTTTTAAAGCGTTCGAAAATCATTTGCCCCGTTTGAAAAAAATGGGTGTTGATATTATTTGGCTCATGCCGATTCATCCGATTGGTGAGAAAAATAGAAAAGGGACTCTGGGGAGTTATTATTCAGTTAAAGATTTCTACGGCATCAATCCAGAATTTGGAACGATGAAAGACTTTCAGCATTTGGTGGACAAGATCCATTCGATGGGAATGTACGTGATTATCGATTGGGTTGGGAATCATTCCGCTTGGGACAATCCTTTGGCGACGCAACATCCGGACTGGTACAGTAAAACCCGCGAGGGAAATTTTCAGCCAACGCCCTGGTATGACTGGGATGATGTGATTGATTTTGATTACGACAATCCTGATCTTAGAAAATACATGACTGATGCTTTAAAATATTGGGTAAAGGAAACTAATATTGATGGTTATCGAGCTGATGTTGCCGGTTTTATACCAACTGATTTTTGGGACAATGCCCGAAAAGAACTGGATGAAATAAAACCTGTTTTTATGTTGGCAGAATGGGAAAGTCGCGATCTATACAAGAAATCTTTTGACATGACCTATTCCTGGAGTTTGTGGAATGAACTTCGGCAAGCAGTCAATCATCAAAAATTAGCACCGTTGGTAGAATATCTTTCACATGATGTCAACACCGTTCCGAGGGATGCGTATCGAATGACGTTTACCGATAATCATGATAAAAATTCCTGGGAAGGAAATCCATATTTAAATTTTGGGCCGGGTTTAAAAACGGCTATCGTCATGACCGGCGTGGTGAATGGAATGATGCTTTGCTATAGCGGTCAGGAAGCAGGTTTGAATCGGAGTTTAAAATTCTTTGAGAAAGATTTGATTGAGTGGAAACACGACGAAAATGAAGCGTTGTTCACTAAGCTTTTTCATTTAAAACATGACAATCAAGCGTTATGGAATGGAAAATATGGCGGCGAAATGATTCGCGTTGTAAATGATCATCAGGATCAAGTGATCGCTTTTTACCGTGAAAAAAATAAAGATGCTGTTTTTCCGATTTTAAATTTTTCAGATAAAACAGTTGATGTTAATCTCGATACGAAATATTATAAGGGAACTTATAAGGAATTGTTTACGGGTAAGATTTATCAGATTTCAGATAATACTTCTTTAAAATTAGCGCCTTGGTCTTACTTGGTTTTGGTTAAAAAAAATGAATCTTAGGAAGAATTCTAAATATTAATTCTGATATTCCTCATACTCATTCCATTGCGATTCGTCGAAAGAGTGGCTGTCTTCTGCTAAAAGTTCGGCCTCACGATCAAGGTATTCGGTCATGGTAAAGGTCACTTTATCGCTTAACTGTTCTTTGGCTAATTTCCGCGTCATTGCTTTATCGATGACCATAAATCTTTGACCTAATCTTCGCGCAGCATAGGCGCGCATTCCTGTTGCTTTCAAAATATCAACTGCCATATTAACTGCAGTTCCGAGCGTTTCTCTATATATATTTTCAACTCCGTTATTAATGAAGTCGTAAGCATCCAAACGGTTTTTCGCCCTTACAAATATTTTCATTTGCGGGAAATGTTCGCGGGCATATTCTAACACAAATTTATTTTTTTCCGCACTGTCTAAACATAGAATTAATAGATCTGCATTTTCAGCACCCGCGGATCTGAGAATTCCCGGTTTAGAAGCGTCACCAAAATATACATTAAATCCTTTTGAGCGGAGTAAATTAATCCGTTCCGGATCATTATCCAAAATGGTAGCACTAATTCCATTCACACGCAAAAGTCGCCCGACCGTACTTCCAAAGTGGCCGAAACCAACGATAATAATTCTCTGCTGTTTGATCGGTCCATCAATTACGGGATCTTCATTTTTAATTTTATGAAGTCGAGGCTCAATCAGTTTTTCATTAAGCAGTAAGAGAATCGGCGTAATACACATCGTAATCGCCGTAATCGCCATTAGTTGAGCATTGAGTTTTGGATCAAATAGATATAATTTAGTGGAATAATTAATTAAAACGAAAGCAAATTCTCCAATTTGTGAAAGTCCAAATGCAACTAAAAAGTTTTGGTATAATTTAAGTTTGAAGAATTTAAGAACTCCAACAATCACTACAAATTTTACGATTAGAACGACAATCGTTGTGGTGAAAATAAACATGGGATCACCCATGATCACCGTAAAGTTTATCGTTGAACCTACGCTCACAAAAAACACTGCCAAAAGCAATCCTTTGAAAGGATCAATCTGACTTTCCAGTTCATGACGGAACTCACTTGTCGCCAACATTACGCCTGCGATAAATGCTCCCAAAGCGGGACTCAATCCTACGGCATGCATTAGTTCTGATACGCCGATTACTAAAAATAGGGAAGATGCAGTTAGCAATTCATTCATTCCAGAGCGCGAAACGTAGCGTAAGAAGGGAACAAAAACATATCGTCCTAAGATGATTAAAGCCAGAACGCCTAAGATAATCGAGAACGGTTGCAACCAGTCTGGCAAGTATTGTAAAAGTAATAAATTCTCGTCTTTATCAGATTTTTTAGCAATCAATGGTAAGACCGCCAAAATGGGAATTACCGCAATATCCTGAAAGAGTAGAATCGAGAAAGAGGCTTCACCAACATCGGTTCTGAAAATATTTTTCTCTTTTAAAGTTTGTAAAACAATTGCGGTGGAAGACATACCGAAACACAATGCTGCTACCAAGGCTTGATCAGTTCGCCAATCTGCCAAGTAAAAAATGAAAAATAACAACGTAACCGTTATGGCCATTTGGCCCAACCCCATTCCTATAATTTTCTTTCGAATCTTCCAGAATTTTTTTGGTTCTATTTCGAGTCCAACTAAGAAAAGCAGCATGATTACTCCAAACTCAGTGGCTTGCATGATATCGTTGGCATCGCTTCCGGTTAATTTTAAACCAAAAGGTCCAATGATAATTCCACCTAAGATAAAACCGATCACAGAACTTAAGCCCAGTTTTCGAACGAGCGGAACCATGATGATAGCTGCGCCTAAAAATATTAAAGCAGTTTGTGTTGTTGAACTTTCATTCATTAGTTTTCTAAAGTTTTTATAATTTTTTGGGTGATATTTTGTAATTCTACCTCTTCCAGATCATCGGCGTGGTAAATAGGAATAATTTCTTTAACCTCAATTCCGGTGACTTCTAAACATAAAGTCAATGGCTTCATTAATTCTTCGATCGTCGTTTTATACAATCCGTTGGGCTGATAATTTTCTTCCGTGGCGCCAATGGTCACAATGATGATCGCATCTTTATTCATTAAAGGATGACTGTTCTCATCTTCAGCTTTCCAGCTCATATCGAAAACTTCATCAATCCAAAGTCTTAAAAGTGGCGGAAGACCAAACCAGATTAAAGGGAAGTGAAAAACCAGTCGCTCATATTCTCTAATTCTTTTTCTTTCTTTAAAGGTTGCAATGTGAAAATCTGGATATTCTTCATACAAGTCTTTAAAAGTCAATTGCTCAGAAGTTTCATACGCTTTGATCAATTCAATATTCGTTGTAGAATATTCAAAGTAGGGATGAGCAAAGATTGCGAGCGTTTTTTTCACGAAATTCGAATTTTTATAAAAATAGTGAAAAAATCAAAAAATTTACTATTTATTGCAAAAAAACTTTATTATTTTTGAAAAATGAACGTAATTCCTGTGATTTCAAAAGAAATAATCTCTGAGTTTCTAAACTTTCCCAAACGCCTTTTTAAAGAAGATGACCAATATATTCGGCCGCTGGATCAGGATATTGAAAACGTTTTTGATGCAAATAAAAACAAGTTTTTCAAAGCAGGATCGTGTGAGCGCTTTTTATTTAAAAACGAGGCCGATGAAACGGTAGGTAAAATTGCGGTTTTCGTTAATAAAAAATATAAGCAGGATCAGCCAACTGGTGGAATTGGTTTTTTTGACTGTGTTAATGATCAGGAGACGGCCAACTTTATTTTTAACTTTGCAAAAGACTGGTTGCAACAAAAAGGAATGGAAGCAATGGACGGACCCATTAATTTTGGTGAACGAGATAAGTTTTGGGGACTTTTAATTGAAGGTTTTTCAGAGCCACTTTACGCTATGAATTACAACGCGCCTTATTATCAAACGCTTTTTGAGAATTATGGTTTTCAGATTTATTTTAATCAACTATGTTTTGGCCGGAAAATTCATGATCCAGTTGCCGAGAATTTCTTAGATATGCATGAGCGGATTTCCCGAAATAAAAATATTACCGCAAAACCACTTCAGCTTAAATCATTAGAAAAGTTTGCCCGAGATTTTACTCAGATTTACAATCAGGCTTGGGCAAGTCATGGCGAAGGAAAACAAATGTCGGAATTGCAGACTTTAAAATTATTCAATACACTGAAACCAGTCATTAATGAACATATTTCCTGGTTTGTTTATGAGAACGAAAAACCTATCGCGATGTGGATGAATATTCCAGATTTGAATCAATGGATTAAATTCTTTAATGGAAAATTTGGACTGATTCAGAAAATTTTATTTTTAATCATCAAGAAATTTAGAAAGAACAAAAAGATGGTAGGTTTAGTTTTTGGCATTATACCCGAATGGCAAAGAAAAGGAATTGATGGTTTTATGATCTGGGAAGGCACCAAGCATTTTCGCGAAACCACTGATTTTGTAGATTATGAAATGCAGTGGATTGGTGATTTTAATCCAAAAATGATTAAAATTGCGGAGAGTTTAGAAACAAAAGTCACCAGAAAACTGGCGACTTATCGGTATCTTTTTGATCAAACGAAAGAGTTTAAGAGACAAAAAATGCTTTAAATGAAATCAATTAAACTTTACATCTCTGATATTCAGGAAGTAGGTTACATTTCCTTTCCAGTGATTTTCGTCAGCAGTAAAAGCGATGTCAAATGTTTTTTGCCTGAAATCGTCAGCGTATTTTCCTAATTTGAAACCAACACACTCAATACTTCTACCTGTAGAATCTTGTTTGATATAAAATTTCAGATGACTGTTTTCTTTACCCATCGTTTTTACATAACCAGCAACTTTCTGATTTTTTAGAACCAAAATAGGCTTCATGTTTTGTGGACCAAATGGAGCGAGTTTTCGGTGGAAGTTGAAGAAATCTTTGTTGAGTTCATCAATGTGAACATCAGAATCAATTTCAAGACTTGGCTCAATTTGGTGTTCTTTAATCTGTTCAGCAACTACTTTTTCAAATTTTTCTTTAAAGGCTTCAAACTTAGCTTTTTCCATTGACAAGCCAGCTGCAGCGGGATGTCCACCAAATTTTAAGAAATAATCAGAGCACGTTTCTAAAGCGTGATGTACATCAAAATCTGAAACGGATCGCGCGGATGCTACGATCTCACCGTCATTGCCGTCAGCGAAGACTACTGTAGGTTTGTAAAAGCTTTCTGTTAAGCGAGAGGCAACAATTCCGATGACGCCTTTGTTCCAACCAGGACCATAAACAACGGTGCTGAAATTTTTAATTTGTCCGCTGGTTTCTACCTGTAAAAGCGCTTCGGTAGTGCTGCTCATATCCATTTCTCGTCGTGAATCATTTAAGTTCACGATATCATTTACAATCTGAGTTGCATGTTTTAGATTATCAGAAACCATCAATTCGACAGCTGCTTTTCCATGTGAAATGCGTCCAGCGGCATTGATCTTCGGCGCAATTTCAAAAACGATATTCGAGATTTCGAAAGTTGCTAATTTATCTTCAGGGATCAACATTCGTAAACCCAAGTTTCTGGATTTTCTTAAGATTTTTAATCCTTGTTTTGCAAGAACTCTGTTTTCGCCAGACATTGAAACAATATCTGCTGCAATAGAAATTGCAAGTAAATCCGTTAGTTCAAAAAGTTCAGCTTCCGGAATTTTATAAATGGTATTCAGTCCTTGACAGAGTTTAAAACCTACGCCACAACCCGAAAGTTCTTTAAATGGATAGCGACAGTCTTTTCTTTTAGGATCCAAAACTGCTACTGCATCAGGGATTTCTTCTCCTGGTAAATGGTGATCGCAAATAATAAAATCTACGCCTATTTCTTTCGCGTAATCTATTTTGTCTAAAGCTTTAATACCGCAATCAAGTGCGATGATTAAAGAAAACCCATTTTCCTTAGCGTAATTAATTCCGGCTTTAGAAATTCCGTAGCCTTCAATATTTCGGTCTGGAATATAGTAATCGAGGTATTTTTTTTCTACAATTTTACTGAGGTATAAGTACATCAAAGCAACCGCAGTGGTTCCGTCAACATCGTAATCACCGTAAATCATAATTTTCTGTCCGTTCTCAATCGCTGTTGCAATACGATCTACCGCAATTTGCATATCCTTCATTAAAAAAGGATTGTGAATATCGTTGAGGTTGGGTTTAAAGAATTCTCTGGCTTTCTGATAATCATCAATACCACGAAGAACAAGAATTTTGGATTCAAAGGTTCCAAAACCAAGGGAGGAGCTTATTCCGTCCACAATATCTTCATCGGGTTCGGGTTTGTAAATCCATTTTTGACTCATAATAGGACAAAAATAGGTAAAAATTGTGGATTTTTTTTAATGATATTTGGTTGGTAGGTGCTTTTGAGAGAACATTAATGAAATGACTTTTTGTTTTTGTTTTATTCAATCTTAATTCATTTTCATTATCTTTTTAATATTAAAATGAGAAATATTTTCATTTTTATTAATTTGTGGGTAAATTTTTGATATTGATTTTCAGCGCCTTACATGGTAAAAGTAATATTTTATCCATTTTACAAATCTAAAGTGAATTAGGCGTCGTAATTAAAAGAACAGTCATTAATCATTAATTCTAAAAATTTTTATTATGGAAAAAACAATCAACGTATCAAACAGAGGAGCAACTTTAGATACAAGCAGACGGAATTTCTTAAAGTTAGGTGGAGTCGGGCTCATTGTAGCAGGTCTTACTGTTGCAGGATGTAGAGAAGATAATTACGACTTCCCTATGAACGATGTCTTTGATCTGGGAACTGGAGATGTGGGAATTTTAAATTATGCTTATGCTTTGGAGCAGTTAGAAGCAGATTTTTATACTAAAGTCGTCAACAATTTCTACGGCGGAATCTCTATGGAGGAGAAGCAGTTATTTACCGACATTTACCATCATGAAGTAATTCACCGTGATTTCTTTAAAGCTGCCTTAACTGGTGTTACGCCAAAAGTTTTACCAAAATTAGAATTCAAATATGACGGCGTGGATTTCAATAATCGAAATTCTATCCTTGCTACAGCAAAAGCTTTAGAAGATACTGGTGTAGCTGCTTATAATGGAGCCGGAAAATACATCACTAACCTAGACTATCTGGTTATTGCAGGAAAAATTGTTTCGGTAGAAGCAAGACATGCCTCTGCGATTCGCGATATTATTAGTCCTGGTTCAGGAGCTTTTTCAGGAGATGATGTTGTTGATGCCAATGGTTTAGATGTAGCAAAAGAACCAAAAGAGATCATTCAGGCTGCTGGTGGATTTATCAAAACAGCATTTACCTGGAAAGAACAAGGTATCGGTTAATCAGTCTTATTTTAATTCCTTAATTTTTAAAAAGAAACATTATGAACTTACTTAATATATTAGATAAATTATCAGACGATCAATTTTTCACCAAAATGACCTCTCGCTCAGAAGGAATTTCTGATTTAGCCAACTTCGGTAAAAAAGCTGCGCTTGCAAGTATTCCTTTAGGATTAGGATCTTTTATGGCAACGTCTGCAAAAGCTGAAACCACTTCTTCGAAAGCTAGTTTTGCACCTGCCTCAGCATTAACAGATGCTTTGCAGTTAGCGCTAATTTTGGAATATTTAGAAGATGAATATTATAGAACTGGTTTGGCAGCTTCAGGTTTGATTCCAGGAGCAGACAGAGTAGTTTTTCAACAAATCAGCAAACATGAAACTGCACACGTAGGATTTCTAAAAGCGGCTTTAACTTCTTTAGGAACAACACCAGGAACTAAACCGACCTTCGATTTTACAGCTGGTGGAAACTTTCAACCATTTACGGATTATCAACAGTTTATGATTTTAGCACAAGCTTTTGAAGATACAGGAGTAAGAGCATACAAAGGGCAGGCGGGAAATGTTGCTTCAAACAAAGGTGTTTTGCAAGCAGCGTTACAAATTCATTCCGTAGAAGCTAGACATGCGTCGCAAGTACGTAGAATGCGTGCTAACAAAGGTTGGATTGAACTGAAAGAAGGTGGAAATATGCCAGCAGCAACCAATGCTGTGTATGCAGGCGAAGAAAATATTACTCAGGCAGGATTTAATACTTCAACTTTGTTCGGAGCACCAGCGGGATCGGCGTCCTTTGATGAGGTTTTATCAGGAGATGCTGCTGCGGCCATTGCAGGTTTATTTATTGCTTAGTTAGAAACTAACCTTTTCGAATAAATTATTTTAAGAAGACTTTGAAAAATTCAAAGTCTTCTTTTTTATAAAAAAAAACCGCTCAATAAATTGAACGGTCTATATATAGGAGTATACTATTTCAGAAATAATTCCTTAAGAATACATTTGCTGCTGTAATTCCTTAATTTTCTTATCTTCTAAATACTCATCATAAGTCATTTCTCTATCGATAATTCCTTTTGGAGTTAATTCAATAATACGGTTACATACTGTTGACAACATTTCGTGGTCATGAGAAGAAAGTAAGATATTTCCTTTAAAGCTCACTAAAGAGTTATTTAAAGTGGTGATGCTTTCTAAGTCCAAGTGGTTGGTTGGCTCATCCATTAAAAGAATGTTGGCACGCTGCAGCATCATTCTGCTGAACATGCATCGCATTTTTTCACCTCCTGAAAGGACAGTACATGATTTTAGAGCATCGTCTCCAGAGAAAAGCATTTTCCCCAAAAAGCCGCGCATGTATTCTTCATGGCGCTCTTCATCATTCTTCGTAAATTGTCTTAGCCAGTCTACTAAGCTGATGTTTTCCTGAAAGAAACTTGCGTTGTCAAGTGGCATATATGATTGGTTCGTTGTGATCCCCCAATTAAATGTTCCTTTATCTGCTTCTGTATTTCCGCTTAGAATCTGAAAGAACTCAGTAATTGCTAAAGAGTTTTTAGAAATTACGGCTACTTTATCGCCTTTCTTTAAATTTAAATCAATATTAGAGAAAAGCAATTCTCCATCTTTTGTTTTTTCTAACCCTTTAACTTCTAAAATTTGGTCACCTGCTTCGCGCTCAGTGTCAAAGATAATAGCAGGATAACGCCTTGATGAAGGTTTGATATCTTCGATGTTTAACTTATCGATCATTTTCTTACGAGCAGTTGCCTGTTTTGCTTTTGCTACGTTAGAAGAGAATCGAGCAATGAAATCCTGTAATTCCTTTTTCTTTTCCTCTGCCTTTTTATTGGATTGCTGACGTTGTCTTGTTGCCAATTGTGACGCCTGGTACCAGAAAGAGTAGTTTCCGGTATATAAATTAAGTTTAGAATAATCTAAATCTCCAATGTGCGTACAAACGGTATCCAAGAAGTGACGGTCATGCGAAACAACAATTACCGTATTTTCGTAAGTTGATAAGAAATCTTCTAACCACGCAATGGTTTCGATATCTAAATCATTCGTCGGCTCATCAAGAATCAAAACGTCTGGATTTCCAAATAGTGCCTGAGCAAGAAGAACCTTTACTTTATTCTGGTTTTCCAACTCACTCATCATTTGATAGTGCATTTCATCCTTAATTCCAACATTAGAAAGCATGGTCATGGCATCGGATTCAGAGTTCCATCCTCCCATTTCATCATAAACGACTCCAAGTTCACCCGCCTTAATTCCATCTGCATCAGAGAAATCTTCTTTCGCATAAAGTGCGTCCATTTCTTCTTTGATATCAAATAGCATTTTATTTCCTCTTAAAACAGTTTCAATAACTGTTAAGTGGTCATAAGCAAAGTGATCTTGCTCCAACACCGACATTCTTTTGCCTGGTTCCAAAGAAATGGAACCCGTTGTAGGATCTTGTTGTTTGGTTAATATTTTAAGAAAAGTAGATTTACCTGCACCATTGGCACCAATAATTCCGTAGCAATTTCCTTTCGTAAACAAAATATTTACCTCGTCAAAAAGTACTCTTTTTCCGAATTGTAAAGATAAATTAGATACTGTTAACATATAGTTTTGTAAATTTGGTGCAAAATTACGAAAAGAAATCGGGTTTAGGGCACAGTTCTAAAAGTCTATCTAATAAGTAGTTTAATTATTGAGCTTCTTAAAATAGCCAAAAATTTAAAGTGTCGTGTTAAATTTTTATAAAATTTAACGAATTAAATAAAATTAAAATTTTCACCAAGATGAAGATTGAAAAATCAATTGCAATATATAATAAGAGAGCTCGATTTGAATATGAGCTTTCGGAAGAAATTGAAGCGGGGATGGTCCTTACAGGAACTGAGATTAAATCTTTGCGCTCTTCAAAAGCGAGCATAACTGAATCCTTTTGTCAGTTTATTGATGGTGAACTATACATTATTAACATGATGATTGATGAGTATAAATTGGGAACTTTTTATAACCATAAGACAAAAAGGGAACGGAAGTTGCTGTTGCACAAAAGAGAGCTGCAAAAGTTTGAAAAAAAACTGAAAGATGCTGGTAATACTATAATTCCTTTAAAACTATATATTAATGATAAAGGAAAAGCCAAGATTCTTATTGCGCTCGGTCGTGGTAAAAAACTCTTTGACAAACGAGAAAGTATAAAAGAAAGAGAAAATAAAAGAAATCTCGACAGAATATTAAAGAAAAGTTAAAAAAAGACTAAAAATCTTTGTTTATAAGGAAAATTTATATTTATTTTGCATTATCAATTATTTAATCATTTAATTCTATGAAAAATCTAAAATTAGGAATTTCAGCATTGGCACTAACTGTTGCCTCTACTGTTTTCGCTCAGACTACCAGTA
>NZ_JBGZYM010000044.1:0-99972 GCF_041824135.1 Kaistella sp. | reverse complement strand
TCAGATTTAGAATTAGTTTTATATACAAAAACTGCGATAGGAGACGGAACTCAAGCAAACAACCCTTGGTTGCAAGAGATGCCGGATCCAATTACCAGAATGACTTGGGATAATTATTTAACCATGTCACCAAAAGATGCAGCGAGATTAGGAATCGACAACGATCTTAATGGTAGAATGCAATTGGATGGTTCTATAGTAAATGTTACTGTAAACGGAGTTACTGTTAAAGATGTTCCAGTTTATATCCAACCGGGTCAAGCTGAAGGAGCAGTAGGATTAGCTTTAGGTTATGGTAAGAAGAATTCAGGTAAAGTGGCCGAAAGTGGTGTTAATGCTTATCCTTTATTTGATGGTTCTAACTTAACTCTTTCCAACGTAAAAATTGACAAAACCTCTGGTTCACACGAGTTTGCAGGAATGCAGCTTCAAAATACCTTAATGGGTCGTTATGAGATCGCAAGAGAAGTAACTTTGGATACTTTCTTAAATGTAAAATTCGACGATGAGAAATTAGGGTGGAACAAACCATTGGAATATCACACCATCGGAGGTGCTTTACCAGCTGGCAAAATTGACCTTTGGGATGCATTTGATGATGTTGATGGACCTCACTTTAATCTATCAGTTGACTTGAACTCTTGTACAGGATGTGGTGCTTGTATCATCGCTTGTCAAGCGGAAAACAACGTGCCGGTAGTTGGTAAAGATGAAGTTAGAATGTCAAGAGATATGTTCTGGTTAAGAATTGACCGCTACTACACAACAGACATTCCTGCTGATATTGATTTGAATAAAGATGGTATGCTTTCACAAGAAGAGGCCGTTACAGCAGATCTTAATGTACCTGGAATGTATGGTCATTTCTTAGACAAGGAAAGTGGAATACTCAATCACCCAGCGAAAAATCCAGATGTGATTTTCCAACCGGTAATGTGTCAGCACTGTAACCATGCACCATGTGAAACTGTTTGTCCTGTGGCAGCAACTTCTCACGGTAAGCAAGGTCAAAATCAAATGGCTTATAACAGATGTATTGGTACAAGATACTGTGCGAATAACTGTCCTTATAAAGTTCGTCGTTTCAACTGGTTCACTTACAACCTTAATGATAAATTCGACTTTAATCAAAATAATGATCTAGGAAGAATGGTTCTTAACCCAGATGTGGTGGTGAGGACTAGAGGGGTAATGGAAAAATGTTCAATGTGTATTCAAATGACACAGAATGTTATTTTGGAAGCCAAGAAAGAAGGTCGCGTAGTAAGAGACGGTGAGTTCTCTACAGCTTGTGTGGATGCTTGTGCAACCGGAGCGATGAAATTTGGTGATATGAACGATAAGAGTTCTGAAGTAAGAGCACTTTTCAGCTCCAACAGAAGATATACTTTGCTTGAAGAAATTGGTACTAAACCCAACGTATTCTATCATACCAAAGTGAGAAACAGAAAAAATAATTTTTAAATAATAAATAGGTAAAAAATGTCAGGACACTACGAAGCTCCGATAAGGGAACCTTTAATTATTGGTCATAAGACTTATCATGATATAACAGAAGATATCGCCAGACCTGTAGAAGAACGTGCAGGAAAACTATGGTGGGTTTCTTTCTGGATTGCATTGGCTTTATTCATTTATGGATTCGGCTGTATTGCTTACACCATTGGGACCGGAATCGGTGCGTGGGGACTTAACAGGACCAATAACTGGGGATGGGATATTACCAACTTCGTTTGGTGGGTAGGTATCGGTCACGCTGGTACGCTTATTTCCGCAGTATTATTATTATTTAGACAAAGATGGAGAATGTCTGTAAACCGTTCTGCCGAGGCGATGACCATTTTCGCGGTAGTTCAGGCAGCTATTTTCCCAGTAATTCACATGGGTAGAGTTTGGGTAGGATATTGGGTATTCCCTTTGCCTAACCAGTTCGGTTCTCTTTGGACCAACTTTAACTCACCTCTTCTTTGGGATGTATTTGCAATTTCTACATATTTCTCCGTATCCACAGTATTCTGGTTTATGGGATTAATTCCGGATTTTGCAATGATCAGAGACCGTGCAAAAACACCTTGGACCAAAAGGATCTATACCTTCCTTTCATTCGGTTGGGGTGGAAAAGCAAAACACTGGCAACGTTTCGAAGAATTATCTTTGGTGTTAGCAGGTTTGGCAACTCCATTAGTATTCTCGGTACACACCACGGTATCTTTTGACTTTGCTACGTCGGTAATTAAAGGATGGCACTCGACTATTTATCCACCATATTTCGTTGCAGGAGCAGTATTCTCTGGATTTGCAATGGTACAGACACTTTTGTTAGTAGCGAGAAAAGTGGCGCATTTAGAAGATTACATTACCATGTATCATATCGAAATTATGAACATCGTAATTATCGTAACTGGTGGTATGGTGACAGTGGCTTATGCAACTGAATACTTTATCGCTTGGTACTCTGGTTCAAGATATGAAGACTTTACATACTTATCTCCAGGTGCAGCAACCGGACCTTACTGGTGGGCATTTTGGGCCTTGATTATTTGTAACTTAGTAGTTCCAGCATTATTCTGGTTCAAGAAGGTGAGAACAAATATTATGGCAACCTTTATTATTGCTTTGATCATTAATATTGGAATGTGGTTCGAAAGGTTTGATATTATCGTTATTAATATCGCGAGAGATTACTTGCCAAGTTCTTGGACGATGTTTAAACCATCAATTATTGATGTAGGAGTATTTTTAGGAACGATTGGGTTCTTTGGAGTCCTGTTCTTATTATACGCAAGAACATTCCCTGTAATTGCACAAGCGGAATTAAAGACTATCTTGAAAATTTCAGGTGAAACTTATAAAGCAAAAGAAGAAGAAGATGAGCACCACTAAAATAATATACGGTATCTATGCCGACGACGATGAGTTGTTAGATGGCGTAAAAGCGTTCAATGATAAAGGAATTGCGATAAACGAAGTTTATACTCCATTTCCTGTTCATGGTCTTGACACTGCTTTAGGTTTAAGAAAAACAAGACTTTCCGACGCTGCTTTCCTTTATGCAGTCTATGGATTGACAGTTGGGATTTTGGTAACTTGGTATACAATGAATCATGACTGGCCAATGAATATTGGTGGGAAACCGGCATTTAGTTGGGGAACCAACATGCCAGCGTTTGTTGTTCCAATGTTTGAGTTAATGGTTTTTTGTGCGGCTCACTTGATGTCACTTACTTTCTTATTTAGAAATAAAATGTATCCTGGTTGTCCTCCTCAGAATCCTGACCCGAGAACAACTGATGATAAATTTATGATGGAATTTGTTACAGATAATGTAGATGCAGTAAAACAAATTCTGATTGATACCGGAGTTGAAGAAATAACTGTAAAAGATGCTTAAAATGACAAAGAATATATTTAAAATTACAGCGATTTTAGGTTGTGCAGTGATTACTTTAGGTTCTTGTAGCAAAGGAAATCCACCTTTGGTATATTTTCCAGATATGTATTTCCCTGTTGCTTATGACCCTTTGATGAAAGCGCAAGATGCTTATTCAAAACACGGTAATGAAATTCCTGCGTTTGTAAAAAACAATGGCGCGACTGGTTTAGGTCCAGTTGACGGTACGGTTGCACAAAATCCAGAAGGACTTGCAGATCCTGCAGCTAATAAAGCAATGGTTCCTTTAGAATATAATGCGGGTTATGATGAATCAAAGTTAATTACCGCTTCACCTTTAGACGCTGCAAATCAAGCTAAAGATCTTACAAGAGGTAAATTGTTATATGATCAAACGTGTGCGGCCTGTCACGGTACAGCTGGCGATGGTCAAGGACCAATTGTAGTAAGCGGTGCTTATGCAGGAGTTCCTAAATATACAGACCGTGAAATTACTATCGGTTCAGTGCACTATGTATTGACCCATGGTAGAAACTCAATGGGATCTTATGCCGGACAGTTAACACCGGGTGATCGATGGAGAGTTTCATTGTATATTATGAGTGAGTTTAAAGGAGGGCTTTCTGCTGCTCCAGCTGTGGTTGCAGCAAATGCAACACCTGTTGCAGGGATGGCAGAACCAGCAGCAACTAGTACGAGTCCTAAAAAATAAAAAAGAGTAAAAAAAATGTATAGTTTTTCACCTAAATTAAGATTATATTCAATCGTATTCGTCGTTCTGGGATTAGTTCTTTTTGGAGCTGGTTACTTTATGAATCTTGGAGTAGATGATACCCAGATTGAACATATGATGGAACAAGTTCATGCTGGCGGAAATACTGCTCCCTTAAATTCTAGCGAAATAGTAGGTCCACAAGATCATGCTGCGCATTTAGAGCATGCGAAAATGCAGTTTAAAAACCAGCCCTTAGCAGCAGTGCATACCGTTGCAGTGTGGCTTTTTGCTTTAAGTTGTTGTGCCTTGTTTTTCTACGCTATTCAAAATGCATCACACGCAGGATGGTCAATTATCATTCTGAGAGTGATAGAAGCGGTTGCGTCCTTTATCCCATTTGCTGGAGCAGTGGTTATCATTATTATGATAATGAATGTCACCCACATGGGTCATCTTTTCCACTGGATGGATGGAACTTTAACAGATCCGAAAAGTGAACACTTCGATCCCATTTTATTCGAAAAGAAAACATTCTTAAATATTCCTTTTTATGTATTTAGAACACTTTTCTATGTAGTTGGTGCTTCATTCTTCGTTTGGAAATTGAAGTCACTTTCTAAGAAAGTTGATGAAACTCGGAGCAGATCTGTGTATGCAAAATATTACACCTGGAATATTCTTTATATCGTATTCTTCGGTTTCTGTTCAGCAGCTTGGGCATGGGACTGGTTGATGTCTATTGATCCACACTGGTATTCTACCATGTATATCTGGTATGCTATGGTAAGTGCTTGGGCTAGTGCAGTAGCTGTTATTTTATTAGTAAGTGTTTATTTAAAGAAAAGAGGATTTCTTCCTCAATTCAATGATAATCACTTGCATGATTTAGGAGTTTACCTATTTGCATTAAGTATGCTTTGGACTTATACATGGTTTGCACAGTTCATGTTATACTGGTATGCGAACATCCCCGAAGAAGTAAATTATTTCTACGGAAGATTTGAATATTATTCTTGGGCATTCTGGTCAATATTATTATTGAATTTTGCAATTCCTTTATCAGTAATGGTAAGTTCAAGTATCAAGAGAAATTATACCGTAATGGCAACGATGGCAGTGATTGTTATCTGTGGTCAGTGGTTAGTGTACTACAACATGGTAATGCCAGGAACAGTTGGACCTTATTGGGAAAATATCACAGGATTATTAACCAATCTTGGAGCAGTATTGTTCGGAGTAGGTGCATTCATCTTTGTGGTCTTAACAACTTTGTCTAAACTGAAACTAATTCCAGAAGGAAATCCTTTTGTGAAAGAATCTAAAATTTATGAATATCCGTTCTAATCAATAGAATTTTATTCGAAAATATAATCCCGGCCTTTGTCGGGATTTTTTATTAAATTTGTTAGAAACCATAACTAAAGATGAATCATAATAGTACCAAGTTATTATTGCCAAAACCTGCTCTGTTTAAATTGAGCAGATTTTTTGTGTTTGCACTGTTGATGCTTTTTGTCAGCTGTAAGAAAGAAGCTGTAGATGCGACAAGTACCAGAACATTGCAATCGAGCATTAATGACATGACTTCAAGCTTAAATACCTTACAACAGGTTAAGTTTAATGAAGCGCTTTATATTTTAAAAACTTTTGGGGTCGAGGCCGAAGGTGCAACCAGTGAATTAAAAGCCCTAGGCGTCTTAATTAATGGGATGAAAGTTCCCCAAATTTTTTCTCTGGCAGATCAGGTAGCTCAGGAAAATGGAGTAGAATGGACAAGTACAGGACCACCATCTTTAGGTGAAATGAATATCTTTGGAAATGTTCAGGCAACCGAATTTGATGCTAATGATATACAGGCGAGTGCTCTGAATGTAAATGTGACCAATATTGGGAATAATGAAGTATTAGGAACCCAGGCTTTACAAGTTGTGCCACGGTTAGCAGATTCAAAGGGAGACCCAATTACTTTAGAAGGTGCTGCTTTAGAGACAGTCTTAGAAGTATTTAGTGGCGGTAACCGTATTTATACTTCTAAAAACTTAATGTTGGATAATAAATTCAAAGGATTTGTGGTGAGATTTGCTTCTCTTCCTGCACAAAAAATTATAGATCAGGCTATTGATATTACTGTTTCCGTTAAAACCTCCAAGAAGACTTTTAAAATGTCTAAAATTGGAGTTCCCGTTAATCCTAAAGCTTTATTAATGCCAGTCGGAGATCCTGCCGATAATCCCGCAAATATCGATACTGAATCGCCCGTAATTGCACCGGACGGTACGGTAGTAACTCCAGACGTAAAAGTGCCTACTTCGACCGCCGACCCAAAAACAAGTGTTACAAAATTTTTGAACAGTTTATCTACGCAAAACTTACGCGGCGCGTATGACGTTGCCGATAATCCTAATTGGGGCTCGTACGAAACATTCTCTAATCCAACTTCTGGTTTTGGTGGGGTTAAAAGTATTTCAGTAAAAAATATGACTACGAATAATACCACTGCTAATTCAGCAAGTGTAAATGCGACTTACGACATTACCGATAAAGAAGGAAGAATAACTGCCGTCCAGGTAACTTTTGGATTGAAAAATGTAAATGGCGACTGGAAAATTTCAAGTTATAAAATCAATTAAAAATGAATCAGCAACTTATTCAGGATTTAGAAAATACCATTCAGAATATTCCTGATTTTCCAAAACCAGGAATTCAGTTTAAAGATATTACACCCATATTTCTCAATCCAAAATTGTACGAAGAAGTGATTGCTGATTTAGCGAAGTTTAGTCGAGGGAAAATTGATGCGGTTTGTGGAATAGAAAGTCGGGGTTATCTTTTCGGTATTGCAATCGCCGTGGCTTTAGATGTCCCTTTTATATTAATTAGAAAGAAAGGGAAGCTGCCGCCGCCATTTGTGGGACAACAATATGACTTAGAATATGGCTCTGCTGAAATAGAAATGCGAACCGGGCAATTAAAACCTGGACAGCGAATTTTAATTCACGACGATTTGTTGGCAACCGGCGGAACGACAGAAGCTGCAGCACATCTCGTTCAGAAGCAGGGTGGAATTGTTTCACAGTTTAGTTTCTTGATTGGACTAAAAGATTTAGGTGGAAGAAAAAGGCTGGAAAAATTCGAGGCTGATGTTCATCAAATTCTTACCTATTAGATTAATTTAGAACTATTTAAGAAGATAAAATTTACCAAGAATGTTTTTTTGAGCATAATTTTGTATATCGCTTAAAAACAGTTAAATTTGCACTTCAATTTTTAATAAAATTATGGCAAAATTCAATTCTCGCACCAGTAAAAAGGAAATGGAAGGAAAGGAAACGGTAGAAGTTTTCAAAGACCTGGACAGAGGTGCACTCGATACTGAAAAATTTCTTGAAAAGAACGCTAAGATCTTACTGATTGTTTTCGGTGCTTTAGTAGTGGGTGTTTTGGGATATTTTGCTTTTCAGCAATTTTATGAAGCTCCAAGAAATGAAGAAGCAACTTTAAGTTATCTTGCTGCTCAGAAAAATTTAGCCGACGGAAAAGATGAATTGGCTTTAGGTGGAAAAAGTGCTGCAAATCCTGGATATTTAGGAACTTATAACGAGTATTCTGGAACTAAAGTTGGAAAGCTTTCTGCCTACAACGCCGGACTAATTAAATTTAAAGAAGGGAAATACCAAGAAGCTTATGATCTATTGGATAAATTTTCTTCGGATAATAAAATCCTAATGGCTTTAAAATATGGAGCGATGGCAGACTGTCACGCCAATCTTAATAAAAATGATGATGCCTTATCGCTTTTAGATAAAGCGATCTCAGCTTCAGATGACCCATATACTTCTTACTACTTTACAAGAAAAGCAGGAGTGGCCGCATTGGCTTTGAAGAAAAACGCAGAGGCAAAAAAATATTTCTCTTCAATCGAAGAAAAATATGAAGATTACGATAACGGGATGTCTGAATCGTATATCGAAATGGTGAAATATTACTAATAAAAAAATACTATAATGGCAACTGTAAATCTTTCAGATTATCAACCATTACAAATTGACGATGCCAGTTCTTTTAGAATTGGCATTGTCGTTTCAGAATGGAACGATTTTGTAACCTATAACCTTCGCGATGGTGCTTTAGAAGTGCTTACCAAAGAAGGCGTAAAAGAAGAAAACATTAAAATATTCAAAGTTCCTGGTGCATTTGAATTGAACTATGCTTCGATGCAATTGTGCAAAACAGATTACTTTGATGCTGTAATTGCGATTGGCTGCGTTATTCGTGGCGAAACTCCGCATTTTGATTATGTTTGTTCTGCTGTCGCGCAAGGAATTAAAGACTGTAATGTCTTAACAGATGTTCCTACAATTTTCTGTTTATTAACGGATGATACCAAAGAGCAGTCTATCGCCAGAAGCGGCGGAGTTTTAGGAAACAAAGGTGTTGAAGCAGCAGCCACGGCATTGGAGATGATTCTCTTCAAGCGAGCTTTGTAAAATGATCTGTTCTTATTATTCTTGAATTAAACGGAATCCAAAAGGTCCATAATAAATTGTCATGATGTACAAATCAAAACTAAAACCTTATCTGTATTTGGGGCTTTTTTATGGGTTGGTTTCCCTCATTGTAAGAATAGTTTTTATCTTCCATCCAATAACGACGGTGAAGTTCGGAGTTTTTGAAAGTATAAAAATTATTTTCATTGGTGGCTTGACTGATGTTTTCGTTTTTATTTTGGCGAGCAGCATTTTCATGCTCTATTCTTTATTTCTCTCTGATTCAAAATACAATAAACCTTACGGCTATATTATATTCGGTTTTTTCGTTTTAGCTTTTTTATACACTGCTTTTGTTCCTGGCAATATTTTTAAACAATACGGTGGCTCTTTCCCGGAAGTAGCGATGATCTTTGTTGGATTAAAGACTTTACTGTTCGGTTTGATGCTTTTTCTTCCAACTCAAAGGATCAAGATTCGAAATATTCTTTATTTCATCATACTTTTCCTGTACGTGTTACTGATCATTTTCAATGGAGTTAGCGAGTATTTCTTCTGGAATGAATTTGGAGTGCGCTACAATTTTATCGCCGTTGATTACCTGATTTATACCAATGAAGTCATCGGGAATATTATGGAAAGCTATCCTGTTGTTCCCTTATTCGTGGGTATTTTATCAGTTGCGTTGTTGGTGACCTGGTTTATTTATAAAAAAACGGAAGACGAATTGTTAACACTTCCAAACTTTGTTCAGAAACTGGTTTTGCTCGTTTCGTTTATTGTTTTGTTTGGAATTAGTTTAGTGGTCATTCCACAATTTGATAAAATTAAAACTGAGAATACTTTTGCCAGGGAAATTCAAGCCAATGGCTTTCCTAAATTCTATCATGCTTTTACGCAGAATGAACTCGATTATTTTCAGTTTTATCCAACCGTGAATCAAGAAGTTGCAGAAAGTAATTTTTTAAAACAATTTGATCCGCCCACTTTAAGTAGACCTGTCAATTCTGTTAATCCTGAAATGAAAAAGAATGTGGTATTGATTTCCATAGAAAGTATGTCTGCAGAATTCTTAGAGCATTACGGCAATGATCAAAAAATAACTCCATTTTTAGATAGTTTAGCGGACAAGTCATTAATGTTTACCAATCTTTATGCAACGGGTAACCGCACGGTCCGTGGTTTAGAAGCGCTCACATTGTGTATTCCACCAACCGCTGGAGAAAGTGTAGTTAAACGTGATAATAATAAAAACAAATTTAGTACGGGAAGCGTATTTAAATCTAAAGGATATGACGTGAAATTCCTTTACGGCGGTTACAGTTATTTCGATAACATGGAAGAATTTTATAAAAGCAACGGTTATGGAATTGTAGACAGGAATAATTTTACACCTGAGGAAATTTCCTTTGCTAATGTTTGGGGTGTTGCTGATGAAGATATGGCGAAAAAAGCCATCCAAGTCATGAATGCCGAAGCCAAATCAGGGAAGCGATTCTTCCATCAATGGATGACTGTTTCGAACCACAGACCATTCACCTATCCAGAAGGAAGAATTGATATTCTCGGAACAGCAAAATCCCGTGAAGGTGGCGTAAAATATACCGATTATTCTATCCGAAAGTTTTTTGAAATGGCAAAAAAACAAAGTTGGTATAAAAACACGGTCTTTGTAATTGTTGCTGATCACTGTGCTTCAAGCGCTGGAAAAACAGAACTTCCGATGGATAAGTACCGTATTCCCGGAATGATTTTCTCTGAAGGTTTTATTGAACCTCAAAAATTTAATCAAACCATGTCGCAGATTGACGTAATGCCTACTTTGTTCGGTTTGCTTAATTTTAAGTACCAGTCGAAGTTTTTAGGACAGGATATTTTCAGTCAAAATTTTCAACCTAAAGCTTATATCGCAACGTATCAGGATTTAGGTTTAATAAAGAATAATTATCTGACCATTATCTCACCGACTAAAAAAGTAAAACAATATTCTTTAAGCTTACAAAAATCAAAGAATCCAGAAGATTTTAAAATTTTCTATGATGAAAGACCGGTGAAGAATTTACAGCAAAATTTAGTTGATGACTGTATTTCAGCGTATCAAAGTGTTTCATTTTGGTTGAAAGAAAATAAACTGAATAAATAATTTTTTTTGTATTTTTAACAAAAGATTTAAATATGAAATGGACAAACGATAGAAGCGGAAATGTAGATGACAGACGAGGGTCTGGCGGCGGTGGCGGTGGAATGCTTGTAGGCGGAGGTTTAGGAACTTTAATTATTGCAGCCATCATATTCTTCTTAGGAGGCGATCCGTCAGCAATTCTTTCATCAGGAATGGGCAGTGCTCCTCAAACAGAACAACGTGATCTGAATGCAAACGAGTTGAAGGTTCGTGAATTTGTCGAAATGATTACCGCAGAAAATGAACAGACCTGGACGAAAGTGTTCCGTGAGAACGGAATGGATTATAGACCCGCAAAAGTAGTAATGTTTGAAGCGGTTACTCAATCTGGTTGTGGAACTGCGCAGGCAGCAATGGGACCTTTTTATTGTCCAGCTGATGAAACGATTTATATGGATATGAGTTTCTTCAAAGAATTAGAACAGCGTTTTGGAGCTCAGGTAACTGAGTTTTCTATAGCTTATGTAATGGCTCACGAAATGGGACATCACGTACAGACAATGCTAGGAACGACCCAAAAAGTAGATCAATTAAGAAGCAGTGGAAGATACTCAGAAGCAGATATGAATCGCGTTTCTGTTGCAACCGAACTGCAAGCCGACTTTTATGCCGGGCTTTGGGCGAAGCAAACCGATAATAGAGAGAAATTCTTGGAACCAGGCGATATTGAATCTGCTATTTCTGCAGCCGAAGCAGTGGGTGATGACAATATTCAGAAACGTTCACAAGGTTATGTGAACCAAGAGGGTTTTACACATGGTAGTTCTGCACAGAGAAAAGAATGGTTTATGAAAGGATATAACACTGGAGACATGAGACAGGGCGACACTTTTGATGCTTTGTTAAAGTAAGGTATAGACCTTTAGAATCTTTTATTTTCCAAAAGATATTTTAAAAAACGCAATCCCGAAATTTTCGGGATTTTTTTTACAATAAAAAACCGAAGCGTAATAAATATGCTTCGGTTTTCTTAAATATATGAATGTGATTGAATGTGTCTAATTAATTCTGATTTACAGAATCTTCAACAGAAGTTTTAGCTTGGTTTACTTTATCTTGAACTTGTGAAGATAGATCACTCGCTTTAGATTTTAAATCAGTTCCCCATTTGTTGAAATTATCTTTTGCGTTATTAACAGTGTCTTTTACTGCTTGTTTGTCTTCATCAGATGAATTTTTGTATTTCCACCAAGCGATTGCTCCAAGTCCTAATAGTGCTAATAAGCCATTTTTTTTAGTGCCCATAATAGTATGTTTTTAATTTTTATTAAATAATTTGATACGTACTACTATGTAAATTCTGTGCCAAAGATAATTTGTTGAAGTATAAAATTTTGTTAAATAAGTACGTCACCATAAAAAACAAATCCGTCCCGAAAAAGCTCGAGACGGATTGTAATTTCTTTATTTAAAAGAGAAATGTTTTTTATCCTAAGTAAGGATATTTATAATCTTTTGGAGATACAAAAGTTTCTTTGATACTTCGTACAGAAACCCATCTTAGGAGGTTCATTTTAGAACCAGCTTTATCATTGGTTCCCGAAGCTCTCGCTCCACCGAAAGGTTGTTGACCTACAACAGCACCAGTTGGTTTATCATTGATGTAGAAGTTTCCGGCTGCATTTTCTAAAGCTTTGTACGCTTCATCGATCGCATAACGGTCTTGAGAGAAAATCGCACCTGTTAAAGAATAAGGAGAAGTTTCATCAACTAATTTCAAAGTTTCAGTCCAGTCTTTATCTTCGTATACATATACAGAAAGAATTGGTCCGAAGATTTCCTCACACACTGATTCATATCTTGGATTAGAAGCTTCGATAACAGTTGGTTCAACAAACCAACCTTTTGAGTCATCACATTTTCCACCGATAATTACTTTTGCATCGCTTGATTTTTCAGCTCTCTCGATATAACCTTTACATTTTTCGAAAGAGTTTTTATCAATTACCGCATTTACGAAATTAGAAGGATCTTCTGGACTTCCCATTTTAATGGTTTTCATCTGAGCTTCCATCACTTTTTTCACGTCAGCCCAAAGAGATTGAGGAACATAAGCTCTTGAAGCGGCAGAACATTTCTGACCTTGGTATTCAAAAGCACCACGAACCATGGCAGTTGCTACAGCATCTACATTGGCAGAAGGATGAACCATGATGAAATCTTTTCCACCAGTTTCTCCTACAATTCTTGGGTACGTTTTATAGTTATGAATATTGTCTCCAATTGCTTTCCACATATTTTGGAAAACGGTGGTAGAACCTGTAAAGTGAAGTCCTGCAAAGTCTGGGTGAGCAAATACTTTGTCAGCAGTTTCTTTTCCGCCTGTGAAAATCATATTGATTACTCCGGCTGGTAAGCCAGCTTCGATAAGCGCGTCCATAATAACGGTTGCTGAATAAACCTGCTTGTCAGATGGTTTCCAAACAACCACATTTCCCATCATTGCCATACATGTTGGCAAGTTTCCGGCAATTGCGGTAAAGTTAAATGGAGTAACTGCGAAACAGAAACCTTCTAAAGGTCTGTATTCTGATCTGTTCCAAATTCCACTATCTGAAACTGGTTGCTCGCTGTACATTTCAGTCATGAATTCTACGTTGAAACGTAAGAAATCGATGAATTCACAAGCAGCATCTATTTCTGCCTGATGAACATTTTTACTTTGAGCAATCATGGTCGCTGCGTTCAAACGATTTCTATAAGGACCAGCAAGTAGATCAGCGGCTTTCAAGAAGATTGCTGCACGATGTTCCCAACCTAAATTATTCCATTTTTCTCTGGCTGCTAAAGCAGAATTAATCGCGTCGTCCACGTGACTCATGTCTCCTTTATAATAGAAACCTAAATCATGTTGGTGATCTTGCGGAGAGTTAATCACTACTTTTTCAGAAGTTTTGATTTCTTTTCCGTTAATAACCATTGGGATTTCAACTTTCTCTTTCCACATTTTTTTATACGTTGCGATCAGGGATTTTACCTCCTCTGAACCCGGCTCATAAGTTCTAACCGGCTCGTTTATTGCGAAAGGAACCTGTGAAATTGCTTTTGACATATTTTTAATTTTTATTGATTTTTAGATTGTTACAAAGTTAAGGGAATTCGTCTGATCTTCCAAAAATAGAGCGGGTAGAAATTTATTGCTTTACCAACATCTTGTCGCAAACCATCTTGCTTAGGGTAATCGTGTTTTTGTCGTCTTTTAGGATGATCATCGACTGGTCGTATTTCTCGATTTCTAAAATTTCTAATTTCTTACCTAATTCCAGCTTTTTACTGTTCAGATAACTTAAGAATTCATCATCAGATACGGTGACAGAACTGAAAATTACTTTGACGCCAACTTTACAGCTGCTCAATTTTTGTAAATCCTGAGCGTGAATATTTCCATCCTTATCTGGAATAGGCTCTCCGTGAGGATCAAATTTTGGATGTCTTAAAATTTCATCCATCTTATCAAAAAACATTTCAGAATGAACATGTTCTAATTGTTCCGCAATTTCATGAACGTTTTCCCAGCCGAAATTCATTTTCTCGACCAAAAACATTTCAGTCAGCCGGTGTTTGCGAACAATTAAGGCGGCTTCTTTGTTTCCTTCTTTGGTAACTATTAAAGGTTTATAGCTCTCATAGATCACCCAGTTTTTCTGTGCAAACTTTTTCATCATATTGTTTACACTCGGCATTTTGACATTCAAAAATTTACTTAGTTCGTTTACGGTTACCGTATTGTCTTCATTTCTTAGATGGAAGATCGCTTTTAAATAGTTTTCTTCAGTAAGTGAAATCATAAGTTAGATTGTTGATTTTACAAATCTAACAAAATAAAAGCGTGTAATAAATTACACGCTTACATTTAAATAAAAATACATGAAGAAAATTGACCTCTATTTTAAAATTCTGCTTAATGACAAGTACTTTAAAACAGTGATGCTAAAAATGGTTATTAGTTTTTGATTTGGTTAATTTGATGAAACAAAGATGTGTCAAAAAAAATGGAGTTCAAAGGTATTTTCACCCAAATCATGTGGTTATATTCACCCATTTTTTTAAATTTATACCATGAGATATTCCTTTAAGAATGATTACGCAGAAGGAGCGCATCCTCGAATTTTAGAAACGTTAATTCAATCCAACCTCATTCAGCAAAATGGGTACGGTTTGGATGACTATTCCGAAAGTGCAGCCGAAATTATCAAACAAAAAATAAATAATCCTAACGCGAAAGTTTTTTTTGTTTCAGGAGGAACGCAAGCTAATCTCATCGTTATTTCTGCTTTTCTACGACCACATGAAAGCGTCGTTTCTGCAGCAACTGGACATATTTTCACCAATGAAAGCGGCGCGATTGAAGCAACTGGTCATAAAGTTCATGCTATTGAAAGCTCCAATGGAAAAATCAATTCTGAGGATATTCAGAAAATTCTGGATGTTCACCAAAATAAACCACATCAGGTGAAACAAAAAATGGTTTATATTTCTAATTCTACAGAAGTTGGAACCATTTACTCTAAAAAAGAATTGACGGATTTATACCAATTCTGTCAGGAGAAAGATCTGTATTTATTCGTTGATGGAGCACGGTTAGGCCATGCCTTAACTGCCGAAACCAACGATCTGACTTTAGAAGATTTTGGGAAATATACCGACGCCTTTTATTTAGGAGGAACGAAAAACGGAGCCTTAATTGGAGAAGCAATTATCATTAATAATGAAAGTTTGCAGGAAGAATTCGGATTTCATCTAAAACAAAAAGGCGCTATGCTTGCCAAAGGACGTTTGCTAGGAATTCAGTTTCAAGAATTGATGAAAGACGATTTGTATTTTGATCTGGCGAGACATGCGAATCAGCAGGCAATGAAAATAAAAAAAGCCTTTCAGGAAATTGGGTGTGAATTTCTATGTGAAACTTTTACCAATCAGATATTTCCAATATTAAATCCAGACCAAATTGAAAGACTTTCTATTAACTTTGATTTTTACGTTTGGAAGAAATTAAGCGAAGAAAAGTCTGCCGTGCGTTTAATTACTTCCTGGGCAACTTCTAATGAAATGATAGAAAAATTCATCAACGAAATAAAAAATTTAAAATGAAAAAATCAGTTTTCTTCCTGAGCGTATTGCTCTCCGTCGTCGTGAATGCACAGAAGCAGGAAAAGGATCCTGAGATTTCGGATTATGTGAAATTAGTGAGTAAAGATTCTTTGAAAGCGAATGTCGAAAAACTAGTCAGTTTTGGAACCCGACATACCATGAGTTCCACCACCGATAAAGACAAAGGAATAGGAGCAGCAAGAAGTTGGGTGTTATCCAAATTCAGAAATTATGCGAAAAATACAGACGGACGAATGGAAGTCTTTTTACAAAATGAAGATTTACAACCTGATGGAAAACGGATTAACAAAGTAACCAATCTTGGGAATGCCATCGGTTTATTAAAGGGAACAGATCCTTTAGATAAACGAATCATTATTATTTCCGGGCATTTGGATTCCCGAGTTTCAGATGTATTGAATTCCACCGATTATGCGCCGGGAGCGAATGATGACGGAAGCGGAGTAGCAGCAGTAATTGAATCGGCAAGAGTTTTAAGCAAATCAAAATTCCCGATGACTATTTTATTCGTGGCTGTAAGTGGCGAAGAACAAGGTTTATTAGGAGCAAAAATGCTTTCAGATAAAGCAAAGGCAGAAAATTGGGAAATTGAAGCCGTCCTTAATAATGATATGATCGGCAACAACAGTTTAGATGCACCTAAAAATGATGGTACTCCAAAACTACGAGTTTTCAGCGAAGGATTGTCTGCCTTTGAAACCGATAAGTCTGCAGCTAAAATAAGAAGTCTTGGTTTAGAAAATGATGGTAACGCACGACAATTGGCTAGATATGTAAAAGAAATAGGCGAGATGTACGTGAAGAATATCGATATCAAACTGATTTATAGAAACGACCGTTTTCTACGTGGAGGCGATCACACCCCATTTGTGAATAGTGGATTCACTGCAGTTCGCTTAACGGATTATTACGAAAACTACGATCATCAACATCAAGATATTCGGACTGAAAATAATAAAGAATTTGGCGATCTAATTAAGTTCATGGATTTTGATTATTTGAAAACCAATACTGCCGTGAATGTTGCAGTTTTAGCAAGTATAGCCAAGTCAACTCCACAACCCATAAATGTTTTAATGGATGTGAAAGAACTTTCAAATTCTACCAAGCTTCATTGGGAAAATCCTAAGACAGGAAAAGTAAAAGGTTACAATGTTCTTTACCGGGAAACAGATCAATCGGCCTGGACGCATAAAATTTTCACTACTGAAACTTTGTACACCGTCCCGCTTTCTAAAGATAATTTTATTTTTGGAGTACAAAGTATTTCTGCAACTGGCAATGAAAGTTTACCCGTAATTCCGAAAGTATCCCGATAAAAAAATCCGTCTCGTTATGTTTACGAGACGGATTTTATATTTCAACTAAAAATTTAGTTATTCTAAATCTTCAAATTTATCTACAATCTTTTGCGAAACTCCAGTTTTACTGAAACCTCCATCGTGAAAAAGATTCTGCATGGTTACCTTTCTGGTTAAATCAGAGAACATGCTTACACAGTAGTTGGCACAATCCAAAGCATCAGCATTTCCAAGTGGCGACATGCTATCTGCGAAGTTGAAGAATCCGCTAATTCCTTTTACACCAGCCCCAGCTTTAGTCATTACCGGAGATTGAGAAATGGTATTGACACGTACTTTTCTGTCGCCCCAATAATATCCGAAACTTCTTGCGATACTTTCAAGATAAGATTTGTTGTCTGCCATATCACCGTAATTTGGGAATACACGTTGAGCAGCAATATAAGTTAAGGCCAAAATTGAACCCCATTCATTCATGATGTCTCTGTCCCAAGCTGCCTTCATTACTTTATGAAAAGAAACCGAAGAAACATCCCAGCCTTTTTCTAAGAAATCGTAATTAAGATCAGTATAAGACTTACCTTTTCTAATGTTCACAGACATTCCAATAGAATGAAGAATGAAATCGATCTTGCCATATTTTTCTTCAGCATGAGCAAAAAGTTTGTCCAAATCTTCAACAGAGGTTGCGTCTGCAGGAATAACATCTGAACCGGTCTTTTTTGCCAGTTCATCAATTTCGCCCATTCTCATTGCGATAGGAGCATTAGAAAGAATAAATTCTGCGCCTTCTTCATGACATCGTTCTGCAACTTTCCAAGCAATCGACTGATCATTCAGAGCGCCGAATATAATTCCTTTTTTACCTTTTAGTAATCCGTGTGACATAATCTTAATTTTAGACAAATTTAAAAAATTTTTATTGTTTATTGCATAAAAAAAGAGCCGTACAAAATACGACTCTCTTTCTTATATATAGGAGTGCTTAGTTAGTTGCTTTCCTAACTTCAGCTTTTGCATCTTCGGACCAGTCTTTGGTTTTTTCCCATGCGTCAGAGGCAGCATCTTTGGTGTCTTCCCAAGCATCAGATACATTATCTTTTGCTCTTTCCATCCAGCCGTCTGCTGTTGGTTCTGTGTTTTTGTCTCTTTGCTCGCGGATATAATCTTTCGCTCTATCAGCATAATCGTTCACAGTCCATTTAGTTTCATTAACTGCGTCTTCTGCTTTGTTATAATCTTGTCTGTCCATAATGATAATTTTTAATGTTAATATTTAGTGATTGAAAAAATTTAATTTGATATTATATGAGGTTGCAAGTTCCGTTCCTAAAATCCGTAACACTATGTTAAACATATTATAAAGTTTTCTTAAAATAAAAACGAATTCTTATGAATAAAGTAAGTTTTTGTAATGATTATTCTATTTTTGGGCTAAACTTTTACAAATGGAAATTATAAGGTGCGGCTGGAGCGAAAAAGATGATCTCTACAGAAAATATCATGATGAAGAATGGGGGAAGCCAGTTGATGATGATGAAACGATTTTTGAGTTTCTGGTTTTAGAAAGTTTTCAAGCTGGACTTTCCTGGTATACGATTTTAAAGAAGCGAGAAAATTTCGCCGAAGCTTTTGATCAATTTAATTATAAAAAAATCGCAAACTATTCTGAAGGTAAGGTTGAAGAGTTAATGAATAACGCTGGAATTATAAGAAACAGGTTAAAGATTTTAGCCACTATTAATAACGCCGAAAGATTTCAGGAAGTACAAAAAGAATTCGGTAGTTTTTCAAAATATATTTGGAATTTCGTTGATGGAAAGCCAATTGTCAATCACCCAAAAACTTTAAGCGACGTCCCTGCAACGACTGAAATTTCAGATTCTTTATCAAAAGATTTAAAGAAAAGAGGATTCAAATTTCTGGGATCAACCGTCATGTATGCGTACATGCAAGCGACTGGAATGGTTGATGATCACTTGGTGGATTGTCATTGTAAATAAAAAGTGCGGCTAAAATTTAGCCGCATTAATATAATTTTTTTCTGAATGAATTATTTGATAATCCGATCCAAAACCCACTCGATCATATTTCTTTCAGAAGCAGCGTGATCCGCAGAAAATTCGCCTCTTCTTCTGTTGGCAATCACTGAATTTACCGTAATCGCTTTATGTCCTAACAATTTAGAAAGACCATAAATCGCCGAAGTTTCCATCTCGAAATTTGTCACGCCTAAATCATTTAGTGTTTCCAAAAACTGGTCATCAAGCGCTTTCAAACGAAGCTGACGTCCTTGCGGCGCGTAAAAACCAGGGAATGTTGCCGTATTACCGTGGTATTTTGCATCCTTATAATATTCGCCCATTTCTTTAGACCAATCAGAAAAATACAACATCGGTTTAATTTTCTCGTACGGGAATTTCGCCATGAAGTTTCGGGAGAATTCATTTTCAAACTCATAATCCTGATAGAAATGCAGCAAACCATCCAAACCAACCACGTTTTCAGTCACCAACATATTGTCAACTTCTACATCCGGATTTACACTTCCGCAAGTTCCCATTCTGAATAATTCCAAAGCAGTATGGTCAGTTTTAAACTCCTTATTTTTCAAATCGATATTCACCAAAGCATCCAACTCGTTCATCACGATATCAATGTTTTCAGTTCCAATTCCAGTGGACATTACGGTGATTCTTTCGCCACGTAAAGTTCCGGTATGCGTGTAAAATTCTCTTTTGTTTTTTTTAACTTCAATTTTGTCAAAGTATTTAGAAACCTTTGGAACACGGTCAGGATCACCAACCAACATAATTTTTCCTGCAATATCTTCTGGCAATAAGTTCAGGTGATACACACTTCCGTCGTCATTAAGCACCAATTCTGATGCAGCTAATTTATTAAGCATAGTCTATTTTTTATTTTTTAAATTTTTATTTGGGCAGACATTTCCGCCTTCCACTCCCGCTTTTTTCACTCCACTTCGTTCCGTTAAAAAGAGCTCCGTTCAAGTCGGGCTGCAGATTCGGGTGTGCAAATTTTATCGTATTAACCAAGTCGATTATCTTTCAGCTTTCAGCGAAGCGGTTCATCATCTATTAGTCTAATTTTATCCTCCAACTCTCTTTGTCTTATAACCCATCTCTTTTAGGATCACCATGATCTTATCACGGTTATCACCTTGAATAATGATAATTCCATCTTTTTCTGATCCACCAATTCCTAAAGTTGTTTTAATCTTTTTGGAAATTTTTTTAAGCTCCTCATCGTTTCCTTCAAAACCTTCCACCAAAGTAACAGGTTTCCCGTGTCTGCCTTTTTTTTCAAATTTACAGACGAGCGGTTCTATCTGCACGAATTTTTCTACCGGCATTTCAAAATCCTGCTCTTCGTGCTCAGGGAACATATTTTTAAGTTGATCTCTTAAATCCATCTACCAAAATTAATGAATTTTAATTGTAATCCGATAACAGCTGCAACTTTTCGGCATAAAGCAATTTTTCACTATTCTCATAAACATTAAATAATATTATGAATATCATAAAAAAGTCTTAAAGTTTAGATTTGGTTCGTTTAGTTCAGAACTAAGATGTAGTTTTGCAAGTTAATTGTTAAGTCCACCAATGAAAATCGATAAAGAAATTTTTCGCGAAATGGTTAAATTTTATGGAGAAGCCTTCCATTTACCGCCCCTAGCTGCGAAAATTTATTCCTATTTAATATTTGATTTTGATCGGGAAGGGGTTTCCTTTGATGAGTTTGTAGAGATTTTCTGCGCAAGTAAAAGTTCAGTTTCTTCAAATCTCAACTTACTTTTAAATCTCAATATTATCAACGACTTTAATAAGATCGACGAAAGAAAACGGTTTTTTGTGATCAACGAAAAGCATATGAGAATACGATTCGAAGAAATTATTGAAAAAATGGAACGCGAATTATCTATTTTACATCAACTCAAGGACTTTCGACAAACAGATGATGAAGAGATATTGCGAAAGTTTGGTGTTTATACCAGTCTTTTTGATAAAAATATTTTACATATAAAAGAAACGCTCGATCAACTTTAAATAAAAATATTCCAACTTCATTCTAATCTTCTTTAATGAAGATCAACTATAAAATTAAATTCATGAAAAATAAAATTATCCTCCTTGCATTTTCTGCCTTGTCGGTTTTGTCCTGCAAAAAAGAAGACGGCAGACCACCTCAAGGTCCAAAAGTAGTTTCAACGGTTGCCATTGAAGCTAGAAACGTTATCGGCTACTCCACTTTTCCAGCGAGTATTGAAGGGCGTGTGAATAACGATGTTCGTGCTAAAATGCAAGGGTATATCACCCAGGTTTTGGTAGATGAAGGCCAGTATGTGAGCAAAGGTCAGCCGCTTTTCCGCTTAGAAACCAATTCTTTAAATCAGTCGGCCAATGCAGCAAAAGCTGGAGTTGGTGCAGCCCGTTCTAATGTTTCAGCCTCTGAAGCAAGTGTGAAAGCAGCACAAGCAGCTGTAAATGCTGCTCAGGTTGAAGTAAATAAACTTCGTCCTTTAGTAGAGAAAAATATTATCAGCAATGTTCAATTGCAAACGGCTCAGGCAAACCTTGCAAGAGCGCAGGCACAAGTTGCACAAGCGCAAGCAGGCAAACAACAAGCGAGCGCGGGCGTCGCACAGGCCCAAGCTAATTTTCAGGGAGTTCAGGCAAACATCGATTACTCTGTTATTCGTGCGCCAATTTCTGGTGTGATTGGAAAAATTAATTTCCGAACGGGTAGTTTAGTGGGTCCTGGAGATCCAATGCCAATCTCAACTGTTTCAGATACAAGTGAGTTGTACGCGTATTTTTCTATGAATGAAAAAGAATATCTAGATTTTCTAAAGAATTCAGCAGGAGCAACCGTTCCAGAAAAAATAAAAAATATGCCCGCTATTGAATTAGTATTGGCAAACGGCGATGTTTATGAAGAGAAAGGTTATGTGAAAGCAGTAACCGGCCAAATCGATGCAGCAACTGGCAGTATTCAGTTTAGAGTTTCTTTCCCCAATCCGAAAAAATTACTCAGTAACGGAAATAGTGGATCGGTTAGAATTCCTATTGCTTATGATAATGCCTTGGTAGTTCCAGAAAGCGCTACGATCGAACAGCAAGGTTTGGTATATGTCTATAAAGTAAAACAGGATACGGCGAAAAGTGCTGTAATTAAAGTAATTGATCGTGTGAACAATATGGTAATTATTAAAGAAGGTGCTGCTAAAGGAGAAGTCGTTGTCGTGGAGGGAGTTGGAACTTTGAAAACTGGAACACCAGTGAAGCCGCAACCGAAAAAGTTTGACGATATCATTAATGCCATAAAACCACTTTTCTAAAAGATGATTAAAAAGTTTATAAACAGACCGGTTCTGTCCACAGTAATTTCCATCATGATTGTGATATTGGGAATTTTGGGACTAATCTCTTTGCCGGTCACACAGTACCCAGATATTGCCCCGCCAACGGTGCGTATCTCTGCCAACTATACCGGAGCCAATGCGCAAACGGTCATGAACAGTGTAATTATTCCAATTGAAGAGCAAGTGAATGGAGTAGAAGGAATGGATTATATTTCCTCTTCCGCTGGAAACAATGGTTCTGCTTCAATTACAATTTTCTTCAAACAGGGAATTGATCCGGATATCGCTGCGGTGAACGTTCAGAATCAGGTTCAGCGTGCAATTCCACTTCTTCCTTCAGAGGTTACAAGATCTGGAGTTCAGGTTAACAAGCAGCAAACGAGTGCCTTGATGTTCCTTTCTTTCTATACTTCCAATCCCAATTTAGATGAGGTTTGGTTGCAGAATTACATGAACATTAATATCATCCCAGAATTAAAACGGGTAAATGGTGTGGGTGATGCTCAAGTATTTGGTGGGAAAAATTACTCGATGAGAATTTGGGTTGATCCTGCGAAAATGGCGGCTTACGGTTTAGAACCTTCCGAAGTTTCTGCCGCAATTAATGAACAGTCCAGAGAAGCAGCTGCGGGTGCTTTGGGTGAAAACAGTGGAAGTTCTTTTCAATACATTATTACCTACAAGGGAAAATACAATGAAGTTGATGAGTTTGAAAATATTATTTTGCGCGCGCTTGGTAATGGAGAATATCTCCGTTTAAAAGATGTTGCTGAAATTAAACTGGATTCTCAATCTTACGCGGGAATTGGTGAAAGTAATGGAAACCGCTCGATCTCGATGGGGATTTTCCAGACTCCTGGATCAAATGCGCAAGAGATTATTACCAATATTAAAACTTTATTGAAGGAAACCGAAAAAACCTTACCAGAAGGAATTGGGTATAATATTAACTTTGATACCAATGAGTTTTTAGATGCCTCCATTTCTAAAGTAGTGGTCACTTTATTAGAAGCTTTCGTTTTGGTATTCCTAGTAGTATTTATATTCCTTCAGGATTTTAGATCAACCTTGATTCCTGCGATTGCAGTTCCGGTTTCGATTATTGGAACCTTCTTCTTTCTGAATCTATTCGGGTATTCAATTAACTTGTTGACCCTCTTTGCTTTGGTTCTTGCCATTGGTATTGTGGTCGATGATGCAATTGTTGTGGTAGAAGCCGTTCACGCGAAAATGGAAGGTGGCATCAGCGATGCCAAGAAAGCGACCGTAGAAGCGATGGACGAAATTACAGGCGCAATTATCTCGATTACTTTGGTAATGGCGGCCGTATTTATTCCCGTGACGTTCTTAACCGGACCAACTGGAGTTTTCTATCAGCAGTTTGGAATTACCTTAATTATTGCGATTTTAATTTCGGCCGTAAATGCCTTGACTTTGAGTCCTGTTCTTTGTGCGATGTTTTTAAAACCGCCGGCGCATCATTCCAAGGAATATGCGAGTATGAATGTGCTGCAAAAATTCTTCTTTAAATTCAATACTGGATTTAATGCCGGAACTAAAAAATATGGTCAGTCATTTAATTTTATTTTAAGAAACAAATGGGTGAGCTTATTAGTGATTTTTGCCGCCGGAGCAGTTACTTTTTGGTGGGCAAGTTCTACCATGCCGACTGGATTTATCCCGAAAGAAGACCGTGGAATTTTGTTTACAGATATTCAACTTCCGCCCGGAGCGTCCTTAGAAAGAACCTACAATGTTCTGTCTGACCTTCAGAAAGAAGCGCGAAAGATTCCCGGCGTTCAAAACGTAACGTACACAGCGAGTCGTGGATTTATGTCAGGTTCTGGATCCAATGTTGGTCAAGCCTTTATCAAATTAAAGCCTTTTGATGAACGTGGAAAAGCAGATGGACAAAGCATCGATGAAATCACCGGACGATTATTCGGAATTACTGGTAAATATCCGGATGCCAAAATTATTTTCTTCTCGCCACCAAGTGTGCCTGGGTTTGGATCAAGTGATGGATTCTCCAGTGTCTTATTGGATAAATCAGGTGGTGATATTTCAGAACTCAATAAAGTGACCCAAAGTTTTGTGGGGGCTTTGATGCAGCGACCAGAAATTCAGTTTGCTTCAACTTCTTTCAATACCAATTATCCACAGTTTGAAATGGTAGTTGATGTACCTCGTGCGAAAGAAAGTGGCGTCTCATTAAATAATATTTTGAGCACCATGCAGGGGTATATTGGAGGGATTTATTCTTCCGACTTTACCAAATATGGAAAACAATTTCGGGTAATGATTCAGGCTTTACCATCGGATAGAACCTCTCCAGAAAGTTTAAATTCAATCTTTGTAAAAACAGCTTCAGGAGCCATGGCGCCGATCTCACAGTTCGTGAGCTTAGAAAAAAGTTTTGGGCCGCAATCCTTAGAACGATATAATTTATTTACCTCAGTGGGAATTAATGGATCCAGTAATCCAGGATATTCTACAGGTGATGCTATTAAGGCGATTCAGGAAGTTGCTGCCGAAAATTTACCAGCCAACTACGATGTTGAATTTACAGGTTTAACGAAGGAAGAAATGAAAGCAGGTTCCCAAACCTACGTGGTTTTCTTATTAAGTTTCCTTTTCATTTACTTCATTTTGGCCGCGCAATATGAAAGTTATTTGTTGCCATTCTCTGTAATCCTTTCTCTTCCTTTAGGAGTGATCGGAGCATTTTTTGGTCAAAGGATTTTCGGATTAGAAAACAATATTTATTTCCAGATTGCGATCATTATGTTGATTGGATTACTGGCCAAGAATGCAATTTTGATTGTGGAGTTTGCCGTACAAAGGCGACATCATGGTGAATCAATTGCGATGTCTGCGATCAACGCTGCGAAAGCAAGGCTGCGTCCGATTTTGATGACCTCTTTTGCTTTTATCTTCGGGATGATTCCATTGGTATTTGCAACTGGGATTGGTTCTGTCGGTAACCGTTCGATTGCGACTGGTGCAGCCTCTGGATTGTTAATTGGGACTTTCTTCGGATTGATAGCAATTCCAGTCTTGTTTGTAATTTTCCAATTTCTGCAGGAGAAAGTTGTTCCATTAAAAGAAAAAGATATTAATCTATCTGAATAATTGAAAGTCTAAAACTTTTAAGAAATAGTAAAAAAATGAATAAATACTTCAATATAAAAATACTTTCAGTTCTTTTTTCTGCTTTCGTTCTTACTTCATGTATGACGCGGGAAAAGTACGGAAGACCAAGTGAGGCCATTAATGAAAATCTTTTCCGCACCGACTTGTTACCGAAAGATTCCATGAGTATGGCAACCGTTTCATGGAGAGATATTTTCACCGATCCAGTTTTACAAAAACATATTGCGAAAGCGTTAGAAAATAATTTAGATGTAAGAGTGGCCTTGCAGAACATCAGTGCCGCTGATTCTTATTTAAAGCAAAGTAAAGCAGCTTATTTACCAACCCTTTCTGCGGGTCCGAATTATACCTTTCAAACACAGTCTTTGAATACCCAATCTGGACAGTTAGCAGGAGAAAGAAAATACGGAAATCAATTTGATGTTTCGGCAAATGTTGGCTGGGAAGTTGATATTTGGGGAAAATTGAAAGCACAACAAAAAGCAGAATTAGCCAATTATTTAGGAACTGTTTCCGCCCATCAAGCGGTGAAAAGCGATTTGGTTGCGGCAGTTGCTTCAGCTTATTATCAGCTTTTAACTTTTGATGATCAGAAAAAAATCATCAACGAAACTATCGCCTTAAGAAATAAAAATCTTGAAACGACTCAAGCTTTAAAAGATGCAGGAACGGTTACAGAAGTTGCAGTTCAACAAAGTCAGGCGCTCGTTTTTAATGCAGAATCAATGTTGATCAGTATTGATGTTCAGATCGCTCTGCTCGAAAACACCATCAGCCTTTTGATGGCAGAACCTTCACACGCCATAGAGCGTACAACGATTGATGCTCAGAAAATGCCGGTAAGTTTAGCGCTGGGTTATCCAGCGAATCTGTTGGAAAACCGACCTGATGTAAAAGCTGCAGAATATCGTTTGATGAATGCTTTCGAATTGACCAATGCCGCTAAAGCTAATTTTTATCCGACGTTGAGATTGACGGGAAGCACAGGAATATCTTCCGGAGATATTGATCAGTTATTTAGTGCAAGTTCACTTTTCGCGAACGTTGTAGGCGGTTTAACACAACCAATATTAAATAAAAGACAAATTAAAACTCAGTATGAAGTTAGTTTAGCCAACAAAGAAATTGCTTATCTCAATTTTAGAAGATCAGTTTTAACAGCAGGAAGAGAAGTTTCTGATGCTCTAAAAATTTATCAGTCACAAGATGGATTCATTAATCTGAAAAGGAAAGAAATGGATGCTTATAAAAACTCTGTAGAATACTCTCAGGAATTGGTGAACTACGGTTTGGCAAATTATCTGGAAGTGATCAACGCAAGTGTAAATCAACTGAATGCTGAACTGAATATTTCGAATGCTGAATATTCGAAGCTTGATGCAGGGATTGAACTGTACCGCGCACTTGGTGGTGGCTGGAGATAATAAGAAACCAGGTAAAAAGTAAAAAGAGCCAAGGGAAATCAACCAATTTTTCAATTATTATGATTGAGAAATTGGTTTCTTTTTTTTACATTTTTTGATTTTTGATGGAAAACTAGAGGCTACTATTTGTTTACAAAAAGCAATTTTTCTTTTAAATATAATTTAGTCACGTGATAATAACATTGCGTTCTTTGCTTAAAATCGTTGTCTCGTTCTGAAAACGAGTTGAAAAATTTACAATGATTTAAAGAATTCCCACATCACAATTCCACCACAAACAGAAACGTTTAAAGAATGTTTTGTTCCCAACTGCGGAATTTCCAGGAAAGTATCGTAATAAGAAAGCGCTTCATCGCTCAATCCATCCACTTCATTTCCTAAAACTAATGCGTATTTTTCTACTTTATTAATTTGGTAATCAGTGATCACTTTAGAATCGGTGGTTTGTTCGATTCCTACAATTTTAAAGTTTTCCTTTTTTAAATTCTGTAATGCTTCGGCGATATCTTTTTCATAAACCCATTCCACACTTTCTGTCGCGCCCAAAGCAGCTTTGTGAATTTCGCGATGTGGCGGTTGAGGAGTAATTCCACACAAGACTACTTTTTCAATCAAGAAGGCATCTGCGGTTCTGAAGATCGCACCCACATTGTGCATGCTTCGAACATTATCTAAAACCACGACGAGCGGCGTTTTTTGAGTCTCTTTAAACGTTTCGATATCTATTCTTCCTAATTCTTCGAGTTTCAGTTTCTTTGTGGATGACATTTTCGTATTTTTGGCAAAATTAAGGATTTTAGATCTTAATTTTTAAGTTCAATAATTTTTAAAATCAATTCCGTGGCGAAAGAAAAAAAAGAAACTCCTTTAATGACGCAATACAATACCATCAAGGCGAAATATCCTGATGCGCTTTTGCTGTTTCGAGTGGGAGATTTCTACGAAACTTTCGGAACGGACGCCATTAGAACGTCGCAGATTTTAGGAATCGTTCTAACCAAAAGAGCCAACGGTGAAGGTCATATCGAACTCGCAGGATTTCCACATCATTCGGTTGATACTTATTTGCCGAAACTCGTAAGAGCCGGACTGCGTGTTGCAATCTGTGACCAATTGGAAGATCCAAAAGGAGTTAAAGGAATTGTAAAACGCGGCGTGACCGAACTGGTAACTCCCGGCGTAACTTTCAATGAACAGGTTTTAAGCTCCAAGAAAAATAATTTTTTACTTTCGATTCATAAAGTAAAAGAGAAATACGGATTGGCTTTGGTTGATGTTTCCACAGGTGAATTTCTAACTTCAGAAGGAAATCTGGAACAACTACTTCATATCGTGGGAACTTTTGATCCGAGCGAAATTATTTATCAGCGAACGACCGAACTTCCGTTGCAACTGAAAAACCGCAATTCTTTTAAATTAGAAGATTGGGCGTTTCAATACAATTACGGTTACGAAAAATTAACCAATCATTTCAAAACAAATTCTTTAAAAGGTTTTGGGATTGAAGATTTAAAATTGGGAATTACCGCAGCCGGAGCAATTTTCGCTTATTTAGTTGAAGATACACATCACGCACTTTTACAACATATTACCAAAATAAAACTGATTCCGAAAGAGGACTATCTGATGATGGATCATTTTACGTTGCGGAACTTAGAGATCGTTTATTCAAGCAACCAACAGGGGAAATCTTTGCTCGATATTATCGACAAAACCTCTACTCCGATGGGAGGACGATTGTTGAGAAGAAGATTAATTCTTCCTTTAAAATCCGTGAATGAAATCAACAGAAGATTAGATCTCATTGAGTTTTTTAATAAACAGGAAAATCTGAAATATGAGATCTTACAATTATTAAAAACGATTTCTGATCTGGACCGTTTGATGGGGAAACTGGCTTCGGAGAAAATCTCACCGAAAGAACTCGGTTATCTTCGTCAGAGTTTGATTAACATTCGAAATATTAAAGAATTGCTTCATCCACACGATGAGGTTTTGACCTGGTTATCGCCACTGATTAATTTGGATGAACTCATTAAATATCTTACTGATTATTTGAACGAAGAACTTCCGGTCAATATTTCTAAAGGAAATGTGATCAAAACCGGGATTTCAGAAGAGCTCGATCATTTGCGTGGACTTCAAACTAAAGGAAAAGGATTTCTGGACGAAATGTGTGACCGCGAAGTTAAACGAACGGGAATTACCAGTTTGAAGATCAGTTTTAATAATGTTTTCGGTTATTTCATTGAGGTTAGAAATTCTCATAAAGATAAAGTTCCAGAAGACTGGATTCGCAAGCAAACTTTGGTGAACGCTGAAAGATACATCACCGAAGAACTGAAAGAATACGAAGAACAAATTCTGGGCGCCGAAGAAAAGATTTCAAAAATTGAACATTTGCTTTACCGAAAAGTTTGTGAAAATGTGATGATCTACATCGATCAGATTCAGGAGAATTCTAAGATCATTGCAGAATTGGATTGCGGAGTAGGATTGTCTGAACTTGCAGTTTCTGAGTCGTATACCAAACCGGTTTTAAATGCAGGTTTTGAAATTGATTTAAAAGAAGCACGCCATCCCATAATCGAAAATGCTCTGCCGTTAGGTGAAAAGTATATTCCAAATGATTTGTTTCTATCCAAAGATTCGCAGCAGATCATAATGGTTACAGGTCCGAACATGGCGGGTAAATCTGCGATATTAAGACAAACTGCAATTATTTGTTTATTGGCTCAGATAGGAAGTTTTGTGCCGGCGAAACACGCTGAAATCGGCGTTTTGGATAAGATTTTCACGAGAGTTGGAGCGACCGATAATATTTCTTCCGGCGAATCAACGTTTATGGTGGAGATGAATGAAGCCGCAAATATCCTCAATAATATTTCTGAAAGAAGTCTGATCCTTTTAGATGAGATCGGACGTGGAACGTCTACTTATGACGGTGTTTCCATAGCTTGGGCGATTGCAGAATATTTACATCAACATCCGACGCAGGCGAAAACATTATTTGCCACGCATTATCATGAGCTCAATGAAATGACAGTGAATTTTGAAAGAATTAAAAACTTCCACGTTTCTATTCAGGAGCATAAAGGAAGTATTATTTTCCTTCGAAAACTATTATCTGGAGGAAGTGAACACAGTTTCGGAATTCACGTCGCGAAGTTAGCAGGAATGCCTGCAAAAGTGGTAAATCGTGCGAATGAAGTTTTGAAAACTTTAGAAAAAAGCCGTTCACACAGTGGTTCCAAAGATTCAGCAAAAGCGATTACGGACGAAAGTCTGCAACTTTCATTCTTTCAATTGGATGATCCGGTCTTGGAAAATATTCGGGAAGAATTGTTGAAAATAGATATCAATACTTTAACGCCGATTGAAGCGTTGATGAAGTTGAACTCGATTAAGAAAATGATTGGACGATGAGATCTTTAAAATGGAAACAATTATCAACGATCTTCCTATTAAGTGTATTGATATTGGTTATTCATTTCTTCATAATATCTATTGGTAATTTTCCAGGAGGTGAATATGGAATGGCTCCAATTTTATTAATAATCGGTTTGCCTATTTTAGGTCTCGTATGGATAGGCGTGATATTTATTTTAAACTCTTTGAACATTAATTTATCATCTCTCCAAACAGCCCTATTTTATACTTTATCCTACCTGTTTATTGCTTTGTCAAAAACAGTATCTATGGCTAATAGTGGTGATTTTAAATTATTTATCCTACCTGCAATTATTTCCTTTTTGTTATTTTGGGCGAGTAGTTTTTTGATAAAAAGTAAGTAAATAAATAAAATTGAAGTTTATACGCTAACGCCGATTGAAGTTTTGATCAAGTTGAATTCAATAAAGAAAATGATTGAAAAATAGAAAGAACGTAAGAATGAAAGCATTATCCAATTTACCGATTTTTAGATTTAGCTTAAAATATTTCCTGATCAGTGTATTTATTTTCATCGTTGAGGTTTTGATCGCAACCGTTTTCAAAGACTTATTTTTCATTCGTGCCTATTTGGGCGATGTGATTGTAGTAGTATTAATGTACACTTTAATCCTAAGTTTTTTCAAAGTTGAAAGCCGAACAAAACTAATTATCGGACTATTTATTTTTTCTGTGATCGTGGAAGTTTTACAGTATTTTAAGATCGCAGATATCTTAGGTCTAAAACCTGGAAGCATGGCCGCAATAATCGTTGGAAGCAGTTTTAGTTGGATTGATATCCTGTGCTATGGAGTTGGCTGTGTACTGATTTATCTGATAGAAGTGAAAATGCCATTTAATTGCAGACCAGTGTAAGTGGCTGTCTAAATTTCATTCGCACATTTTTCCCTTTTACAATTCCCGGAGTCCACTTGTCTTTAATAGAGTTTACAATTCGAATACCTTCCCGATTTAAGGAGTTATTATTTCCAACAGCTTTCATATCGCTGAGTGTCCCATCTTTTTCCACAATGAATTCGATCACCGATCGCTGGTTGGTTTCTTTGTCGTCGCAGTCGATTATTCCATGATTAAACTTGGCGTAAACCATTTTGGTGAAAACGTCATTTCCGGCAGGAAAAGTTGCAGCGATGGCATCTTGCGGCAATTGGTGGATCTTCTTTTCTGAGGTGGAAGCGGTCTGGCCAAAAGTCACAGCTCCCGATAAAAAGAGGAATAAAAATACTATTTTGTTCATAACACTGGATTTGTAAAAATGATATATAAAGGCGAGTACGAATCTAATTTATTAAAAAACGGCTTTTCTATTCTTTGTTAATTAAGATCGAGATTTAAAGGAATTCTAAATCGATATCGAACGAGCTCGCCATTAATTTTCGCCGGAATCCATTTTGTTTTTATTTTAGAAATGGCGCGTATCGCTTCTTTGTTAAAACTATCATTGGTTCCATTTGCTTTTATATTACTTAGGGAACCATCAAGTTCAATCACGAATGCGAGTTCACAAAATTCTTTTCCTTGACCTTGCACCTTTTTCTCTCTAAAATTATCTGCAATTAATTGGCGGAACTTTGTAGCGCCACCATCGGGAAATTCTGCGATTTGTTCTGTAATAATGTCAGCCTCTTTTATGATTTCTTGTGAAAAAGCAAATCCAGACAGTAGAATCGCGCAAATAAAATATAGTTTTTTCATGGCTTAATATATTGCTTGACTTCATCTAAAATCTTCAAAATAAAATCTAAAGGCAAATCTGCATTTTCATCAATGAGAAGAATTTTGAATTTCTTTCTGCCTTCCGAGATAAGTTCTGGATGATCTAATCGATCGCCATGACAGAAGCTTAAATAATGTTTTTTGTGTTTTTTGCTGTAATAAAAATAACACAGCATTTTCTTTTTGTATTTGATAAAAGGCAACCCAAAACTCAAGGTTTCGGTAATGTGTTCCGGATCACTTTCCAGTATTTTTTTTCGCAGGAATAAAAGTGTACTTCGCTGAGGCTCTTCAATTCTAAAAAAATATTCCTGTATTGGATTCATTACCCGAAATTCTGCAGATCAACTAACCTTCGGTACATTCCTTTTTTCTCGAATAATTCCTGATGAGTTCCCTGTTCTACAATGATTCCACGTTCCATCACTACGATCCAGTCGGCTTTTTGAATGGTTGAAAGTCGGTGTGCAATAACAAGAGAAGTTCGGTTTTCCATCATCTTTTCTAAAGCATCCTGCACAAATCTTTCAGACTCTGTATCTAAAGCTGAGGTGGCCTCATCCAAAATCATGATCGGTGGATTTTTCAGAACGGCTCTTGCAATTGAAACCCTTTGTTTTTGTCCACCTGAAAGTTTATTACCATCGTCGCCGATATTCGTGTAATACTTTTCGGGAAGATGATCGATGAATTCGTGAGCATTGGCGATTTTCGCTGCCGCCATTACTTCTTCTTCGGTCGCTTCAGGTTTCCCCATCAATATATTATTGAAAATAGAATCGTTAAATAAAACAGACTCCTGAGTCACCATTCCTAACAGGTTTCGGTAATCGGTTACCTTTAAATTTTTAATGTTGGAACCGTCAACCAGGATTTCACCTTCTGAGACGTCATAAAAACGAGCCAGTAAATTGGCAATTGTTGTTTTTCCAGACCCAGATTGACCGACCAGCGCTATGGTTTTTCCTTTTGGAATAATGAGGTCAAAATTCTTTAAAATTACATTGTCTTTATCATAAAAGAAACCGATATTTTTAAATTGAATTTGATTTTTTAAGGTGGAAATAGGCGTTGGATTTGCAATTTCATCGATTTTTAAATCATAATCCAAAACTTCTGAGACCCGATCTAAACTCGCCATTCCACCTTGAATAGAGGAAAAAGCATTTGATAATTTTTTTGCTGGATCTAAAATTTGAAAGAACACGCCGATAAAAGCCAAAAACGTTACTGGATCTTTATTGGTTCCGTTGATGATTTCAGTTCCGGCAAACCAGGTGATCATTAGAAGCGTTACCGAACCTAAAAACTCACTCATCGGTGAAGCTAATTCCCGTCGCCGGCTCATGCCAATCGCATATTTTTGCCAGTTATTTGTGGTTTTATTAAATCTATTTGTTAGGATTTTATCCGCATTAAAAATTTTGATCACTTTAGAAGATTTCAATGTTTCATCAACCAGAGAAAATAAATTTCCTAATTCTTCCTGTGCTGCCGTTGCCTGTCTTTTCAAGCTTTTACCAACCCAGGCGATAATAAGTCCCATCACTGGAAAAACCAAAAGTGAAAATAAAGTTAGTTGTGGAGAAAGAATAAATAGCGTAATCAAAGAGGCAATGATCATAAACGGAGCGTTCAGCACATCAACCAAACTTCCCATAATTCCACCTTCTACGGCACCAATATCATTGGAGATTCGCGACATCATATCACCCTTTCGCTGTTCTGTAAAAAATGAAACGGGTAACTTTAAAAATTTGTCATACATCGCAGTTCGCAAATCTTTGGTAATTCCTACGCGGTAATTTACCAACAGATAAGCACCTAAATATCTAAACAGATTCCTTAATAAGAACGCAACTGCAGTAATGCTACAAAGAACTGCTAAAACCTGAATTGCGCCATATTCATTGATGTTAAGCTGTATTTTATAATAAGCCATGTCTTTCAAATATCCAAAATAATCACCGAATTTGCCGCTGTAGACCGGGATGATATTAGTATCGACTTCTTTGTCGAGCTTGAATAAAATCCGCAGAATAGGCAGCATTGTTACAATAGAGAAAATCTGTAATAGGGAATAAAGAAGGTTAAAAAAAATACTTCCTAAAAGATATTTTTGATGAGGTTTGGCGATGGAAAGGATGCGCTTTAATGGTTTCATTAAGTGAAATTAGATGGCGAATTTACGGAATTTTCAATTGTCAATCAGCGGTCATTTATTTTATCAGATGGTAATTGTGACAAGTTTATCAGCAAGCTGTATTTGAAATATTCCTGATCTTAATTTATTGGTCGTTTATTATCAAAACAGAGAGAATTTTGCGGCCAGGTAATTTTGTAGAGATTTAAAAAGTAGCACAGTCGACGGTGTAACTAATTGTTGTGGTCTCTGCGAAAGTTGTTTTATAGGGATAATCTAACTTATGTGATTTCGCATTTATAGTATTAGGATTTTCAACATAAATGAAATTTACTGACACGTCCGTATTAGGTCTCACTAAAAAGTCAAACGTTTTTTCTCCGTTTTGATCAATGAAGCTCCAATTGCTAAAGTTGCTATTGTCCTGTAAATTGGTGACTTCTGTGTATAAAGGAGGAATATTATTATTAGAAACTTTAACGTGAATATTTAACGTAATGGGTTTCCAAATACCATAGTTTTTCTCATTAATTTTACTAGCTTCAACCACATTGTCAAGGTCACCGTTATCAAATCTGTAATTATCATCCGTGGGCATTATTGTGTAGGTATAATACTCCCTACCATTTGCTGGTAGGTAACCAAATTCATAACGGTAATTGCCATTAGAATCTGTGGTGATTTCTGCAACATTCTCTTCTTTCCAACAAGTAGAAAAGCCGCCACAATTTTGCTTCCATTGTCGCTTCAAAATAAGCTTTAAGTTGGGAATTGCAAGGGCTGTTGTAGGGTTTGTTATTTTTCCCATCACCGTAGTTCTAACAGAATCTACTTCGTCATAGCGAGTCTCGCGACAGGACAATAGTGATAAAATTACGAGGAGAAAAAATATTTTTTTCATCCGTATGCATTTTATCAAATATAAAACAAATTTTAATATGCAAAATCATTAAAATCTAATCCAAAAAAAACAGTCCCATAAATGGAACTGTTTCACTCAAAAAAATCGTTGTAAGTCTAACGGAGTCTGTCCACAGATTTTACGAGCCTTTCGTCTTTCCGTATATAAACATTCGCAATCAGCAAACATATTATAGATAGTAACGGGAAAACAGGCTCAATACCCTTCTCAGGAAAATCAATTCCTCCGGATAAAGTGAGTAGCCAATACGCCAATAAACCGAGCAACAAAGCGTTTATCATAAAACTGATCTTGTTCAGTTGAATTTGTCTTTTGCGGTCTTTATAACTTAAGATACTAATAAAGCCAAACAGTACAAGAATCACACACGCCACTGAAATAAAAGGAACGGGTCCGAAAAGGGAAAAATCCTGTCCGGTAACGAACAAAAATACGGCGCCAATAATCGCCAAAAATATCCATACGGTCTGTATTCTCTGCAACATACTATTTGATTCTGCCTACAAAAATACCAATAATTTTTTGCATAATTAAAAAATAAACGTAGATTTGCAGTACAAACGTCCTAAAAGAGAAGAGTCACCTGACTTAACATTCTTACTTACAATTACTTATAAATTACTTTTTTGCGTAACATTTATGTTCAACATTGAAACATTAAGGTCAAAATCCGATTCAGATTTGACTAAAATCACAAGCGATCTTGGCGTTAAAATTGCTAAAAGCAGCAGTGACAACGATAAGATTTTTGCAATTTTGGATTTTCAAGCATCCAATACTAAAGTAGCGAAAGATTACTACAGCGCGACAGAAACTCCTATGAATACAGAAGAAGAAAAAGCTCCGGCACCCAAAAAACCAGCCGCTAAAAAACCAGCTCCCAGAAAGAAAGTAGAAAAACCTGCTGAGGATTCTACTGAAGTTTCAAAAGAGGCTCCTAAAGAGGTTGTTAAAAAAGTTGCTGAGGAAACAAAAGAAGTTCCTGCGAAGACAGAAGCTGAAACTGCACCAAAAAGTTCAGAGCCTGAACAGCCGAAAGCAGTCGCTCAAAATCAACAAAAGAAAAAAAGACAACGCGTTGGTCCGCCAAAATCGGAAGCAGAAAATACCGAAAAAGAAGTTGTTGCGGAAACTGAGATTCAAGCAGAAGCTAAACCTGAACAACCCAGAAATCCCAATCAAAATTCCAATCCTAACCAGTCAGGAAATGCCAAAGGAAATCCCAATCAAAACGGAAATCCAGAGCAAAATGGAAATGGTAACCCTAATCAAAACGGGAATCCAAACCAAAGCGGAAATGCACAGAGACAACCTCAGCACCAGCACAAGAATCAAAACCAGCATAAAAACCCCAATCAAAATAAAAATCAACAAAGCAATGATTCGCAAGATGAGCCTGCTAAAAAAGAATTTAATTTTGATGGATTAGTTACTATAGAAGGCGTTTTGGAAATCCTTCCAGATAATTACGGTTTCTTGCGTTCTTCAGATTTCTCCTATATTTCTTCTCCCGATGATGTTTATGTATCGACGAACCAGATTAGAAATTATGCCTTAAAAACTGGAGATACCGTCAGAGGAATTGTAAGGTTGCCGAAAGAAGGAGAGAAGTATTTCTCTTTAATGAAGCCAACAGAAGTAAACGGAAGAGATCTTGATTTTATTAAAGATAGAGTTGCTTTCGAATTTTTAACTCCACTTTTCCCAGAAGAGAAATTTAATTTAACCGGGAAAAACGCGACACCTTCGACCAGAATTGTAGATTTGTTTACACCTATTGGTAAAGGTCAGCGTGCAATGATTGTTGCGCAACCGAAAACTGGTAAAACGATGTTGTTGAAGGAAATTGCGAATTCAATTTCTGCCAATCATCCGGAAGCATATATGATGATTTTACTCATCGACGAAAGACCGGAAGAGGTAACCGACATGGAGCGAAGTGTAAATGCTGAAGTAATTGCTTCGACCTTTGATGAACCAGCTGAAAAGCATGTAAAAGTGGCTAACCTGGTTTTATCGAAAGCGCAGAGAATGGTAGAGTGTGGACATGATGTTGTCATCTTATTAGATTCAATTACCCGTTTGGCGAGAGCTTATAATACCGTTACTCCAGCTTCAGGTAAGATTTTATCTGGTGGAGTTGACGCCAACGCCTTACATAAACCGAAACGATTTTTTGGTGCTGCCAGAAATATTGAAGGCGGTGGATCACTAACAATTATTGCAACTGCCTTGATTGATACAGGTTCTAAAATGGATGAAGTTATTTTTGAAGAATTCAAAGGAACTGGAAATATGGAACTTCAGTTGGATCGAAAAATTGCCAACAAACGAATTTTCCCTGCTATCGACCTGACTTCATCGAGTACAAGAAGAGATGATCTATTGATGGAAGATACCGTTCAACAAAGAATGTGGATCTTAAGAAAGTATTTGGCAGATATGAATCCTGTAGAAGCCATGGAATTTGTGAACAGAAGCATTAAACAGACTTTAAATAACGAAGAGTTTTTAATGTCAATGAATAAATAATTAAGTATTATATTTCCTTACAGAAGGAATTTTAATTCAATATAAAACCGTTTTTCGAAGCGGTTTTTTTGTTTTCATCAATGTTAAAGATTTGCTAAAGTGAGCTTAGCTTTTTGGAATTGGTCTAAATAATGATTAAATTTGACTCATAACACTTAATAAAAATAAATATTATGTCATTCGAATTACCAAAATTAGGATATGCGTACGACGCACTGGAACCAACTATTGATGCAAAAACAATGGAGATCCATTACACAAAACACCATCAAGGTTACGTAGATAATTTAAATAAAGCAATCGCAGGAACTGATTTAGAAGGAAAATCTATTGAAGAAGTTTGCAAAACAGGAACTGATAAAGCAGCGGTTAGAAATAACGGAGGTGGACATTTTAACCACTCTCTTTTCTGGGAAATTTTAACTCCAGGTGGTAGTAAAGAACCAGTCGGAAATGTAAAAGCAGCGATTGAAACTTATGGTGGATTTGATAAATTCAAAACTGATTTTTCTGAAGCAGCTAAAACAAGATTCGGTTCAGGTTGGGCTTGGTTATGCAAAAAAGCTGATGGATCGGTAGCAGTTTGCTCAAGTCCAAATCAAGATAATCCATTGATGCCAGTTGCAGAATGTCAGGGAACGCCACTTTTAGGATTGGATGTTTGGGAACATGCTTATTACCTGAACTATCAAAACAGAAGACCTGATTACGTAACTGCATTTTTTGATGTAGTGAATTGGGATAAAGTAGAAGAGAAATTCAATAAATAATTGAAAATCTTATATCATAAAAAAAGTTCAGAGAAATCTGAACTTTTTTTTGTTTTAACTTTTATGCATTCTTGTTTTCGTTTATTGAGTTTTTTTGTGACTTCTTCTTAAATTATTCACTTCCGCTCAAGCCATTTAATTTCAAACCGTATTTCCATTTTACAAAGGCGAAAACCTGGTACAATTTATATTCGTATTTCAAACCATAATTAACGTTTGGGTCGTAATCGATAGAAGATTCAATTACGTTTCTGTATCGACCGGAGAAATAATAGGAATTCCATTCGCTCACCAAAAATTGATTTTTGGATTTCAGATAACCTTCAGAATACATACTCATCGGCCTCGCAATAGCATTGATAAAATAAGTGAACTGCGTATCCAGAACTTCTAAATCGTATTCGCCATCATCATTCTTTTGAGCTTGAAGTGGATGGTCTTCTTTTGGTTGATTGGCTATATTGTTTTGGCTGGAGCAGCTTAGAGTTATCAGCAGAATGCTGAAAGCAAAGATTAATTTTTTCATCGTGAACTTTTTAATAACGAATCAAATTTACAGCCAAAAAAACCGTTTCAAAAAACGGTTTTTATTTTATGATTCATTTATTGCACTTCTCGCTGTACCACTACAAAGGCTGGGAAGTGATCACTATAACCACCCGTAAACTGGTCGCCATTCCAGGAACGAAGTGGATAACCTTTCCAACTTCCTTCTCTATTAATCAGGTATGGTGGTGCAAATACTTCAGTTTTATAAACCGAATACTCTTTTCCGACTTTATCAGAAATTAAATTTCCTGATACGATGATTTGGTCAAATAAGTTGGGAGCATCCTGGTAAGCAAGAGAGGCAACCCCTTTTTTAAACAAAGGATACATTAAATTAAGATAAGGAGTTTCTGGGCTCAGATCTTTCGGACTTGCCACAGCTTGTAAAATGTTTTTCAAACTGGTGTTGACTGGATCATCATTAAAATCTCCCATCGCAAATAGTTTTGTAGTAGGATCTTGTAATCTCACACTATCCATTTGTTGTTTTAAGACTTTAGCTGCTGCATTTCTTCTTGGTAATGACCGTGCCTCACCACCGCTTCTCGCTGGCCAGTGATTCATGAAAAAGGCAACTTTTTCGTTATCCAAAAATCCAGTTGCTACAACAATATCACGAGTGTACGCTCTTTTACCGTCGTCATTAAAAATTTTTATTTCTTTCTTCAAAGAATTGCTGGGTGTAAATCTTCTTTTCTGATAAATCAGCGCTACATCGATTCCACGTGCGTCGTACGAGTTGTAATGAATAATTCCATAGTCATACTTCGCAAGAAGTGGATGTTTAATTAAATCCTCAATGACCTGTCTATTTTCAACTTCGATCAATCCAACAATTACCGGTGCTGTTTTGGTATATTGAGCGCCCATTTCTGAAATCACTTTCGCTTGATTGGCAATCTTAATATTGTAGTTTTTGGTGTTCCAGTTTTTAGCACTGTTATAAGTAAAATCATCTGCAAGGATTTGTTTACGAACAACTTTTTTACCTTTTAATAAATCGTCTCTCCATTCGCCACGGTATTCCTCTGTAGTTTCTAAATATTTAAGAGAGTCCAAAGGCACACTTCGGTGAAAAGCTGGATTGCTCACCTCTTTTGTTCCGTCAACATAGTCTGCAGACGCAATGGTGTCCCAAAGATTTTCTACGTTCATGAATCCAATGGTCGCCACTTTTCTAAGTTGACCTTTCTGTTGACCAAAAATAAAACAGAACGCCATTAAGAATACAAAACTTACAATTTTTCTCATTATAATATATAATTACGTTTATAAGGCAAAGTTAGTTTAAATATTATTTTGAAAATACTAAATTTTCTAATCTCCTAATATTTATCATGTATGACGTTGGTAATATGTTAAATTTATCTAAAGTAATATAAATTTGTCTAAATTTGTCCTAATTAAGTTACTGAATTGATTTTTAATTCAAACAGCGAAAAATAAATTATCAACATGATTAAAAAATTATCTTTAATCTCTTTGTTTACCCTGCTTCCAGCATCGTTTTATTTTGCACAAACTACAGTTTATGCTTATTTAAAAGATGCCAACGGAAATCCTGTGGAAAGTGCAGAGATTGATTTAAAAGGATCTGGTAATGAAGTAAAGGCAGACAAGATTGGATACTTCCAGTTTGTCGATCTTAAAACAGGCCATTACCAACTTGTCATTACCAAACCGAATTTCGAAACCAAGGTGATGGAGTTCGATGTGAATGATGAAAAGAGAAAGGATCTTGGCGTTGTTACGCTTTATTCTAGTGTAACAGGAGCAGATCAAGGTCTGGCCATTATCGAAAGTAATGGTGATGAAGAAAACTCGAGTCAGGGAACAACCATCGGTTTACTGCAATCGTCGCAAGATGTTTTCAGTAGAATTGCTGCCTACGATTTGGGTGCTTATTGGTTCCGACCAAGAGGTATTGATGGTAGATCCGGGGAAACCATGATGAATGGTGTTTCTATGGTGAAATCTGATAACGGTAACGTTGACTTTGGTAACTGGGGAGGTTTGAATGAAATCACTAGATATCCAGAAACGTCTGCGAATCATGCTCCATCTGAATATGCATTTGGTGGTGCAAGTTCTGTTATTTATAAAAACACCAATGCCAGCGAATATAGAAAAGGATTCCAGGGTACTTACTCATTAACGAACAGAAATTACAGAAACAGAGCCTCACTGCGTTATACTTCAGGTATGAACAAAAATGGTTGGGCGTTTACTGCAATGGGTGCGAGAAGATGGGCACAGGAAGGTATTCAGGAAGGAACTTTTTATGATGCTTGGGGTGGTTTCTTAGGAATTGAAAAGAAATTCAATGATGCTCACACCGTGACTTTAAATGCGTTCGCGGCACCTTACAGAAGATCTACTTCTAGCCCAAGCACACAAGAGGTTTATGATTACAGAGGAGTACATTATAACTCTTATTGGGGTTGGCAAGATGGTGAGAAAAGAAGTGAAAGAGTAAGATCAGGTTTCCAGCCGATTTTCCAAATTCAGGATTTCTGGAAAATTAATGAGAAATCAAGTCTTCGTACCGCGGTTTCTTACCAGTTTGGAAAAGATAAATCAGCGAGATTAGATTGGCAAAGTGTTCAAAACCCATCGCCTACTTATTACCGATATTTACCAAGTTATTATGATTCTTTAGATCCTAATGCTTCGGTTTCAGTACCAACTAGTGAAACAGCAACCACCGCTCAGCAAGCATATCAAGATGCTTTGGCCGGATGGCAAAATGGTGATCCAGCGTACACTCAAATAAATTGGGATGCGTTGTACAGAAGAAATATGAATCAGCCTGCAGGAACTTATTATGGAGAAACAGGTAAACGTGCTTTGTACTTCCAGGTTGCTGATGTAAGCGATGATAAAATATGGAATGTAGGAACTCATTATGTATATGACATTAATAATACTTCTAAGTTTTTATTAAATGTTTCTTATGAAAATTATAAGTCAGAATTATACCGGGAAGTAAAAGATCTTTTGGGTGCTGATTTTGCATTAAACAGAGATCCATTTGCTGCCACTAACCAACCAGGTAAAAGTGGTTTTTATAACGAAGGCGAAGAGAACGTTGCTAAAAGAGTAGGAGATAAAATTAATTACAACTACAGTTTCTCCAGACAAGAAGTGAAAGTGAACCCAGGTTTGAAATTTGAAACGGGTAAATTTGACGTATTTGTTTCTGGTTTAGCAGGTTATTCTACTTCATTTAGAGAAGGACATTATAATCATTACCTGTACAAAGATTCTTACGGAAAAGGTGGAGATCAAAACTTCTGGAACTTCGGTTTGAAAGGACAGGTGATCTATAAAATGAACGGTAGAAACTTCTTGGTTTACAACGGAGCCTACTTTTCACAAGCACCTTTCTTAGAAGATTTATTTATCAATCCAAGAGTCAACGGATCTACGGCGCCCAATATTGAGAACACTCTTATCAATGCTAATGATTTAAGTTATGTGATCAACAGCCCGTTCTTTAAAATGAGATTGACTGGTTATTTAATCGACACTCAAAATGACACCAATGTTCAGAGGTTCTTTGCAGATGGTATTCAGTTAAGTTCAGCAGGACAAGACGGAACGGTTACTAATGTACAAAGTGCTTTCGTAACGCAGATTATGTCGAACCTTGAGAAAAGAAACATGGGTGGTGAATTAGGGGTTGATGTTAAAATCTTACCAACTTTATCTGTTCAAGGTTTAGCAAGTTATGGTCAGTTTACGTACAGAAATGACCCGAATGTTTATTTCGCTTCTGACGCTGCCGGAACTTTCGGCGATGGTTTAGCTTACCAAGATTTAGGTAAAGCTTATTTGACCGATTCAAAACAAGGTGGAACACCACAACAAGGTTATTCATTAGGATTCAGATATAACTCTACGAAATACTGGTGGTTTGGTGCCAATTGGAATTATCTGGATGACAACTATCTAGATCCATCACCATTATTAAGAACGGAAAGATTTATACAAAATCCGGTAACAGGAACTCCGTATGCAGGTCTTGATGAAAATGAACTAAGAAGAGTATTAGCGCCAACTAAGCTTCCTTCTGCTTATTTCTTGAATGCCAACGTTGGTAAATCTTGGAGACTAGGAGCTTATTATGTATTGCTTACGGCATCAGTTAATAATATTTTAGACAACACTAAATATATTACCGGTGGTTTCGAGCAAACAAGAAGAGTAACATTCCCTGGATATGTGGAGGAAAATTCGAGAGAATTCCCATTATTCGGACCGAAATACTGGTACACTCAAGGAAGATCGTATTTCGTAAACCTTCAAGTTAGATTTTAATTAATAATCAGAATTTTAAAAAACAATAAAATGAATTTCAAACAATATTTTAAAACCGCTTTTGTACTTGCTATTTCAGCACTTACAGTAAGCTCTTGTGTGAATAAAGATGATTGGGATACGCCGCCAATTAATTGCAACAATAAATTTGATGCTCCTAACATTTCCATGGCTGATTTCAAAGCGTTAGCGCCAGCATCAGGTTTCGTTTTGATTACTGAAGATAAAATTTTTGATGGATACATCGTTTCTTCTGATGAGAACGGTAACTTCTACAAAACGATCTCTTTTCAGGATAAACCAGAAAATCCAACTGCAGGTTTGCAAATGGAGGTTGACAGAGCAAGTAACTACGCGGATTTTCCAGTAGGAACTCACATTAGAATTAATGCTAAAGGTTTGCGTTTAGGTTTAGATCGTGGGACGGTAAAAATCGGTTCTGTCGATCCTACTTTTGCGATCGGAAGAATTCCGGGAGTTTTATTCACCAGATATATTTCTGCAGTATGTAATGGAAACTTAATGGATATCGCAACAATGGTTCCGACACCAGTGTCAAGTTTAGCAGCAGCGAAACAAGAAAAGTATATCAACACTTTGGTAACCGTACCGAATGTTCAATTTGGAACTTCAGAAATTACGCCTGTTAACAAAACTTATGTTGATTATTTAGCAGGAGCAGGAGTTGATACAAGCAGAACAATCGAAGATATCTCTGGAAGTTCAGCAGCCTTAAGAAACTCAGGATTCTCAGCTTATGGTTCTACATTATTGCCAACCGGAAGTGGAGATATTACCTTTGTTGTAAGCAGATATAATTCAGATTATCAGATGTTGATCAGAGGATTAAATGACGTGCGCTTTAATAATCCTAGAATGACCATCGAGATCGAAACTTTCGAATCTTTTGCTCAAGGGACTGATAACTTCTTACCGAAATACTACAATACTTCATTGATTGGAAGCAGAAAATGGTTTGTTCAAACTTATAACAACAATAAGTATCTTCAAATTTCAGGTTTGAATATGGGTCTTGTAAAAACTCATTTTGCGATGCCTGTTGATTTCAGCAAAAAAACGAAACTTTCATTCAAAACAAATGCTGGTTATTACAATGGTGAGGTTTTAAAAGTATACTGGTCTTCTAACTATGATCCTGCAAATCCAACTGCAGCTACTTTAAACGATATCACTTCACAGTTTGATATCTCTAAAGGTAAAAGTGGCCCAGCTGGAGCATCTAATTATGAGAACGCTTTCCGCGCAAGTGGTATTGGTTCTTATGCAGGTACAGGAAATGGATTTATTATTTTCGAATATAATTCAAATTCTACTGGCGGTGTAGGTGTTTCTACCGTAATGCAATTAGATGAGGTTAATATCTTCTAAGATTTAATTTCTCATAAATATCAATCCGTCTCTGCAAAGAGGCGGATTTTTTTATTTTAAACTGATGACTTCTTGAATTTTAATGCTCATCTTTCTTGAACTAAAAGTCGCTGATACCATTGATTAATTATTCTGTAATTCCCCGTTTAAATTTTTATAAATTTAAATAAGACAAATTAGTCCGATATTAAAATATTTTATATCTTTGTCTTATCGAAATCAAATAATATGTTATCAAAAACCTGTGAATATGCCTTAAGAGCGATGATCTATATCGCACAGCAGTCTCGCGATGGAAGTATGATCAACATTAAAGAAATAGCCGGGAAAATTAACTCACCCGAAATCTTTATCGGAAAAATTCTGCAAGGACTAAGCAAACAGGGATTTCTACAATCCTCAAAAGGGCGATACGGTGGCTTTTATATTTCCGATGACGAAGCGAAACATTCGCTGGCTGATATCATTACCGCGATAGATGGTAATAAAATGTTTCAAGGTTGTGGACTTGGTTTGGCGTTCTGTTCTGAAACAAATCCTTGCCCGATTCATAACACTTATAAGGAAGCAAGAGATCAATTGCATGAGATTTATGGCAAAACTACTTTAAGCCAATTTAGAACAGAAAACTCGGTGGAGAAATTACAATTAAGAAGAGAATAATTTATTCTTTGAAAATAGATTCAATAAAACAGCACTACTTATTTAACTAAAAAACTTATTAAAAATGGCGACAATAGAAACTTTGGATGTGACCAAATTAGAACCTCGGATGAAACATCCTACTATTTTTAAATATTTTGACGCTTTGCAACCTGGCGAAGAATTCGTTATAGAAAACGACCACGATCCAAAACCATTGTATTATGAACTGATTGGTGAACGCGGAAATATTTTCACGTGGGAATATTTGGAAAAAGGTCCGGAATGGTTTATTGTGAAAATTTGTAAAAATCCTTTAGAAGCGCAAAAAGAGGTTGAAAGATTAAATGTAACAGCGATCGAACCGAAGTTTAAACATCCTACTATTTTTAAATATTTTGATGCTTTACAACCGGGAGAGAGTTTCATTATTGAGAATGACCACGATCCGAAACCATTGTACTACGAATTGATTGCAGAACGGGGCGATATTTTCACCTGGGAATATCTGTTAAAAGGTCCAGAGTTATTTGAAGTTCAAATTGCTAAAAATCCTGCCAATAAAACAGGTGGAGAACTTCCAGGTGCGATCTCTATCAAAGATATTAAGAAGGCTGAAATGTTGAAAGACAAAGGCGTTCAGTTTAATTGCAGTACTGAAAAATATAATTTGGCAGACGATCCAAATGCGGGGAAAGTAGCAAAAACGGCAACCTATGCTGCTGATAAATGGGACCTCGATTTCCTGATCGATTATATTGTGAATACGCATCACCAGTATATCAAAGATCAAGCAGAGAATCTGAATGATTTAGCCATAAAAGTTGCCGAACATCACGGTGACAGTCATGCCGAATTAAACAGACTTTCAACGTTAATGTATCATTTCCTACAGGATTTGCTGGATAATACCGTAAGAGAGGAAGAAGTTTTATTCCCAATAATTAAGCAGATCATAGCGAAGAAAAGAAATGCTGACACAGAGATCACTTATAAAATTGGCTCTCTCGAAGAACCGATTAATCTGCTCAGAAAAGATCACGAGATCGCAGCGGCAGATTTGTCATTCTTCAGAACACTAACCAATGATTATACGCTTCCCGCAGACGCTTGTAGCTCTTATCAATATCTTTTCCAAAAAATAAAAGAATTTGAAACTGATTTAGAAACGCACGTAAAGCTGGAAAATGATATTCTGTTTCCGAAAGCAATTTTTTTGGATGCAGAATTAGCAAAATTGAATTAAAAGAAATAACTGCAGACAATGTGTTTAAATTTGAAATTAGAGGAAAGTCTGCAGTTTTTCTCTTTAAAATATTGATGAAATAAGGACTATGGAAATGATAACGCCCAAAACGAAAATTTCAGAATTGATTAAATACAATTCGAAAAGCGTAGATGCAATTGCTTCTTTGGCAAAACCGCTAGAGAAACTGAAAAATCCGATCTTAAGAAAAATCATGGCTTCCCGGGTTACGATTGGCGAAGCTGCGAAAATGGGCGGAACAACCGTCGAAGAATTCAAACGTGTTCTCCTTCCACTTGGATTTACATTTGAAGAAGAAGTTTCAACTAAGGAAGAGAAGGTTTCAGAAGCGAAACCAACTTGGTTACAAAAAGCAAATAAAGCCGATATTGACTTTTATGATGTTCGACCAATTATTGATAATGGCGCAGATCCTTTGAAGGAAATTCTGGGACGATTCAAAACAACTGAACCGGGGAAAATTCTTTGTATCATTAATAATTTTGTACCGACGCCTTTAATTCATCTTTTGAAACAGGAGAAGGCTGAAGCAACTTTTGTTGAAACGATCAGCGATAAAGAATTCAATACTTATTTTTTGAAAAAAGAAAAAGAAGAGAAACATTCTACCGCAACTGCTGACGAAAAATTACAGATGGATGATGTCGAAAGTTTTACCGCAATTTGCAATCAATTTACGAAAGAACAAACCAAAGAAATAGATGTTCGCGAACTTGAAATGCCGGGACCAATGGAAATGATTCTTTCAGAATTACAGAATCTTCCAGCTGGAAATGCTTTGTACATCAATCACAAAAGAGTTCCGGTTTATTTACTGGAAGAACTGGCAGATAAAAATTACGAAATTCACATCAATAACAGGGAAGAAGGAAATGTAAAAATGCTCATCTTTAAAAAATAAATGGCACAGGTTAATATAGGAAAAGCCCCAGGAAACAGCGCTGTTCTTCCGTTTTATGCAACAGGAGCAGTTATGTTTTTTGTGCTGTGCGTGCTGATGGTTTTTAGCCCAGAATCTTTTACGCGTCATTATTTTACGCCGCATTTGTTGGCCATGGTTCACGTCGCAGCTTTAGGTTGGGGAACGATGATTATTTTCGGGGCGGCGCATCAGTTATTGCCGGTCATTTGCGAACAGGATCTGTACAGCGAAAAAATGGCGTCATTTGTTTGGTACACTTTGACCTTGGGAATGATTTTACTCACTACCAATTTCTGGAATTTAACAGTGGGTTGGTTGATGATTGCTGGCGGTTCATTAATTGTGATTTCAGCAAGTCTTTATTTGTTTAATGTTTTAAAAACGAGTAGGATATGTAAGAAATATTCTATTCAAAAACTCTTTTTAACGAGTTCTGCAGTTTGGCTTTTGTTTACCGTCATTGTTGGTTTATTACTGGCCATTAATTTAAAGTTTCCATTCTTCAAACAAAGTCATTTAGAAATATTAAAACTCCACGCTCACGCTGGCTTTGCAGGTTGGTTTCTACAACTCATTACAGGCGTAAGCACCAAATTAGTTCCCATGTTTTTATTGGGCAAATCGAGTAAAGATTATTTGTTGAAATGGGCTTTTATTTTTCAAAACGTTGGATTGGTTCTTTTCCTCGCAGATGGATATTTTATTGGAGTGAGTTCCAGAGTTTTAATTTACACCGCGATTGTTTTAATCGGGGTTGTATTTTGGTTGCTTTATTTATATGATACTTTCAAAAACCGTTTAAGAAAGAGAATAGAGTTGTTGATGAAGCATGCTTTCCTTTCATTTCTAGCGTTGGTGCTTTCTATCTTGCTTTTACCAGCGGTCTATTTTAGCAGTGGTTATCGCTGGACGATGCTTTACGGAACACTTCTGTTTATGGGTTGGATTACCAGTATTATTTTAGGAAAAACTTTTAAAACGCTTCCTTTCATTATTTGGAATGATCATTATAAAAATCTTTCCGGAAAAGTAAAAGTCCCGTTGCCAAAAGATTTATATAGCGAAAAACTCACGATCTGGCAATTCAGAATTTTCATCGCAGCCTTTTTGGTTTTTGCGCTGGGAATCATTCTTCAACAAGTTATTGTCATCAGAATTGGTGCAATGCTGTGGGTTGTTGTTGCAGTTTTATACAATATCAATGTCTTTAAATTAATGTTTCACAAAAGAAATAAAACATCATGATACTCGATTCTACTGATAAAAATTACGATAAAATAAGTCGTGCTGAAATGGCCCTTTACGAAGTTATAGATCCTGAGTTGATGGTGAACATCGTCGATCTGGGTTTGGTGTATGATGTTGAAATAAAAGAAAAAAACATCATTAAAGTAACAATGACTTTAACGACACCTCATTGTCCTATGGGTGAAGCCATTCAAACTGGAGTCAAAAATTCCTTAGAAAAAGCACTTCCCGGACATGAAGTTGAAATCGATCTGGTTTTTGAACCTGCCTGGAATTACGATATGGTTTCCTCAGAAGGAATGCAGCAGCTCAATAATAGATAATTCTTAGTTTTTATAATTGTTACCGAAATACTTGAGGGTATTTCAAATAAAAATCCGTCTCATCATATATGACGAGACGGATTTTGTTTTTTTTAACGTGTACCAATTAAAAACTGACTTCATTGACTTCTTTTCCTCTTTGAAAGTTCATGGTTTTTTGATTGCCTTTGTAAGCAATATTCACCAGGTTGAACTGTTTCGGAAAAGAACTTAATAAAATCGTATTTTTTATTCTGATCGTACTGATCGCGGAGATTCCATTCGCTTCATAATAAACCCAAACAGACTCACCATTAACCTGGCTGCCAGTAAAAGTTAGTGTTTTTGTGCTTCCATTCACGAATAAATCAAAATTGTTATTGACATATTTTTTAACTTCTGCTTCAAAACCTGCCGTATTAGGATTGATCTTTAAGGCGTCAGAAATATGAGAAGTATTAAGTTTGGTAGTGAATTTTAAGGTCTTACTTGCTTCCAGATAATCCACTTTTGTCATGGAGGAATAGAAATCTGCATTCATAAAACTCATCGAGAGTAATACGGCAAAGATCCAAGTAATATGTAAAAATTTTTTCATTAGAGTGATTTGTATATGGATAGGCTCAAATATGGTGCCAACTAGAAGTTCACGTTGACCTGATATTTATCGTAAAACGCCTTGATATGGGCAACTGCGTCTTCAGCGGTATCTACCACTCGATAAAGACTTAGGTCTTCTTCAGAAATCATTCCTGTTTCGAGAAGAGTGTTTTTAAACCAATCGAGTAGGCCTCCCCAGAATTTTGAACCTACTAACACAATTGGGAATCTTCCGATTTTATTGGTCTGTATTAAAGTAATGGCTTCCATCAACTCATCAAGAGTACCAAAACCTCCTGGCATGACAATAAATCCTTGAGAATATTTTACGAAAATTACTTTTCGAATAAAGAAATAATCAAAATCAATACTCAGACCTTTATCAATATACGGATTGAAATGCTGTTCAAAAGGAAGATCAATATTTAAACCGATTGATTTTCCACCGCCTTTTCGGGCGCCTTTATTTCCGGCTTCCATAATGCCGGGACCGCCCCCAGTGATGACGCCAAAACCAATTTCTGTAATTTTCTCGGCGATGTCTACCGCAAGTTCATATCGCGGGTCTTCAGGTTTCATTCTTGCAGATCCAAAAAGAGAAACGCAAGGACCAATTTTAGCCATTTTTTCGTATCCATCGACAAATTCCGCCATGATCTTAAAAACCATCCAACTGTCTTTGGTAATGGTTTCGTCCCATGTTTTTTCCTTGAAAGAATTCTGTACTCTTTGGTCGATTTCAAAAGGAGTGTCATTCTCCATTTTCGTTGTCCCTTTTCCTCTGTTTATTTTGCTCATTCTTTTATTTAAATATTTTTTCTGCTTCAGTGATTGATTCAGGTCTTCCCACATCAATAATCGTGGCAGAATGTTCGTATCCGCTGATATTTTCGTTACTCATCAAATCCAGATACTCTTCCATTATCGAGAACTTCCCGGTTCTTTTTATTTTGTTGAAAATCTCTGGGTTTACACAATGAATTCCGCTAAACGCCAACGGTTTGAATCCTTTGTTAAATTCGGCGAGTCTTTGTTCACCGGATTCTACATTGAGCCATCCTTTCAAAATCATTTCTGGATTGAAGAGCAGCTTTCTCGAACTCTTTCGGTCGGAGACTGCTAAAGTAGCGAAATCTTTTTTTTCCTGATGGTATTCTACGAAATAATTCAAATCTAAATCGGTTAAAATATCCGCATTCATAATGAGGAAATCTTCACCGTGGTCCAGGAACTTTCTTGCAAAAACCAATCCGCCACCTGTTTCTAAAAGCTCCTCTTTCTCATCTGAAAGTTCAATATTTGAATTAAAATTATTATTCTTTTTCAGAAATTCCGAAATCTGTTGACCAAAATGATGAATATTGATCACGAAATCATTGATCCCAAAACTTTGTAAATATTTGATATTTCTTTCTAACAAAGGAACATCGTTAACCAAAGCCAATGCTTTTGGATGATTATCGGTAAAGGGTTTTAAGCGCGTTCCTTTTCCCGCCGCGAAAATAAGTGCTTTCATAATTATATAAGTGATGGGTAATAAGCAATGAGTAATATTGCTTATTACCCATTATTCATTACTAATGATTAAGTTGAGGTTGCTCGTCGTGAGTTAACGTAACTGTTGTTTGTGGATACTTTTCGCGAATAAAGGTGGCCGTTTTTTCTGCCGCATAAACCGAGCGGTGTTGTCCGCCAGTACAACCAAAATTAATTTGAAGGTGATCGAAATCTCTACCAATATAATTATCGATATTAATAGATACGATATTTTTCACCAACTCCAAAAAATTAGGCATTTCGGTTTTCGTTTCTAAATAATCCTGAACACCGATATCGCAACCGGTTTGAACTTTATATTCTTCAACTCTACCTGGATTTAAAATTCCGCGGCAATCGAAAGCGAACCCGCCACCGTTGCCAGAATTATCATTTGGGATGCCCCCTTTTTTGTAGGAGAAACTGTGTATTTCTATTTTTAAACTCATTGATATATTTTTATTATTAACCATTAAGGTATTAAGAATTATTAAGATTAGTCTGGAAGGGAGGAAAAGTATTCGTTGACAAAAGGTTTCATTGACTTTATAATATTATCGGTGAAGAAATTAATTAATAGTCCTTGAGGTTTCTGTAGCAATTTCATGTATGTTAATAGTTGTGCTTGATGAACGGGTTTTAATTCCTCTACTGTTTTTAATTCTACAACAACTAAATCATTTACCAATAAGTCAAGTTTTAAAGTTGTTTCCATTAATAGACCGTCATAAACGACATTTGCAGTTACTTGTTGTTTTACACAATAGCCATTTCTCTCCAACTCAAATTTAAGGCAGGTTTCGTAGATGCTCTCCAATAAACCAGGGCCGAGATTCTTGTGAACTTTTATCGCAAAACCTGTAATGTCATATGACAATTGAGTTACTTGTTTTTTGGTTACTAACATACGTCCTTAATTTAATTAATTTCTTAATGGTTAAAGGTGATAGTATAAATTTATTTTTCTAATCCTTCGTAATTATCGTTTCAATTTTACTTCTAATCCCATCCGATTTCAATTGATATATTAAATTTTTCAACTCAGGATATTCTTCCATTTCTTTCCAGGAATTTGAAAATTGATAAAGATTTTCTATTCCTTTATCAAGGCTCGAAATGAAATGTTGTTTCCTTTGAATGAGTCCACGGAAACCATAAGCGCCCAAGACCTGCAGAAACCTAATCAGTTGAATTGGCTTTACCGATTTTTTTAGTTGAGTCGCTTTCTCCTCATTCCAAAAAGAGAAATAATAATCGAGCATTTCATTTTTGAAATCTGTCGGAAAATTGGCTTTTGCCTGATAGAGAAACGAAATAACATCATAAATTAATGAACCTTTCATCGCAGACTGGTAATCGATAAAGAAAACTTCATCCTGAGAATTAACCATAATATTTCGTGCCTGAAAATCACGCATCATAATTCCTTTTGGTTCTAAGTTTTCTATTTTAGAAACCAATTTTTTAAATTCTAACAGTAGCGAAGATTTATGATACGGGATCTCTAAAACATCAGCGATGAAACTTTTAAAATAGAATAAATCATTGGTAATCGGCAACTCATCGTAATTTTCATATTCGAATGTCTTTGAATAATCAATTTTATCTTCAGTTTTAATTTGTACTTCTGCGAGTTGTTGCAAGGTTTTTTTAACCAAAGTTGTAACCCGTTCAGTCAAACCTTCATCGGCAATGATTTCAGATAAAGTTTGCTCACCCAGAAATTCCTGAATGTACAATTTGCGGTCTTCGGATATTTGTAAAACTCTTGGCGAGTAAATATTTAAGCCGGAAAATACTTCAGAGAAATAATAGAAGCTCTCATTTTCCTGAATATTCTCGTTGAAGGTGATGATGTATTTTGTATCGGAACTTTTGCCTACAAAATTAATTCTTGCAGAACCACTCTGGGCCAAAGTAAAAAAGTCTTGAGCGGTTTCTCCGGTATAATTTTCGAAAAAATCTTTTGCGTTTTGATCAGTCATACTTTTACAAAGATAGCGAAAAACGTATTTTAGAAAAGAGTATATTTGTACTTATGTTCAATGATTTCAAGCCGGTTCTAAAAGTTCTTCTTCGTTTCATCATTTTATATGTGGTGCTTGTTTTGGGCTATCAATTTTATTTGAATGGCTTCAAAAATGCAGGACTCGATCCTTTTTCTACCTGGACAATGCAGCAGGTTGATTATTTGCAAAATCTTTTTGGATATCCATCGCAAATGGTCGCGGGAAAACCGCAGGATGAAACTACTTGGTTTTACGTGAGCGGACAATATGTTTCCCGTATGGTTGAAGGGTGTAATGCGATTTCGGTCATGATCTTATTTCTTGCTTTTATCTTCGCTTTCTACGAAGGATTAAAAACGTTTATTTTTTCCGCAGTTGGACTTGTAGTTTTACATATAATGAATGTTTTACGTATTGTAGGTTTAAATATTTTAATAATAGAAATGCCACAGTACAGTAAATTTGGTCATGATTATCTTTTCCCCGCAATTATCTATGGAAGTGTCGTTGTGCTTTGGCTGATCTGGATTAAGTTTTATGCTTTAAAGAATGTTAAAGATGAAAATTCTTAACTGGCTTTTTGCAGCGATCGCTATTTTCGGATTGATTGCAGTGCGCATGGTAGAAGACCAACTTTTCTATGATCCTTTTCAAGCTTTTTTTCATTTGGCTAATAAACATGCTGAGTTTCCGGATTTTAAATGGACGCCTTTAATAATGAATTATCTTTTCCGATTTGGACTTAATTTAGTTTTATCAGCTGCGGTAGTTTATTTCATCTTTAAAAATAAACAATGGACTTTACAAGCAATTGTCTTAATGCTGATTGTTTTCGCCATTACGTTCCCGCTGTATCTTTACTGCATTCACACCCAATTTGACATCGGTTATCTGTTCTCCTTTTATATGAGAAGGTTCGTGATTCAACCGTTGATATTACTCTTGATTATACCTCTGTTCTACTATCGAAAACACGTTCAGAAGGTTTAATCTTCCACAGAATGCTTCCCAACCTGGGCGATGGTTTTTGCATTCCATTCAATCTTTTTCACAAACGGCATTTGTCTCACCGGACACTCCCATAGCTCACAGATCTCACAAGACGTCGGTTTGCAATCATCTAAATGAAAATTAAATTCGATGGTACGATCGGTATTGGTACCGATGAGTTTATACAGATCTTCCATTTCATTGTGCGCTTTCCGAAGTTCGTAATACCAAGGTAGCGTTAAATGGGCATCGATGTGAAGTCCACTTCCATGCTGTTGAATCCGCATATTGTGAACATCGATCCAATCTCTCTCTCTATTTTCATTTAGGAATTTAGATAAGTTCTGCAGCATTCCTAAGTCGGCTTCATCCATAATTCCACTCAACGATTTTCTGATGATTTTGTAACCTACGAACATGATGTAACCACCAAAGAGTAGGGCGACCACAGCATCGATCCAATAGAGTTTGGTGAGTTGAACCAGTACCAAACTGATGACAACACCTAAAGTGGTGAAGGTGTCGCTTTTTAAATGTTTACCAGAGCTCTGTAAAACCAGGGAGTTTTCTTTTAGACCTTTTTCATAGGAAATATGTCCCATTAAATAATTGATAACCGCTGTGGCTGCGACAATCCAAATTCCCCAGTCCAACTGTTTTGGAATATTTCCCTGCAAAAGAGAACTTACGGATTGAACAATGATGATAACACCGGCAAAGATGATCAATGCGCCTTCAACGCCGGAAGTGACGAATTCCACTTTTCCATGACCGTATGGATGCTCTACATCTTTTGGTTTCGCAGCGAGATAGAGCGAATATAATCCCATAAATGCCGCAATAATATTCACGATGCTTTCCATGGCATCAGAGAAAACCGCATCGGAATTGGTGAAATGCCAGGCGAATAATTTTCCTAAGAAAAGAATGATCCCAACAATGGCGACATTTCTTTGAAAAGCGAAATTGGTTTTGGGACTATTTTGAGTTTCAGACATCTGAGTTTTATTAAACTTATTACGATTGTTCGATGAATCTAATACATAAAAAATGCTCACTTTTGGTGAGCATTAAATTTAGACTAATTTGTTTTGGTAGAGATATTCTGCAATTTGCACTGCATTGGTAGCAGCTCCTTTTCGGAGGTTATCTGCCACAATCCAAAGATTTAAGGTTTTGGGTTGTGAAATATCTCTTCTGATTCTTCCGACGAAAACCTCATCTTTTCCTTCTGAATACAAAGGCATTGGATAGATGTTATTTTTCACATCATCCAACACGACAACTCCTGGAGTTTGAGAAAGTAGATCTTTCAACTCATCCAGATCGAAATCATTTTCAAATTCGATGTTGACGCTTTCAGAATGTCCACCTTGAACGGGAACACGAACTGCAGTTGCCGTTATATTGAAACTGTCGTCGCCCATAATTTTCTTGGGTTCTGTCATCAATTTAATTTCCTCTTTGGTGTAATCATCCTCTGCGAAAACATCACATTGTGGTAAAGCGTTTTTAAAGATTTCATACGGATAAACTTTTTCCACCTCCTTATTGCCGATCACTTCAGCATTTAACTGATCCACGGCATTTTTACCCGTTCCTGTAACCGACTGATACGTGGAAACGATCACGCGTTTAACATCGTATTTTAGATTTAAAGGATGCAGAACCATGACCAACTGAATGGTAGAACAGTTTGGATTGGCAATGATCTTATCTTCTTTGGTCAAAACGTTTGCATTGATTTCCGGTACGATCAATTTATGATCTGGTTCCATTCTCCAGGCTGAAGAATTATCGATAACAGTGGTGCCAACGGCTGCAAATTTCGGAGCATATTCTAGAGAAGTAGTTCCGCCTGCAGAAAACATAGCGATTTCGGGTTTTCTGTCTAAAGCATCTTGCATCGAAACAATTTCGAATTCAGTTCCTTTAAATAAAATCTTTTTACCGATTGATTTTTCAGAGGCGACAGGAATAAGTTCTGTAATAGGGAAATTTCTTTCTTCCAGAACCTTTAACATAATTTGTCCCACCATTCCGGTAGCTCCTACTACTGCTATTTTCATTGAGAATATTTGTTGTTTAAATTTTGTTATGCAAACATTGAAGGAAATACGCGTGCCCAAGGGAATGCATAAGCAAATAATGCAAAAGCGATTACGCCCATAATTACAATTTTCATAGAAAGCTTGTCGTGAGATTTCATGTATTTGTTAATGATAGTCATTAAAACTACACCGATTAACATTGAAACTGGATGTTCTACATAAGAGAATCGTGCTGCTGCGTTGCTCATTAATGTTCCAGACTCCATAGCCGCTTTCAAACCTGGAGAAAATACCAGCATGAAAATACCAACGATTAACTGAACGTGGAAAAAAATCATGGTGAACAAAGTTGATTTCTTCAATAATTTAGAAATCTTACCTGAGTAACCAAACATTGCAGCCAGCAATGCAACGATGAAAATAATGCCCGCAAGCAAAATTAAATAAGCAAAACCTTTGTGTGCTTCCGTAATAATTTTAAAAGTATCCATAGTATTTTTTTGTTAAGGGCAAAGATAAAAAAAATCCCGACTTAATAGTCGGGATTCTGAGTGTATTGGCAAGTTCTATTTAGAATAAGAAACTTACTGATGCATTCCATGTTCTTCCAAATCCGAAAAACACTTCATTTGTTTTATTAATACCATTCCAGTTGTTAGCTTCATTAGGATCAGCTGCTTTGTTCGTTCTAGATTCTGCGATGTATGTTTTATCTAAAACATTGTTCACGTTTACTCTGAACTTGAATGATTGCGTCGCATTCAATTTAAATCTAGCACCTGCACCAAGGTCGAGTAGACCATAAGATGGCAATTCTACTGCTGGATCAGAAGGGACAGGTTTTGCTGCTGTAACTAAACGAGTGTCTGGTTCGAAAGCAGAATATAATTTGTCTGCATAACGATACTGAGCATTAAGGCTTAACCAGTCTGTAAGGTTAACATCAGCGCCTAAAGCTGCTGTAACTTGTGCTGCATCTCCAACTTTAAGTCCGTCAAGAGCTAAAGTTCCTTCTTGAACGATAGTATTGGTTTGATCTTCTACGAATGAAGCACTTGGGCTTCCTTCAAAATACCAGTCACCTACGGATACCATACCATTAATGGTAAGCATTTTCACTGGCTTGATGTTGAAATCTAATTCAAGACCTTTGTGAATTTCTTTAATTCCTAAGACATTTGCTACACCAGTAACGTCAACTCCGTTGATTTTTGTTCGTGAAGTAAGTCTTCTGTAAATATCATCCCATGAAGTATGGTAAGCATTTAAGTTTGCATTAAAGATTGCTGATCTAAAACCATAACCAACTTCAAAAGAAGTAATCTTCTCATTAGTTAATGATGGATTCACGTCATTTCTGTTATTTAAATAAACCGCTCCAAAGAAAGGCTGTCTTTCATAGTAACCACCATTAACAAAAACGTTATGATTTTCATTGATGTTATAGTTAGCTCCACCTTTTACGTTGTAACCTACTAAATCAACTTTTTCACTTTTTTGCTGATCTGGCGCATAAAGCATATAATCAACTCTTTGGAAATTTTGGTTTGAAACTGATCCTTGAACGAATGCAGAAAGCGCATCGTTGGTATATTCTAATTGTCCAAAACCTCCTAACCAGTTTACAAGTCCATCATTACTGTAGATGATTTGGTCACTGATATCATTTGTTTTTCCACCAAATGGATTCCAATCTGGATTCGCATTGAATGAATTGGTAACGATATTTGGTTTGTTATTGATGTTACTCAAATCTGTGTAAGAATTGTTCCCCAAGAAATCGCTGACGATTCTGTAGTGGATTCCTTTATAAGTTCTGCCATCAAAACCAACAGTCGCAGTGAAGTTTTCGTTGATTTTATGATTTAAACTTGTGATAATCCCCATCCAGTTGTGAGAGTTTACAGAAGCTCTTCTGATAATACCTCTACTGCTTGTCGCGGATCCTGGAGAAGCATTAACTGCCCCGAAATCTGCAACCACACCTCCTTGGTTCCATTTTACGATATCATCAAATCTTACTAATCCATCTGCAGTTCTAGGTAATCTTGTATAACCATTATTATTAATTCTACCTGCATCTCCAGTACCAGCACCTCTTCCGAAAGAAGCGTAAGCTACAGAGTTTAAGGTAGTAGCGTCAGAAATTTTCCAATCCCAGTTTAAGGACATTACTGGTTTGTGGTAGTAATTTGCGGTCATTGAATATTCTTCACCATTCAAGTAACCCCAGTTTTGATTGTATTTTCTGTTTGGGTTTTCTTCAGTTCCACCATATTTGATATGGTCGTTTATTGTTGATTGAAAACTTCTTGAATTATGAGTCTGCGGTGCACCAGTAATAGTGAATTGCAAATCATGCTTAGCACTTGGTTGGTATCCAACTGCTAAATAGTAATTGTACCCTTCAAATGCGGTTCCGTCTGCATACATAGAACCTTCAGTTCTACTCATTAAGAATGAGGTAGCCCAACCATTATCGCTTTTTCCAGTATTGTAAGAAAACAATGCTTTATTATAACCATCGTTACCCAATCCTAAAGTAATGTTACCTTGTCTTTTTTTATCAGCTGCTCTTGTTAAAATGTTAATCGTTCCACCTACAGAAGCGATTGCCAATTTAGAAGAACCTAAACCTCTCTGAACCTGCATTGCAGAAGTTACATCAGAAAGACCTGCCCAGTTAGACCAGTAAACTGCTCCACCTTCCATGTCGTTAACAGGCATACCGTTAATCATAACCGCAGTGTTTCTTTGGTCAAATCCTCTAACATTAATTCTAGAGTCACCGAATCCACCACCACTTTTAGTAGCGTAAACAGACGGAGTTGTGTTAAGGATCTCTGGAAATTCCTGATTTCCTAACTTGTCAATAATTTGTGCCTCCTTAATCGTTGATACCGCTACTGGAGTTTTTCTATCCTTCGCGATGTCAGCAACGCCGACTAAAACTACTTGTTCAATGTCTGCCTCGCGGCTTGTTGTGTCTTTTACAGTTTGCGCATAATAAACGCTCGCCGTAGAAAGGGTAATCACTACAGTCAACATCGACCTTTTTACTGAATTACTTTTCATAACTAAAATTTTGTTTGTATTTGCTTTTACAGAAAGTTTTTGCAAAAATATTATATTTAAACGGCACTTTCGTTAACAAATTGTTAAATTTTAAAACTTTGTTAATTTTATCCCTATCCATCAGTTAATCAAAGCTTTAAATTTTGTATTCATTGCCTATCATTCTCATTGGAATTGTCTATTTTTATTAAAGTAGGTTATAAAATTACAGTTTCGATAATTATTTTACAGCCTTCAAACTGAGATCAATGTTATCAGCTGAGTGAGTTAGAGCGCCGGCTGAAATAAAATCAACTCCAGTTTTCGCAATTTCTTTCAGCATATCGCGGGTAATGCCACCAGAAGCTTCTGTTTCACATTTTTTCCCAATTATCTTAACGGCTTCTGCCATCATTGAGACGTCCATGTTATCGAGCATAATTCGATCTGCTCCCGCTTTTAGAGCTTCCTCAACTTCCTCCAGATTTCTGGTTTCAACTTCTATTTTTAAAGGTTTTTTTATTTTTTCAGTATAAGCCTTTGCCATTTTTACAGCGTTGGTAATGCTTCCATTATAATCAATATGATTGTCTTTCAACATAATCATATCATATAAACCATATCGGTGATTGGTTCCGCCACCAATTGCCACCGCCCATTTTTCACATATTCTAAAATTGGGTGTTGTTTTACGGGTATCTAAAAGTTTGGTTTTTGTGCCTAATAATCTCGAATCCCAATCATGAGTCAGCGTTGCGATTCCACTCATTCTTTGCATGCAATTCAATACAAATCGTTCTGTAGAAAGGATCGATCTGGCGCTGCCGGAAACATAGAAAGCGATATCGCCCACTGTTGCCTTATCGCCATCTTTGAGTAAACGTTCTACTTTTAAATTTTTGTCGAACTGTTTAAAAATTATTTCTGCCAGTTCAACTCCAGCCAAAATGCAATCTTCTTTCACCAATAATTTGGCTTTCTGTTCCAGATCTTTCGGAATTGTCGCCAAGGTCGAATGATCACCATCTTGAATATCTTCTTCTAAGGCGTTCTTAATAAATGTTTTTAAAGCGTCTTTGGTAACGTATATCGGTTTTTTCATTTTTTTTTTTTTGAAGAAATCTTCAGTTTAAAATTACTGAAGGATTAAATTTACTTAATTATTTTTAGCCACAGGTTTCTCATTTCTGGACCATTCGCTCCAGGAACCAACGTACAGATTCGGAATATCAAATCCAGCGTACTCTAAGGCTAGCAAAGTATGACAGGCTGTAACGCCCGATCCACAATGAACTGCAATTTTATTGGATCCAATATTCTTTAAAATTTCTGCGTATTTTTCATGTAGAATTTCTGGACTTTTAAAAGTTCCGTCGTTATTTAAATTTTCTTTAAAAGGAATATTGATGGCTCCGGGAATATGTCCTGCAACCTCATCGATAGGCTCAGTCTTTCCATCGTAACGGTCTTTTTCTCGAACATCGATTACCATGTATTCAGGGTTTTCAGAAATATCTTCGATGAAATTGATATCGACCATCGGAAGTTTCCATTCTTTTAAAGAATTTTTTTCGACCGCTTTTGCGGTCACGGTATTTGAATTTATTGGCAATCCTTTCTCTTTTGCTTTCTGAATGCCGCCATTCAAAACCTGAACTTTTTCTACGCCCGCTGCTCTCAGCATCCACCAAAATCTAGCTCCGGCAATCGACGCATTTTTATCATCATAAACAATGACATGGGAATTCTGGTTAATTCCTAGCCTGTTTAAAGTTTCAGCAAACTTTTCCAATCTGGGCAAAGGATGTCTGCCGCCCTTTTTTGCATCTTTCGGAATTTCGGCTAAATCATTATTGATATCAACATATAAAGCACCGTCGAGATGTTCTAAAAGATATTTTTCATAAGCTGAGCCGCCACTTCCAGCGTCAATAATAACAAGATCATCTTGATTTAAATTCGCTAATTCTTCAGCGTTAATGATTGGAGATATTTTCATTGGTGCAAAAGTTATTTATTTTTAAATTCTTTAAAAAGGTTTGGACAAATTTTCTTCATGCTGGAAGGATTAGTTTCTTGCCACGTAAATTCAAATTGAGGATAATTCCCTTCTGAGGTATGAAAATTATCGTAGTCAATATGATCGTACAGATTTTCATTTGTTTTTTGCTTAAAAGCCTCGATCGCAACATACCAAAACGGTTCAAACTCATAAAATTCGTCTTCACCAAATTCTTTTTGTGAAAGCAAAGTGTCAGGATTCTCTTTTGCTTGGTAGTAAACTTCTTTCCCTCGCGAGATTACCCAATTTCTAAAATATTCAAATCCGTCATCGGAACTTCCACCGTTCATTAGATAGCTTGCACACCACATTTCAGAATTATAAGTGTCATAAAGTAGTTGATCAGTTCTTAACCGAAAGCCAATCATTTGTTTGGGGGTAAGTTTTGAAATTTCATTAATTAAAAATTTTTCCTGTCCGTTTTGGTTTTTTGAATTTTTCAAGGACTGCGCTACAATTTCCCAGTACAAATCTTCATTCAATATTTCTGAAGTTTTTTCTAGATCGCTATTGCTAACTGATGACTTTTGAATTCCTCCGAATAATTGATTAAAAAACCCCATAGATTGTGAATTGGTGTTATAATTAAAGAAAAAGAAAATGATTGTAAAGACAGAAATAATACTTTTCATCATATTTCTAAGCTAAATCTTTATTAAAAAAAGCACCTTTGTTTTCCGTCATGGTCAAAGAATGTTTGATAATTAAATAGGAAATATTCGTCAGGTTTCTCAGTTCAGAAAGTTTGGGCGATAAAATAGAGTAGTTGTACAACTCGTTGACGGCATCGAAAATTTCGTGTTGCTTTTTTTTGGCAAGAGCCAGTCGGTCATTGGTTCGAACGATGCTCACCAGATCGCTCATCATTTCTTGAAGCTGGCGTCGAAGATAGGAAACCATCACCATTTCGTCCATCATTTTCATTCCTTCTTCATTCCATTCAGGAATTGCTTTTAAGTCGTCGAAATTAAAATCATTGATCTCTAAAAGTTCCACCGTTTTCAAAGCTGCATTATGTCCAAAAACTAAACCTTCCAGAAGAGAATTTGAAGCCAAACGATTTGCGCCATGTAAACCAGAGTTGGTGCATTCGCCCACAGCAAATAGGTTTTTAATAGAGCTTTGTCCATCGCGGTCGATGTCGATTCCGCCCATTAAATAATGACAGGCCGGCACCACCGGAATTAATTGGGTAAAGGGATCAATACCTTCATCCAGACATTTCTGATAAATATTGGGAAAATGCTCAATGAATTTTTCATGATTCATTTTCCGACAATCGAGCCCTACATAATCATCGCCAGAAATTTTTAATTCACTGTCAATCGCTCTTGCTACAATATCACGTGAAGCTAATTCTTCGCGCTCATCATATTTATGCATAAATTTTTCACCGTCTTTGGTTCTTAATTTCGCTCCATCACCACGTACCGCTTCTGAAATCAAAAACAACATTCCATCTCTCTTCGAAAACAAAGCCGTCGGATGAAACTGATAGTATTGCATGTTTGAAATTTTCCCACGCGCTCTGTGCACGAAGGCAATTCCGTCACCCGTTGCAATAATGGGATTGGTCGTGTTTTTATAAACGTGACCTGCTCCGCCAGTTGCAACTAAAGTTATTTTAGCGGTAATTTTTTTAATCCTTTTATTTTTCTCATCCAAAATGTAAGCGCCATAGCAGTCGATTTTCTCCAGATCAAAAACTTTTTCGGGAACATGATGTTGGGTAATCAAATCGATGACGTAATGATGTGCCATGATTTCAATATTCGGTGATCTGTTCGCTGTTTCCAATAAGGCTCGTTCGATCTCTTTTCCCGTAATATCTTTGTGGTGAACGATTCGGTTCTCCGTATGGCCGCCTTCTCGACCGAGCATCAGATTTCCATCTTTCTTGTCGAAATTGGTTCCCCAATCTACCAGTTCTTTAAATCTTTCCGGACCTTCTTCGATGACCATTTTCACGACATCGAGATTGTTTTCTCCGTCGCCAGCACGCATCGTATCGTCGATGTGTTTTTGAAATCCATCATTGTCAAAGTCCGTAACTACCGCCAAACCACCTTGGGCATATTTGGTATTGCTTTCATCTTCATCTGCTTTGGTAACGATGATGATCTTCGCATCTGGCATTCTTTCGGAAATTTTGATCGCATAAGAAAGTCCGGAGATTCCTGATCCGATGACGAGTACGTCTGCTTTTATCATTGAGTTGGTTCGAGGTTTAAATTTTAGGGTAGTTTTCGGGGTTTTGTTTTGCAAACCGTACACCATGAACAATTACGATTTTATTTTCGGTGATGGTAAAATGCAGTAACAAAGGAAATTTGCTAATTTTCCGAACGCGCATTTCATCATAGCGTATTTGAAAAAATGGAATATTTTCTAATTCCAACGAGCTTTTATCAAAGTTTTCAATGAATCTTTTTCCTAATTGAGAAGAGATATTTGTATAATAATCGATTGCAATATGAAGATCGTCAATTGCTTCTTCGGTAAATATAACCGTAAACATCTACAGATATTTTTCTCTTATGTCACGCCAGTTTTTGAATTTCTCAGGATCTGTATTCTCTACTCTTTCGCGCATTATATTTCTCTCTTCTTCAGAAATATCATAATTTCCGTCTTCATCAGCAGGGAAAATAATAACTTCAACTTTTTCTGCGCTGAAATTTTCCGGTAATTCTATACTGATTTTTCGGTCTTTTACTTCCACAATTTGTCTTATTGCATTCATTATAATCAGTTTAACTTATCAAATTTAATTAAATAAATTTAAACAATTTTTCAGTTGGTTTCCGTACTTTTTTAAAATTCTGAAACTCATCTTCTTCGGAACGGTATCCAATTGCTAAAGTCACGGCAACTTTTTCTATTCCGACATCGAGTCCTAAAATTTCATCTATTTTTTCCTGTTTAAAACCTTCCATCGGACAAGTATCCACATTTTCTAAAGCCGCGGCAAACATCAGATTTCCTAAAACAATATAGCACTGTTTGTCTGCCCAGGTCATTACTTCTTCTTTTGATAATCTCTCAATATGATTGCTGATGCTTTGTTTAAATGGGTTTAAACTTTCCAACGGAACTTCTCTCGTTTGTGATATATTACTAAAGTAATCGCCAATATATTGAGACTCAATATCGTTTTTAGATACGATGGCTATTAAATGGGAACAGGTAGAAATCTGAGAAGGGTTGTAGAAAGCCGGAATGAGTTTTTCTTTCATTTCTGGACTTTCTACAATAAGGATTTTGTAGGGTTGTAATCCCAGAGAACTAGCCGATAGTCTGGCGGCCTCAAGTATATGAAAAAGTGCATCAGCCGATACTGTTTTTTCTGCATTAAATTTTTTGACCGAATATCTTTTGTTGAGGGCTTCGAGGTAATCCATAAAACAAATATAATTAAATGAGCCGGATTTTTTCAGATGAAAAAATAGATCGGGAATTTTATCCGAAATGAATAAGTGAATTGGGAATTTCTAAAGGTGAATTTTGAAGGCGGCTACCATTTTTGACCTGTCAAAAATAACTTAATGAATCTTAACTCCTTAACCCAAATCTTAATGGTTAAATTCTTCAGGTTAAAGAGTAATTGACGAATTTATTTGGGTGAATAGGTAAGCATTGAATAAGTCAATTTAAGAAAATTCACTATCCACAACAACGCTACTTGACTATTGTAAATTGACCATTCACTGCGAAGCAATTCACTCTTAAAAAAGTCCGCCGTTTTGCTGTTTCTCAAAAAACTCGTCTACGAGTAATGGTTCAGTCTGCGCTGCTTTCACGGCAAGTTGATCACATATTTCATTTTCAAGATGTCCGGCATGACCTTTAACCCAATGAAAAGTAGTTTGGTGTGTTTTAATTAAAGGAACCATTCTTTTCCACAGATCATTATTTTTAACATTCTTAAATCCTTTTTTGATCCACCCAAAGATCCATTTCTGATTAATAGCGTCAGAAACATATTTGCTGTCGGTGAAAATGTGGATATCGTTATCGGTGGATTTTAGTTTTTCCAACGCCGTGATGACCGCCAGTAATTCCATACGGTTATTGGTTGTCAGGCGAAAACCTTGAGCGTATCTTTTTTCGTAATTTTTTTCGGGAACCTTCATCACGATTCCGTAACCGCCTTTTCCAGGATTTCCACTACAAGCGCCGTCGGTATAAATTTCTATTCTAAGACTCATTCCTAAAATTGAAAATCGTCATCATCATCCAAATCATTCATCGAAGAGCCGGAAAGGTTTTGTTTGCTAGGCAAGTCAAACGCAGCACCTGGATCAATGGTGGTTTTAATTTTCTCAAAACCGCCTGGTGTATCTTGTTGTCCGAAGTTGGAGGACTGATAACCATAACCGCCGCTACCGCCAAATAGATCGAGGTCGCCAAATTTCGCTATATTTTTATGGAAAGACATTCTTACATCTGCAGTCGCACCGTTACGGTGTTTTGCGATGATTAACTCTGCCTGATTTTCAGTGGAAGATTCGCCGCCGTCTTCATCATTATCCCAAGTGGTTATTTTATAATATTCCGGACGGAAGATAAAGGATACGATGTCGGCATCCTGTTCAATTGCTCCGGATTCACGAAGGTCAGAAAGCATCGGTCTTTTTCCTGGTCTTGTTTCTACACTTCTCGAAAGCTGTGAAAGTGCAACTACAGGAACGTTCAGTTCTTTGGCGATCGCTTTTAGGGAACGGGAGATCATGGCGATTTCCTGCTCACGGTTTCCGGCACCACCTTTACCAGAGTTGGCGGTCATTAATTGAAGATAATCGACCATGATGATTTTCACACCATGCTGCATCACTAATCTTCTACATTTTGCACGGAAATCAAAGACGGAAAGTGAAGGTGTTTCATCAATATATAAAGGCGCATTTTCTAAGGCCGAAACATTGGAAAACAGTCGTTGCCATTCTTCATCAGACATTTGTCCTTTTCTTAATTTCTCAGAAGATATTCCCGTTTCTGAGGCGATCATTCTGGTAATCAATTGAACCGAGGCCATTTCAAGCGAGAATAAAGCCATTGGAATATTATGTTCTACCGCGATATTCCTGGCCATAGAAAGTAGAAAGGCAGTTTTCCCCATCGCTGGACGAGCTGCGATAATAATTAAATCTGAATTTTGCCAACCACCGGTTTCCTTGTCAATATCTTTAAATCCAGAGGGGATTCCAGAGATCCCTTCTTTGTCCTTTAAGGCTTTGATGGTTTCAATTGCCTGAGTTACCAAAGTATTGGCAGTATCGAAACCTTTCTTAATCGTGTCGTTGGTGATTTCGAAAAAGGATTGTTCTGCTTTGTCTAGTAGTTCGAAAACGTCTGTAGATTCTTTATACGCGCTGTCGATAACGTTGGCAGAAACATTAATTAAACTTCGTAAAATAAATTTCTCCAAGATCACCCGAACATGATATTCGATATGGGCACTGGACGAAACGCCCATTGTTAAATCGATGATATAATGGTCGCCACCAGCCAGGTTTAATTTCTCCGTTTTCTTTAATTCCTGAATCACCGTCATTAAATCGACGGGATGATTTCCTTCAAACAACTTAACAATAGCACGGAAAATCTCTTGATGTCGCGGATCGTAGAATACATCTGCCGTCAATAGATCGATGGAATAATCCAATCCTTTTTTATCAATTAAAAAAGTTCCGATAACGAGCTTCTCGAATTCTATTGCATTTGGAGGCATTTTGCCATCGGAAATCGAAAGTTCCTTAGCGAAATTTCCATGAATTAATGAAGATAAAGTTTCCTTTTGTGCCATGTGACAAAGATAGTTTTTTTAAGTTTTTGTTCTGAATATTTAATCAACAATATCTTCTATATCGTCGTCAATACGTTGTTTGTTAGTTTGTTGCGATGTTGATAAGTCAAAAGGCATCGGGTCGTTCTTTTAGCCCGGATCGCAATGAAAATCCTTTTTTTGCCTTGGCCAAAGGTAGGGCAAAAAAGATTGTAGTGAAGAGCCGGTCTTAACTGGTAAGAAGCGAAACTCTTGATGCTCCTAAATAGTTAATAGTTCATTTTGCGAAGTTTTGGAACGGTGGTTCCGACTAAAAGTGCAATCAAAACGGTCATGGTTCCACCAAAAACGACGGAACGCACCACTCCGAGAAGTTTGGCTGCGACGCCACTTTCGAACTGTCCCATTTCGTTGCTCGACATAATGAAGATTGAATTCACACTCAAAACTCGACCACGAATATGATCTGGCGTTTTCAGTTGAACAATCGTGCCGCGGATGACGACTGAACTTCCGTCGAGCATTCCGCTGGCAACCAATAGGAAAAAAGAGAGCCAATAGAGTTGTGAAAGTCCGAATCCAATGATGCATAAACCAAACCCTGCAACGGCGATAAGAAGAATTTTCCCTTGGTTTTTCTTTAAAGGAACAAAGGCTAGAAATAAAATAATGCACATTGAACCGATGTCGGAAGCGGCATTAAGTAAGCCAAAACCTTCGGCGCCGACCTTTAAAATATCAGTGGCGAAAACCGGAATCATAGCGACGGCACCGCCAAAAAGAACGGCGAACATGTCGAGACAAAGTGCACCCAGAATTTCTTTGGTTTTGTAAATGTAGGCGATTCCTTCGCGCATGCTTTGGACCACGCCCATTTTTCGGTCGCTGATTTCAGACGGATGCTTGTTGAGAAGCCAGAAAAAGAGAGATGAAAAAATCATTAAACCTACGATGACGAGAATGGTTTCGGGAATGTGAATCCAGCCAATTAGAAATCCACCTAAAGCATGGCCAGAAACTGAAGCCGTGAGAAAGGTCGCTTGGTTTAAAGTGATCGCATTCGGAAGTTGTTCTCGACTGACAATTTTTGGAATCATCGACGGAACAATGGGACCGATAAAAGCACGACAAAATCCTGTGCAAAAAATGATGGCGTAAATAAAATAAGAAATGTGGATATTACTTAAATGAAAATGACTGCTCCCAAAAAATGCCAATATCGCAAGTAAGCCGATGAGGAAAACGTAGGCGTAATTGAAAATTAATAAGAGTCTTTTCTTTTCAGAATTATCGATCACGTGACCTGCATAAAGTGCAGTAGAAACTGCGGGAATAACTTCTGATAAACCAATTAAGCCAATCGCAAAAGGGTCTTTGGTCAATTGATAAACCCACCAACCCATTAATGTTGCCAACATTCTGAAAGACAGAATTAGAAAAAATCGTCCCGTCATGAGATTTCGGAACTCGGGGATTTTTAAGGTTTGAATGGGTTTTAGTGAAAACATTTTGCAAAAGTAAATTTTAGAAATGAAAAATCATTGCAGATGAGCTGATAGATTTTCATTTTTTTGTCACAATTTCACTGATTTGTTATTTGCCCTTTTTCTAACGAATTATTCTTTTGTTGAAGTTTTTGAATTTCATATCCGTGCAGCCGCGACTTTGATAGAACACATTGATTTTAAATTAAAAATTTATCTTTGGAAAATGAATTGGATTTTACTCATTATCGGTGGCTTATTTGAAACCGGATTTGCCACGTGCCTTGGAAAAGCGCAGGAGACTACTGGAAAGGAAAGTTATTTCTGGTGGGCTGGTTTCGTGATTTCTCTTTTTCTGAGTATGTTTTTATTGTACAAAGCAATTTCTGTTGGCGCCAGTCCTATTCCGATTGGAACGGCGTACGCGGTTTGGACTGGAATCGGAGCTGTTGGTGCAGTTTTTATGGGAATGTTTATTTTCAATGAACCTGCGACTTTTTGGCGAATGTTTTTTGTGTTTACCTTGATTGCTTCCGTAGTTGGATTGAAAGTGGTTTCTAATTAGAATCTACTTCTTAAAACTTTCCAGAAAATCACCAATTTTTCGGTCGTTTGCTAAACGTGGAATTTTATTTTGTCCGCCTAATTTACCTTCCGATTTGGCATAATCCTGAAAAGCATTTTTCTTCAAGGAACTGATCATTAAAGGTTGCAAGATTTTACCAGAAATTAAATCATCGTAATACGCATTCCTTTTCCGCATTTCATCATCTAAGTTATTTCTAAAGGTTTCTAAATCTGCAGGTTCTTTTTCAAACTCGATAAACCATTCATGGTAAGGTAATCCCGATGTTGGATTGACCTGTGGAGCAAGATGAAATTCCGTGATCTGTGCCGGAAATTTTTCAACGGTGGCTTTCAATGCTTCTTCTACTTCAAAGGCAATAACGTGTTCACCAAAAGCCGAGGTAAAATGTTTGGTCCTTCCGGAAACTAATATCCGGTAAGGATCCTTAGAAATAAACCGAACCACATCGCCGATGGAATAAGCCCAAAGTCCAGAATTGGTGGTCAGGATTAAAGCGTAATCTTTATGAAGTTCAATATCTTTTAAAGTCAATCTCTTAGCCTCAGGTTTCCCATATTCTTCCAGTGAAATAAATTCGTAGAAAATTCCGTGATTCGTTAAAAGCAGCAAGCCTTCTTTTTGATAATCATCCTGGAACGCAAAAAACCCTTCACTCGCTGGGAATGTCTGCACGGTGTCTACCGGTTTTCCAAGCAGTTCATTCATCTTGTCGCGATACGGTTCGTAATTAACGCCACCGGTGATGATCAATTGAAGGTTCGGGAAAAGTTCTGTTATTTTCTTTCCGTTTCGTTCAATTAGCTTTTCAAAATACATAATCAACCACGGTGGAATTCCCGAAATCAAAGTCATGTTTTCTTTTTCGGTTTCCTTTACAATCGCATCAACTTTCTCTTCCCAGTCTTCGATGAGGTTGGTTTCTAAACTCGGCAAACGGTTTTTTTGTAAGTAAGAAGGAACGTGGTGAGCCACAATTCCAGACAATCGTCCGGTCTTAATTCCGTTTACTTCTTCCAATTCAGGACTTCCCTGGATAAAAATCATTTTACCACTCACGAAATCTGCGTTGTTCTTTTGAGCAATGTAATGAAAGATGGCACTTTGGGCTGCGGCAACCTGGTAAGGCATTCCTTCTTTAGAGATAGGAATATATTTGGACCCGGAAGTGGTGCCTGAAGTTTTCGCAAAATACTCGGGTGTTTCGGTCCAGAGAATTTGTCTTTGTCCTTTTTTTACTTTTTCAATATAAGGCTTTAGGTCTTCATAATCAGCAACATGAACTTGTGTTTGAAAGTCGTGAATGGTTTTTATGTTTTCAAATTGATGAGCTCGGCCAAACAAAGTTTTCTCTGCAGTTCTTACCAAAGAAAGTAAAAGTACCTCTTGATCTTTGATCGCATTTTGTTTAAAAGTCTGCGTTCCTTTAACGTGATTTTTTGCCCAGATTAAAGCGATATTTTTCTTAATGAAATTGATCATGACGCAAATTTAAGGCATTTTAGAAATAAAGTCTTAATCCTAAAGTAAAATTAAGCAACGTCGGTTTTGAATAGTATTTGTCGGCTTCAGGGTTATCGATTGTTGTACCAGTAGAGAGAAAATATAATCTCGGCGAACCCAAAACATAAAGAGAATTATTTTTGGTAATGCTGTAAAGTCCTTTTGCTCCAAGAACGAAAGCAGTTCCGCCTTCGCTAAATCCATCGGTCCTGTAATCTGATTTGCTCTTAATCTGCATGTTTGCGACACCGATATTCCCTTCGATTTGAAATTTTTCTGTGGCGTGATAGCGGTATAATGCTAAAATTTCAAAAGTTGTAAGTGCAGGATTTCTAAGATCTCCAAAAACTGAAACATCTTTTACCTCGGTAAACCCTTTATGAAATTCAAAACCTAAACCGAAATTTTTATAAATTATTCCGGTAATTCCCGCACCGAAACCCGTAAAGGTTCCAAGACCTTCAGAAATGAAATTGTTTCCTAAACCAGAGTAAGTGTTGCCCTGCAATTCAAAAGAGAAATTGTCTTTTTGAGCAAATATACTTCCTGAAACTAACAGGAAAAGAAATACATATTTTTTCATGGTTCGATGGTTATTTGGGTGAATTTAAAATAGGTTTTTTCAGGTAAAACGATATAGAGAGAATCATAAGATAATTTGCAGTCTGGTTGAATAGCGCTAAATGATTTTATCTTTTTGCCAAATGATAAATATTTATAGGCGGTTGTACCAGGACCACCCAGTTTGAAAGTTCCGTCGGCAAGTGGTTTTGTTTCTGAGATCAAAATATTATCTGAAATCAGTTTAATCTGAACTCCAGCTGCGTTGGCAGAAATGACTTTCCCTTCGACAAAAATTCGGGAGTCATTGCTGTACTCTGCTTGTTGACAACTGTTTGGAGACATCAGGAAAAAGGCGCTCAAAACATGACTTAAAAATAAAATAGTTTTCATTAGAATAAATTTTAGAAGTTATAGCGATATCCGAGATTCAAACTTAAGAAAGTTGATCGATTATAAAATTTCTGAATTTCTGAATTTTCATTATAAATATTCGTGAAATAAAAATTGACTTTTGCAGCAACAAAAACCTGCTGGTAACCTTCGCGATCCAAAGTGTACAAAGCTTTTCCACCGAGATTAAAACCCGTTGCGTTGTCTTTTAATTTTTCGTTTTTTCCATCTATTAATAAGTTGGTTTGTCGATAAAAACTGAACCCAGCCATTTCTTCAATGGAGAAATCTTCAGAAATAATTTCACGATGGGTAACATATAGATCAATGTTGGTAATGGTCGGCGAGCCAATGTTACCATAGAGGTTTTGCTCTCCATATTTTACATTAGAAAAAAGAACGTTGTAATCTAGTCCAACTCCAAAATTAACGGGCGTCATTAAGTTCCCACCAAAGCCAAAACCATAAAACGGCATAAGTAGTTTTGATAAATGATTATTGCCAATTGGTTTCATCACAATCATTTTCGCCTCAATATTAGAGACAACGTCCAATCCTTTTTTCTTATTCTGTCCAAAAAGAAAAGTAGAAACGCCGAAAATTATTAAAAATGTAATTCTCATGGTTCTACAATTATTTCGTTAAAAGTGATATAAGTTATTCCTGTCGGAACGAGAATTTCCAAACTATCTCCGGAAATCGTACAACCTGTTTTCGAAGCGGTGAAAGATTTAATTTTTTTGTTTAAGACCAAAGAAAATGAATCGTTTAACAAAGGACCTGACAAAACGAATTCTCCGGCATTCGTAGGAATTGTTTCTGCGATATTTTTATCATCACTTTTAAGCAGGATGGCTATTTTATTATAATCCAGTTGGGTGCCTGTAATCTTTCCCTCCACGTACGCACGGGCGTTATCGCGATTTTCTGACGCGCAACTACTAAAAGTAGTGACTAACACAACAATGGTCAAGGTGAATAAAAACCGCATAATTTTTTTTTAAAGATATAAAAAAAGCCCCGAAATAAATTGCGGGGCTTCTCCGGTATTAACTGGATTTATTTTGTTTTATATCTTCTGTCCGGTGTACCGTCTTTTTTAAGTCGTTGGTTCGCTTTAAACCTTTTGTCGGGCGTTCCGTTTTTTTTAAGTTTAACCGCTGAACTTGTCGGTGCTGGTTTGGCTGCTATTACTTTGGATTTTGCAACGTCCTGTTTTTTTACAGTGTTCATTTTTTCAACCTTAGTAGGAGCTAGGGTTGTCGATTTTACGGGCGTAGTCTGTTGTGCATTAGCCAAAGTAAGTCCTAGAACTAAGGACATGAAAGTGATTGTTTTTTTCATTGATAAGTATTTAAATATTTGCCATTTAACATTGTAAAAGTAAATAATTCAACCAAATGGGTTTGATTATAAGTTCATTTTAACCAAAATTTAACGTGGTGGTCAATATCGAATTAGTTGGATACATATTAAAAGCAAAAAACTGCTTCAAATAAATGAAACAGTTTTATATATAAAGTTGCTTAAGATTATCTTGAACCGTTTGCAGTCCAAATTTTCCCGTCTCTTGTGTAAGCTATTTTTAGGGTGTTATTGTCGATTCTGATATACGCACTTTCGGTAGAACCTACCATCACCAAGACATTATCACCTTCTTGCTTAAATTCAACTCCGTTTAGATCTGGAATTCCATCAGAAAATCGGAAGTTATATTTGGTTCCGCTTGCAATTTTAGTTACGAAAACGCTTCCGTTATCTTTTGTAATTGTTGAAGAACCATCAAAATAAGAGATGTTCCCTTTATACGTTCCTGCAAAAAAGTCGTTGTCTACAGGATCATCGTCGCTTCTGCAAGATGACATTGCAAAGATTGAAAATACCAAAAGAAATAATCCGAAAAATTTCATCACCTTCTTGACTGTTGATTTTCGGTTGTTTTCTAAAATTGTTGATTTCATAATATTTTTTTTTATTGGTAGCGATGTCTCAAACGTAATGCCATTGATCGATAAATTATAGAATGTTATATGCTATTAATACAAGTTCTAGAGCTACTGTATAATGACGGTATTAATCCTGTCAGCCAAATATGCTTTTAAAAAAGTGGTAAGAAATAATTCTTTAAATTTGCACGTTCAAACGATTTCGGAAAAGTCCCGAAATCGCTTTTCCGTTTTGTAATCAGTCCTTTTTCGATTTAATTTATGCAGTTAAAAAACATTACAGAAACATTTGTTCCCCAACTTCTACATTTAGGATTTGGTCAAGAATTGTTTACCCAACTCGATCATAATAAACACCTTGCTGTAAAGTCTTTTGCAGGATCTTCACCCGCCGTTTTCGCAGCAGAATTATTTCTGATTAAAAAGAAATCGCTTCTGTTTTTAACGGATGATAAAGAAGATGCGCTATATGTTACTGCAGAACTTGAAGATTTGTTGGGCAAAGAAAATGTTCTTTATTTTCCTCCGACTCATTTGGAACCTTATCAGATTGAGAAAACTCAAAACGCTAATTTGGTTTTAAGAACTGAAGTTTTGAATAGAATTCATAACGATAAAAAACCACGGGTCATGATTGCGCCTTTTGCTTCATTGGCAGAAAGGGTGATGAAGAAAGATGATTTCAAAGCGATTTCTCACACCATAAAAACGGGTGATCAACTGGACTTTAATTTTACGGAAGAATTGCTTCATCAGTTTAATTTCAATCATACCGATTTCGTTTCTGAACCAGGCGAATTTTCAGTGAGAGGTGGAATTGTAGATGTCTTTTCTTACTCTAATGAAGAACCGTATCGAATTACTTTTTTCGGTAATGAAGTGGATAGCATCAAGACTTTTGATATTGAAACGCAACTCTCAAAAGAGAAGATCAAAGAATTTCAGTTAGTTTCCAATATGAATTTTTCTGCACAGGGAACCAAAGTTTCTTTGTTTGATTTGGCACCGAAAGATTTAGTTGTCATTACGAAAAACGCTTTTGTCGGTTTTAATTTTATTAAAAACTTTTACGAAAAGGCAGAAACGAAGTTCGGAACATTGAATACGGAAATCCGACAATTACCTCCCACAGAGCTTTTCGTTTCCGAAGAAGACTTCATCAAAGACATCAACAAATTTGAGTGGATCGATTTTACTTTACAGGAAGTGAAAGGAAGTGATGGCGAAATTATTCAACTGAATCAAACACCACAGCCAAGTTTCCATAAAAAGTTTGAACTTCTACTCGAAGATCTAGAAGAAAAACAAAATGATGGTTTTCAAACCTGGATCTCATTTTCTACCGAAAAACAGAAAGAACGATTAGAATCGATTTTTGAAGAATTGATATCCCAACAAACTTCTTCAGATGATGAAAATGATTCAAAAGATCTTGCAGAGAAAAAAGCAAAATTTTTATTCAAGTCTTTTAAATCAGAACTGCACGAAGGTTTTGTTGATCTGGATCATAAAATTTCAGTGTACACCGATCATCAGATCTTTGATCGTTATCAAAGATATAAAGCCAAGAACTCGTTTGCCAAATCGGAACAGATCACGCTGAAAGATCTGATGCAGATGAAAGTCGGCGATTATATCACGCACATCGACCACGGCATCGGAAAATTCATGGGTTTGGTGAAGGTGAATAATAATGGTAAAATTCAGGAATGTTTTAAACTGACTTATAAAAATGGAGATTTGCTTTATGTAAGCATTCATTCTTTAAATAAAATTTCAAAATACAACGGCCCCGACGGACGTGAAATTGTTTTATCAAAATTGGGTTCTCCTGCCTGGAAAACTTTAAAGCAAAAAACAAAAGCGAAAGTAAAACAGATTGCTTTTGACTTGATCCGTTTATATGCAGAGCGAAAAACAGCCAGAGGTTTTGCGTTTACACCAGATACTTATTTACAAAATGAACTGGAAGCCAGCTTTATTTACGAAGACACGCCAGATCAGGAAAAGGCAACGATCGATGTAAAAACAGATATGGAAAATGATTCCGTTATGGATCGTCTAATTTGCGGCGATGTAGGTTTCGGAAAAACGGAGATTGCGATTAGAGCAGCTTTTAAAGCGGCAACCGATGGGAAGCAAACAGCAATTTTAGTTCCGACCACTATTCTGGCATTTCAACATTATCGAAGTTTTACAGAGCGATTGAAAGATTTTCCGGTTACGATTTCTTACATGAACCGATTCCGGTCGGCGAAGCAGAAAGCAGAAACTTTAGCTGGTTTAGCTGATGGTAAAATTGATATCGTAATTGGAACGCATCAATTGGTGGGAAGTTCAGTGAAATTTAAAGATCTCGGTCTTCTAATTATTGATGAAGAACATAAATTCGGGGTTTCAGTTAAAGATAAATTGAAAACGATGAAAAACAATGTTGATACTTTAACATTGACGGCGACCCCTATTCCTAGAACATTGCAATTTTCATTAATGGCGGCTCGGGATTTATCCGTTATTAAAACTCCACCGCCAAATCGTCAACCTGTGGAAACTCAGATTGTAGGTTGGGATGAAGAGATGATTCGTGATGCAATTTCGTATGAACTTCAAAGAGATGGTCAGGTTTATTTCATTAATAATAGAATTGAAAATTTAAAAGATATTGCAGGTTTAATTCAACGCTTAGTTCCTGATGCTAAAGTGATTACAGGTCACGGACAGATGGACGGTAAGCAATTGGAACGCAACGTTCTCGATTTTATGGAAGGAAAATATGACGTTTTGGTTTCGACGACGATTATCGAAAGTGGAGTGGATGTACCGAATGCGAATACGATCTTCATTAATGATGCTCAACGTTTCGGGATGGCAGATGTTCACCAGATGCGCGGTCGTGTCGGACGAAGCAATCGGAAAGCCTTTTGTTTTTTAATCACCCCGCCGTTTGATATGGTCACTCCAGATGCCCGAAAAAGATTAGAAGCGATTGAGCAGTTTTCAGATTTAGGAAGCGGTTTTCAGATTGCGATGAAGGATTTAGAAATTCGTGGCGCTGGAGATTTGTTGGGCGGTGAACAAAGTGGTTTCATTAATGAAATGGGCTTTGATACGTATCAGAAAATCATGCAGGAAGCTTTGGAAGAACTTCAGAATGATGAGGAGTTTGAAGATCTTTTTGATAATGAAGAAGACCGTAAGAAACTCTTTAAATCAACCAAAGAAGTTAATATTGATACTGATTTAGAGTTGATGTTACCCGATTCTTATGTTCAAAGTATTGAAGAGCGATTGTCATTATATCAAAAATTAGCAGAAATTGAGAACAAAGAAGATCTGCATAAATTGGAACTGGAACTCGTTGACCGTTTTGGCGCTTTGCCATCGGAAGCCATCAATCTTTTAAAATCGGTAGAACTAAAATGGATAGCTGCCGATATCGGTTTTGATAAGATCGTTGTGAAGAACGGAACTTTCCTCGGATATTTTCCGCCTAATCCACAAGACAAGTTTTATCAAAGTGAAAAATTCAGGAATATTATTTCTTACTTATCGAAGAATCCGAAGGAAGCTACTTTAAAAGAAAAAACCAGCAAAGAAGGAAATCAATTAATGATGCGCAAAGAAAATGTGCAAAATGTAGATGAGGTGAATGCTGTTTTGGAAAGGATTTTAGCGAATTAAAACGTTCAATATAATTTCTAAAAAAAGAGTACTTTTGCTCAAATGTTTTTTAATAATGAAAAAATTAATAGGTTTTCTAAGTTTTATTTTCAGCTTGGTCATTTTATTTTCGTGCGAACCAGGACGTGCTGAAAATGGCGATCTGCTGTTCGGAGTGAATGAGCCGGGTCAAAACGGTGGAGGTACAGGGCAAACCAAGCTATTGAAAAGGATGACTGCCACCAACAGCGATGGCGAAATCTCTACGATCAATTATAATTATAATTCTGGAATTCTCAGTAGCATCAATGTTGACGAAGATGGGGACCAGATCGATATTTTTTTGACCTATGATAAAGATAAACTATCTCAGATGGTACTGAACCAGATGGATGGTGCAACGATCGTTAACGCTACTACAAATCTTATTTATACCAACGGAAAATTAACTGGCAGCACCGGAAAGATGGAAGCTGGCGGAGAAGAACTATCTAGAAATGAAACTAACTTCACTTACGATACTGCAGGTAAACTGAAAATGATTACGACATCGATTCTGCAGGAAGACATAGACAATCCCGGCACCTACACCGAGTTTTCTAAGCTTGTGAGCGAGCTTCTTTTTGTGGGAAATAATATTTCTTCCTGGAAAATGACAACTTCTGTGAATGCTCCACCTCCATTTAATATTCCACCGATTGTATTTGAGGTAAAGTTGAGCAATTACGACACTTTCAAAAACCCTTTGGCAACATTGCCACTTGAATTTAATATTGCCGGAGCGCATTTTCTTGTAGGCACCAATTCAGTTCAGGGTTTATCTTCAAATAATTATAAAACTGCATCCGTTAAGACCGATGGTGTTGGAGATCCTGTAAATTACGTTTATAGCTACGATGGAGATGATTATCCAACTGTGGCTACAGCGAGTCAGGCAGTTTTAAAATATGAATATATTAAGCGATAATTTTTACTGAAATGAAATACCTGATTGTAGGTCTCGGAAATAAAGGCGAAGAATACGTAGAAACCCGGCATAACGTCGGGTTTAAAGTTGCTGAAAAAATTGCAGAAACCATTGAGGCACCATTTAAATCATCTAATTTTGGTTTGATGGCAGAAGGAAAATATAAAGGCAGAAAAGTCTTTATTCTGAAGCCAGATACCTATATGAATCTTTCTGGGAACGCCGTTCGTTTTTGGCTGCAGAAAGAAAATATACCTGTCGAGAATTTAATGATTGTGACCGATGATTTGTCTTTGCCTTTTGGAACATTAAGAATGAAAATGAAAGGTTCTGATGCGGGACACAACGGATTGAAAAGCATTCAGGAACAATTGCAAACTCAAAATTATCCACGCTTAAGATTTGGGATTTCTGCAGAATTTTCTGAGGGAAGACAGGTCGATTATGTTTTAGGAAAATGGGAAGGTGAAGAAAAAGAAAAACTTCCCGAACGAATCGAGAAGTCTGCCAAAGCTTGTTTATCTTTTGTATTTGCTGGGATTCAGAATGCCATGACTTCTTTTAACGGAAAATAATTTCTTTAAAAGCGAAAACGGCATGTGTCTATTTTTATTTTCGCAGAGAATCTTAAATTTCTTAATCTAAAAATCTATTGATTTTTCTTAACCGATTGAGTAACGTCTTTATCTACTTTGTCTCAAAGACATAAACCTTAATCCTCTTAATTCCTTAATGTTGAAAGAATCCAAAGCTTTTTTCATCTTTAATTGTTGATCTTTTTCTTATATAAAAATAAGAATTGTTACTGCATATTTTTATTATTCTTTTTACTCATCACCCAATTCGAGTTGGTTAAGTTGTAGATTTTTTGAATGTCTTTCAGGATTTTTTCAAAGTCAATTTCTAAATCGATGATTTTTCCTGTTTTCATATCGAAAACCCAACCATGCACAATCGGATATTCGTCTACCAAATATTCTTCCTGCACACAAGCCATTTTAATAACGTTAATGCACTGTTCCTGAACATTCAGTTCTACCAATCGGTCGTAGCGTTTTTGTTCATCTTCAATCGAGTCCAGTTCTGCCTGATGCAAACGATACACATCACGAATAGTTCGCAACCACGGATTCAAAAGACCTAAATCTTCCGGTGTCATCGCAGCTTTTATTCCACCACAACCGTAATGTCCGCAAACGATAATATGTTTCACCTGAAGATGTTCTACAGCGTACTGAATTACCGCAGTGGCACTCATATCCAAAGTGTTTACGACGTTCGCAATGTTCCGATGAACAAAGAGTTCCCCCGGTTTCATTCCCATCATTTCCTCTGCAGAAACGCGACTGTCGGAACACCCGATATAAAGAAATTCAGGAGTTTGAGTAAGTGACAGATTTTTAAAGAAATCTGAACTGTCTTTAATTTGAGATTCTACCCATTTTTTATTATTTTCAAATATACTATCGATAGGTTTTTTCATATAGAATTAAAATTTGGTGAGCATTAAAATTTAATAAAGGATCATTTAGAACTATAAATGATCTGACACAAAAATAAGTTTTTTGTACTAAATGTAAGCGACTTCATTGAAAGATTGATACTTTTGTACGTAAATACAATTGAATGAAAAGTATCGTCCAAAAACTTTTGCCTACGCTTACCGAAGAAAATTATGCTGATGAATTCCGGAACTTGAAAATCGACAGTATTGATTTGGTTTCTTTGCGTGTGGAGATCGAAAATAAGTTGGGCAAAATGATTCCTAATAAAGAATGGCTTTCGTTCCATAATCTTCAGGACATTTTAAATTATTGCGATGGCGAAGGCTTTGTGAAATCGAAAACTATGGTGGCCACAATTGCAGAACCGATTAATGTAAAACGCAATTTCATCAATATGCCTCAATTATGCTTGGAGGCGCTTTCTGAAAACTGGCTTTTTAAAGAAGCCGGAAGTTTGCATTGGGATTTACTTTGTGAAGGTTTAGGAACTTCTTCATCTGAATTAAAAGATGATGTTGGAAACCGACTTTACGCCACATTTGTAAGAATTAGAATTGATGGAAACGGAAATTTAAACGATTTTAAAGAAAATAATCCCTTTGAGTTTAAAGCAGAACTTTCCCGTTTTGGAATGGGAATGTTTTTTAGCAACACTAATTTTGAGTCGCTCGATAACACTATTAAAATCGATATGATGACCAGTTTTTCTATTCGGAAATCAACGGGCGATAATAAAAGTTTAGCGAAAAGTCAACCAACGGTCGAACATTGTGAAATCAAGCAATATTCAGAATTTCCTGTGTTTGGTAATGAATATCGATTGATTAAAAAAAATGAACTGAAAACTTTCTTCTACAAAGATTATATCTTCCATCTTTCAGATGAGCAATTATATAGGTTCGAGTATTCCTTAAATCCTTATTATGATTTGAACGGCGTTGGGCTTTTGTATTTCGCGTCGTATCCGATCATCAATGATTTCTGTGAATTACAGTTTTTTAATTCGCAAGGCCAATTGAAGTGGGAAGAAAATTATTTTACTCTTTTTAGAGATGTGATGTATTACGCGAATTGTGATTCCCGCGACAAAATAATTTATGTTTTAAATTCGGTAGAAAACCTGTCAGAAAGCAGAGTGAAATTATGCAGTACTTTGATCCGTAAATCTGATGGAATGATGATGGCCAGAATCTTTACCATCAAACAGAGAAGAAATTCTTAAACCTTATTATTAATGTAACCTTCTGTTGCGTTGTGAATATTGAAAATTCGGCAAGGATTTCCGATGACCAAAGAATTGTCGGGAACATCTTCTGCCAGATAAACGTTCGGTGCAATTAAGACATTGTTTCCGATCGTAATTCCGCCTACGATTACTGCGTTGGGTCCGATCCACACTTCATCACCGATAATTGGGGTCCCAATAAATTTGCCACGATTTGCTTGAGCAATACTTACGCCTTGAGCGATGTTGCAGTTTTTGCCGATAATTACCTTTGGATTAATGGCCAGTAAACCCCAATGTCCGAGATATAAACCTTCACCGATCTGTGTTTCAGGATAGATTTGAAAACCATATTTAATCTGATAACGTCTCAGTACCAATCTCCAAAACTTTCCTAAAAATGAGTTTTTAGGATATTTCTGAGTCGTTCTTAAAAGGTAAATGAAATGAAGATTCGGATTGAAACATTTTTTAAATATTTCAAACTTAGAAAGCATCACGCCACTTTCGCGATAAAAATCTTTTTGAATGATGGAGTTTTTCATGAGTTTACAAAAGTAACGTTTTTGTCATTCTGAACGAAACAAAGTGTAGTGAAGAATCTTTGCAATTTAGATTTCTAGTTACCTAAGAATGGCAACTGCTCAAATACTACAATTCGTCTAAAATTTTAACGATGGAATTTACAGAATTTTCAAGATCGAACGGCATTTTGTAATTTTTTAACTGCTGTTTGTACTGATCAAAACTTTCCGGATTTTGAAGTGCTTTTTTCATTCCTTCATAAATTCCGTCTTCGGAATTATCAACGATCAATCCCAGTTTTCCATCGTCCAACATTTCCCGAACTCCGGAAACATCGGTTGCGATAATTTTCTTTTTTAAAGTAATGGCTTCAAATAAAACTGTTGCGAATCCTTCGTATCGTGAACTTAGAATATAGAAATCTGCATTTTTGATAACCGGATAAGGATTGTCTGTGAAACCAAAAAGCGTTGATGTTTCTCCAACACCTAAATCTTGTTGCAGTTTTTTGATATTTTCAAAATCATAACCGTCGCCGAGAATTTGAATTTTATGATTGAAACCTTCATCCAGAAGTCTTCTATGAACTTTTAATAATCGGTCAAAACCTTTTTGAGGAAAAACTGTTCCAATAGAGATGAAAACGGGAATTTCATCTTCCGACTTCCAACTTCCAACTTCCGACTTTGCAATAATTTCTTCGGTATTCAAAGGATTATAAATTCGGACGATCTTATTTTTTTCCTGATCAGTCTTTGCTAAATTTTCAAAATCATGCAGGATCTTTTCTGAAATCACCATGATCTTATCAAAGCCAAAAAACTTCTGAAATTCTTCGTCAGTATAATTATACAATTCAGTTTTCTTTAAATCATTGTGAATCCATATCAGTTTTTTTGAAGACTTTAAAGGTGAATTTAAAATCTCGTCACGGAATCCATGAATTGCAGCAAACTCGATATCATACTTTTTACCTTTTAAAATAAATTGATAGAGAAGAGAGGGAAACGTTTTTAAAACCCTTTGATAAATTACCCGAAAGGCTTTCACAGGAATGTCTTGAAGACGATTGGAGGTGATCATTTCACCTTTATTCAGGTATAAAACGTTGATCCAACCCGGAACTTCGGGTAAATATTTCCCTGAATATAAATTCAATAAGAGATCAATTTCATATTTGTCTTTCGGTAAATTTTTTAGAAAAGTCACCAACACCTTTTCTGCGCCACCATGACGAAGAGAACCAATTCTGATCAGGATTTTCTTTTTCTTATCCACAGAATTATTTTACAGGTTTGTAAGTGTGAGCAAGATTCTCTTTGATGTAAGCATCTAAACTCCGACGATTTTGTTCGAGTTCGCGTGGATACATTACATTGTTTTTCAGGGCTTTATTTCCATATTCTTCAATGGTACAAATGAATTTCGCTGGAGTTCCGGCAAAAACAGAATTGGCTGGAGTGGAAGAGTTAAGGACAGAACCCGCTCCTAAAATACAATTATCACCCATTTCAACGCCAGGAAGAATCGTACAGTTATTTCCGATAAAGCAATTTTTCCCAATTTTTATTGGGCCGAAATTTCTGGCGTCCCGGTATTTTTCCATCGAGCGGATGACGTACATTGCACCGTCGTGATTAATGAAAGTGCAGTTTGCCGTGATCTTCGTGCGGTCACCGATTTCTATCAGATATGGTTCAGATCCAAACTTTGGCGCTTCGATAAAGACGACGTCTTTACCTACTTTTAAACCTCGGGATTTGCAGATTTCGATATAGGCTTTATCGCGCAGTTCCGTACAAATGGTATGGATTTTTAAAATGATTCGATAGGGTAAATTCATCTGTGGGTTTTTGCTGGCATAGCAAATATACTGCGTTTTTTGGGAGAAATGTAGTTTTCTAAAATAGAAGTTCTGATTTTGACAATGTCATTTTATAGGGAAAATAGGTAGCGATTATTGGATTTAAAATATTTTAGATGCATTTTTACAGAACTTAAAAAAAGTAATTCCCAGAACTACACTTTAGGACAATTATATTTTATTTTTAATATATTAATGAAGAGTATTTAATTTGAATAAAAGATACAATCGTAACTTCCAATAAATGGTAAAAAAAATAATTCTTAACGCTGATGATCTTGGTTTCTCGAAAGGGGTGAATGAAGCGATTTTAAAGGCAAATACCGAAGGATATCTAAGCCATGCAAGCTTAATGGCGAATACCGCTTATTTTGATCATGCGATTTCAGAAATAATTCCAAATTGTCCTCAACTGAAAGTTGGCGTTCATGTTAATCTCACCTGTGCTGCAGCACTTCTTTCTGGGAATATATTGTCGATCAACGGTGAACTTAAAAATACGTTCGTCACATTATTGTTTCGGAGAAAAACTAAAAAAGTTTTAGAGGATTTAGAAAAAGAAATTGAACTCCAGATTTTGAAAATCAAAAAGGCTGGTGTAAATATTTCTCATATTGACGGACATGAACATGTACATATTATTCCATCCATCAATAAGATTGTACGGAAATTAGCAAAGAAGTACAATATTCAACGGGTGCGTGAAATTAATGAGAACATCTTTGAAAGTTATCAGTTCAATGGCAGAACGGCCTCTTTCGCAAATGTTATAAAATTATTCCTGTTAAAATTTCTTTCTTTATTTAATGAAAATTCCGGGGAAGTAGGGTTTTATTCGATGTTAAATACCTGCGAAATCAATGGAAAGAATTTATTTTCTTTTTTACAAAACAATAAAACTTATGAGACGGTAGAAGTCATGGTTCATCCGTCAATTTTAGGTTTAGATTCAGCAGAATATTTTAAAAGTTTAGATGAACGTTTTGTAAAATTTTTAAAAGATGATCATCGAAAATCAGAATATGATCTGTGCTTTGATGAGAGATTTGAACACTTTGCTAATCGGGATGTTTAAGAAGTCTCCTCGATTCATGCAACTTAAGTTCAACTAAAGAGTTCGTGCAATTGATCGAGCGTGTGTTGATTTCTATTTATTATTTTTTGTTTGGCGTCGCTATTCTTTTGAAGAAAGCTTCTATCTGTTAACACTTTTTTCATCGCGCTGTAAACGTGTTCAGGTCCAGGTGGAAATAATATTCCCTCATCTTTTGATTCTATAAGTTCCGGTATTCCTCCGACACTAGTAGATAATACGTAAGTTTCGAGCAATAATGATTCTGCGATCACTAAAGGATAACCTTCACTATAAGAAGGTAAAATAAAACAGGCTGCCGTCTTTATATAAAAGTAGGGATTCTGTTGATAGCCACCTAAAATAAAGCTGTCTGACACGTTATTATCTTGAATTGTTTTTTCTAATTCCGCGCGTTGATTGCCTTCGCCAATCAACAGAGTTTTAATGGCATATCCTTCTTTAATTAAACGAATGTGTGCCGACAGCAAATCTTTAAAACCTTTTTGACGAAATAATCTGCCAACAGAAACGAAATCAATTGTAGCAAAATCCTGCTGGGTCTGCTTTGATTTTTCCAGAATTTCATTTATGGGCATCAGATTAAAAATGACCTTTGAATTATTTAAAACAACTCCCCAAGTCTTTTCAATAATGTTTTTAGAAAATTGAGAAACAAAAACACCGGTATCAAATTGCGCCATTTGATGCACAAATCGGTTATTTTCTTCAACGGTAAATCCAGAATTTCTTAAATCACCGTGAAACCAAAATAGTTTTTTACTTTTTAGATTCGGACTTTGTAAAATGTCTTCAAACATATAATGGCTGAAGGCTACCTCAAAATCCAAATCTAAAAGTTGATTTTTTCTATAAAAAGCTTTAGGGTTTTTTTGAAACCAGTGATAGTTTAATCTTCGCAAACTCTTTTGTATTAGGTAAGTAATCTTATTTTTAGAAAAAGTATGGGTGCCCTTTCCAATACTCAAAACCCTTATCCCTTCCGGAACTCTGCCTAGAAATTCACCCTGTTCATAGTTGAGCAGCAAAGTAATTTCAAACTTTGATTGATCCAGATGATTTAAAATAGTCAACAATACATTCTCGATTCCACCCATCTCCAAGGAGCGGTTTCGGAATAGAATTTTCTTTTTAGGTATATTTTTTTCCATTGGTTTAGTCTACGATCGCACCTAAGTTTCTGTATAGATCTTTAAATTGTGCAACCCACTTTTGAAATTCTTCTAAGTTAACTTTCTCATCTAAAAACTGCTCAAAGTAACTTAAACTGAAATCATTTGGGAAGTTTTGCATGACATCAAAGGATTCATTAAACCAAGCTTCATTGATTAAGTGATTAAAGTAATTGACATCAAAATCAAAATCTGATTGATGATAAGAGTTTGTTGCTGAAGACTGAAAAGTTGTTTTCATACATTCTTCCCGGCTCATCGCCACAATGTTGAGATTTTTTTTACGTTGATGAAACCAAACAGCTGCATTTCGCAATTGCGTTTTCTCGTCAACTCTACCGTCCATATCTTTCCAAATGTATAACCAATAGTCTTTTTGCCAAACACCCATCAAAATAGAATTGAGTTGCCAATATTTCTGTTGCGTACCATGATCAACTAAACCCAATCGATACAAAAGAGAGAAAAATTTGAATTTATTATGCATAAACAGATCCATCACCAAACGGTTGGAAGTAAATAATTTTTTTGGATAAGAACGGTTTAAATCACCGGAAATCATTGTGGTGTCCAATTCTGTAAAAGAGTCTGTATTTCCATGCCAACCTAATTTTACCAAATCGATGTCATGAGTTTTCATCTGCATTGTTATATCCTCCAACTCAACTGGTTTTGTAAACCAAACATCATCTTCAGTAACCAAAACGAAATCAGTGGATCTTTTTACGGCATCGATCCACATTTGAGTTGGGATCTGAAATCCATCTATTTCTTTTCCACCCTGTAATTTTTCCTGAATTTTTTTAACTTTTTGACCATATTTTGGGGATCGTTGAATGTCAACTTCCGGATATTTCGATTTAATTTTATTCAAATATTTTTCGGGCGTGCCGTCATCTAAAATCTTAATTGCATAATCCCCCTTTACAAATCGATAAATGCTGGCTAAACAACGGTCCAGATAAAATGGGCGATTAAAGGATTTGATGAGGATAGTTACCATTGGAGAGCACGAATATTTGTGCGAATATAATTAATAAAAGTAGATTTTTAAAAAGTAATCAGTCCGGAAATGATCACTGTAAAAATGTGGCTATCTTTCTTTTAACTTTGGCTACTAATGTATTTTCGTTTTCAAATATAATTTTTGATAAAGCACAATTTTCAGCTAAAGTAACTTTTCCGATTTTAGTAATGTTTCTACGTTTACAAGCCTCCATCAACATGGTGTCCCAGTTCCTGTGAACTATTTCCTTTTTTAACTGACCCTGAGAAATTCCTTGCTCGTGTAGTCGGTAGAAATAGAGCGGTTTTGGAATGTAAAATAAGTCACCAACTTCGTATATTTTTAAATACAGATCAAAATCTTCCGAAGCACTAAGATTCGGATTGATTCCTTCCGTTTTCACATAAGATTTTTTGCGGAACGTGAAGAAATGGGAGATCTCATTATTAATGTTGAAGAAAAGCGGTTTTCCGTTAGTTACTTTTCGGGTTCTGTTGTAAACCTTTTGTGGGTGAAGCAAGTTATCACATAACATGATCTGAGAATATGTTCCTACAATTTCAGGATTTTCCAGATAAGTTTGAATACTTAAATCCAGCGCGTTTTCTGTTACCGCATCGTCAGGGTCTATAAATCCACAAATTTCGCCACTGGCCATTTCTACGCATTTTCCTTTCGTAAAGCCAACACCTCTATTTGTTTCATTTTCGAAAATTTTCACTCTCGAATCCTCCGCCGTGTACTTTTTTATCTTTTCTAATGAATCATCGGTAGATCGATCATCAACAATGATGATTTCAAAATTTTGATAGGTTTGAGCAAGAACACTTTTATAAAAATCTTTGAAATATTCAAAATTATTATAATGTGCAACAAGGATAGAGAATAGCATTTGTAGTTTTTAAATAAAGACGATTAATCATTGTTTGAAAGATTGCCGCAAGATATTATTTGCATTAATTTTTTTCAACTTTTCAAATGTATGAATTTAAGAATTATTAAGTATTTTTGAACAAATGAAATTGATGAATCCTCTAGTCACGATATCCATTCCTATTTATAATTGCGCCGATTTTTTGGAAGCTTGTCTGGAATCCGTTCGGTTGCAGAGTTATGCTCATATCGAAGTGACGTTGATTAATGATCAGACTCCTGATAACAGTGTGCAAATTGCAGAGGAATTCATTCAAAAACATCAACTTGAAAATTGGAGAATTATACACTTAGCAAAAAATTCAGGACTTTCAGTGGTGAGAAATAAAGGAATTGATACCGCTAAGGGGAAATATATTTTCTTTTTAGACAGTGATGATCAACTTTTTCCAGAAACAATCGCAGTGATGGTTGGATGCGCAGAAGAAAGTCAGATGGATTTGGTTGTTGGGAATGTTGAGACTGTTAATGTCAATACAGGGGTAACGTCAGATATGTTTAAAATAGATGCAGAGGAGAAATCTTTGAAAGGTAATATAGTTATATTTGAAGCATTTGTGAAGGGAAAATACCCAACCACATCTTGGAATAAACTAATCAGTGTGAACTTTCTAAGAAATAATAAGCTGTACTTTACTCCAGGATTATATGCGCAAGATGCTTTACATAGCTTTCAGGTCGGTTTGAAATTAGAGTCGATTGGATTTGTGCAAGAAAAAACATATCAATATTTTCTTCATGAAAATTCTGTGATCCATAACAGAAATAAAAAACATTTTGATAACTGGATGACCATTGCGTCGGAGATAGACGCTTGCCTTAAATCAGAAAAAAGCTCGGAACGTAGGCATTTGATTCTATTACATTTGATAGAGTTCAAAAATATTACTTTGATAATGAATTGGAGAGCGCAGAAAAATGAGCAACTTTGGAAAGAAAGCTATTGTAATTACAAAACCCTCACTAAATTAAATTGTATGGATTATTTTTCTAACAGATTTTCGAAGTCTATTAAAAAAGCTGATTTGTTTAATCGACTGCCTACTTATTTAGGATTAAAGTTGTTTAAATGGCGATGGGGAAGGTAATTATGTTACGTCAATCAGTTCCCACATCGGGGTCGCCTGAATGGGCTTTCCTTTTTGTACATGATGAGCGTGAAAATTAGGCGCAATTATTTCAGTATTATCACTTGAGTTTTCATTGATATATGCTGCCCAGTATGAGAAGGTAGAATTAGCTAAAATTATTTTTTTGCCTCTTGCAAGTGTTAGAAAATTGATGATAGGTTCGTTTTTCTGAAAAGTAAATTCTTTAACATATTCCCTAATAAAGGATAGGTTGGTTTTGCACCAAGTAATATCATCGCTTACTACTACAACATTTTTTATCGATCTAAAGTCAACTTTTAATAGCGCGGTTTTTATATATTCCCTCTGATTAAAACCATACATTCCAACGTGTTCTGAAATGTAAAAGTCACCTCTTCTTACATTAATAACCAGATCAAAATCACAGTCTTGTATTTTATGTATTTCTAGACTCAAGTATTTGTCAATAAAGAGCTTCAGTTCAGTCGCGGTAAAGTCTATATTATAATTTTGATAGAAAGAAGAATTTTTAATTTTACGGTCTAGTTTTTTTATTTCATTTTTATGGATGACAAATTCTTTTAATTGCGGAAAAAATTGAAACCAATACTCCATATTTTCATTATGTGAAATATATGCATTTATACCACGGGATCTCTCTTTCCAAATATGTAAATAAAAATAAAGGTGATTTCCAAAGCGTGTACTTTCGGGAATAATTAGAATTAGTTTGGGTTGATAAAATGTAATGGCTGAGAGAAGATTCTTCACCAATCTATATGTTTTTTTTCTCCAAAGGTCAGAAGATTTTTTGTTTTCCATATTTTATAATTTGAAAAAAAAATTATAAGATTGCGATAGAGTAAGGTATTTCATGTTTTTTAAAACAAAAGTAAAACGTTCCTTATAGAGCTTTTTATTATAAAATAATAAGTTTTGATAAGCTTCTGAAATTATCACAGTTTTTTGTATTGGAATAAACTCATTAAAAAGATTATTGATTATATATTTTTTAGTCAAGTACATGGCATAAATCTTTTCATTAATATTTCTACTATTCCCTGATATGCTTAATTCAGATGTTCTTATGATGCACCATGCATGTGGTAGTGTATAAATATCTTTACCTTCACTGAACTCTAGCCAAGCTACATTATCGCTTCCAAATGCAAATGGGAAATGTTTAAAACCATATTTTTCATATGACTTTTTCCGGAAAATATATTCGGGAAGTGAAATGTGATAGTTTTGAGTAATCTTTTTTATGTAACTTTCTGCCGCTTTTTCTGTCCGTGGATATTTAAAAGATCTTAAAGTTTCCCCCACATCGTTAATTTCAGTAACGTTTGCTCGTAGCAGTTGGTAATTGTTTTCGTTTATTTCATTTAAATTTTCGTAAAAATCTTCTACCAAATTTTCAGAAATCATATCATCATCTCCTAAGAGCATAATCCACTCCTCATTTTCGGTCAAGTCAATACATCGATCCCATTGTTTAGTAAGAAATTGATGCCCCAAGTTGTTTGAGAATCTTGTATATTTTATACTTAAAGTGTTATTGTAAAGATTAATGATATCGCTTGGGTCTTTATCGCTAAAATCATCTCCAATATAAACGGTGAAATTTTTATTGCTTTGATTATTTAAAGACTTCAAGCATTGATTAAAAAACTCAATTTTATAGTAAGGAATAACGATCGCTAATTTGCTCATCAGATTTTATTTTTGTCCAGGAAGCCGAGGAGCTGGCTTGTTCCTCGTAAAATTTCTCTTCTTCTGTTAGTTGATTTGGGTTTTTATACCATCCCCCATGAAATGCAGTAAAATTTCCAGCAATACGTAACCCACTATAAAAATTTATACCACTAAATCTACGTGGGTAGTTTGGCTTATATAGTGCGAAAGTAGTGTCAATCTTAGTCTGATAGCATTCTTTCTCTATTTCATTTTCCCAATGTTTATTTTCCCAGGTTAACACCTCTTCTTTATAGGGGAAATAATTGGGGATATTGCTGATTTCCAGGGCGAAACCAACTTTATTTACTGTGTCAAAATATTGATGCAACTTTTGGATTAGAATATTCATGAAATTTGTAGGTAAATTTTTGTTCGGAACAATGTCTGCATCGGTGATCACAAAATATCCTTCACCATATTTTTTTTGGAGAATTTTATTTTTAAAAAAAACCAAATGACCAAAGTTTTTTTCCATATATTCTATTTTCACCAAATCACGGATTTCCTTATAATACTCCATCAGAGGCGGAAATGAAGAATTATTATCAATGATAACGATATTTTCAAAACCGCGACTCAAATAGAAGTCCACTTGTTTTTTCAAATAAAATACTTGATTAAAATTAATGATAATAATAGGAATGGAAAGGGGATTTTTTCGCTGAGCCCGGATTAAGGAACTCTGAAGAAGAAAAAACCGATATAGAATTTTCAGATACCTCATTTATTTCTATTTAATAAAAGTATTTTGTAAGGAATGGTTAAAATTTTTAACGGTTTACCGATGTGGAAGTATAAAGGTATTAAATTAATTATTTTGCTTTCTCGCAAATTCCAACATATGCTCAGGTAGAACTTTAACAGAGGTTCTATATCTTTTTTGGGCAACAGTTTAAATTTCTTTAAAATGTCCTCATAAAAATATAATCTCGCCCATTCTTTCTTTTTATTATAAACTTCGTCGTCGGTCATTCCTGAAATGCTTTTTTCAAATATTCGAACTTGTACTTGAGCAGTTTCTATAAAGAAAATATTTTTGAAATTAGATATTTCTAAAATTGCCATATCGTCAGAGTACCATGCCAATGGATACTTTTTAAATTTGTATTTTTTATATTCAGATGTTCGGAATATATTTTCAGATAGGCTGCTACGTTCTCGTTTACTAAAGATATCCGTCCAAATATCACGGTAATGGGTAATGGTTTTTAAATGTGTATATGAAGTTAAGATGATACTGTGCCCATCCATCAATGCCTGGGAGAATTTAATTACATTAATTTTGTTTTTTTCAATCTGATTCAAATGGGTGTAAAATTCTTCAACGAAATTAGCACTGATCACGTCATCATCTCCTAAGATCTGAAACCACTCCTCCGTTACATTTTCCAATATTCTTTCCCACTGTAAAGCGAGATTGGTGCCTCCCACATTTTTACTGTAATGGTAGTACTTAAATTCATTATCGGAGAAGTGTTTTTGGATTAAAGGAAGCGGGTCATCCGGGCTCGCATCATTACCAATATACAGCGTGAAGTTTCTATCAGTTTGCGCTGCCACCGATTTTAGCGTTTCTTCGAAGAAATCTAACTTGTAATAAGGGATAACAATAGCAAGCTTATTCATGTAGAATTGAATATATCAAATTAATTGAAGTTATATATTTTCGTTTTCCTATTTTTAAAAGGGGAAAAAAACCTAATGTTTTCAATAGATTTCGATAAGTTGTACTTCCGGGAAATGCGTTTTAATATAGGACGTACTATCATCATTAGAGTTGTTATCTACCGCTATAATAGTGATTGGAATACTAGAATTAAGAATACTGGAAAGGCATTTTTCAATCCAGTTGTTTTGTGTGCCATTATAAATTACGACAATACAGAAAATATTCATGTGCTTTTTAATAAAGATTTATCTATTAGAATTTATGTCAATCTACAATGGTGTAATTATATCTAATTTTGTAATATATCTTCTTTATTTTTTTTATTATTGGATGGAGATCAGAGTCTTTACTTTTATAATATTTTCCATATTTATTATAGTTTTCCTTGTGTCTGCGGTAATATAACAAGCCTTCTTTAATATACTCCACCGTAGCACCATCTGCCAACATGCCATTCCATAAATTGAGATCTTCAGATGTGTAGGCATGACCTTCTCTAAGTTTTTTATAGCCGATCTTCTTTGCCTTTGCTACATTATACATCATTGAGCCATGATGAAGTCCATTTCTTTTCCAATAATAATCGCCCTGATAATTGTACATATCTTCTGAAAAACCTTCGTAAATTTCATCCTTAATTTCTCCGGTGACAATAATATCATAGGTCACAATATCAGCGTCTGTTAAAAGTAGTTTTTCAATAGCATCTGAACGTAACCAGTTGTCTGCACCTACGAATAAACATAATTCAGTATCTACTCTGTCCAACATATCCTGGAAATTATGAACCGTGCCCAAGTTTTTTTTCCGTAAAACATACTCAACATTCTTATAAATTTTTGGCAAATGATTACAATCTCCAATACCATCATCAACGAATAAAATTCTGTCCGGAATCCTTGTTTGCGACAAAATACTCTCAATGCAATGTGCTGCTAAATGACCATATTTGTAGGACGCAATTACAACTGTGATTTTTTTGTTATTATTTCCATTCATGATCAATCAAGATTTTTGAGGGGATCTTTTCGGGAAGTTTGCCTTGCCCATAGAAATCTCCATTTAATACACTAAACATTAGACATTTGCTATAATGTTCTCTTTTTCTCTTATCTGTTAGCAGGAGATTAATATAATAATTTCCTTCCAGTAAAATATTTTTGAAGCGGCAAATTAACTTTTTTCTAGATGTATCCATTTCAAAATAAGAAGTGGACATGTTGAATAGTTTTTCCTCAAATGTATCATACAGTCCAATATCTATTAGCAAATCTGGAAATTTATCATTCAGTTCAATTTCAAAGGTAAGATCATCCCCACTTTCAAATATGTTTTTTATCGAAGATTTTATTTCAATTTTATTTAAAAAGTAGCTGTCTTTAGGAATGAAGAGGTGCTTGTTAAATGATCCTCCGGTATTATAGTCAAAGTATCTTTCGACGGTCTGATTTATGTCTCCCTCCATAGCAATAGAACCATTCTCTAATAAAATACCTTTTCTGCAAAGAGTTTTTACTGCCGCCATATTATGACTCACAAACAAAACCGTCCGCCCTTCTCCCTTACTCACATCGCCCATTTTTCCCAAACACTTTTTCTGAAACTCCGCGTCACCAACTGCTAAAACTTCGTCAACAATCAGAATCTCTGACTCCAAATGCGCAGCGACGGCAAATGCCAAACGCACATACATTCCAGACGAATATCTTTTTACAGGCGTGTCAATATATCTTTCTACACCGGAGAAATCGACTATTTCATCAAATTTGCGCTTGATTTCCTTTCGGGTCATTCCGAGAATGGCTCCGTTTAGATAGATGTTTTCCCGACCTGTCATCTCCGGGTGAAAACCCGTGCCTACTTCTAACAAAGAAGCGATTCTTCCATTGGTGTAAATTTTTCCGGTTGTGGGTTTGGTGACCTTACTTAATAATTTTAGCAAAGTCGATTTTCCCGCACCGTTTCTGCCAATAATTCCTACGGCATCGCCCTGTTCAATTTCGAAATTTATATCGCGTAAAGACCAAACATAGTCACTGTTTCCTTTAGAACTGCGGTCGTTTGTTTCCCCAATTTTCAAATAAGGATCCTCTTTTCCGCGCACCTGATGCCAAAAGCGGTTCAAGTCATGCGACAGCGTGCCTGTTCCAACCTGTCCGAGCCGGTATTGTTTTGATATGTTCTCTGCCTTTAATGCCAGCATTTTATTTTCTTTAATAAATTTTTAAAATTATTGAGACTGCTTTTAATCACAATTTTAATTGGTTCTTTTTACTTTTTACTTGGCTCTTCTAAACCGTATCCATAAAGCTTTTCTCAACTTTATTAAATACCACAGTTCCGATCGCTAATAAAATGAAGATAATGACACTGCTGGTTAATAACATAGCAGCGGAGAAATCTCCTACGCCAAGCCAGGCATATTTGAAACATTCAAAAATTCCGGAAAGGGGATTATAGTATGCAATTGCTTTAAACCGTTCGGGAAGTGCAGAAAGTGGATAAATAACTGGAGTTACATACATGAATAAACTCACACCAAATCCTAAAAGCATCTGGATGTCCCGGTATTTCGTCGTCAAAGAAGAAAATATCATTCCCATACCCAATGCGAAGGCTGCCATTAAAATAATTAAAAAAGGCGTGGCCAAAATCCAGATATTCGGTTGAACTTCTCCTTTAAAATAGTAGTAAAAGAAAGCGATGAGAAAAAGCCCCATCTGTACGCCAAAGCGCATGAGGTTTGAGATCACAACGGTTAGTGGCATCACCAATCGGGGGAAATACACTTTTCCAAAAATGGAGGCATTGCCTGTAAAAACATTTGAGGTTCCGGTTAAGCAGGAAGAAAAATAGTTCCACAATGTAACACCGGCAAGATAAAAGAGAACTTTCGGAGCGCCATCAGTAGATAAATTGGCGATGTTTCCAAAAACAATTAAATAAACCAGAGTCGTGAAAATAGGGTTAATGAAAAACCATATCGGACCCAAAATCGTTTGCTTAAATCCCGACACAAAATCCCGTTTCACAAACATATAAACCAAATCTTTGTACCGCCAGACTTCTTTTAATTTGAGGTCAAAAAGAGAGTGGCTGGATTCGATGGTTTCCGTCCATTGTTGTTGAGGTTCGGTCATTTGTGTAAATAAATTTTTCGCAAAATTAAGGTAAATTATTCAATTCTTGAAAGTTCCGTTCTGCTCAGCAAAAGAGAGGTGAGAAATAGTGGAATATATAGACGGACTTCATAAAGGATTCCCGTGTAAAAACATAAAATGATGTAGGGGAAAGAAAGAAAATGAAACAAACAAATCGCTCTGATTGCATTTTTGTCTTTTGCTAACATTAATGTGAAAATAAAGAACACCAGCCAAAACATAATCCCTAAGATGTTTTTAGGTTGTGTGAAATTCTGGAGTAAAAGATTTCCATCATTGGTGGAAAAATTTTCATTGATGAATCTCAATCCCAAATACACCCCGATAAAGATCAGGCCTAAAAATAAAATCGGTTTCAAAGTTTCTTTTTTTAAACCGAATTTCCCATATAACAATGTTGCAGCTAAGGACAATGAAAGTGCTGACGATTCGCGATTTAATGTTGAAATCAATATAATGACGCCTAACACCATTAAGATGGAAGAAGATTGATCCTTTAAATATTTTAAAAGGAAGAAAAAGAAAAGCGCCAGGAAAAAGTAGCTGGAAATATCATATGGAACGATCACGAATTGAGAAAGACCTATGGCGAAAATTGATAAAGCTGTTATTAATAATTTCTCCGAAGAAGTCGCAACGAAAGTTTTAGTTTCGGTTATTAAAACCATTAGTCCGGCGAAAAGTATCAGAAAAAATGTATTTAGAATATAGATTGATAAATACATTTGCGGTTCCGAATCGGGTTGTAGAAACTTTAATTTGAAAATTCCGTAATCGAAATTTAGAGTGGAAAGGAAATCATAAACTGCTATGAGCAAATATCCACTCAAAATACGGTACTGATAAATGCCTGACTGAAACTGCTCCTGAAAACTTTGAATATTTAAAATTTTGGACGAATAAATATTGGCAAATCCGAAATACACAAAACTGTTGACCGTAAAAGCCAATAGTATCGAAAAAATGAGTTTTGAAAATAAATTTAATTTCAAGTGTAAACGTTCTAATTACTGATTCCGAAATTTTATTTTAATGTTTTTCTTCCGATCGACTTGTAGAAAAATCCAGTATCTTCTAATTGTTCCAAAGCAAACATATTCCTTCCGTCAAAGATGACTTTGCTTTTCATTTTCTGCGCCATCAGTTCAAAGTTCGGATTTTTGAATTCACTCCACTCCGTTGCGATCAAAAGACAGTCTGCGTTTTCTAAAGTAGAATACATGTCCTGAGCATATGATATTTGATCACCAAGTACATTACGCACATTTTCTTCTGCAATTGAATCGTACGCCGTGATTTCTGCGCCTTTCTCTAAAAGCAGTTTAATATTATCCAAAGATGAGGCTTCTCTGATATCATCAGTATTCGCTTTAAAGGCCAAGCCCCACATTGCAATCTTTTTGCCTTTTAAATCACCCTCGAAATACTTTTCAATTTCAGAAACCAAAATAATTTTCTGCGCCTGATTGACTTCTTCGGTCGCTTCCAGAATTTGAAAATCAAAACCTTCCTGTTTGCCGGATTTTATTAAAGCTTTTACATCTTTCGGAAAACAGCTCCCGCCATATCCAATTCCGGGGAAGAGAAAGCGGTGTCCAATTCGGTCATCAGAACCCATTCCCAAACGCACTTTATCAACATCAGCTCCTACTTTTTCACAGTAATTCGCGATTTCATTCATAAAAGTAATCTTTACTGCTAAGAACGAATTTGCGGCATACTTTGTCAGTTCAGATGATTTCTCATCCATAAAAATAATAGGAATTCCTGTGTTGGTAAAAGGCTGATAAATTTTAGCCATGATTTCCTGTGCCTTTTCAGATTCGCTGCCGACAATCACCCGGGCCGGATTCATAGAATCTTCTACCGCAAAACCTTCTCTTAAAAATTCGGGATTAGAAACAACGTCAAATTCGACGGATGTTTTAGCTGCAATAGTTTCGCGAACTTTATCAGCCGTGCCCACAGGAACCGTTGATTTATTCACAATGACTTTGTATTCCGTCAGCAATTCTCCAATTTGGTTGGCCACGGAAAGTACGTAAGAAAGATCGGCAGAACCATCTTCTCCCGGTGGCGTTGGTAAAGCAAGATAAATCACTTCACTTTTGTCGAGTGCTTCTTTAATATCAGTTGTGAAAAATAATCGTTGTGCTTGAATATTTCTCAGAAACATTTCCTCCAAACCGGGTTCATAGATTGGCACGACTCCTTGCTTCATGCGTTCTACTTTTTTAGCATCAATGTCCACACAGTAAACCGTGTTTCCTAATTCTGCCAGAGTAGTTCCTGTAACCAAACCAACGTAGCCTGTTCCAACGATTGTAATATTCACAATTGAGTTTTTTTATTTCGGCAAATATAAGAATTAATCGTTTGTTGCCTGTTTATTGCACTTTCAATAATATGCAATTATTTTGTCATTTTATTAAAATTGTGTATATTTGCAACGGATTTACAAAAATTATAATGAAAAGGCCTTCGGAAGAATGCCTTTTTTCGTAAGAGTATTTTAGAAATTATGGAAATTAGAACGCAGGTAGAACAACTATTAAACGATTTTTTAGCAGAAAGGGAAGATCTATTTTTGATCGATATTAAATTTTCTGTGACTGATCATATAAGAGTAATTCTGGATGGTGATGATGGCGTTACCCTTCAGGACTGTTTAGATGCGAGTCGTGCGATCGAATTCAATATGGATCGTGACGAACATGATTTTTCTATGGAAGTGATGAGTGCAGGCTTAAGTGAGCCGCTATCTTCGCCAAGACAATATCGAAAAAATATTGGACGATCTCTCGAGTTATTGATGAATGATTCTTCAGAAATTGAAGGAGAATTGATTAAAGTTGAAGAAGAGAGCATTACTTTGGTTTTAAAATACCGAAAACCGAAAGACTTAGGGAAAGGAAAAATGGATGTAGTTGAAGAACGCGAAATTCCTTATTCCGATATTAAAAAAGCACTTGTTGCGATAAAGTTCTAAAACAAAAGAGTGATAATTTTTAATTAGGCACTCTTTTATGATAAATTGAATTAAATTTAAAGCGTAAAAACTTTATATTTCGAACCTAAAACAAAACATATATAAATGGACGGTTTAGCATTGATTGAAGCATTTGGCGATTTCAAAGAAGACAAAAACATCAGCAAAATTGACCTGATGGCGATTATCGAAGACTCATTGAAAACTCTTTTAAGAAAGAGATTTGATTCTGATGATCATTTTGATGTCATTGTAAATCCTGATAAAGGAGATTTTCAGATATTTTTAAATAAAGAAATTGTTGCAGACGAAATGTCTGAAGATGATGATTTAGAAATTGAGATCTCAGAAGCAAAAAAAATAGATCCAACTTTCGAAATTGGGGATGATTTTTCTGTGGAAATTCCGATTGAACAATTAGGAAGAAGAAGTATTTTAACGCTGAAACAAATTTTAGCAACGAAACTTCAGGAACATAATAATGCGGTTTTATACGATCAGTTTAGAGATAAGATCGGCGAGATCGTAATGGGTGAAGTTCACCATATTCGTCACAAACATGTTATTTTGTTAGATGATGATGATAATGAATTCATCTTGCCAAAAGAAAATCAAATTCCTTCTGACTTCTTTAAAAAAGGAGAAAGCATTCGTGCCATTGTAGAAAGTGTTGACTTTAAAGGTTCAAAACCACAAATTATTGTGTCGAGAACGGCACCTCGATTTTTGGAGAAATTATTGGAAATGGAAATTCCAGAAATCCAGGACGGTACCATTATTTTGAAAAAAGTAGTTCGTATTCCTGGGGAGAAAGCAAAAATCGCGGTTGATGCTTATGATGACAGAATTGATCCGGTTGGAGCTTGTGTTGGAGTGAAAGGTTCTAGAATCCACGGTGTGGTGAGAGAATTGAAAAACGAAAATATCGATGTGATTCAGTGGTCAAAAAACCCTGAGATCATGGTGAAAAGAGCTTTAGGAAACATTACCATTAATAAAATTGAAATCAACGAAGAGACCAACTACGCGTTAGTTTATACTCCAGTTGAAGAGATTTCAAGAGTGATTGGTAAGCAAGGACAAAACATCAGGTTGGCATCTTGGTTAAGCGGTTATGATATTGATGTTTATAGAGAGGCGAGTGAAGATGATGATGTCGAATTAAGAGAATTCGCAGGGACTGAAGAAGGCGATATCGAACAGTGGATTATCGATGAGTTCCGTAAAGTAGGATTGAATACTGCGAAAAGTATTTTAGATAAAGAAACAGAATCGCTTTTAAGCATTACTGACTTAGAAGAAGAAACCATTGAGGAGGTAAAACGAATCCTGAAAGAGGAGTTAGAAGACTAAGTTTTTCTAAAAACTCTATATAAAGTTAAAATAGGTTAACTTTGCAAAAATTAAAATAAAAGTATAAAGTATACATGCCAAAAATTAGATTAAACAAAGCGGTTAAGGAATTTAATATTTCGATGACAAGGCTCGTAGAATT
>NZ_JBGZYM010000043.1:0-45844 GCF_041824135.1 Kaistella sp. | reverse complement strand
TAGCTCCACATCCAGTTGAAGAAAATGGCTAATTTATTTCGAACACTCAAAATTAACATTAAGTGTAAAAACATCCAAAAGTACCACGCAAATAATCCCTGAAATTTAAAATTAGGCAAATCGACTACTGCTCTGTGTTTCCCTATCGTTGCTAAGCTTCCTTGGTCATTGTATTCGTATTCCGTCCAGTCTTTTTCAGATTTTTTCAGGAAATTTCGTCCTACATTCTTACCTTGATTGATAGCGACATTCGCAACCTGTGGATGCCCGGTAGGATATTTAGGAGTTTCCATATAAGCGATATCTCCAATGGCGAAAATATTATCGTAGCCAAGAATTCGATTATAACGGTCGGTTTTAAATCTATTTCTAAGAATGATCTCTGGATCTAATCCATCAACAATATTGCCGGTAACACCTGCCGCCCAAATCACGTTATTTGATGGAATTGATTTCCCACTTTTCATGTAAACTTTGTCACCGTCGTAATCCGTCACCATTTCACCGCGCATAAAATCGACTCCTAATTCTTCTAAATATTGGTCAGATTTTTCTTGGGCTTCGTCGCTCATCACAGCCAAAGGCATTTCGGTAGAACTTATTAAAATGATCTTTAGATCTTCAAAATTCATGTGAGGATAATCGCGGGGTAGAATATCTTTCTTCATTTCGGCAAAAGCTCCCGCCAACTCCACGCCGGTCGGCCCACTTCCCACAATTACAATATTCCAATTACCGTCGTCGCTGCGTTTTCTTTCGATAATTAATTTCTCAAAAGTTAACAGGACGTGATTTCTAATGGCGATTGCTTCCTGGGTGTTTTTCATCCCAAAAGTGAGATGCTCCATTTTAGTATTTCCAAAGAAATTGGTTTTACAACCCGAGGCGATCACTAATTTATCATAAGTAAACTCTGCTTCTTCGGTAATAATTTTGTTTTCTGAGGGAATAATTTTATGAACTTCGGTCAATCTGAACTGCACATTTCGCGACCGCTGGAAAATTTTTCTAAAAGGGAAAGAAATATTACTGGGCTCAATCCTACCACAAGCAACCTGATAAAAAAGTGGTTGAAACATATGGTGATTCACCTTGTCAATGACCATCACCTTTTTTCTTTTATTGTTAAGGGATTTAGCTAACTGTAAACCGGCAAAACCACCTCCAATAATTACTATTTTTTCGCGTGCTTCCATAGGTGCAAAATTACGAAATTTAATCTCAATCTATATTAATTCTAAATAGCAAAAAAGCAGACAAAAAAAATCCTCGAAAGGATTTCAAGGATTAAATATTTACTGTTTTACTATTTGCGTGACTTTCTGAGTGTTGTCGCTTAAAACATATCTCATCAGATATTTACCTGGTCTAAGTTTGTCTAAACGAATTTCTTCAGAATTCTTATTAATCTGATATTCTGCAACCTGCATTCCTAAAATGGAATAAAACGTAACAGACTTAATTCTTAAAGAAGGATCTTTTGATTTTACCATAATAAAATCACGGGCAGGATTCGGATATGCAACCAACACCGGATCTTCTGATTTTTGGTTTGTAATCATCGAAACTCTGTCAGCCGATTGTGCGGAAACTTTTTCCGAAAAAGCTGTTAAACTGCCGATTAAGATTACAAAAAGTAGTAATTTTTTCACCTATAATGATTTTATTTTAAACTATATCTTAACAAAAGTAAGAAATTCTATTTGAAATACAATAGTTTTTTCGCAAAACTATAATTAAATTTGCAAGCGATAAATCAAATACCATTCCAAAAAATGATCATCTATTCAAGAAACAGAAGACTAAGAACAAACGCGGCTATCAGAGCTCTTGTGCAAGAAACTACTCTTACGACCAGTGATTTTGTAATGCCTATTTTCGTAATGGAAGGCACCAACACTCAGGAAGCGATCTCCTCGATGCCGGGAATCTATAGAAGGACACTTGATCTTACTGTAAAGGAATGCCAGGAATTATTTTCACTTGGCGTAAAAGCAGTGAATTTGTACATGAAAGTTTCTGAAAACTTGAAAGATAATACCGGAAAAGAATCATGGAATCAAAACGGCTTAATGCAAAATACCATTAAAGCAATTAAAGATGCCGTTCCAGAAATGATCATCATGCCGGATGTTGCTTTGGATCCCTACTCGATGTACGGTCACGATGGAATTATCACCAACGGACAAATAGATAACGATGCCACCAACGATTCATTAGTAAAAATGTCGGTTTCACTGGCAGAAGCTGGGGCAGATATCGTTGCGCCAAGTGATATGATGGACGGGCGAGTTGCCGCAATCAGAACTGGATTAGAAGAAAGCAGTTTCACTGATGTTGGAATATTGAGTTACGCAGCCAAATACGCAAGTTCTTTTTACGGACCATTTAGAAGCGCGCTGGATTCAGCGCCTGTAGATAATCAGGAAATTCCAAAGGATAAAAAGACCTATCAGATGGATTTTCATAATTCACGAGAAGCAATTGATGAAGTTTTGAAAGATGTTGCAGAAGGAGCAGATATTATTATGATCAAACCGGGAATGCCCTATCTGGATATCGTTGCTAAAGTTCGCGACATCATTGATTTACCAATCGCAGTTTTTAATGTGAGTGGCGAATATGCGATGCTAAAGGCGGCGGCTCAAAATGGCTGGTTAGACAATGACAAAGCGATCATCGAGAGTTTAACATGCATCAAAAGAGCTGGCGCAGATATGATTTTCACGTATGCCGCAAAAGAAGCAGCGATATTATTAAATAATTAAACAAAGAATACATACAAAAAAGAGTTTCTAAATTTAGAAACTCTTTTTTTATTTTAAAACCAACCTTTCTTATTCTGAACATAGGTTCGGTCGAATTGTTCGTCGGGCATTGTTAAGTAAATAACTCCTTCAACTATTCCAAGGAAATGTAAAATCCCGCAACTGGCAAAAGTGATAACTATCTGAATGATTCCTTCCTGAATATATCCAAGATAAAACTTATGGATTCCTAAACCTCCTAATAAAATAGCTAAAATTCCTGCTGCTAATTTTTTTTCAGATCGATAATTCCCTTGATTGCGATTGAAATTTTGGTTTTGCGATGATTCAGGATTATTATAACCGTAGGTTTCCATATTGTATTATTTTTAGTTAATTGTTTAAATATAAGTGTGCACTTATGATTTATTGTTACAGTTAAACTAAACTTTTCCTAAATAAAACAAGCCGATACATTTTTGATTTTCATCTAAATCTAGAAATTCATTCAAATGATTGATCATTCCAGGCGTGCTCCAATAACAGCCGATTTCATGAGCTGTCGCAGTGAGATACATATTTTGAACAGCCATTGCCGTGGCTGCAATTTCTTCCCATTCTGGTAGCAAACCACTGAAGTTTACACCAATAGTAATGATGACGTTTGACTTCGATACTTTGTCAGAAATGTCCGCATATTTCTTTTCCAGAAAGGACTGAGGATTGGTCGTCTGTTTATAAATATCAGCTAATTTTTCTCCTAATTGCTTTTTTTCTTCGTCACGAAAGACTTTTAACCGCCAAGGCTTTGTGCGCTTATGATTGGGTGCGAAAGTAGCAGAATTTAAAATTTCAGTTAGAATCTCTTCTTTAACTTCCTCGGTCGAATACGACTTCGGAAATGTACTTCTTCTCGTTTCTATGATATTTTTTAATACTTCTGCTTTTTCCATTTTATAATTTAAATTAAAGTTTACCAGACCTGTTCAATCACCTGACTGATATTATTGAGCGTAAAAGAATCACCGACCTGTTTGCCAAACATGATTTTCGCCATCGGACTTTCTTCAGAAATCGCATAAAACCGATCTCCTTCAAAGAAAAATTCGCCTAAGGAAACAGAAATATAAAACCGAGCTTTATTAGTGAATACAATCGAACCCACTTGAATTCGGTCCGAGTCTTTATCAATGATTTTAGATAAATTTCTTTTTAGATCCTTTAAGGCAGCCAGCTGCTTTTGCATTTGATAAATCTCTTCCTGCATCTCTTCGCGAATGGAATCGTATTTAGAAGTCTTCTTCACCTCCCGACTTGCCTCCAAAGTAAACTCCATGAAATTTTCGAGTTTATGAATTTTTTGCGCAATAATTTCTTGGACGTAGCTGCGAACTTCAGTTTTTACCAGGGTACTTTTTTGCATACCGTTTCTATTTTTTATTAAAGATAAAAATTCTTTTCAAATAGGAACGGTATAAAAAGTTAATTGTAAATCGATCGTAATATTAAATTTTCAAACGTTGACGAGTTGCTTCAAAAAGGATAGCACCACAAGCAACCGAAACATTTAAGGATTGAGTCTTGCCTTCCATTGGAAGTTTTATTTTTTCATCTGAATGATGCAGAACTTCCTTAGAAATACCAGTTTCTTCATTTCCCATCACGATGGCACAAGGTTGTGTAAAATCAACATCGTAATATAATTTCTGCGCTTTCTCAGTTGCTGAAAAAACCTGAACGCCGGATTGTTGCAGAAAATCAACCGTATGACCAAGATTTTTTTCCTTACAAATGATGATATTGTACATCGCTCCAGCAGATGTTTTTATGGCGTCAGAATTCATTGGCGCTCCACCTTTCTCTGGAATAATAACAGCATCAACGCCGGCACATTCTGCAGTTCTGCAAATGGCTCCAAAATTCCTAACATCTGTCAATCGGTCTAAAATTAGAAGAAAAGGTGTTTTCCCAGCTTCGAAAAGCTCGGGTAAGATGTTTTCAATAGAATGAAAAGGAACGTCTGAAATAAAAGCAACCACACCTTGGTGATTTTTTCTGGTAAAACGATTCAGTTTTTCAACAGGAACAAAATTGGGTCTGATTTTGTATTTCGCCAGAAGATCTTTTAATTCATAATAAATGTCTCCTTGTAAACCGTTTTGCAAAAATACTTTATCAACCGTTTTTCCGGCTTCAATTGCTTCTATTACCGGTCGTAATCCAAATATAAAATCGTCTTTCATAAGTTCTTTAAAAATTAAGTGTACCAGGTTTTATTTTATTTCCTAACCTCGCAATCGGAATGTTTCTATTTAAAATTGTTCGCCCAGAATTGCTCTTTTCTGAGCCATTGCGTAACCTAAGTGAGTGCTTTCATGCATATTATTAAAAATAATCGCGTCTTGAATATTCTTCAGGTCCAAACCAAAACTGGTGGTGTAAGAAGTATAATCAGGAAAGAAATCATCATCATAATCTTTCATTAAAACCTTGGAAGTTTCGGTGAGCAGAAAAGCCAAATCATCAATCTCCGATTGCTGTACATTCAGATTCGGAAGCGTTCCTTTTTTGTAGGTTTCAATCCAGTACTGATCGATCCGAAAAGGATTTCCGCTCAAGTAATAATGCAATAATTGCTGCGTTGCTACACAATGTGCAATATTCCAGTAAATATTATTATTGAATCCATCTGGAATCAACAATAAATCTTTAGTGGAAGTATTTTGCAAGATTTCTAAAATATTTCTGCGAACTTGTCGATGTGCCTGAAAATGATAATTCATTTTGCCATTATTTTAAGGTCCAAAAATAGGTTAATTAACTGAAAATGACAAGAATTTACCTCATTTTCATCAATAACGATTATCGCTTTCATTTGAAAAATCTCCTATTCAAATGTAATTTTTCAACTACCATTTCTACTATTTATTTGGTCGTAAAAAACGCAGTACACTTTAAAGCAAGTCAGAAGCAGTAAGGTTTAACAAACTTTAACTCATCGTTGGCATTAATTGTGTTGATTGGTGTCCATATTTATTGGAAATTTACACTTTAAATTCTACAAACAATATGTCAGAACTCAATCAAGCAGAAGATATTAGACAACTAACAGAAAAGGTAAGAGAACAGAATTACTTTTTCACACTCTTAAAACAGGAAATCAACAAAGCAATTATCGGACAAGAATACATGGTAGACCGTTTATTAATCGGTCTTCTGGGAAATGGTCACGTTCTTTTGGAAGGTGTTCCTGGTTTGGCAAAGACTTTAGCCATCAAAACTTTGTCAGATGCTGTTCACGGTGATTTCTCCCGAATTCAATTTACCCCAGATTTGCTTCCGGCAGATGTGGTGGGAACAATGATTTACAGTCTTAAAGACAATGATTTCTCCATCAAGAGAGGACCTATTTTCGCTAATTTTGTTTTGGCTGATGAGATCAACCGTGCACCATCAAAAGTACAGTCGGCTTTATTGGAGGCGATGCAGGAAAAGCAGGTAACTATTGGCGATGAAACAATGCCGCTTCCTAAACCATTTTTGGTATTGGCAACGCAAAACCCGATTGATCAGGAAGGAACTTATCTATTACCAGAAGCACAAAGTGACCGTTTTATGTTGAAGTGTACCATCACTTATCCTGATTTTGAAGATGAAAGAAAAATCATGAACATGGTAGCGAGCGGACATTCTCCTGAAATTCGTCAGGTAATTAGTTTAGAAAATATCACTGAAGCTAAGAAATTAATTAACCAGATTTATCTGGACGAGAAAATCGAAAAATATATTTTGGACATGGTTTTTGCAAGCCGATTCCCAGAGAAATATGGACTTACCGACTTGAAGAATTACATCAGTTTTGGTGCTTCACCAAGAGCTTCTATTAACTTATCGATTGCTGCACGAGCCATGGCTTTCTTGAAAAATCGTGCTTTCGTGATTCCAGAAGATGTGAAAGAAATTGCAAAAGATGTTTTACGTCACCGTATCGGTTTAAGTTTCGAAGCAGAAGCAGAAGAAATAACCTCTGATGATATTATTGACAAAATCTTGGGTAAAATTCAAGCGCCTTAAAATAAATCAATTGAAGATTTTAAATTTTAAATGATGCAAATACATTTTTAAAATTCAAAATCTAAAATCTAAAAATCCAGAATTCTACCGTGCAGATCAAAGACATCATCAAAAAAGTAAAACAAATTGAGATTCGGACTAAGAAAAAGTCTGAAGCAACTTTGATGGGTCAATATCACAGCGCATTTAAAGGTCAGGGAATGACTTTTTCCGAAGTTCGTCCTTACCAGTTTGGTGATGAGATCCGACGCATCGACTGGAATAAAACCGCCCGCTTCCGCGAACCATTTGTAAAAGTGATGGAAGAAGAACGGGAACTAACCATGATGCTTTTGGTTGATATTTCTGCGTCAATGGACTACGGAACTCAAAGTCAGTTAAAGCGGGAATATGTCGCTGAGATTGCTGCGAGTTTAGGTTTTTCTGCCGCGGGAAATAATGATAAAGTAGGTTTAATTTTATTTGCCGACAAAGTTTATAAAGTAATTCCACCTCAAAAAGGAAGAAAACATATTTTGGCAATTATCAGCACCATTTTATCAGCCGACTATGTTGCCGCAGAAGCGAAGATTGATAAAGCTTTAGAATACATGATGACTGTTTTCAAAAAGAAATCACTGATTTTTATGTTCTCCGATTTCGAAGATGCTTATGAATTAAAAATGGTGAGAATCGCGGCCAGAAAGCATCAGTTATTAGGTCTAAGAGTGTTTGATCAGAAAGACAATGAAATCCCAGATGTTGGATATGCGCTTTTTACAGACGCAGAAACCGGAAAACAAATTTGGGCAAATACAAGTAATGCAAGATGGCGTTACCAATTTGCAGAACAACAAAAGCAAAAAGTAAAACAAGTAACCGAAGATTTCGAAAGTTCTTCGGCCAGTTTTATCAATATTAATACAGGCGAAGATTATTCTAAATTTTTGTATCAATATTTTAGAAAAAGATAAATTTTGAAAAGACTACAACTCATATTATTTCTACTCCTAAGTGCATTTGTATTTTCGCAAACCTTAAGTTCAAAACTCGACAAACAGACTTTGGCTTTGGGTGAACCAGGCATTTTGCAGATTCACATTTCAGATCTTCAGGCAAAAGATGTTCTGTCTGCACCAAAAAATGAATTACTTCCTTTTCACTTTGAGGAAATAAAAGACAGCATCAGCAAACAAATGGATTCGTACGATCGCATCATTGAGTTCGCTGTTTTCGAAGAAGGAAAATTCACCATTCCAGCTCTGGATTTTAGAATTAACGGCAAACTTGTTAAAACGATTCCTTACGATATTGAAGTTATCAATACCGCTCAAAAAGGCGATGAGATCAATGATATCATGAAAAATAAACAGGTCGATCTTGGTGTTCAGGATTACTGGCAAATGTACAAATGGTATATTTTAGGCGTCTTAATTCTGCTGGCTTTAATATTCATCATCTATCAACTCATTAAATACGGAAAACGGAAAAAATCTGATCCGATCGTGATGACGAATCAAACTTTAAGAGAACTTGAAAAACTTAAAAAGAAAAATTACATCGAGGACGGAAATTACCGATCATTCTATGTGGAGTTATTAGACATTACCCGTAATTTCATTACCAAACAATATAAAATTCCGGCAGATGTCCTATTGACCGATGATTTAATTGATATCATTAAACTTAACAATACCATTTCTCCCGATAATGAAAAAATTATTGAAGACATCTTTTTAAGAGGTGATTTGGTAAAATTCGCAAAAGTATTTCCTGATCAGCAAAATATGCAGGATGATTTTGATCAAATGAAAACTTTCGTAAAACGTTCTTCCAAAGATCTGGAAATAGAACACTTAAGAACTGGAGTGTAAATGATGAGCTTAGATTTTTTAAATTTCGAATTGTACAGCCCGTGGTTCTTACTGCTGTTTGCGGTTTTCATCCCGCTGATCATTCGTGATGTAAGCAAGAAAAAGCGTTCTGGAATCACTGTTCCTTCCACTCAGAATATGGAAGCGAACAAATCTATTTTGTTTGTTTTATTCCTGCTGAAAATTTCAAAATATATTATTCTTTCCTGCTTAATTATCGCGATGGCCAGACCGCGCACGTTTACCATTTCGCAAGATCAGGATGACAGCAAAGGAATCGACATTATGCTTTCCGTAGATGTTTCGCTAAGTATGCTCGCAAAAGATTTGGAGCCAGACCGTTTAACGGCGTTGCAAACTATCGCCAAAAAGTTTGTCAACAGCCGTCCTGGTGACCGAATTGGTTTGGTGACTTACGCCGGTGAGGCATTTACAAAAGTTCCCGTCACTTCAGATCACGCCGTTGTAATTGATGAACTAGAGAACTTGAACACCATGGAGCTGATTCAAGGAACCGCAATTGGAGAAGGACTTTCCGTCGCCGTTGCCCATCTTGTGAACAGCAAAGCGAAATCAAAAATCATCATTTTAATGACCGACGGCGTTAACACCATCGCGAATGCAATGCCTACACAAGTCGGTGCCGAACTGGCACGCAGCAGTGGAATTAAAGTATACACCATAGGAATTGGGACCAACGGTTACGCACTTATGCCGACCGCCGTTGATTACGCAGGAGATCTCGTTTTTACGGAAGCTGAAGTTCAAATCGATGAACCGGTTCTTCGCGAGATTGCACAAACTACGGGTGGAAAATACTTCCGTGCTACCACCAATCAAGGTTTAGAAAACGTTTATGACGAAATCAACCAACTCGAAAAGACCGAATTGAAATCGACCAAACTCTATAATTATCAAGAATATTTCAGAAACTTTTTGTGGATTGCCTTAGGCGCCCTGTTTTTTGATGCGCTGCTGCGTTGGGTTTTCTATAAATTTTTAAGTTAAAAAAGGAATGAACAGTTTTAGAAGCAACACCATTTTATCTTCTTTCAAGAGCGGTCCCGCTCTTCGTTACAATCTCTTTTTTGCCTTTGTAATCCGACTGCAAAAAAAGAGGATTTTCACTGCGATCGGGGCTAGAACCTCAGATATTTTGTCTTTCGAAAACTTAAATAAATTAATGATCACGTAAATCATATCAATGAACTGGACTTTAGGAAATAACTGGTATTTACTTCTGTTGCTGCTTTTGCCGCTACTGGGAATCATCATGGTTGCTTACCTCAAATGGAAAAACCAGCGTAAAAGTATTTTTGCCGAAGCCAGATTTCAAGAGGAATTATTCGAAAAGAAATCAGGTTTTTCGAAAGTGATGCCGATCCTTTATTTATTGGCGACCCTATTTTTAGTGCTTTCCATTGTGGATTTACTGAGTGGTTCTGAAGAAGTAAAATCCAAGCAGAAAATGAACAACGTGATTTTTTTACTGGATGTTTCTAATTCAATGAATGCGCAAGACGTAGAACCCAACCGTTTAGATGAAGCGAAAAACATCATCATCAACACGATGGGCAAAATGAAAAACGATAAAGTCGGAATCGTAGTTTTTGCTGGAGAAGCACGTTCTATTATGCCTTTGACAACTGATTTTCAGACTGTAGAAACTTATCTTGGCGGCGTAGAAACCAGTATTGTGAAGATTCAGGGAACTGATTATTTAAGAGCGATGCAAACGGTTGTAGATAAATTTAAGAACATTCCGAAAGGTGCCCGACAAGTTGTTTTATTAAGTGATGGCGAAGATAATGAAGGGAATGAAAAACCAGCTGCTAAATTAGCCGCTAAAGAAGGAATTTCAGTAGTTACAGTCGGTATTGGATCTGAAGAAGGCGCACCTATTCCCGAATATGTATTTGGTCAATTAATGGGTTATAAAACCGACATGAACGGCCAAACCGTTATTTCAAAAAGAGAAAATTTAGCCTTAAAAAATATTGCAGATCAAACCACAGGAAGTTATGTTGACGGCAATAATCTGGAGAATGCGACGACTCAGACTATTGATGGATTGCGAAAAAGTGCAAGCTCCAGTGAAAGTATGGTAAAATCAAACAACGCCATTCACTATTATCAATATTTTCTGGGAGTTTCCATCTTCTTATTTATGCTGATATTTTTATTAAATCCGAAGCGGGATTTTAATATTTGATTCAAAACCAACGCATTCGGCCGACTTTAACCCAAATTTAACAATATCATCCATAGACTTTAACATATAAAGGAATATTTTTGCAGTGATGAATTTAAAATTATTTTTTGCGGCATTTTTTTTAGCGGCTGGATTTACCTTTTTTTCTGCGCAGGAAAACTATAACACTTTAGTTTACAAAGGAAACCAGCAATTCGATAAAGAAAATTACGAAACCTCCTCTTCTAAATACACGGAGGCCGTACAACTCAACGACAAAGAGTTTATGGCCCACTATAATCTTGGTAATTCCCTTTACAAAAGAAAAATGTTCGATGAAGCGAAAGCAGAATTCGAAAAAGCCGAAAAACTTTCTGCCAACCTTCCCGACAAAAGTGCTGCCCTTTATAACTTGGGCAATACGTACATGCAGCAGGAAAATTCTAAAAAAGCGGCAGAACTTTACAAACAAGCACTTAAACAAGATCCATACAATGAAAGCATTCGTAAGAATTATGAGATCGCCATGTTGAAAGAAAAGGAAAAAGAAGAACAGAAAAAACAAAAAAACGATTCTGGCGGCGGTGACGGCGACGAGAATAAGGACAAAAATAAAGGCCAGGATAAAGGAGATCAGCCAAAGCAAGAAGCTGGAACCGGTCAGAAAAATAAAGGTGATGGTGATGGAAAAGATCCTAATGAAAATAAAAAACCAGACGCTAATAAAATGCCCAAGGATTTAGAAGACGCCATTCTGAATCGGGTCGGAAACAAAGAACGGGAAACCGCGAAACGGATTCTAAACAAAAACTCCTATTCGCTGCCAGAAAGCAACGAAAAGGATTGGTAATGAAACAACATTTTTCCTACATATTATTTCTAATGTCTGCTGTATTCACTTACGGTCAGGTCACTTTGGCGATTTCTGATGTGAAAGATCAAAAGGTTAATCAGCGATTTACTTTAACGGTGCTTTTAGAAATCAGTGGTGAAAATATGGAACAGCAAACTCCTTTACAAATGCCGGATTTCTCCAAGTTTGATATTATTGGTACCGCTTCCGAGAGAAACACCATCGTTTTAGATGCTAAAAAAGGAGACGTCATCAATCAACTTGTCTATCAGTGCGTGCTAGCTCCAAAGCAGTCAGGAAAAGTGAAAATTGGATCAGCACTGGTTACCGTGAATGGGAAAATTTATAAAACCGAACCATTCGATATTAATGTTCGTGATTCAGAAAGAGCTTCTTCTGTTGCCGATAACTCCGACAAAAATGACTTATATCTGAATTTAGAAGTTCAGGATAAAGTGGTGTATAAAAATGAACCGACGATTGCAATCCTGCGCGCTTACAGCCGTGATTACGATAATTTTAGAAAAGTAGGAAAAGTTCATTTTCCGAACCAACGCAATGCGAACATAAAAGCGGTAAGTTTTGCAAAATCCGAAATAGAATCTAATTCTGGAATGGCTTCTCAAATTATCGGCGTGTTTATGATTTTCCCTTCAGAAACAGGTACGGTTGAAATCAATCCCATTTCTGCTTCGTTTGCCAGTTCTTCAAAATCAAATAAAATTTCATCAAACAAAGTGAAGTTGAATGTGAAGAAATTACCGGTCGGAATGCCTTCCCATTTCAAAAATGCGGTTGGTAAATTTGCTCTTGATCTATTGAGTCTACGAAATGAAGATATTCCTGAAATTGATCAACCCTTAAATATTGTTTTAAAACTGACCGGCTCAGGAAATCTGGGAAGTGTGCATTTACCTAAAATTCAAAATTCACAGGATTATATTTTCTACCAGCCAAAAATCACCACTGAATCATCAGCTAAAAAGAACGGACTCACCGGTGCTATCACCGCTGAATATATTGTGGTTCCAAAAAAATCAGGACCAGTCTCTATCAAATTTGAAGACTTCTCTTACTTTGATCCAGAAAGCAAAAAATACACGGACTTAGGTGCGAAAGAATTATTAATTAATGTAAAAACACCATTACAAATTGCAGATGCTAAAACCACTTTGCAAAAAGTAAATGAATACACCAACACGGTTTTGGAAACGGTAAACACACCTGTTTTACAAACTCAAAATCTGATCGTTAAAGATAAAAATAGAATTAACTGGAAAGTGGTGGTTGGTAATTTCGGTTTGTTGACCATTTTTGGTTCTCTGTTTTTAATTGTTTTAAGAAAGCGAGAGAAAAGAAAATTGAAACCTCATGTTGTTATAAAACCAATCAGCACCATTGCTGAAACCGAAGAATTAATTCGACAAAATTTAAGCAATCACATTGAAGAGAGTATTGAATATTTAAAAATCTTAAAAGATAATAAAGAATTTACAAAGTTCTTTGAGGCATATGATGAGCTCAACAGAGAGACCAAAGAATATCACGGCGCAAAAGACGATTCAGAATTCAGAACGATTCTAGAAAAAACTCAGGGACAGCAAATTTCGGAACGATACCGATCACTTTCGGAGCAAATTCAGATTGAAAAATTCGCTCCAATTCATGTTGAAGAGCAGATGGATGACCTGTACAAAACGATTCACATCTTATATTCAGAAATTAACAAATAATGACTTATTTTTCATATTTTTGCGAAATTAATAATTCCAAGAAATGTTTGAATTTTTCTCAATAAAAGAAACCCTTACCGCCTCCATGATTCTCTTCGCTGTAATCGATATTATCGGATCAGTACCAATTATCGTTGGCTTAAAAAAGAAATTTGGTAAGATCGAAGCCGAACGTGCCGCCATCGTTGCTGGAATTTTAATGATCGCTTTTCTTTTTATTGGAAATAAAATTCTAAAATTGATCGGCGTAGATGTGAATTCATTTGCAATTGCAGGTGCATTTGTGATCTTTATCATCGCTTTAGAGATGATTCTTGGCATTGAAATTCAAAAGAATACAGAATCCAAATCCGCTTCAATTGTACCGATTGCATTTCCTTTAATTGCGGGTGCTGGAACATTGACTACAACGCTTTCTTTACGTGCGGAATATCATGATATTAATATCATTGTCGGAATTGTGATCAACACAATTTTCGTATATTTGGTCCTGAAATCAGCGAATTGGCTGGAGCAAAAATTAGGTGACGGAACACTTCAGGTTTTACAAAAAGTTTTCGGAATTATTCTTCTTGCAATTTCAATTAAGTTGTTTACAGCGAACTTCGCTCAACTTTTCTCTCAGTATGTTAAATTTTAATTATTAAAAAAATGCAACTCTTTTATAAAATATTCTTAGCACTTTTCGTAATATTTATCGGTATCAATCTTTATGTTATCGAATGGCCTTTAGGATTTTTGGCAGAAGAAAATTCTACATTCGTGCTTTCAATGTCAGCAGCAATCGTCGGAATAATCGTTGTATTTATTTTGCATATGATGAGCCGACTTTCAGTAAAAAAGTAAATTCAATCTTCAAATTTTAAATATTTTTGTTACCACAAAGTTTGTGGTAAAGGGAATCTGTAAAAAATGCCAAAAAGTTATCGAATGTTCTTTTTAATCAACATTTATAAACTTTGGGTTGGGTAGTTTAGAAGACCGTTGTTACATAAAAATCACCTCCCTGAAGAAGTGATTTTTTTTATTTTGTAATTCGAAACAATTGTAATCAGATTCATTTATTCCATTAAATTGTCCTGCTTTTCACCACATTAAAACCGTAATTTCTTTTGTAAAAAAAAGAAATAGAATAACCACTAAAAATAAATATTTATACTTTTTATCGATTTTTAAAATCTCATCACGTCTTTAACAACTCCATTATTCTGAGTATGTTGCACCAATTCTTTGATGATGAATTCGCTGATCTTATCTTCATCTTTATTGCTCGGGAAAAGCAAATGAACGTTTGCGCCAGCATCTAACGTAAAGAACAGAGGAAGATTGGTTTCTTTTCTAAATTCCCAGATCTTATTGATGACCGCTAATGTTCCAGCTTGCATCAAAATAAAGGCTGGTTCACTCATCATCATCATGGCATGTAAGGTTAAAGCTTCATGTTCAACCAACTTTATGAAAGCGTTCATGTCGCCTTCTTTGAGGATGGTTTTTATACTTGTAAAATTTTCATGAGCTTCTTGAAATCTTCTTTCTGCATACGGATTGGTATTCATCAAACCATGACCAACGGTAGAACTGACGGATTTCTCACCTTCGTGAATTAGTAAAACCCAGTCGTTGAAACTTCTGAATACGTCATGAACTTCTTCATTCGGATAGCGAACTGCAAACAGATCAGAACTTCCGGAAACTTCTACAGTTTGTCCCCAAACTACGAGTCCATCATACAAACTCCTGCATGCGCTTCCGCTTCCTAAACGAGCCAAAAAACTGGCCTTTTTTAAAGAAAAGCTTTCATCAGTCTGACCTGAAAATGATTGATCTAAATTCATCAGACATTTTGCAATCGCGCCAAATCCTGAGGCTGAACTTGCAATACCCGAACTATGTGGAAAAGTATTTTCAGTTTTAATGATGTATTTCCCTTTTAAGATCCAGGGTAAATATTGTTCGATCGTTTTAAAATATTTCTCGATTTTTTCAGCAAACTTCACTTCTTCTTTGCCAGCTAAAAACGTCTGAACAGAAAACTGCTCCTCTGCCAGAAACTCCAGTTCTGTATTCGTTTTACACAGATTTAAAGTATAACTAATACTAGGATTGGCTGGAATCTGATTTTCATATTTCCCCCAATATTTAATTAGGGCAATATTTGATGGACAAGATTCTGTCACTTTCTGATTAGAGATTTTGAAGTTTTGATCTCCTGAAAATTCGTTCATATTTTCTATCTGATTTACTTTAATGAAATACATTTATTTTCGAAATGTATTTTTTAAGAATTATACATTTTATCTACAATTGCTGCATATTTTTGAAGGACCACATTTCTTTTTACTTTTAAAGTCGGCGTAATTTCTCCACTTCCGACTTCAAATTCTGCAGGCATTAAAACGAACTTTTTGACCTTTTCAAAACCAGAAAATCCTTTCTGAATCTCCTCCATTTTTTCACGGTAAAATTCTTTTACTTTATCTAAATCCACAATCTCCTGCCAAGTCGTGAATGGAATATTCATTTTAGCAATTTGTTCTTGCAACGCATCAAAATTTGGAATAATTAGAGCAGTTACAAACGGTTTACCTTCCGCGACAATCATCGCCTGATTGATATAATTATTGTTGGAAAGCAGATTTTCTATCGGTTGTGGTGCAATATATTTTCCGTTGGATGTCTTCATCAAATCCTTAATCCGATCGGTAATAATTAAATTTCCCGCGTCGTCAAATTTTCCAGCGTCACCGGTTTTGAACCAACCATCTTCCGTGAAAACTTCCGCAGTTTCTTGCGGTTTCTTGTAATACCCTTTCATAATGGAACTTCCTTTGGCCAGAATTTCGTCATTCTCGCCAATTTTAATTTGAGTATCACCTAACGGAATACCCGCTGAACCATGCTTAAAATGATGAAAAGGAAAGCAAGTTAAAGTTGCCGTAGTTTCTGTCAAACCATAACCAACCGTGATGTGAATGCCCATTGCTTCAAAAAACTGAGTCACTTCTCCCGAAACCGAAGCGCCGCCACAAGGCATAAACCAAAGTTTTCCCCCCATTTTCTTCTTGATCTTATTGAAGACCATGATGCCGGCAATTTTATTTTTTAAACCTAAGGAGAAAGGAATATTTTCATCTGATCTCCGCAACTCTGCAACTTCAGTTCCGGTGGCTAACGCCCAAGTGAAAATTTTCTTTTTGGCAGGCGAACTATTCGCAGCCATTTCATTAACACTGGCGTAAATCTTCTGATAAAACCTCGGTACAGCACACATAATAGTTGGCTTGATCTCGGCTAGAGCGCTGGCAATTAACTTTGTATTTTCTAAAAAATAAACTTTAGAACCGCCATACAAAGCGAGCAAAGTCCAAGAACGTTCAAAAATATGAGTTAAAGGTAAAAAAGCCAGTGATGTTTCCTGTTCGAAGTTTTTAAATTTAAAAAATTCAAAATGGGCTTCCACTGATTTATGAAAATTTCCGTGGGTTAACATGACTCCTTTGGGAACGCCAGTCGTCCCGGAAGTGTAGATAATCGTGGCTAACTCGTCATCTTCTTTGGAAATAATATCGAAATCTTCCTCTGATTTTTTAATAAAATCTTCCAGATAATGACTGTTTTCTTTCTTGATCCAGATCGATTTTTTTGCAACTATAATTTGTTGTAGAATGTTGCTTTTATTTAAAATATTGAAAGCCGCATCGTACTGCTCCTGATTTCCGACGAGTATGATTTTACACTCAGATTCGTTAAGAATATATTCGGCCTGTTCTTCATTATTCGTAGAGTAAATTGGAACTGTGACGGCACCTAAGGATAAAATCGCTAAATCTGTGGTAATCCACTCTGCTGAATTATCCGAGTAAATCGCCACTTTATCATGCTCAGAAATCCCAGCTGCTCTAAGTGCATTGGCAGTTTTAAAAACCAAACGTCGAAAATCGGTCCAGTTAATTTCTGTCCACTTTTCTTTTTTCTTAAAACCGATTGCGGGCTTCGTAGGAAACTTAGCCGTATTTATATTTAAAAATTCTGCAACATTCATAGTTATTTTTTAGCTGAAATAAAATTTTTCAAATGGAAATCGATACTTTCAAAAACAGGAATAAATTGATAGTCAAGCTCTTCCTTAATCTTTTTATTGGAAATGATCTGGTGTGAAGTTACGGTTTCTAGGTTGACTTTACTCATTATCCGAAGTTGCGGAAACAGCCACCCAAATAGTTTATTCGACACGTAACCTGCAGTTAAAATATCTTTTGACAGGATCTTTGCTTTTGATTTTCCTAATCTCTCACGCACAAAATTGGCCACTTCTACTATCTTCTTGGATTCAGAAATGAGGATGAATCGCTCTCCGAAAATATTTTTTTCCATTAATGAAATTGCAATTTCAGATACATCTCTCACGTCTATATAAGCAGTACTTCCACTCATCGCGTAAGGATATTTTGAAAATGCATCAAACATTTCACCGCTACTCGACTGCCAATTTCCGCTGCCGACAATGACGCCCGGATTGATGATGACCGTATTGAGACCTTCTGCAGATGCGCGCCAAACTTCCATCTCGGAAAAGTGTTTGGATTTGGCATAAGAAGAATGAGCAAGTTTCGAATTATAATTAGAATCTTCGGTCACTTCACCGTTTTCATCAACACCATCTAAAACCGCCGTTGAACTTACAAAACAGAATTTCGTTACCGATGAATCTTCACAAGCAAAAAGCAACCATCGGGTTCCTTCGATATTGGTGTGATACATCGTTCGGCGATCATCTGGATGAAAACTCACTTTTCCTGCGCAGTGATACACTTCGATAACTCCATTCAAGACATTCTGAAGAGAATTGATATCTGCGAAATCAACATCAACCCATTCAATTTTATTAAAAAAATCATCAGGTTGATCGGTATAGAAATGAAATGATTTTCGAACCTCATCAATATTACTGGATGATCTTTTGGTGGCACGCACGGATTTCCCACGCTTTAGCAATTCTAAAGCGATGACTCTGCCGAGGATTCCGGTAGCACCTGTGACTAATACCATATTGTAGATTGTAGATTGATAGACATTAGATTCTAGACTTTGAGTTATTGAAATTTTGAGTATTTGAGCATTTGAGTATTTGAGAAAAACCAGTATTATACCCTATGTTCTGAAAGAAAATCTTTTACAACCTCATTAAAGTCGGTCGGATTTTCGGCTTGTACCCAATGTCCAGCATTTTTTATGGTCACAACCGAAGAATTAGGAAATTGCTGTTTAATCTGAAATTCATCTTGCGGTAAAATATAATTCGATTTTTCACCTGATATAAATAAAGTTTCTCCCGAATACACGCCATATTTGATTGCATTGGAAACGAATTCGGTATATTTTTCAGACAGCGTTTTGAGATTAAATCTCCAGCTCAATTTTTTATCGTCGGTCCAATAAAGGTTTTTTGCTAGAAATTGAACTACCGATTTTTCTGGAATATATTGATGTAAAACTTCTTCTACGTCTTGTCTGGTCGTTTCTTTTTCGAAATCAACCGTCTCTAAAGCTTTTATAATTCCTTGGTGATGTGGTGGATATGCTTTTGGTGAAATATCAACTACAATTAACTTCTCTACTTTTATCGGATATTTTATAGCGAACTGCATCACTGCTTTTCCACCTAAAGAATGCCCTAACAAGTTAATTTTCTCTAATTTGTGAAACTCCATATAGTGTAAAATATCGTGAGCTAAATCGTCATGCGACATTTCGGGTGAATGAAAACTCTTGCCATGATTTCTTAAATCAATTAAATGCACCGGAAAAAACTCGCCCATTTCTTTACCAAAACTTCCCCAATTATCAAGCATTCCAAATAATCCGTGGAATACCAAAAGTGGAAGCCTAGGTTGGTCTTCTCCGTAAATTTTTGAGTGTAGAATATCCATAAATTGCTAACGTATTTTATTTTTCAAATTTAATGATTCCTTACTTAATCATTTGATGAATTTTTTCAGAAATCTCTTTGCCATAATAAGAAATCCCACTGATATGTGGTCGATCGATCTCAAAGAATTCTTTGGGTTCATTTGCATTTTCATACAACTGTCTTCCCATTTCTAAAGGAATTAACTTGTCTTCTTTGCTGTGAATAATTAAAACAGGTTTTTTAAAGTTTTTTAAATTCAAACGGTTATCATCATTCTCCTTGATCACTAAACCTCCTAAAAGCGGCACTTTTCGATTTGCAATCGCATTAAAACTGATAAATGTTCCTTCTAAAACTAACCCTTCAATATCATCTTGATTTCGTGTTGCAACAGGAATTGAAAAATTTCCACCGATCGATTGTCCGTAAATTACTTTTGGTGTGTTTTTAATTTCATCTAAATTTTTAAAGAAATCAAATACTGAATAGGAATCTACAACGGCATTTGCTCTGGTACTTTTCCCTTCAGAATATCCAAATCCAGGATAATCGAAAAGAAATATTTGAAATCCATATTTCGTCAATTCTATAAAGCGACGGTATTGTGAATTAAGATTTCCTGAGTTTCCGTGAAGTGCAAATACTGAAATTTTGGGAACTTCAGTTTTTGACTTTAATAACCAACCGTTAATTTTCCTGCCGCTTTCCGTTTTAAAATAATAACTTTTAATAGTGAAATCGTGTTGTAAAGTATCCTTATTTTTAAAATAATAAGGTTGCAAATTTTCGCCAGCGACTTTTAATTCAATCAAATCCTTTCCTTCTTCCCACTTAAATTCTCTTTTATCGATTGCATTTTTTGTTGGCAACAAAACTTTATTCACCTGACAATTCACAAGTAATAAAAGGAAGATCAATCCTAAAAAGTTGTCCGGAAATTTGCGCATCACACTTAATTAGAAACAGAAGAAAACCTCTATCAAATCAGATCCTACCACTTTGCCAATCTCTTCAAATAAGCTTGAACCGTGTTTTCAAGTCCCATGTACAATGCTTCGGAAATCAAAGCGTGACCAATGGAAACTTCTAACAGATTTGGAATATTGTCGGAAAAATATTTTAAATTTTCTAAACTTAAATCGTGTCCGGCGTTAACTCCCAATCCATATTTCTCAGCTTCTAAAGCAGTTTCAATGTAAGGTTTAATTGCTTGTTCTTTATTTTTAGGATAATTGGTTGCGTAAGCTTCCGTGTATAATTCAATTCTGTCAGCGCCAGTTTCCTTAGCATACTTCACCATTTCTGGATTTGGGTCTAAGAAAATAGAAGTTCTGATTCCCGCAGCTTTAAATTCAGCAATCACCAGTTTTAAAAATTCTAGATTATATTCACAATTCCAGCCAGCGTTCGATGTAATAGCATCTTCACCATCGGGAACAAGCGTAACCTGCTCGGGCTTTACTTCTAAAACCATATCTATAAAAGCTCGGTGTGGATTTCCCTCAATATTGAATTCGGTGTGAACAATCGGCTTTAAATCATAAACATCTTTTCTGGTGATATGTCTTTGATCCGGTCGTGGATGAATAGTGATTCCCTGGGCTCCAAATTCCTGCAATTTTATTGCGGCTTCCGTGACACTCGGAGTATCTCCGCCACGGGCATTTCTAATGGTTGCAATTTTATTGATATTAACGCTAAGTTTTGTCATTATTTTACATTTTATTGAACTGCATGATTTCCAGATCAAATTCTTTGGAGGCAACCAAAAGGTGATCAAAAATATCTGCCATAATTACTTCAAATTTTTCCCACTCAGAATCATTTGTAAAACAATAGATTTCCAAGGGCATTCCGTGTGGTGTGTTTTCTAACTGTCTCACCATCAAAGTTCCTTCCTGATCGATATGCTCACTATTTTTAAGATAATTGTGCGCGTATTCACGGAAAACACCAATATTGGTTAACTGTCGTCCGTTGATCACCAAATCTGAATTTTCAATTTTCGATCTTTCTTCAATAATCTGGTTCTTTTTGTCAATGATATAGTCTTTGATCAAATTAAACTTAGATAATCGGTCTACATCTTCTAAATTCAAAAACTTAAAAGAATTGATGTTAAAGATGATGGAACGTTTAATTCTTCGGGTATTACTTTCCGACATCACCTGAATATTTTTGATCTCGGTCGTCAGAAAATCATAAGTCGGAATGGTGGACATTGTTTTATCAAAATTCTGAATTTTCGTTGTTAAAAGATTGAGATCTACAATCGTTCCCTCCAGATTATATTTCGGAATACCGATCCAGTCACCCACTTTTAAATTTTTGGAAGTAGCGACGTGAATTCCTGTCACAAAACCGAGAATCGTGTCCCGGAAAACCAAAACTAAAACGGCGGTAATTGCTCCAAGACTTCCAACAATCGCAGAACCGCTTATGCCAAATAGCACGCTGATCGCAACGACTGAGGCGATGAACATCCCAAATATCTTCAACGTTTGTGAAACAGCGTTTAAGGCAATAATTTTATAGTAATCTTTTTTGATGACAAAATAATTCCTGGTGGCAGTTAAGCCCCGCATAAGCATTTTCGCCACTACGATCACCAATAATAAACCGATCATGCGTTCCAGAAAGTCATAGCTTTTTGGATGGCGATAGAAGAAGGACTCTACTGCAAAACTTCCAACTAAAAGAGCCAGCAAATGGGAAATAGAATTCGTGATCTTCGCTGCATAAACCGACTTTAATACCGGATATTTCTCTTTGTCAAAAAATAGTTTGAAGACGGTATTAATAAGCAACCTGATGAGAAAATCGACCAGGTAAATTAGACCGATAAAGAACAGGAATTTAATTAAAATCTGAAAGAAAAGAACACCGCTATCCGGTGAGTTCTGCTTCACAAAAACATGAATATAATCGCTTATATTCTGCAAAAAATCTTTCGTATCGTTCAGTTCCTTATCCATTGACGCAAAAATAAGAATTCTGTTTGTCTTTAGCAGATTAATAAGTACATTTAACAAAATTTAGCAACCATGGACACCACTTTAATTCAGATCGTTTGTATCATATTATTAGTTCTGGGAATGATCGGAACTTTTCTACCGGTTTTACCTGGTTTATTATTAAGTCTGGCAGGAGTCCTGATTTACAAATTCGGCACCGATGCACCCTTATCGATGATTTATGTTTGGATCTTTGTTTTTCTGACCGTTATGTCAGTCGTTTTAAATTATGTTATTCCCGCCCGAACGAACCGTAAATATGGCGGCACACGTTGGGGAAGCGTAGGATCAGTGGTCGGAACAATAGCCGGATTGCTTTTTATTCCCATTCCTTTTGGCTTCTTGATCGGGATGTTTTTAGGCGTTTTCATTGGTGAATTATTGCATGATGCTTCCGACAAAAAGAAAGCCTGGAATTCAACTAAAGGAGCCTTTATTGGTTTTCTCTACGGAACAGGATTCAATTTCATCGTGGGATTGGCAATGTTTTTGGTAGTTTTAATCGATATGTTTTAAAATTTAAACCCATGATTTACAGAACCTTATTAACCTCGCTCACGATTTTCACTTTGGCAACATGTAAAAATCAAAATGCAGCAAACGCAGAACAAACAAAAGCATCACAAAAAACGGAAGTGATCACCAAGTCTGAAGCTCCTACTACTCCTCAACAATCTACTCCTAAAACTTCGACTGAGTTACCAGTTGAGAAAACAGAGGTGAAGATTTCGGAAAAGGTAACAGAGAAGCAAACACTCTCTAATAAAAAAGGAATGATTTATTTAAAAGAAGGAGAAAATAAATTTCTGAAAGAGTACGAAATGAACGTCACCTTCAAAAGAATGGTGGAAGACAGCCGGTGTCCAAAAGATGTACAATGCATCTGGGCAGGAAATGCCACTGCGGAAGTTGAGTTTATGGGAACTTATACAAGACCGGTAACCGTTCAATTAAGTACCTCGAATGATGCCAGTAAAGGATATGCAAATACGGAGAAATTCAATGGATATAAAATAACTTTGGAAGAGGTAACTCCAGAAACGACTTCTGCGAAAGGTTTTAAATCTTTAAAAGGAAGTTACCAGATCGCACTTAAATTTGAGAAAGACAGCGGTTCACCTTCTCCTACTGAGCGCGGCGGAACTACCACGAAATAGATTCTTTATTTTTCGATTTTAAATAATCGTTAATCTTGGAAAAAGGCTTGCTTCGATAGAAACCACGATAGACTGAAAATGGCGAAGGGTGAGCAGATTTTACAATAAAATGTTTAGAGGAATTAATCAGTTCCTCTTTTTTTTGTGCAAAAGCGCCCCATAAAACGAAGACTACATTTTCCTTTCTATCGGAAATTTCTTTGATAATAAAATTGGTGAATTGTTCCCAACCCAAATCTTTATGGGAGTTCGGCGAATGAGCTTGTACTGTTAGGGTGGCATTCAAAAGCAGAACGCCTTGTTCTGCCCAATCGTCGAGTTCTTTCTTGGTGCGGTCGATTCCTAAATCTTCTTTTAACTCTGTAAAAATATTTTTGAGCGACGGCGGCGTTTTTACTTTTTCAGAAACTGAAAAACATAAACCATTTGCCTGATCATCGTTATGATAAGGATCTTGCCCAATAATCACCACTTTAACATCTTCAAAAGAAGTTAGATCCAAAGCACGAAAAATCTGTTCCTTGGGTGGAAAACACTTTTCAGCATCGTAGGCTTCGTTGACTTTTTGCCAAAGATTTTCGAAGTATGCTGTGTTTTTTATTGGGGCGAGAATTTCAGTCCAATTCATTTGATGATGAGTTAATGTGCTGATGTGCGGTTATTTAAGATTCATTTAGTTCAAAAATAAGATTTTCTGGAAACTCTTCGTCGGTTCGGTTTTCGTTTAAGATAAACTTTGATTTCTCCAGTAATTTAATGGAGCTCAAATTATTTTTATTGGTAAACGCCTCTATTTTTTTTAAGTTCAAATTTTTGAAACCATAATTTAAAACAAACTGAACCGCTTCTGACATAATTCCTTTTCCATGATATGCCGGCAAAAGCTCATATCCTAATTCCGCAGTAGTTCGGTCTTCTGAGAATTTCCACAAACAAATCGTCCCCAATAATTGGGGATGATTTTGAGAAGAAATTCCAAAAAACAGAATTTCCTTATTGATCGTTTTCTTTTTAATACCTAAAATAAAACCTAAAGCTTCGAAAGAATTTTGAGGTGGATTTCTATGAAGAAACTGATTGATCTCTACATTACTTCTAATCCCTAAAATCTCAGCTGCATCGTGTTCGGTGATTGTTCTTAAAACCAGTCGTTGTGTAGAAAACCTCATCTTTCAAAGATAGAATTTTCAAAGTTTAAAAACATCAGATCTTATCTCTTTGAATTTTTTACTGAAAGAATACCATGATCACGGCTACGATAAATCCGATTCCTGCGTAAATCATTCCACGGCGGAAAGCTTTTGATTTAAAATTAAACATCCAAAAAGAAGAGATGACAAAGAAAAACAGGACGAATCCGAAAACCGTATTCAAAGAGGCATAACGGTGAGTGGAAGTCGATTTATGTAATTGATTAAATTTTTCCAAAACAAAAGGCAACTGCATTTTAGAATATTTTGCTTCACCCGTTTTTAAGTTATAAGTTCCATCTTTAAAAGTTTTCAAATCCCCTTCACCAGGTTCAAATTCAACATTCCTCATTTTAATTTCTTTCGCCAGTTCTTTTTCGGTCATATTGGGTTTCAATACGATCTCTGTTTTATTTTCCTTTTTTAAGAAATTGGTGTCGCGGTAAATCAATAATACTCCACTCAATGAGTAAACCACCATTATTCCCGCGGCGAAATATCCTAAATACCTGTGCGTGATTCGCATGAATGACTTGGTGTCTTTAATTGCTGCCATCGTTTTCTGTTTTTTTGTTTTTGTTTTCTTACTGAAAATAACAGTAGTGGAAACCGAGATTTCCACCACTATTATTATGAAATTTAAATGATATGAAAAGTTTTTTTTACAATTTATACGTTAGGGTCATATAGAAATTCCTTGGCGTAATTGGATTGACCGAGTAATTCTCGTGGTAGTTGTAATCTACAGTATCGAATAAATTCCCCACTTTTCCCATGACAGAGAATTTTTTCCAATCATATCCAACAGATAATGATGCGGTCATATAGTCTCCAACTTCTAAAAATCGGGAAACACCATTTCTGTCCACTAAGGTTTTCTTGGTATCATTCCAACCTGCGATTCGATCTCCAATGTAGTAGACACTTGCTCCTAATTTAAGACCTTTCACATAATCAGTGAACGTATAGAAAACAGAGGCATTTGCTGTAGTAGCAGGCGTTCTTACCAATCTTTGATTTTCAACATATCCAAAATCTTCAGGCGTATCTAAATAAACAGAGTGGTTATAAGATGCTCCGGCGATGATCGATAAATTCGGATAAGGATTTCCGGTGATGTCTAATTCAACACCTTGGCTTCTCATTTTTCCAGCGAATTCTTTGTAAGTAGAATTACTGTTTGGAAGTCCGTCTTTCATTTCAGCCGTTTGATAAAAGTTTCTGTTTTCAATTTGATAAACTGATAAATTCAGTGCTACTGCATTATTCCAGAAATTATGTTTCATCCCAACTTCGAACTGATCAATTAATGAAGGTTTTAAAGCCAAACCTGTCACTGCATCTTCACCCGTATTTGCCGAGAATGAGTTGGTATACGTTGCGAAAAGTGATAAATGATCATTCGGCATATACACCAAACCTCCTTTTGGCGAAAAAGCTCTATCTACAGTTCCTTGACCCTCGGTGATTTTACCGTCTGCAAAATTTAATCGCTCAGAATTTTTATTTTCAATATAAGACCATCTTAACCCAGCCAATACTTTAAATTTATCTGAAAGTTCAATATAATCCTGTGCATAAACTCCAAATCTTTGGGTCGGAATTCTGTTTCTATCTTTTCTGACAGCATCTGGTATTGCTCCCGAAGCCCAAGTTTCGGGATCATCTAAATAGATTGTTCCATTGGTACTGCCATTAGTTCCGTATTGTTTTTGAGAAAGATCGTATGCGTAAGAATCATTCGTCCCGTAATCACCATCAGTACCTACTAAGATCTTATGATTAACGTTTCCGGTTTTAAATTCACCATTCAAATTAACCTGCAATGAAGTGTAATTTTGTTCAGCATACGTTCTGTTTATTGGTCTTTTCCAAGATAGCCTTGTCGCATCTGGTGTTGCATAACCCCACTCTACTCTCTCTGAAGAAAAATAATCTTTGGTATAATTCTGATAAGAAGCTATGGCGTTTAAAGTCCAAACATCATTAAACTGATGGTTAAAAGTAATTCCAGTTGTTGCCTGTTCTACATTTTGAAACTGCCAGTCTGCACCAACGAAATCTTTTCTTGATAACAAGCCATTCATTTCATAAGAACCATCTTTATTGGTAATAGACCCAATACCGAAATCTGGTGTGAATTCATTTTTCAAATAATCTGCTTCAACAATCAACTGAGAATTCTCGCCGATGTTAAATAAGATCGAAGGATTGAAATAATATTTTGAAGAAGAAACAACATCTCTGAAACTATCAGCAGTTTCATAAGCACCATTTACTCTAAAGGCAATTTTCTCTGTTAAAGGACCATAAAAATCTACAGTTGGCTTGTAAGAATTCCAGCTTCCACCGCTTAATCCTACACTTCCACCGAAATCAAATCTTGGTTTCTTGGTAATTAAATTAACAACACCGCCTGCAGCTACGTTTCCGTATAACATGGCGTTTCCACCTTTTAATACTTCTACTCTTTCCAAACCAGAAACTTCCGGGAAAACACCGCTGTTTACTCTCGCTCCGTTTTTGAAGATGTTATCGTTTCCAAAGTTAAAACCTCTACCACCGAAACTGTCTTGAGAATTTCCTCTGGAAGAAGTAATATAAAGTCCATTTACATTTTGAAGAACATCACTCAATTGTTTTGATTGCTGCTGCTCAATAATTTCATGCGTAACAATTGCAACTGGCTGCGGATTTTCCATAATCGTCAAATTTGATTTAGACGACATTGACCTTGCTTTGTTTGGATTACCTGTTTTGTGAAGATTAATATCTTCAATTTGCTGAATTTTGAGAGTGTCGCTTTCTGATTGATATTGCATCTGCGCATTTGCGGAAGAGACAATAACTAAAGCGCCAAGTAAAATGATCTGTTTTTTCATAGGACGTTTTTATTTAGACTGAATTAAAATAACGATGCAAAAGTAAAAAATGATTTTATACTAGACAAGGCTATTTGTAATTATTCTAAATAAACTTTAAAACAGTTGTTTAATTCATTGAAAAATAGAGAAGTTAGAGAAGACTGATATTTGTCAGTTTTTTTTCATTAACAAGAATCCGGCAAGTAGGAAAAGAATATTAATGATGAAATAGGTTAATCCATTCGGTGCAGTTGCCGTTCCGAACAGTACGATCGCATTTCCTAAAACAGCGATTACAGTCATTATTTTCTTTAAAACGGAATTTCGAGCAAAAGATTTTTTACGAAACAGTTGAAATAGCCCAAAAAATAATGCACCATTAACCAAATAAATAAAAATAATAGGAATCGCAGAAAGATCGAAATTGCTCTCGGTAAAATACGGATGCGTATTATTAATATAATAAATGAAAAGATAAAAAACGATTATTAAAGTTCCGAAAATCGCACTATTGACCGGCATTTTGGTTTTTTCGTCGACCTTATTTAAGTTCAGAATATTCTTTGACTTTTCTAAATTAGAAAACTGGAAAGGAACGCGGATGGTGGCCAACAATAAGCCGTTAGAAGTTCCTAAAACCGAAATAATAATAAAAAGCTGCATTAAAATCGCACCAGAATTCGAAGCTGCTTTCCTTGCAAACTCAGTGATGTAGGTATCTTTTAACTGAATAATTTCGCTTCCACTCATCCGAAAAACAATTCCTAAATAATAAGCGATATAAATAACCATCACGGAAATGGTTCCTATAATTAAAGCTTTCGGCAGATTTTTACTTGAGTTTTTAATCTCTCCCGAAATTTGAGTCGCGATATACCAACCATCAAAGGCAAATGAAATCGGAATAAAACTCGCCGCGATCAAAAGAATGAAAGATTGATTCTGCAAACCATTTCCAACTTGTGTAAATGTATTCACGTTACTCACATCTCCTTTAAATAAAGTTAAAATCCCCAGAGACGCGATAAATATTAAAGGTAAAACTTTCAAAACCGTAGTCATCTGCTGAAAAATTCCACTACTTTTCGGTCGAAAAATATTGACGAGTAAGAAGATCACTAAATTCACAAAACCGATTAACGCATAATGTAACGGCGTCGGCACAAAGTTGATGAACTCTGAAATTAAATGCGCAATGTAAATTCCCGAAACCGTAAATAAAACGGCGGTAAGCGAAGGATAAAACAAACTCATGTACATCCAGCCCACAAAATAACTTGCAGTTTCGCCAAATCTGTAATTAACGTAACTCAGAATCCCACCATCTCGAGGTAGCAATTCTGCATAGTTCGCCATCGAAATTCCGGCAAAGACCACGCTGACACCAACAATTAAAAAGCCTAAAAGTCCAGCTAAAACATTTCCTTGAGTTGCTAACAGAACATCATCAACTTTGAAGAAAATACCGGAGCCAATTACCTGGCCGATCACCATTGATATGGCAGTGAAGAGTCCGTATTTCGCTTCCAGTTTTTGGTCGTTGTTCATGTCAAAATTATTTGGACACAAAGAACGCAAAAGCATTTTAGATTTTAGTTAAAAATAGCAGATTCTCCAATAAACATATTCTTCTATCAGCACAAAAAAAGAACGGACAAAAATCCGTTCTCATTTTATATTAAATTCGTTTAACCAAATTAATCCTGAAGTTCTAACCACCGCATCTCAAGCTCCTGCAGTTTTTCAGCGATATTTTCTAAAGTGGTAGAAAATTCTGCGATTTTACCGTAATCCGTTTCGTTATTCAGTTTCGCTAAAATTTCAGCTCTCTGTTTTTCTAACTTCGGCATTTCTTTATCGATGTCATTCAATTCCTTTTGTTCTTTAAACGATAATTTTTTAACGGGAGCTACTGGAGTTGAAGTTTGCTGAACGGCTTCCTCTTTTTTAGGAGTTGCCACAACTGCGGCGGTAACCTTTTCGTTTTTCTCCTGAGATTTCTTTTCACGGTATTCTGAGAAATTACCCACGAAATCTTTAATAACTCCGTCACCTTCAAAAGCCAAGACGTGATCTACAATACGATCCATGAAATATCTATCGTGAGAAACGATAATTAAACTTCCCTGGAATTGTAACAGGAAATTTTCTAAAACCGTTAGTGTTGGTAAATCCAAATCATTGGTCGGCTCATCAAAAATCAAGAAGTTCGGGTTTTGATACAAAACGTGCATCAAATGCAAACGTCTCTTTTCACCACCAGACAATTTCGAAATTGGCGAATATTGAGTTTGATCATCGAATAAGAACAAACGTAAAAACTGAGAAGCAGAAATTGTTCTTCCATTTGCTAATGGGAAGTTTTCTGATATATCTTTGATAAAGTCGATTACTCGCTGATCTTCTTTGTACTTTAATCCTTTTTGGGCGAAGTAACCGAATTTAATGGTTTCACCAGTTTCTATAGAACCAGAATCATAAGGCTCAAAACCTTGAATAATATTTAAAAGCGTCGATTTCCCAGCTCCATTTTTTCCAACGATCCCGACTTTTTCACCACGTTGAAACTGATATGAAAAATCTTTCAATAATAATTTCTCGCCGAAACTTTTACTGATATCATGTAATTCCAAAATCTTGGAACCCAAACGTTTCATTTCAAAATCAAGTTCCAGTTTTTCTTTTCTGGTATCTGTTTTTGCTACTTTCTCGGTTTCGTAAAAATCATCCTGTCGCGATTTCGATTTCGTAGTTCTTGCTTTCGGTTGACGACGCATCCACTCCAATTCCTTACGGTAAAGATTTTGCGCTTTGTCAATCGTAGAATTCATATTGTCCTCGCGGATAATTTTATTTTCCAAATAAGTTCCATAACTACCATTGTGGAAGTACAGATTGAAATCTTCAATTTCCCAAATAATATCACAAACGGCATCCAGGAAATACCTATCGTGAGTTACCAAAAGCAAAGTTACCATCGCTTTGGAGAGATAATTTTCCAGCCATTCAACCATATCCACATCAAGGTGGTTAGTCGGCTCATCCATGATCAACAAAGTATGACGGTGTTGTGCACGCGTTTCTACCAAAAGTTTTGCCAGAGCAACTCTTTTTATTTGACCACCGGAAAGCGTTTTCATTTTCGAAGTTAAGTCCGTAATTTTTAACTGACTTAATATCTGACTCATTTCATTTTCCAAATCCCAGGCTTCGTGAATTTCCATTTCATTCAGCGCCTTATCCATATCATCTGGATTCTCAGAAATCAAAGCATGATGATAATTTTTCAACGCCATAATAGGTGCAGAATCTAAAGTCATCATAAATTCCTCTACATTCAACTCCCCTTCAAAATCAATTTCCTGATCAAATAAAACAACCTGGATATCTTTATTAATGGTTACCGTTCCAGAATCAGCGATTTCATTCCCCATTAAAATTTTGAGTAATGTCGATTTTCCAGAACCGTTTTTAGCAACGATGGCTATTTTATCGCCTTCATTAATATGAAAAGTAATATCTCTGAAGAGCGTTTTTACTCCGTAAGATTTGGTAAGATTTTCAGCTGAAATGTAATTCATTGTATAATTGGACTGTATGGTTTTTGAAGGTGCAAAAGTACGGAAATTAAATGAGTGCATTTTAGACATTAAAAGTTAGATGGAGTTAAAAAAAGCAAAATACTTTCACTCCTATTTTAACCACGGAAAAGTTAAATCTAATGGCAGAATCATCATGATTCATAAAATAAATACCAATCGTGATTCGGTTTTTTAAAGAAATGATTAGATTAGCGTCCTAATAAATTTAAAAAAAATGAAAAAAATATCATTGTTGCTACTGGTCTTTTTTAGTGTCCTCACCTTTGCTCAGGGAATGAAATTTGAAGAAAACAAATCATTCAAAGATCTACTGGCATTGGCTAAGAAAGAGAACAGATTATTATTCTTAGATGCCTATACAACTTGGTGCGGACCTTGCAAAATGATGGCGAAAAACGTTTTCCCGCAGGAGAAAGTAGGCGAATTTTATAATGCTAATTTCATCAATTCTAAAATTGATATGGAAAAAGGCGAAGGGATCGACTTGGCGAAAAAATACAATGTTCGCGCCTATCCAACTTATCTCTTCATCAATGGTGACGGAGAATTAATTCACCGCGTGACTTCTTATTATGATGCACCAGAATTTATTGAAGTTGGGAAAGATGCGATAGATCCGGCAAAACAAATGGGAGCGCTTAAAACTAAATTCGAAGCGGGAAATAAAGATCCTGAATTTTTAAAAAGTTTTATTAAAATATTTGCGTTCGCAGATCCAGAATTAGCGACAACCGCGGCGGCAAAATATTTCGCTGGTAAAAAAGAAGAGCCGTTAAGTCAGGAAGATTTTTCTTTTTTGTTCTCACTGACCAAAGACAGCAACTCGCCTCTTTATGGAGAATTTATTTCTCGTAAAGATGAAATGTTGAAAGTGATGCCCGAAGAAAATTATAACAAGACGCTGAATACCTTTCAATTGAATTCTTTATTCAATAGTGCTTATGACAAGAAAACAAAATCTTTTGATGAGAAAAAATATGTCGCTGAAGCGAGCAAAACCAAGTCAGAAAAAGAAGTGAGTACTTTGTTATTAAAATCTAAAATTAGAGTTGCGGCTTTAAATAAAGACAAAAATGAATACCAAAGATTATCGATGGAATACTATAAAGATGGGAGTTCTCCTGAATTTACCTCAGAAGAATTAAACTCTATTTCATGGAACTTTTTTGAAAACGCTACGGAGAAAGTAAATTTAGATCGTGCTTTACTTTGGGCAAAACAATCGGTGAATTTAGATGCAGCTTATGCCAATACCGATACGGTTGCAAATCTTTATTTTAAATTGGGAGATAAAGCAAACGCTAAAATTTGGGCAACGAAAGCAATTGAATTAGCGAAGAAAGAAGGTGAGGAATATGCCGAAACCCAAGCTTTATTGGATAAAGTTAAATAAACAGTTTCTCTAAATATAAAAAAGGATGCCTGTGAGCATCCTTTTTTTATTAGTCTAAAGTCAATCTTTTCAGCGACCAAAGATTTCCGTTATAAACATTCAAATCTACTTTGGTGTTGATTCCGTAAACGATTCCGTTCTCCGTGAATTGCCAGATTTTCCACTCGCTGTCGGGCGTAGGTTGCGGAACATTATTATAGTTGGCCAACCATAGTGGATAATCATCAAACTCCCCTTTCAGAAAATCTTTGTGGTAGTGATAATAGCTGTAGATAATCGGTTTTACGCCGTACGCTTCTTCCACGATCCGACACCAGATCTTTAAATCTTCTACGAGTTTTTTCGTTGATTTTCTTCTCGGTATTTTTTCAATATCTAAAATTGGCGGCAAATCTCCAGCTTCTAATTTCACATTAGCGAGGAAATTATTGGCTTGCATTACTGGATCTTCGTCGGCTCTGTAAAAATGATAGGCGCCGCGAACTAAGTCGTGCTTTTTGGCCAAAGTCCAGAATTCATCAAAATGTTTATCTGAAGATTTATTCCCCATCGTTGCCCGAAGGACTACAAATTCTATCGGAATAGCACGGTTTCCAACGCTTAAACTATCCCAGGTAATGTCTTCTTTTCTTTGATAATGAGATACATCGATCCCAAAAGTTTTATCGGCATAATCACCAATGATGCGGTTAATTCTATTCTCTTCTTTTTCAGAATTCGATAATTTCTTGTGGTCGAACTTATTGAAATACATTGCGTAATAAAAAGAGATTTTCTGCTTTAAATAAAAGCCGGTTCCGAATAAAGCCAGCGCTAAAAACAGCAATAAAATCTCACGTCGCAACAGAAAATGTCTCTTGCGTTTCTTGTGAATTTTTCGGGTCGTTTTTCTTTTAACAGTTCTCTTAGCCATGGTTTGCAAAAATAGATTTTTTAGTCCTAAAAAACGATGAAAATTAACGACATCAGTTCTGAGAAAACAAAAAATCAATTCAAATTATTTAGAAAAAATTATTTAGAAAATTTCATAACTTCACTTCAAATTAAATTCATGAAAAAAATCCTGCAAATTTCGACTTTACTTTTAATCACGTTCTTCTATGGACAGCAAGTTTCGGATTATCAATATATTTATATTCCAGAAAAATTTAATGACCAAGATGTTAATAAATATGGTTTAAATGATCTGCTTCAATTGAAATTGAAACAGAAAAAATTTACCGTAATTACGGAAAGTAAAGAAAATTGGCCGGCAGAATTATTGCAAAACCCGTGTCAGATTCTTACCGCTGATTTATTGAACACCAGTAATATGTTTAAAAATAAACTTAAAGTTGAGTTCAAAAATTGCGACAATAAAACGATTGGCTCAGTGGATGGCATCTCTTCTATAAAAGAATTTGAACCTGGTATGCAGGAAGCTTTAGAAGTTGCAGGTAAAAAAATTCCAGTATCAGCACCTGTTGAAAAATCAATTACCCTTAAAAAAGAAGAAACACCAAATCAAGTAGAAATTTTAAAAAAGGATTCACCTGTTGTAGCGGAAACTAAAAAAGCTCAGATCGTTCCGGCGCCAAAGACAGAAGCAACGGCCAGTCAAAAAGCAGAAGTTTATAGCAACGGCTCTTTAACATTGACCAAAATTTTTCTGACTAATGGGGAATTTATTTTAGTCAATCCGAATAATTCAGTTCCTTACGCGACTTTTAAACCTTCTACGAAAAAAGAGGTTTATAGAGTTAAACTCGATGATGGAACTTCAACTTTGGGTTATCTGGAAGATGGAAACATTGTAGTCGAATTAGCTGATTCTGACGGAAGCTTTAGAAAGGAAATTTTTACCATTAGGTAAATTTTAGTTCGGATTAAAATATTCCCAAACCACTTTTCCTTTAGACTTACCTAAAATCTCTTCTAAAGTTTCTAAATTCGATTCTTTAACCCGCTTTACTGATTTTAGTTTTTGAAGCAACAACTCTACGGTCTTCTCTCCGACTCCTGGAATTCCGTCGAGTTCAGATTTTATGGTAGAATTTGTTCTGCGGGCACGGTGATGTTTCACGCCAAAACGGTGCGATTCATCCCGAACTCTTTGCAGGATTTTTAGCGTCTCTGACTTTTTATCAAGATATAACGGAATCGAATCTTCGGGAAAGTAAATTTCTTCGAGTCTTTTTGCAATTCCGATAATGGTAATTTTTCCGTACAAACCGAGCAACTTTAAACTCTTTACGGCAGAAGATAATTGACCTTTTCCACCATCGATCAGGATCAATTGCGGCAAATCATCACCTTCGTCCAACAACCTTTTGTAGCGGCGGTAGATCACTTCTTCCATCGTTTTATAGTCATCAGGACCAACAACGGTTTTGGGATGGAAAATCCGGTAATCAGCTTTGCTGGGTTTACCATCTTTAAAAACGACACAAGCCGAAACAGGATTTGTTCCCTGAATATTGGAGTTGTCAAAACCTTCGATATGTCTTGGTTCGGTTGGCATTCGCAGCAATTTCTGCATTTCTGCCATGATCCGGTTCGTATGTCTTTCGGGATCAACAATCTGAACCTGTTTCAATTTTTCAACACGGTATTCTTTGGCGTTTTTTTCAGAAAGTTCGATGATTCGTTTTTTGTCGCCGACTTTGGGAACGATCAATTTTACATTAGGAATTTCTAAGGTTAAATGAAAAGGAATTAGAATTTCTTTCGATTCAGAATTAAATTTCTGACGAATTTCAATCATGGCTTCTTCCAGAATATCTTCATCGGATTCTTCCAAAATCTTTTTAATTTCTGTGGTAAAACTCTGAATAATATTTCCATTCTGAATTTTAAAGTAATTAATGTACGCCGCAGTTTCATCACTCGTCATCCCGAAAACATCCACATCATCAATATTCGGATTTACGACGGTATGTTTGTGCTGATAATCTTCGAGTAAATCGATTCGCTCCTTAATCGCCTGTGCATTTTCAAATTCTAAATTTTGTGCAAAAGCCGTCATTTGATTGATCAAATATTCTTTAGCAGTTCGGAAATCTCCTTTTACAATTCCACGGATTGCGTCGATCTTTCGATCATAACTTTCTTTCATTTCCAGCATTTCACACGGACCTTCACAATTTTTAATATGATATTCCAAGCAAACTTTATATTTTCCTTCTGCAATTTTTTTCGGCGAAAGATTCAGATTACAAGTTCTGATCTTATAAAGATGTTTGATGGTATCCAATAAAACCTTAGCTGGTCGAACTTTGGCATAAGGACCGAAATATTCCGAACCGTCTTTTATCTTGGTTCTTGTTAAAAAAACACGCGGGAAATCTTCATTTTTAATACAGATCCACGGATAGGTTTTGTCATCTTTGAGCATGACATTGTAAAATGGCTGATGCTCCTTAATTAAATTGTTCTCCAGCAAAAGTGCGTCGTATTCACTATTTACAACGGTAGTTTCTAGTCGGAAAATTTTACTGACCATGATTCGGGTTCGATAACCCGCCTGGTTTTTGTTAAAATAGGAAAGTACTCTGTTCTTCAAATTCTTGGCTTTACCAACGTAGAGTAGATTTCCGTTTTTATCATAGTATCGATAAACTCCCGGATCGGTTGGCAAAGTTTTCAGTTGAAGTTCGAGGTCAGCATTCATGATACAAAAATACGGATTTGCTTTGTAAAAAAGGACTGCTAAAAATTAAACCAGTCTGCCAAAATTGACAGACTGGTTTAATATAAGGTCTTCAATGCAAATAAAATACTAGAAATTTCTAATGCAATGTCCGCAAAGAAATTTTTAGACTTTTATGCTTTTACATTTTCAGGAATTTCAATACAGTTTATTTTGTTTTTGTAATCTGCCAATTGAACTTGAACCACCTTCACATTATTCTTAAAAAAAGAAGTTTCTGTAAACAATTGCTCGTAATAATTTACGCCTTCAATCAAATTATTTTTAAAGGTTTTCCATTTTTTAGTTTGAGCATTGGTGAAACTTTCAGAGAATTCGTCGATCTCGTTTTTCAAATATTCTACATACATTTTCAACTCATTCACAAAAATATTCGGACGGTTCAGTTCATGCATGACGTTTTCATTTCCGTAAATATGTTTCACCATGTCAGAAAGAGAAACTTCTTTATCGAAATAGGCTAAATTAGGACCTGGACAAACTACTACTCCTTGCTTTTCCCCTTTAATTGGTATTTCACTTTCCAGATAAGAAGAGTTGACCAATCCAACGCAAAGGCAAGATTTTTCGGTAATTTTCGTTTTCCTTTTATCGTATTCTTTCAAGGTAATATCCTCTTTCACTTCTTCTAAATCTTTCAGCTTTACCGTTTGATATTTTCGGGATGCCGTGCAGATTCCTTCGGGACCAAACTCTTTACTCAAAGCCAAATACTTTTTCGGACAAGAACTTCCGGCTTTTTCTTTATTGATTTTTTCCTGTTTGAAAAACTCATTCGTACTACCTTTGACGGTATTGAACGGAATTCCAAGAGGTGAAATGTTGCTCAGATAGAAATCTTCTTCTTTTGATTTTGACAATAAATCACGCGTTTCTTTATCTACAGAAGTCGCTTCTGGAACCAGTAAAAAAGGCGAACCCCAACCAATACTGTCGACTTTATAATTCTCCAGTAAAAACTCGTGTTCTTCTGCGGTTCCTACGCCACCCTGAACGGTGATTTTCATTTCTAAAGGTTGTACAGGAACAGGAATTCCTTTTTGAGTCAAAGCGTTCACCATTAATTCATGTGCAGACGCAATGAGGTCGTTTTTCTTTTGTTTGAATTCCTCCATAATTGGACCGAGCAATAGACCATCAGTTGCAAAAGCGTGTCCTCCACAGTTTAAGCCAGATTCTACCCGGTATTCAGAAACCCAAAGTCCTTTCTTTGCTAAGAAATTCCCCTGAATCATTGCAGACCGAAAATCACTTACTTTCAAAATAATTTTCTTTTTTAATTCTCCCTTTTCATTGGGAAAAAAATCTGGAAAAGACTCGAAATAACTGTACAATCTCGGATTCATTCCAGCAGAAAGTACGATAGAAGAAGACAGTTTGCTATTGGCAAATCCTCTCAGAGAAACGTGTGCGTCATTAAACATCACGGGCAGTTGTTCGCCTTTTACGAAATTATCTTTATCTACTTTAGTCATGACATTCACGTCAATACTTCCGGGAGAAAGATGATTTTCTAAAAAATTTCGAACGTTTTCAGTGAAGTTCTCTTTTTGTTCGACCAGGTTTTCCAGACCTTTTTTAAGATCTGATTTACCGGGAAGCATTTCAATGTATTCACTCAATGCCTCTTTGCTTTTGCTTAGCTCCTGCTTGAAGTTTTCAAATTTCACATTTACCACGTCGTGCACCATGTCGAGGTAGGCAGTAATTCGTTTTGCCCGGTAATCTTCAATTTTATTAGAGATTTCAGTGTAACTTAAATTATTTCGTTTATGATAGAGACTATTCATCTTCTCGATAATCTCATCATCGATAATGGAAATCACGGAGGAAATTCCATATTGAGCAACTCTGATCGGACTGTCGATCGTATACGCCAATCCCATTACCGGAATGTGGAAATTGTGTGCTGGTATTTTATTATTCATATTGTTTAAAGTCTTTTTATAATTAAATAACTTTCAAAATTATAATTAACTTTTTAATTATGTATAGGATAATAATCATAAACTCTTTCTTTTTTATATGACTTTTATCAGTAAATAAAAAAGAAAAACATCCTTTTGGACAACCTCTTAAAAAGCCGTAATTTTAAAAAAATTCTTTTCAATGAAAATTTACGGAGTCGATACTTTTACGATCAAAGATATCATGGCGATTTTGAAAAATCCCAAAAATGCAAAACTTAACAAAGAAGCAAAACAAAAGATTCTGAGATCTCAGAAAAATGTGCAACAAATCGTTGCTTCCGACCGAACGGTTTACGGAATCAACACTGGATTTGGACCACTGTGCGATGTGAAAATTTCAGAAGCAGAAACCGCTTTACTTCAGCATAATTTAATTATTTCTCACGCTGTTGGAGTTGGGAAACCGATTTCAAAGGATTATTCTAGAGTGATGATGATCGCTAAAATTCACGCTTTATCAAAAGGATTTTCAGGAGTTTCGCTGGAAGTGATTGAAAGATTGGCGGTTATGCTGGAAAAAGATATTATTCCTGTAGTGCCCGAACAAGGTTCTGTGGGTGCTTCGGGTGATCTGGCTCCATTGGCTCATCTGGTTTTACCACTATTGGGTTTAGGTAAAGTTTGGCAAAAAAATGAAATTCAGGAAACGGCGAAAGTTTTAAAAAAGCACGGACTTGCGCCTTTACAACTCGGCCCGAAAGAAGGTTTAGGTTTAATTAATGGAACGCAGTTTATTTTAGCGCACTCGATTCTGGGTTTAAATAAATTTAAATACCTCCTGGATCTCGCAGATCTGACTGCCGCGGTGAGTTTAGAGGCCTATCGCGGTTCAGCCAGTCCGTTTAAGAAAGAACTTCATGATATTCGCCCTTTTGATGGCAGCCGAAAAGTAGCCTCGAGAATGCGGAAGTTTCTCAATGATTCTGATAATTTAAAAAGTCATGAATTCTGTGACCGTGTTCAGGATCCGTATTCGATGCGTTGTGTTCCGCAGGTTCATGGAGCAAGCAGAAATGCGTACGAACATTTGAAACATTTGACCGAAACTGAATTGAATTCTGTCACCGATAATCCAATCGTGTTAAGTGCTGAAGAATCAATTTCTGGCGGAAATTTCCATGGACAGTTATTGGCTTTGCCTTTAGATTATGCCACTTTAGCCGTAGCAGAACTGGGCAATATCTCTGACCGAAGAAGTTATCTTTTATTAGAAGGAAAATATGGGTTACCAAGATTATTGACGGAAAGCTCTGGATTAAATTCTGGCTTTATGATCCCTCAATATACTTCTGCAGCTTTGGTTACGGAAAATAAAACGTTATGTTTCCCTGCTTCTGCAGATTCGATTCCGACGAGTTTAGGACAGGAAGATCATGTTTCGATGGGAAGTATTTCTGGTAGAAAATTTAATCAGGTTTTAGGGAATTTAGAAAATATTCTTTCGGTGGAACTTATGTTTGGTGCCCAAGGATTAGAATTTAGACGTCCAGCGAAATGTTCAAACTATGTTGAAAGTGCTTACGCATTAATCCGAACTAAAGTAGCAAAATTAGAAAATGACCGATTGATCGGTGAAGATATGTTGGCGATCGCGGATTTAATCAGAGAGCGAAAATTTAAAGTGCAGTAAAAATAAAATAGATCATCAAATCAGGCTTTCAATTCATGCGGAAAATTATTTTTAGCATTTGCTTTTTTCTTTTCAATTTAATTTATTCACAACTTACTTATACAGTCTGCGACAGCGATGATGACGGAATTTATAATTTTTCAATATCTGATAGAGAAAAAATCGTAAAACTTTATCAATTTGATTATCAAGAGGAAGCAGAAATATATATTACAGTTAACCGTGGTGGGATTCTTAAAGTAAAAAATCTAGAATCTACAACTCCCTCCATCGAGTTTGTTTGTGCAGCAACAGTCACTGAACCCACCTTTTTTGAAATAGCTGTAAATTCTAAAAAAGAAATGTTCGTGACCAATGCGGCAAGAATCATTTATAAAGTAGATTCAGTAAGTTGTGAAAAAACGGCGATGAGCACCGTTGCGGATCACGATATACAAGCGCTCTCCTTTGACAGACTCGACAATCTATACAAAAGCGATGGCACCAGCCTGGTAAGTCGGGCATCTGCTAATGATTTTGATAATTTTATTCCCTGGCATGACTTCGGAAGTGGATTTCCCTCTGGCGACTTTGTAATGGTGGACGATAAAATGTACATTTCGTGGGCTTATAACCGTTTTGGCGGATTAAACGATTTGTTTGAAGTTACGGTTGATGATAATTTCAATTATATTTCACACGTAAATCTAGGGGCGATAAGAGATGATACGTGGGGTTTAGCTTCTGAGTATGGTAAACTGTATGGCGTCACTTATGCAGAGTTGTATGAGATTAATCCAAAGAACTTAAGCACAAAAACAATTTTAACAAATCCACGAATCTTCCCAAATGCAGCGTGGTGGGGTGCAGCCGGAAAACACGAAGCAATTAAATTACAGGAAGATCTATTTGAATCGTATGAGGATGCTCAAAATAACGTTAATGTAATTACATTTCCTTATCAAAACAGGACTCCATTTAAACAAACTATTTATCTACGGTCAGAAAATATTTACACCGGCGAAACAAAAATAGTATCGATTGATTTAGTCATCAACCCTGCTCCCCGTGTCGAGCTTGAAAAAGAATATCCTCTGTTATAATGGAGCGTATGGTACGACAATAGTGGATACACAACTTTCGGCCGACACTTACACTTTTAAATGGTTTCACGAGGGTCGCCCACAGTTAAATGATAAGTCCAGCCTATCCTTAGCTCTGCCTGGACTTTATAAAGTGATCGTCACTGATCAATTTACAGGCTGCTCAACGGAGAAAGAATTTAGTACCGTACAGTCAGAAATTTTCATCAATAATGTAACGACCAATCAGGAATATATCTTGGTTGAGGCAAGTGGTACCGATCATCCTTTTACTTATATGGTAGATAATGTAATTCAGCAGAATCCTAGATTTGACAGCGTTCCTTTGGGGGAAATATCAGTATTTGCTATCAATAATAAAAAATGTATCAGCCAAAAAATAGTAAAATCTATCTCAATCAACAATGTCATAAGTCCCAATAGTGATGGCATCAATGATTTTTTTGAATTAAAAAATACAGTCTTTAAAAATTCTGATTTTAAAATAAACATTGTAAATAGGTACGGTACCTCAGTTCATCAAAGTATAGTGACGGACAAATTCAAATGGGACGGGCGCGATGCTGTAGGCAGACCATTACCAACCGGAACCTATTGGTACAGTATCTACTCAGCTGAAAAACATAAAAGATATACCGGCTTCATCTTACTTAAAAATTATTAATATTTTGACGGTAATAATTTTTAAAATTAAATCTCAATTTTTAAGAGAAAAAAGCAAAAAAAATTCCATCAAAATGAATTGATGGAATTTTTTTATTATTGAAAAGTCCGTTATTGAAAAATATAACTTAAGCCAACACTAACAATTTGTTCAGATTTATTTTTGACCGTATTTGGATCACCTCCTCCTTCATTTTTTAAGCCTTTGTAAGTATCGGTTAATCCTAAGTCATACCTAAGAGCAATTTCGACTTGTCTTTTATAAGAAAAGCCAACTCCAAATCCTAACCCAAAGTTAAAGCTACTTGCTTTACCGTCAAGACCTGGAAATGCAGCTACTTCATCTACATCATAATAATCTTTGCTGGGATTTGTAACTTTCTGGTCAATCAAAAAACTAAATCGAGGTCCAGCCATTGCAAAAAATTCTGATTCTGCTTCTGAGAAAAACCCTTTAAAATAAATCGGTACACTCAGGTAGTTATTAGCATAAACTGCGTCGTAACCAGGAGTACCTTTTGCATTTTTATCTTTTCCAGTTTCACCAGCACCTAAATACTCAATTTGTGGTTGAATATAAAACTGATCATTGCTATCAACAGGAATTAATGCAAGCGCTCCTCCATAAACAGAAATCCTGGGTCCTGAAGGATTATGTGCATTACTCACACGAGAGTAAGTTGCTCCTGCAGTAACTCCGTATCTCGTACTGCTGAAATCGATCTGTGCCGAAACGAGAACAGTAGCCAAAAGTGCTGAAGTTAAAATTAATTTTTTCATAGCCATTTGTGTTTTTTGTGTTTTATCCTAAAACTTTGGCAACGGTAGCACCAATCTCTGCTGGCGAATCTACTACGTTGATTCCGTTTTCTCTCATAATTGCCATTTTCGCCTGAGCAGTATCTTCATCACCACCAACGATTGCACCAGCATGACCCATTGTTCTCCCTTTTGGAGCAGTTTGTCCTGCGATGAAACCAACCACTGGTTTTTTAGAACCGCTTTCTTTATACCATCTTGCAGCTTCAGCTTCTAAGTTACCACCGATTTCACCGATCATAACAACAGCTTCAGTTTCTAGATCGTTGATGAACAATTCCAATGCTTCTTTAGTAGTTGTTCCGATAATTGGATCACCACCGATTCCGATCGCGGTAGAAACACCGTAACCTGCTTTTACTACCTGGTCAGCAGCTTCGTAAGTTAAAGTTCCTGATTTAGAAACGATTCCTACCTTTCCTTTTTTGAAAACGAAACCTGGCATAATACCGATTTTCGCTTCATCAGAAGTAATAATTCCTGGGCAGTTTGGGCCGATCAATCTGCTATCTTTGTCAGCAAGGTAAGCTTTCACTTTCACCATATCTTCCACTGGGATTCCCTCAGTAATACAAACGATTACTTTGATTCCTGCTTCAGCAGCTTCCATAATTGCATCAGCAGCAAATGCTGGTGGTACAAAAATGATACTTACGTTAGCTCCAGCTTTTTCTACTGCATCGGCAACCGTATTAAATACTGGTTTTCCTAAATGCTCAGAACCTCCTTTTCCTGGAGTAACACCACCTACGACGTTTGTTCCGTATTCGATCATTTGACCTGCGTGGAAAGTTCCTTCATTTCCGGTAAATCCTTGTACGATTACTTTAGAATCTTTGTTTACTAATACTGACATTTTTTATTAATTTAAATTTATTATTCGATGTTAATGAGGACAAAATTACTTAATAATATTTGAATTGAAAGGCAACCAAGACCTTATTTCATATTCTTAAGTTTCACCTCTTTTCTTAAATATTGTTTGAATTCTTCTGCGAGCTGACCAAAATAAACTCCTTTTTTCAAATCTCTGTTAGCTCCACATTTTGCGAGCAGAACGGTTCCACTTTCAATGCGGACACCCGATGCCATTCCGACCTGTCCCCAAATCGTCACTTCATCTTCGATGTTGCAACAACCTGCGATCCCGGTCTGGGAAGCAATCAGGCATCTTTTCCCGACAACGGTATCATGACCGATCTGGATTTGATTATCTAAAACAGAACCTTCGCCAATGATGGTGGAATCTGTCACTCCACGATCGATGGTACATCCGTTTCCGATCTGTACATTATTTTCGATGATGACATTTCCGACTGAAATTAAACGGTCAAAATTCCCGTCTAATTTTCTGTAATAGAAAGCGTCTCCACCCAAAACAGTGTTGGACTGAATGATGACGTTGTCCCCGATTTCAGTTCGGTCGCCGATCACTACATTGGGGAATATGACACAATCATTTCCGATTTTCACATTATTACCAATGACTACGGAAGAATGAATTTGCGTTCGCTCTCCTACTTCTAATTCGTGAAGCGTTTCGCCAAAGTTGGTAATTTTTGTAAAGTGCGTATTGATCTTATTAAAATCACGGAAAGGATCATCGGAAACGAGCAATGCTTTTCCGGAAGGACAATCAACTTCTTTATCGATGAGAATAATGGTAGCCTCCGAATGAAGTGCTTTGTCGTAATATTTTGGATGATTTACAAAAACGATCTCACCACTTTTTACCCGATGAATTTCATTGGTTCCCAGGATCGGAAAATTTTCGTCGCCAATCATTTTAGCACCAATAATTTCTGAAATGGATTTAAGGGTTTGTGGTTTTGTAAAAATCATCAATCTACTGTTCTAATTATTTTACTCTTTCTAAGTAAGATCCGTCTTCGGTATTTACTTTAATTTTATCACCAGCTTCGATGAACAATGGCACCATTACTCTGGCTCCTGTTTCTACGATGGCATTCTTAAGTGCATTGGTTGCTGTATTTCCTTTTACTCCTGGATCTGCTTCCGTAACTTCTAAATAAACCGTCGGTGGAATTTCTGCCGATAAAGGGGATTCATCTGCATCTTTCAAGATAATCGTTACTTCTTCACCTGCTTTCATAAATTGAGCATTTTCGATCATGTCTTTGTCAAGATAGATTTGGGAGAAATCATCATTATTCATAAAGTGATATCCGTTATCATCTTCGTATAAATACTGGAATTTTCTCGTGATCACTTTTACCTCATCGATTTTGTGACCTGCAGAAAAGGTGTTGTCTAAAACTTTACCGTTGGTTACTGATTTCATTTTCGTTCTCACGAAAGCTGGACCTTTACCGGGTTTGACGTGCATAAATTCAATAACTTTAAAGATGTCATTGCTAAATTCGATGCACATTCCTTTTTTAATATCGTTGCTTGTTGCCATTTATTTTGATAGTTGCTAGTTAAAACTTAATTGAGTTATTTTATTTATTCTTTACCTGTTCCGTAACCTTTTACAATTCCTCTTGGCGAGTTTCTCATAAACTCTAAGATCTCGTCGCGTTCAGCGGTGGGCAACATTTCTTTTTCAATATAAATAGCTGCTTGGGAAACATTCATTTTCATTTGGAAAACGGCGCGATAAATTTTCTGAATTTCAAAGATTTTATCGTTGGTAAAGCCTCTTCTTCTAAGACCTACAGAATTAATTCCTGCATAAGTCATCGTTTCACGAGCTACTTTTACATATGGTGGAATATCTTTTCTCACTAACGTTCCGTCCGAAATCATGACATGTTTGCCAATCTTACCAAACTGATGTACGGCGGAAAGTCCACCCATTACGGTGTAATCGCCAATTTCAACATGACCTGCGATACCGCAACCATTAACGATGATCACATGATCACCGATAATACAGTCATGTGCAATATGCGAGGTTGCCATTATAAGACATTCCTTGCCAATCTTAGTATAACCAAGTGCCTTCGTTCCGCGGTTTACGGTAACACATTCTCTTATCGTTGTTCCATCACCGATGATCACCTGGGTATCTTCACCGTCAAATTTCAAATCTTGTGGAATTGCAGAAATAACCGTTCCTGGAAATATTCTACAATTTTTTCCGATTCTGGCTCCATCCATAATGGTTACATTAGAACCGATCCAGGTACCTTCGCCAATCTTAACATCACCTGCAATCGTTGTAAACGGTTCTATGGTAACATTTTTACTAATTTTTGCACGCTTATCTACGGCAGCCAGCTGATGAATCATTTATTCAGGTTTATTTTTTGCCACCTGAGCCATCAGTTCTGCTTCTACCACAACGCTGTCTCCGACATATCCATATCCCTGCATGTGAACAATTCCTCTTCTGATAGGTGAAATTAATTCAATTTTAAAAACCATGGTATCTCCTGGAACTACTT
>NZ_JBGZYM010000042.1:0-25237 GCF_041824135.1 Kaistella sp. | reverse complement strand
TCAGGGACTAAAACAGGGATTATCTAAACATATCTATTGGTTTTTGATTGGTTATAAAATTTCATAAACCGCTAATAATCTGTTTTTTAATTATTTACTGTGTTTTATTGTGATATAAAGATACTCCCGTCTTCGCTACTAAAAGTCCAGTTTTCACTGGATTTTTTTTGTGGATTAATTCTCTGATTTTAGAGGTCAGTAAATCTAAATTTGGAGACATCGAAATACCGAAATTTCAATTTTCTTATTAAAAGCTGAATCGTATTTTTTCATTTTTAAAACTTCTGTTTTTTCTACTAATAATTAATTATTGTCGACAGTTTCATCTTAATTCGAATCCTTTGTTGTCGAATCGGCAATATGCAGTTTTTTTATCTTTATTTCGAGAAATTTAGTGAGAAAAAGTTTGTAGTTGCAAATATAATTTATACATTTACAGCGCTTTAAAAATGGCTTTTGCCATCAATAAGGCATAAATTTTTTTTCATCATTTGTGTTTTAGAATCGTACCGTAAGGTGCGATTCTTTTTTTATTTAAAAACTACTGTACTACTTGTAACGAACAAGCAAGTCGATGAAATAGGAGTAGGTAATGCTTCCATCCTGTTGATTACTTTTCAGAAATAAGTCGTTAGTAAATCCAAAAAAGACATCCAATAGACCTTCATGTTTTTTTACAAAAAGTTTTTCTGCGAGTCGATCGCGTTGCATTTCTGGAGAATACTGGGCTAAAATTTCTTTAACAAACTCAGGATCACGTTCAGCTAAAAAATTTAATAGAGATTTTAATACGAAATAATCCGTACTGTATTTTAAATCCAGATTGGTCGAATTTTCACCGATTAAAAAACCAATGAAGTTTGCTTCCTGTTCTCTTGCATAACCCAACTGATGTGCGCTCTCATGTGATAAAGTAAAAGGAATATAAGTAGATGGAAGTGCTGAATTATATTGTGCTTCGGCCGTAAAAGGATTGTAATATCCCAAGATTCCACTATAGCTCATTATTGGTTTAAATAAACTCGATTTAAAGGCCTGAATTCTTGTTCCTTTTTTATTGTTTAATGACGATGGCAATTGGGTTTGATTCCTTAATATCTCATCTTTAATGACGTTTATATCGGTGATTGTAAATACACCACTTTGATCTTCTTTTACCAAAGAGCGGGTCTTTCTGCACTTCTCCAGATATTCTAAAGTGAGCTGCTTTATGTCTGATATTTCTAATTGTTTTTCTGGTAGTTTTTCCAGTAATGGTTTCTGGAAATAAAGCATTCCCCAAGAAATCTGATAAATGAAATAGAGAATGTTAATAAGGATCAAAAACTTCAACACATATTTTTTTCTGCTATTTTGTTTTAAAATTTTAAAAATGAAAAAAAGAAAGATCGAAATAAGTAAAATATAGAATACATCACCAACCGAAAATGGTATGCTGGAAAATAGGATCTGATGAAAACCTTTTTGAATTTCAAATAATCTTTCAAAGAAGGTAACAACAACGTCTATTTTTGATAGAATGAAAAATAAAAGAAATTGGGCAAGTAATATACCTGCCCAAAATCTTTTTTTATGATATAATTTTAAATTATTCGTTTTCATTCAATGAATTTTCACCCATAACAATTCCTTGTCTTTTCAAAATTTTCGGAGCAATAAATCCGTAGAAAGCTAAATAAGAAAAACATAGGATAGGAATAACATATGAAAAATGAGTCCACGTAATGCCCATTATTCCTGCGGGATTCGTGAGATCAAAATCACAAATGTAACCTTGGATCAATGGAATAATACCTCCACCCAAAATCATCATGATTAAGAAAGAGGATGCCTTACCCGTATTTTTTCCTAAACCAGCGATTGCTAAATCAAATATGGAAGGCCACATAATAGAACAGAATAAACCTCCTGATATAAAGAAATATTTTGCAATCTCTTTGTCTGGATAAACCAATCCTAAGAACATCATGGTTACACCCGCCACACCAAAGATCATCAGTGTCTTTCCAGCGTTTTTACCACCAATGAAACTCATGATAATAAAGGCAATGATCCAAATAGCGTAAATATAAAATGAAGAAACATCTTTTCCACTTAGTTCATTGGCAACAATGATAATTAAAAAGGCAATAAACGGAACAATAAATTTAAGGATCATATTGCTTAGTTTCGAAATATTAAATACATTAATACTTCCATTCCAGCGTCCGATCATTAAACTTCCCCAGTATAGCGAAACAAAAGGAGCGATGTTGTATTCTAATATACCTCCGAATTCTTTAGTATGTAATAATGCTGGCAGATTACTGATAATGGAAACCTCTACCCCAACGTACAGAAAGATCGCTAACATTCCTAGGTATAGCTGGGGATATTGAAATATACTGAATTTCGCAGAGCCTTCATCAATCTGTGCTTCTTCCTCTTTGGCCGGATCTTCAATTTTAGAAAATAACATAAAAATGGCAACCAAAATAAATGCTAATCCTAATACAATGAATGGTGTTTTAACTAAAGTTAAATGCTCTTTAACAAAGCCAGTGGGATACGTAATATTGGTAGAACGTTGTTTAATTTCGCCAAGTTTGATAGAATAGTCATCGATTTGCTTTTCAGTTGCGGTAGTACTTTGATCAATTAAAGCGATCTGCTTGTCAAGATCATCCACATTGTTTTGTACAGTAGCAATCACGCCCTTAACTAAGGCAGGATCATCTTGACGATCGATTTTTAAATCATTGATGTTTTTGATGAGTTCTGTCTTATGTGTTTGATACTCGTTTTTTACGATCTCAATTTTTGAAAGTTCACTGCTGTTTACCGTAGTCTCTTCTTTGTTACCCATTCCGAATAAGGCAATACCAACTAAAATTGGTCCTATGGTTGTACCCAAAGAATTGATTCCACCTGCCATTGTTAGTCGGTGAGCACCAGTTTGGGGACTGCCCATTTTTATGGCAAGCGGATTTGCTACAATTTGTTGAACGGAAAATCCTAGACCTACAATGAATAAAGCCGCTAAAAAGAACCAAAAACTTGCCGCAGCTGCTGCCGGTACAAACAGAAATGCGCCAATTGCTGAAATCACAAGACCAACTGCAAGCGTTTTTTTATAACCGAATTTTTGTAGAATATCCGTTTTCAAGGAGATGATAAAGAAAATCACAGAGCCAACAAAATAAGCCAGATAAAATGCCCACGCAACCAATTGACTTTGCACTTGCGAAAGAACAAACCATTTCTTAAAAACAGGAATTAAAATATCATTACTGGCCGCCACAAATCCCCAAAAGAAAAAAACTACAATTAAGGATAAAAACTGTGACCATTTGGTCTGTTGCTGATTTTGTTCCATATTTTTCTTGATATTTTAATTACTTGAAAACAAATATAACTATTTAAATTCTCAAATTGCAGTTTGCAATATATTTTTCATTTTCGAATGTGCTTCTGCCTTTAGCATCGCAACAGATTGATCAGGCTGCATGATATCATTGAAATATACTTTCACTTTTCCCGGATATCCTTTTGAATAATTAAAGGGAAACATCTCTTTCAAACCAACAAAGGTAAAAACGGTAATCGGTGATTGATGCTTGGAGGCCAATATAAAAGCGCCATCTTTAAAGGAATCCAATAAAACAGAAGTGTCATCAGGAACACCACCTTCAGGAAAGATAACGATGCTTTGTCCTTCTTCCATCCTTTCCTCACATCGGCGATAGACGTCTGCACGGCTACGCGCTGAAGTTCGATCGACCATCACACAGATTCTTTTATAGACTGTTCCAAAAATCGGAATTTTCACCAGTTCTTTTTTGCCAACGTAACACAGCGGATGATTCGGCATTAAAATACAGGGAAGCATTACATCCATAATCGAGGTGTGATTAGAAATGAAAACGTACTGCTGATTCTTATCAATCTTTTTATCAGTCAGGTTGATTAACTCATACCGAAAGCCCATTCCATAAAACATTCCGAAACACCAAAGGCGTATGAAGAAATAAGCGTAGCGATAATGTTCTTTTTTAATGGAAAAAAGCAAGACCGGAATTCCAAGAATAATGGTTAGGAATGCTCCTAAAAGCATCATCCAGCCACGCCAGATATAATTTAAAATTTTTGTCATATGATTTTTAAAAATCGCTTTTTGCGTGAATTACTAAACGGCTAATCTTCATTTTTACTATTTAACCGTTGAAAATAACTTTTTTCTTCACCGTGTAATTTAAAATGGACACCAATAGGATCGCAGCTATTTTACTTAGAATTTCCTTACTGATTACAATAATGCCTAAATCAAGGTGTGCTGTAAACATAAATCTAAAGAAAAGCTGGAAAAAGGTTAAGCTGAGTATCGTCGAGAAAAAGGAAACAAACATGAAGTAAGCAAATTCTCTCTTTTTAGAATGTTTGCCACGTTCAAAGACAAACCAAATGCTCAAAAAATAGTTAGTGATAATACCACAACTGGTAGAGAAAATATTACTGAGCGGAAAGTGAATGCCATGAAAGTTATTTTCTTGAGAGAAAATACGCGGTAAATAAACACTGAATATTTTAAATGAAGCAATTTCTACTACAGCGCTTAGCGCTCCCGCGACGACGAAAAGTAAAACCTGTTTATGTTTAAGTAAAAGTTCTTTCATAGATGTTGCTGCAAATTTAAAACTATATGTTAAACAATCAGAAAAACTTGTTAAAATATTTTTTTAATTCAATATATTGATTACTTTTAATTTTCGAAAGCGATTTATTATAGGATAATTTAATCATTCTGAATGAGTTAATGTGCTGGTTTTGTTGTCCTAAAGACCGATGGAAATTATAAAAACTTAATTAAATTAAATAACCAAGTCATCACGATGATCACAAAAAAAACGTACAGAAAATTTACGCCACAACAAAAAAAAATTGAGGAATTAGAGAAAAACAGTCCTCGGTTCAAAAGAGTTTATACAGAATATGAAACAATGTCCGATGAATTATGGAATTTAGAAAACACAGATGTTACCAATATTCCTGATGATTTCATTGACGCAATGAAATTACAAACCGAATATCTGGAAGAAGAAATTGGTGATTGGCTTATCGAGAAAAGCACTGACTTGGCCTAAGTGCAAACTGACAAATTTTCTCTGATATCAATTTTGGCCTTTTCAAATTTCGCACCTTTAAAGCACAATTAACTTAAATCACAGTAGCGCACAAATCAAATTACTTCAGAACATTTTCGACGAATCCTTGTTTTGCTCTTCATTAATAGCAATAAATTCTAGGTAGGAGTTTCAATATTTAATATATTAATGTTATCAGGTGTCATTCAAGGAATTGTCTTCACTATACTTGTTTCGCTTTCTAAGAAGTACCGAACTAAATCGCTTTTTTTTTCTTGTAGTCCTCATTATTTGTCTCGCCGTCAATAATTTACAGTACTTTTTGCTTGATTCAAAAATCTTTAGTATCAGAGATTTTTTTGGAATCATCTACATTCCAAGTGCTATCATTTCAATGGTGCTTTACTTTTTTTATGTCAAGTCTTTCCTCTTTCTGAAAATGAAAATGACTAATAAGCTACCTTTTTTACGATTTTTTATTTTCCTTGGACTTATGTTATATTAGAAGACTTCGCCATGACAATAATTGAAATCTATTTATCGCGATTATTATTATTTTATTTCTAAACCTTGAACTGACTATTTTTAAATAATGGTTATTAAGTTGACGACTTCACACTTTGGTTTTTGGTGCCATAATTCCTATCAACCCAACTTGTCTTTTTCTTATCTTTGCACAAATCAACATTTTCGGATATCGGACTTTACGCTTATGAATATTAATCTTTCTCAAAATAAAAATTTCAAACTCTTCAAACTCATTTCAGAGGTCGCCGAAAAAAATAACCAAACCGTTTTTATTGTAGGTGGTTACGTTCGGGATTTATTGATGAAGAGAAAAGCGCCCACCGATATTGATTTTGTAACCGAAAGCAACGGAATCGATTTAGCCAAAGCCGTCGCCAACGAAATTAATCCAAAACTTAAAGTTTCTATTTTTAAAAATTATGGAACGGCAATGTTTAAATTTGAAGGTCTGGATTTAGAATTCGTAGGTGCACGAAAAGAAAGTTACGCTGAAGATTCGCGCAAACCATCGGTTGAAAATGGAACCTTAGAAGATGATCAGAAACGCCGTGATTTTACCATAAATGCTTTAGCGATTTCTTTAAATAAAGAAAGCTTCGGCGATTTAATTGATCCATTTGATGGCGTTCAGGATATCAAAAGAAGAATATTACGAACTCCTTTAGAACCAAGCCAGACTTATTCCGATGATCCTTTGCGAATGATGCGGGCGATTCGGTTTGCCTCTACTTTAAACTTTAAAATTGAAGAACATTCTCTAGCTTCCATTCAAAAAGAAGTGGAACGAATTAGAATTGTTTCCATGGAAAGAATTATGGTGGAGTTCAATAAAATCATGCTTTCCGAAAGACCTTCTTTAGGTTTAAAATTAATGGAAGAAACCGGAATTTTACATTTGGTTATTCCAGAATTGACCGCCTTAAAAGGGATTGAAGAAGTGGATGGACAAACCCATAAAGATAATTTTTGGCATACTTTAGAAGTCGTTGATAATATTTCAGAAAATACCGAAAACCTTTGGCTTCGTTGGGCAGCTCTGCTTCACGATATCGGAAAAGCACCAACTAAAAAATTCTTAGAAGGAAACGGCTGGACTTTCCACGGTCATGAATTCTTAGGTTCTAAAATGGTCAAGAATTTATTTTATAGACTTAAACTTCCGATGGGAAGCGACATGAAATATGTTCAGAAATTGGTAAAACTTTCTTCACGGCCAATTTCATTAATAGATGATGGAACTTCTGATTCCGCGCTACGTAGACTTTTGTTTGATGCTGGTGAAGATCTGGAAGATCTATTTATTTTGAACAAAGCAGATATTACCACCAAGAATTCTTCTAAACAAGCGAAATTTAAAAATAATTTTGAATATGTGGCTTTGAAAATTAAAGAAGTCGAAGAGAAAGATCAGGTTCGAAATTTTCAACCACCGATTTCAGGGGAAGAAATTATGGAGCTTTTTAATCTAAAACCGGGACGGGAGATCGGGATTTTAAAGGAGAAAGTAAAAGAAGCAATTCTGGAAGGGGAGATCGCAAATGATAAAGAAGAAGCCAGAACTTTCGTTATTAAAGAAGGTCAAACCATCGGTTTGATTCTAGCACAAAATTGAATCAGATCATATAAAAGCCCTTTCAAATAAAGTTTGAAAGGGCTTTCTGTTAAATATATAAAAGTGTGTTTTAGTTTTTGTAGAAACCGTTGGTTCCTCTTCCTGCGGTAACTGTTTTAAGCAAAGTGCCTGCTGTAGAATAAATTTCTACCGTGCTGTCTGCTGTAAATCCGTTCGCATTAGAAATATAAATTTTACCATCAATAACGCTGAAGCCATATAACGCTGACCAAGAATTATCGGTTAGTGTAAGAACTGGTGTGGTAGGAATTACAGTACTGCTAAGGTCCATTGAATAAACTTTAGCTCCAGAACTGAAGAAAAACTTCGTCCCATCAATTTCTAGATTGCTCCCATTCGCAATTCCGGTTAAGGTAATTGTAGAAGAAATGGCTCCCGTAGGACTTAATTTATAGATGTAAGAATCGGTTGAAGTTGAAGCAATAGTGTAAACATTTCCTCCGGTAGAAATTGTTTTCTTGATGTTTCCATTAGGAACCGTTACTTCTTTTTCCACCGTATTAGAAGTTGGGTTGATAATAGTGATTTTATTACCTGAACCAAAGGAAGCATTTTGTACAAATATTTTCCCACTTGCTTCTACAATTCTTTCTCCTGAGCTCGTTAGATCAATTTTTTTTACGAAAGTGTTGGTCGTAGAATTGTAAACATTTACAAATTTTGAAGAACCCGAGCTGTTCGTAACGTAATAGTTATTTCCAGCAAAAGCAATATATCTTGGTTGTGAAACCTGGTCAGACACCGTTGCTATTTTTTTAAAAGTATAACGGTTTACGATCTCAATTTTATTAGAATTGTTAAGGATCAAATAAGCATTATCGCCGTTGACTCCAATATTTTGAAGAACATCTCCTAAAACAGCACCGCCATTATTGGCACTGTATATTTTATTTTCTATGGATAAATCGTTTGAAATAAAAGAAACCGTTGCAGTTGGTGATCCGAAATTACCTTCGTTAGAAAGAAATATTCCGTTTTCATAAGCACCTTTTGGCTGTGGGTCATCGATTGGATCGTCCGTTCTACACGAAGTCGTAAAAAGCAAAGTGGCAGCAAATAGTGCAGACAGTAATTTAGAAATTTTCATTTTTATTATTTATTTAAAAGTTAATTAAAAGATTGGCGCTGTAATTTCTTTTTGGCAAAGGAAAATAAGTGGTGGTTTCGTAGATCTCATCAAAGATATTATTGACTTTAACTCCGATTTGATAGTTTTTGAAAAATGTTAAATTCAAGCCAGCATTCATTACAAAGTAAGGTTTGATGGCGTCGCGAAGTGTTTCGTCACTTGTTGTATAAGTCAACCCATTATACATTCCCTGAATAAAAATTTCCGCAAATCGATATTGGTAAGTCGCGTTTCCGAAAATTTTATGTTGAGGTACATACATTAGAAATTGGTCTGTATCTGCATTTTTAGAATGAGTAAAAACATAACCCAGTGATAATTTCGTCCTATTATTGCCGAACTTTTTTTCAAAATCCAATTGCGATTCCAGACCGTAAGATTCAACGTTGTTGGTATTAACAGGCGACCAATATCCGTTGGAAGTTGGCAGCCATCTGATCATGTTTTTGATCTTGATATAATATGGAGTAAGGTTTAATTTGAAATCGCGGTATTTAAAATTATTTCCTAATTCTGCCTGGTGGGAGATTTCTGGTTTTAAATCCAAATTTCCGCCAGGTTGCCAGTATAGATCGTTGAAGGAAGGATATCTGAAGTTTTTAGAAACATTCAAACCAAAAGAATACCAGTTGTTAACGCTCATCTTTCCGGAAAATGAGTAGAGAATTGGAGTCACTATTTCCTCCACAAAATCTTTTTTAACGCCTGCTTCAAAATTAAATTGCTGATTTGGATTCCATCTAATCAAACCTGCAACGGAACCCGCATTTCTGGTAACATCGGTTATTCCTGATTGATAACCTTTGCCTTTATCAAAATGATATTCGGTAATTAAATTAAAGGCCAGCTGATTATTGAAGAAATAATTGAAATCATTTTTAGCTAAAAAAGACTCGCCCGAACCACCACTGCTTTTTGGTTGGTCAATATTATCAAAATACTGAAAATCATCTTGAAGGTAAGCTACTTTGAAACTGTTATTTATTTTTGTTGAATTGAAATCCCAGGCAAGTAAACTCCTAAAAGTATTGCTTAAATATTTAGTTTTCGTTCCAAATTCGGAAGTCGGATAGTGTTGTTCACCATCGTAAAATTGCGTTTGCCAGGACAATCTATTTTGAGCATTGATCTTGTATGCAGCTCCTAAATTGAAAGTGCGGTTGTCGTACTCACCATTTAAGTTGATATATTTTTTTTCCGGAACTTCATAATCATTATCGCTTTTCACAAAATTTCCAGAAACTTTTATGGATAATTTATCGTCGCTATAAGAAGTTTTAAGAAAAGAATTGAACGTATTGTAAGAACCACCTTCCAGAAATAAAGTAGAATTAAAACCTTTATTAAAAGAAAGTTCGTTATTTAAATGAATCGTCCCACCAATAGCACCACTTCCGTAGATCACACTTCCGCCACCAGATTTTACTTCGAGTTGGTCGTAAGTAAGCAGGTTTAGATTATTGACATCACCCTGTCCTAAAAATATGGAGTTGATATTAATTCCGTTCCAGACAAAAGCGGTTTGTTGTGCTGTAGTTCCACGGAAAGAAGGAGAAGAAACCATTCCACGACCGTTTTCTTTGATGTAAACTGGAGATTGAAAACGCAGAACTTCGGAAAGATTCGTCGTGTTTTTCAGCAAATCCTCTTGATTTAAAGTCTCAATTTTGTGCAACTTTTTAGAGTTTTTTAACTGATTATCGAAGATGTACACCGTGTCGATCGCTTTCTCTTGAGCAAAACTCAACAAAAAACAAAATAGCAACGCAGCAGAAAAGTGGTGTTTTATAGTCATTATTCAGGCCTTTCCTCCGAAAGCATTTTTGTATGTTAATGCTTTGTAGTAAGGTCTCCTGACTTTCACAAAACTGCACCTTCCCGATTGCTCAGTGGTTGTATTGCAGTTTTACTAATGGTGATTTACAGTTGCGGGGACAGTTTGTGATTTACACACAATTCCCTTTTCTAAAAGCACTGCAAAGATAGTAATTTCGTTTAATCTAAAACCGATTTGTTTTTTAAATAATGATAAGTTTCAATTTGCGACCGAATCCGATGTTTATCACCTTCAACATATTCATTCCGTAATTTCTTATCTAAGATCCGGGATTTTACATTGTCGTTTAATTGAATTTCAAGTTGGTCTTTTATTTCTTTCTTCAGATTTTTCTGGGTGATCTGTGCCGCCGCTTCGATTCTATAGTCTAAGTTTCGCGTCATCCAATCGGCTGAAGAAATGTAAATGTCCTCGTGTCCTTTATTGTAAAAATACATCACTCGGGAATGTTCCAAATATTCATCAACAATACTGATGGCAGTTATTTTTTGTTTAAAATCCTTTTGGTTAATTGCACAGTAAATTCCCCGAACGATCATTTTGATGACCACGCCTTCTTTTGCAGCTTCATAAAGTTTGGAAATTAATTCTCTGTCGCTCAATGAATTTACTTTAATAATGATCAGGGTTTTTCGTCCAGCTTTGGCTTCTTCAATTTCTTTGTCGATATGATCTACAATTTTTTCGCGCATGAATTGTGGACAAACAACCAGATTTTTACAACCTTTTAAAGCGGCAGTTATATCTTGCTTAGGCTTTCTTAGGACGGTGAAAATTTTATTAATATCTGCCATAATTCCACGGTCTGACGTCATCAGCAGATGATCACCATAAATTTTGGCTGTTTTCTCATTAAAGTTTCCGGTGCTTACAAATCCATACTGAAGCGTTTTGTTGTGCACTCTTTTTTTAATGACACACAGTTTTGCATGAATTTTTTTATTTGGAATTCCAGTCAGAACTTTTACGCCTTCCTGCTCCAGAATTTCTTTCCATCTGAGATTATTCTCCTCATCAAATCTTGCGCGAAGTTCCAGCATCACCGTAACTTCTTTTCCATTTCTTACGGCATTAATTAAAGCATTGATTATTTTGGAATTGCTTGCCAATCGATAAGCCGTAATTTGAATTGATTTCACATCAGGATCCATCGCTGATTCTCTTAAAAGATCAATCACTGGCGTATAATTGTGATAGGGGAAAGTTAGGAGAACATCTGTTTTTTGAATTACGTCGGTGACTCTTTTCCCTTTAAATTCATGGTGGTCAAAAGAAGTTCTTTCGATAGGTTTTTTATAAGTTTCAAAAACGTCAGGAAACTCCATAAAGTGTCTAAAATTATGAATTTTCCCACCTGGAATAATACTGTCTTTTTTGGTTAAGTGAAGTTTCCTGATCAGAAATTCCAACAGTGCTTTGTCCATGACTTTGTCAAAAACAAAACGGGTTGGTTTGCCTTTCCGTCGGGATTTAATTCCTTTTTCAATTTTCTGCGCTAAGGTCGTTTTGATATCATTGTCCAAATCAAACTCAGCATCTTTAGTTACTTTAAAACAATGGGCTTCATATTCTTCATATCCAAAATAGGAGAAAATATGCGGTAAATTAAAAGTGATCACATCTTCTAACAAGATCACATTTTTTTCGTTTTTATCAGTAGAAGGCAGCAATACAAATCTTCCTAAAATCCTGGACGGAATTTCAATGATCGCAAATTTACTTTCATACTGAAATTCTTTTTTTCGCATCGCTACGCCTAAATAAAGAGATTTATCCCGCAAATAAGGCATCGGCGAATTGTCGTGCAACAAAATCGGAATTACATTACTTTCTACAACTTCATCAAAATACGCTGTGACAAATTTCTTTTGAGCAGCTGTTAAATTCTTAGCTGTTTTAATGAAGACTTTCTGATCTGCCATTTCAACCTGAATTTTTTTCCAGGTTTTAACGAAATTTTGTTGCTGTTTAATCACCACTTCATTTATCTTCTGCAGGATCTTTGTCGGCGGTTGATAAAAAGATTCGGTGATAAATTTATCTTTAAAATCCATGGCCCGTTTTAGTCCGGCAACACGTACTCTGAAAAATTCGTCGAGATTGTTCGAGAAGATTCCCAAAAAACGAATTCGCAGGTGCAAAGGAACATTCTCATCCATCGCTTCCTGTAAAACTCTCTCATTAAAAGAGAGCCAGGTGATATCTCTGGGATTAAATTGATTTGACATTTTTTCTTATTATAAACTCAAAAATAGCCTTTTTCGATGATTTTCAGGCGTTTTTTGACAGAATTGTGACGATTTTATTCAAATTTTGTTCTGATAATTTGTGAAAACTTTGGTATATTTGGAAAACTTGAATTAGATCAATATGGGATTTGTATTAGAAGAAGAATTATTGAAGGCTACGAAAGCAGAAGTGAAGAGATATTATAAAGGTGACGTTATTTTGAATGAAGGTGATAAATCGCCGTACTTTTTATATTTAAAGGAAGGAGAACTTTCTGTCTTTAATTTCACCGAAAAAGGTAAAGAGCTTTTGCAGCATAAGGTAAAGCAAGGACGGTTTTTTGCTGATCCTGCAATTCTTCTTGACCAACCAGTTCCTGGAAACGTACAGGTCTGTTCCGAGAAAGTTGAAATCGTGAAGATTCTTCGTGAGAATTTAATTGAATACTTAAAAACACATCCTGAAAAACTTTTTGAATTTACCATTTCAATCGCTAAAAAAACGGTTCAGAAAAGTCTTTTACTGAAACAAATCGTTCTGTACAATCCAGAAGATCGGATTCTTCAACAACTTCATAATTTTAAAAAGGAGAATGCCTGCGAACAGGAAAGAACCATGATCAATTTTACCCGAAAAGAGCTTTCTCATATGACCGGTTTACGAATTGAAACAGTTATCCGCGCTATTAAAAAAATGGAAAAAGAAGGAAAGTTAGAAATTGTTAACGGTAAAATTTTCATCTAACTCATGACGACAGTCATATTCGTAAATCATTTTTTCACTTTAATTTTGTAACATGAAGAATATTATTTTTTGGCTTCGATTTTCAGTCTTTAATTTCCTGCTTGTTGCCGTCCTTGGTGTTTTAATGCGTTATAAAATTGCCTATTCATTACCTATAGTCGATCAGAAACATGTGCAGGAGGCGCATTCGCATTTCGCATTTTACGGCTGGATTACCCAAATTATTTATGTTTTAATTATTCGCTATTTGCACGGCATTCTTTCGGAGCAACAGTTAAAAAAATACCATACTTTACTGGTGGTCAACGCAATAGCAGCGTTTGTTATGATCCCGAGTTTTATTTATAACGGCTATTACTGGTTATCGATCGCAGCTTCTACGGCAGCCTTACTAACCAGTTTTGTGTTCTTCTTTTTCTTGTTGATGGATTTAAAAGGGAAGCAAGACTTAGCGAAACCTTGGTTTATAGGAGGTTTGTTCTTTGCAGTTATTTCATCAGTTGGGGTATTCGGTCTTAGTTATATGATGTCTTCCGGCAATATGACGCAAAACTTATATCTAAGTTCTACTTATTATTATCTCCACTTTCAGTATAACGGATTTTTTATATTCAGTTGTATCGGTTTTCTGTTTCACTCACTGAAAGAAATCGGCGCAGAGATATCGGAAAAGGATAACAAAATGATTTTCTGGCTGATGTTTGTCGGCTGTGTTATTGGTTTTGGACTATCCGTACTTTGGATTAAAATGCCACTTTGGATATTCATTGCAATTATTTTGGGAACGATCGTACAAACAATAGGTGCCGTAAAACTATATTTGGTCGTGAAGAAAAACTGGCCAAAACTTGTACTTAACTTTTCCGCCTTGCAGAGATTTGTGTTGATGTATGTTGGGTTTGCTTTCTTCGCGAAAATAGTTTTGCAATTAGGATCAACCATTCCGGCTTTAAGTCAGTTTGCTTTTGGATTCAGAAATGTGGTTATTGCTTATCTGCATTTAATTTTGTTAATGTGTGTTTCGGCTTTCTTAATCAATCAGATTTTAGCGACCAACGTATTTAAAATAACTAAACCAGTTACGACTGGATTGAAGCTATTGTTGCTTGGTATTTTCTTAAATGAAGCGGTTTTAGGTTTGATGGGGATTTTCTCTATTAAATATGTTTCAATTCCCTATACGCCACAAATTCTGTTGGCTGTATCATTATTGATGCTTGTTTCCTTAGGAATCATGCTTGTCAATCTAAAGAAGAAGGTGTAGAAACTATTTATTAACCTGGCCTTCTCTGCATTAAGTAAATCTTGATCATTCCAGAAATCAATGGTTATATTCTTAATTTATAACATCGCATTCAACATACAAAAAAGCTTCCTGGAAATTAATCTCAAGAAGCTCACAAAACAACAATTTTAATCTATTATCGGTAACCTAGTTTGGTAGGATCACACTGTCAACAACGTGTACAATTCCGTTTGCTGCCGGAACTGATGCAAGGATATTGATGGTTCCATTAATAACTGGTTTTCCATCAACCATTTTAATGCTGATTGGTGTCCCATCAACCATTCCTAAACTTTGTCCATCAGTAAGATAATCTGTTTTGATCACCCCAACATAAGTATGATGGCCCAAAATGTCATTCAGTTTATCTTTGTTTTCAGGTTTCATTAAATCATCTAAAGCACCAGCTGGAAGTTTCGCAAAAGCTTCATTGGTAGGAGCAAATACAGTGAAAGGTCCGGCATTACTTAGTGAAGTTGCCAATCCTGCAGCTTGTACTCCTTTTACCAAAGTTGACAGATCTGGATTACTCACTGCCAATTTTACGATGTCTGGTGCACTGTCATTATCTACAACTGCTTCTTGTCCTCCTGTTGCTGCAGGCTCGATACCAGCAGATTCTGTTGTGGTAGTTTCGGCAGCAGTTTCGGTTTTTGCACAAGAAGTGAAAGCAAGTGCTAACACCGCAAGGATCATGATTGATTTTTTCATAGCTTTTATTTTATTTGTTAATTGTTTAAAATTTTTAGTGGATAACTGCCTTTTTAATCTGATATAAAATTAGGGTGAAAAGTTGTCAAAACGCTATGACTGTAATCACATATTAAACAATTAATTAGGTGAGTTTTATCACTTTTTTAAAAGCTTTTTAAAAGACCTACAGGTCTTTTTTATTGAACATAATGAGTGACCATAAGAAAGGCACCATGGTCCATATTGCTAAAATAATAATTGAAATAACCATTCCGCCACCGGATCCAAATACCATTCTGAAAATCGCTCCAGCTTGTCCTAACATCGCTGCCACATCGAGCTGCAGCAATACAAATATTCTAGACAGACCGATTGGATTAATTGCTGCTATAGTAGCCATAATTCCTTCGATCGGGTAATCTGCGAACTGGAACATTAAGACCAATAAAATTCCATCATAAATAATGGCGAAAAACATCCAGATGAAAATAGAAACACCAATCCCTTTAGCTCTGTCTCTGCTCGTAATGGCCGCCAACATGGCTAAAGAAGTGAAAATAATGGAAAGGAAAATTCCAGTTATCAACAAAGACGCGCCAGTTTCGATGGAAGAATAGAGTAGGATCGGAATTCCGCAACCAATTAAGAATGCAAATATTAAAGCCGTTGAAAGTCCTAAAAATAAATTAAACCAAACCTTGGCTCGCGGCACCGGCTGACTCAAAAGCAACTCGATAAACTGACTGCTGTTATAAACATAAATGGTAGAAAAAATAATACTCACTAAAGGAACGACCAGTAAAACAACATTGAGTAAACTTAAAGTGGCTTTGGTGTAATTATTATCTAAACCTAAAACTGACCACGAGATAATGAAAAGTAAAATCGTATAAAGAATCACGATCTTATTCTTTAAAATATCAAATAAAATAAAGCGTGCTATTTTGTTCATTTTTTCATGGCTTTTAAAATAGAAATAATTCCGTCGGAAATTTTTTCAGTATTGGTTTCTTTTTTCAAATCTTCAACCGATTGGTGTACCACGACTTTGCCTTCGTTCATAAAAACGATTTCGGTAATGATATCATCAAGTTCACTCAAAAGGTGAGAAGTAATGAGAATTAGTTTTCCTTTGTTTTTTTCTTTGATGATTTTATTTTTCAGAATTTCTGTCGCCAAAGGATCAAGTCCCGCGGTTGGCTCATCCAAAATAATAACTTTCGGATTGAAGAGAAAAGCAAGAACGGCGCTCACTTTCTGGGTTGTTCCTCCTGAAAGCGTTCGCATTTTTTTATCGTAAATATTTTCGAGTTCAAATGCTTCAAGAAGTTCGGTATCCAGATTATCGCCCGAGTTTTTTCGGGTGTCTTTGATCATCTTGATGGTTTCTTCGATGGTCATGTTTTCAGGATAGCGACCGATTTGTGGCATGTAGCCAATATTTTCGCGGTATTTATAATCTTCTTTTACGCTTTTGCCATCTACCAAAACATCGCCGTCTTCTACCACATTTAATCCTAAGATGCATTTGATCATGGTTGTTTTACCACAACCGTTGGGACCAATTAAAGCAATAGAATGTCCGTTTTGGAAGGATAAATTAACCTCGTTTAAGGCCGTAAATTTTTGGAATTTTTTGGTTAAATTTTGAATTTCAATCATATTATTCAGATGTTTAGAGTCAACATCAACTTTCATTAAATTTTAATTTTTTAAAACTTTGAGCACAATTTCTTGGATTGACTTTTAAATTTTAATCGGCTTCATTAATGGCTGATCATCCACAAAGCTTTCGGGTGTTAAACTTGGAATTACTTTTTCGGTACGATCTAACATATCGACTAAGAAACTTCTGAAAAGCAGCATCACCGACGCATTTTGTTCAACCAAAACAGAGTAAAGACTCAACGGATGAAAAGGAACGTCGCCGATCTTATCTTTATCGAGATCATAACCTTCATATTTATCCCAATAGTTAAAGCGGAATTCATTCATAACCACGGAGCCGTTCGTGCTGACATCAAAAGTATTATTGACGAAATTATTTCTCATTAATTTATTCTCCATGCAATTAGAATTGATCTTGATTGCCCAGCCGTTATTTTCAAATTGATTGTTGTAGAAGTCAATTCTGGTCGCACCGTCGGCAAAGATGGCGGTCGTATTATTTTGAAAAGTATTTCCCCTGATCTTACTGTAAGAAATTTCCTTCAATAAAAGTCCGAAAACACTGTCGCCCCAATTGTTGATGAATTTATTGTCATACATGCTGACATTCATGGCGTACATAACCGCAACACCAGCTTCATTATTATCAAATACATTTCCGGTGTAAACGCTGTCGTTGGAAAACATAAAGTGTAAACCATAGCGAAGATTGTGGCGGGAAAGGTTGTGGAACACGAAACACTTGGAGTTTTTTTCCAGATAAATTCCGTCTTTATGTCCGCTGATGTAGTTGTTTTTTACCCAGATCTCACGACTTCCTAAAAGGTGAATACCGTCTCCTATATTTTCCTCGGAAGTTCCCCGATTGGTGGTGATTTTATTGTTGCTGATTAAAACCCGTAGACCTCTTTGAACATAAATTCCGAAATGATTATTTTCGAAAATATTATTATCAATGACAGAATCGGCGCTGGTGTAAATGTGTACTGCAGCGACACTTCTGATCTCGTCTCTGCCACTGTTGATCAATTTAAAACCTTTTAAAACAATGTTGTCTGCATTGAAAGTGATGATTTCCCCATCCATGTTGCCATCGATAATTGGTCGGTCAATTCCTATCAAAGTAACCGATTGATGAAGATCGATGGTTCCTTCGATATAATGTCCTTTCTGAACAAAAATAGTATCGCCGCTTTGTGCTGCGGCGATAGCTGATTTTATAGTTTTATACTGTTCATTTTTACCAACTTTAAAAACTGCGGAGAACGCAAAAATCGGTAAAAGTAATAATAGAAAGTTGAATGTTTTGTTTTTCATATTTCATACTCGCTGCAAGTTAACCTTGCAAGTTTGCACCCTATTATTGAGTTAAGGTTGCCTGTAATTCTGTAGCTGCTTTTTCAGCTGCAGCTTTTTCTTGGTAAGCCTGCGTATTGCCACCCATTGGACTTTTAATATCGCCACCTTTAATAAAAGTAGCGGTATTGCTTTCAATGAATTTTCCAGTTGGGAAATCTGCAACATATTTTTTCGCATTAGCAGTCGTCTCTGTGTTAGAAACTTCGTAGTCATTCAAGCAACTGATGTCATCAAATTTATAAAGCCTGCCTTTTTCAGTAATTAATTGAGTGGCATATTTTGGCACAGAAATGGCCTTTTTACAATTATCACATTGGTCTTTGCCGACATTAATTTCTTGCGGTCCCGTTTCAGAGCACGCCGCTAAAAAAACCATACTGCTCGCCAATAATAATTTGCTAAATAATCTCATAATTCTATTTTTAATTTTTATTAAATGGAATTTTAAACCGCTTTTTTTGCTCTTTTAAATTCCATAAACGCTAAGATAATCAAAATAACTCCGGTAGCAATCATAATTGCACCACCAACATTGGGATAAGACCATACTTCGAAGTTAAGTAACTGTTTGTAACCGATCAATGGAGGTTGATAAGTCATACCCGGAACAATAATCGCTGCATGAGGGTTAAGGTTGTGACCGTAGTCGTATAACCATCTCCAGAAATCAAATACGAATCCTACACCGAAGAGTAAGAAAATACCTGTAAGAACATAAAGAATTTTTCTACTGTTTACAAAGGCAGCCAGAAAACACATGGCAGCAAAAAAGGCCAATGCGTAAGGCAAGATTTTAAATTCCCAAAACTCATCGGCGTGAATTTCTTTCATTCCGATATAATGGTTCAGTCCGTTGATGATTTCGTATTCGCCCGAAACCTTATCAGCATGAATGTACATGGCTAGTCCTTCGGGATATTGCGGAGCATTAAGGAAAATAGACCAGATAGGTACAAAAATAGCTACAACTAATGAGATTCCTAAAATGATCAGGAGGATTTTACTCCATTTATGTAATGTGTTTGTTTTCATTTGAATTTTTTTTAAGGTGCTTCTTTCTTTAATGATTAATAGAGTAAAGTTAGTCACTTTAATGTTTTTCCAATGTAACATTTGTTACAAAATGACATCAATCATAAAAAGAAAAAAGGGCAGTAAAACTGCCCTTTATGTTATGAAAATTTATTTCGTTTCACCTTGTTTTACCGGGCTTTGCGCGTTGTCCTTTTTATTATTCAATGAATAGATCAAAGGGGTGTTGCTACCTGCTGGTGATACTCTTACATATCCCTGCATCTCTTGGTGTAATGCAGAACAGAAGTCTGTACAATACATTGGGTACATTCCTGGTTTCAGTGGAACCCATTTCAAAGTACTCGTTTCACCTGGCATGATAAGAAGCTCAGCATTCTGTGCGCCTTTCACTGCAAATCCGTGAGGTACATCCCAATCTTGCTCTAGGTTAGTTACGTGGAAGTAAACTTCGTCGCCAACTCGTACTCCTTCAATGTTATCTGGAGCAAAGTGAGAACGGATGGAAGTCATATAAACATGAACTTTATTTCCTTCTCTAACGACTTTACTTTCACCTTCACCTCTAGTTACGTAAGGGTGTTTGTTTTCTTCTAATTTATAGAATTTCACCTGGTTTTTAGTGAATATTTCCGCAGGTCCTGCCTGTGCATAATGCGGCTCACCAATCGTAGGGAAATCTAAAAGCAGTTTCATTTTATCACCACTGATGTCAAATAATTGAGCAGATTGCGCCAATTCCGGACCAGTTGGTAAATATCTGTCTTTAGTAATTTTGTTATAAGCTACTAAGTATTTTCCGTAAGGTTTAGCAGTGTCTCCACCTACAACCATCAAGTGACCTGTAGAATAGAAAGTAGGTTGTCTGTCTAAAACTTTACAAGTTTTGATGTCCCATTTCACGATTTCCGAAGAAACGAACATGGAAGTGTAAGCATTTCCTTTTCCATCAAACTCAGTATGGAGTGGTCCTAAACCTGGTTTTTGAACTTCACCGTGTAATACTGATTCATATTTAAGAATTGGAATTCCATCAAATTCACCTGAGAAATCTTTCTTTTCAATCGCTTTCATTAATTTATCAAAACTAAATACAGGAATCAAAGCTGCTAATTTTCCAGATCCAATAATGTATTCTCCTGTTGGGTCGATATCACAACCGTGTGGAGATTTTGGACAAGGAATTAAATAACAGATGTCTTTTAATTCTTTTGCAGAAAGTACAGATACTTCTTTTAAGATTTCAGATTTTGCCATGTGCGTAGATTCATCCCAAGTATTATGAGCATATTCTACGGCCATTTTTTTAGCTTTACCTGCTTTCAAATACTCTTCAGCTTTTTTCCAGTTCACTGCCATGATAAAATCTTTCTCATTCTGAGAAGCATTTACTTCAAGAAGCGTGTTTGCCTGTTCTGAGTTGTAGCAAGAGAAGAAGAACCAACCGTGAGATTTACCTTTTCCTGCATGTGACAAGTCAAAGTTAAATCCAGGTGCTTCAATTTGGAACGTAATGTCCATTTTCCCATCATCTTTACCAATTCCAATGAAAGATAAATAACCTTTAAAGTTTTCTTTGAAAGACTCAATTGGTACGTCACCTTCACCGTCCACAGGTACAGCGAAACGGGTTCCCGCCACTACATATTCTGTGTTTTCAGTAAGGAAAGGAGAGGAGTGATTTCCGGCAGAGTTAGGGATTTCTAAGATCTCCGTTGTTTTGAAGGTTTTCAAATCAATTTTCGCAACCCTTGGTGTATTATTCGCGTTGGCAAATAAGTATCTACCATCAATTTCTCCTTTGGTTTGTGATAAAGCAAGGTGATGCTGATCATCCCATGGTACGAATCCGTGAGAAGTTTCTAGCATTGGTTTTGTTTCCTCACTAAAACCGTAACCATTTTCAGGGTGTACAGAAAATACAGGAACGATTTTTAAAGTTCTACCACTTGGCAGTCCAACTACACTAATTTGTCCGTTGAAACCACCGCTGACAAAGTTATAAACCTCATCGTGCTTGCCTGGAGCAACGTACACTTTCTCTGCTGCATCACCCGAAACAGCAGTCTGAGTGCCCTTGGGTTTACATGCAACAATACTCACCGCAGCAAAAGCTGCGAGTCCAATTTTCTTGTAAGTTTTCATATATTATTGATTAATTCTTTGGGAATAGAAAGGATAAAGAAATGAATGGTAAATTAAAATAACATCTACCATTCATTTAGTAGGTCATTATTTCGCGCCGTCGATTTCTCTCATATATTCAAGAACTTCTCTAGCCTCAGTATCATTAAGTCCTTGATTTGGCATTCTAACCAAACATAGCTCCAATTGTTTTTGTAATTCTGGATCTACGTCGATCATTGGGTCTGGATTAGAGATAAAGTTCATGATCCACGCTGGTGTTTGTCTTTTAGTAACACCTAACCAACCTGGTCCTACCAATCTTTCGTCGGTTGTTTTGTGACAAGAAGTACATTTAACTTCAGCAAGACCTTTACCTGCTGCAGCCATTGCTGGATCAAATTTAGATACATCAACATTTTCATGTTTCCCAAGACCTCTGTTTGGATCGTAGCTAGCTGCATCTGCTCCAGCTGCAGCGGTGCTTTCGTCTGCTGTAGCAGTTGCGTCAGTTGATCCTGAAGGGATTGAATCAGTTTGTTTGTCACCACCGCATGAGAATAAAGCGAAGGTCAATGTTGCAAGTGCAATAGTTTTTAATAGTTTCATTTTATTGATTTTTTGTATGCTCAAAAGTACTAACGTTTGATTGATTCTCGTTATGACTGTAATCATATACACGATATGATAATTATCGTGAAATTTGTGCTACAGAATTTTAACTATTATATAAATTATAAAACGAATGAAAAAGTATCTAATGATCTGCGGAATGGTCGCGACGCTAGTAGCATGTAATAAGAAAGAAACAAATCCTGATATGGATAGTAATGTTATGCTGGAAGAGCCCGTGGTGAAAACTGTAGATTCTGCCGCGGCAGGTAAACATGAAGGTTTAGCACTTATTGAAGGAGCTGACTGTTTAACTTGTCATAAAATGGATGTAAGAGTTGTAGGACCATCTTATCAGGAGGTAGCTGACAAATATACAGCAGGAGATCTTGATATGCTTGCCGGTAAAATTATTGAGGGAGGAAAAGGTAACTGGGGTGAAATTCCAATGACGCCACATGCCGGAATGAGTAAAGAAAATGCAAAAAAAATGGTAGAGTATATTATGACTCTAAAAAAATAATCAAAATTATTTTAAAAATTAAAGACATCTTATCTATAGGATGTCTTTTTTTATGGTCGTTAAATTGCAAATCTGTCAATTTGTCATAATTTTTTCCATGGTATAAAATTGGAGAAGTTGAGAGTGTAAAAAAAATAACTTTAATAATAATAAAAAATATAACAATATGAGCAAAATAATTGGAATTGATTTAGGTACAACCAATTCATGTGTTGCGGTAATGGAAGGTAAAGACCCTGTAGTTATCCCTAACGCAGAAGGTAAAAGAACAACACCATCTATCGTGGCATTCACAGAAGATGGCGAAAGAAAAGTGGGTGATCCTGCAAAAAGACAAGCAGTAACCAATCCAACTAAAACGGTATATTCAATTAAAAGATTTATCGGAACTCATTTTAAAGATGATGCTTCTGAAGTTTCCAGAGTACCTTATAAAGTAGTTGCTGGACCAAACGATACTGCAAAAGTAAAGATCGACGATAGAGAATATACGCCGCAAGAAATTTCTGCAATGATTCTTCAGAAAATGAAGAAAACTGCTGAAGACTATTTAGGTCAGGAAGTAACTAGAGCGGTAATTACAGTTCCGGCTTACTTTAATGATGCACAAAGACAAGCAACTAAAGAAGCTGGTGAAATCGCTGGTTTAAAAGTAGAAAGAATTATCAATGAGCCTACGGCAGCAGCTTTAGCTTATGGTTTAGATAAAAGTCATAAAGATCAAAAGATCGCAGTTTACGATTTAGGTGGTGGTACGTTTGACGTTTCGATCCTTGATTTAGGAGACGGAGTTTTTGAAGTATTATCAACGAATGGAGATACGCATTTAGGTGGTGATGACTTTGATGATGTAATTATCAACTGGTTGGCAGATGAATTCAAAACCGAAGAAGGTGTTGAATTGAAAGGAGATCCGATCGCATTACAGAGATTAAAAGAAGCAGCAGAGAAAGCAAAAATCGAATTGTCTTCTTCTTCTCAAACAGAAATCAACCTTCCTTATATTACAGCAACTGCAACTGGTCCGAAACACTTGGTTAAAACTTTAACTAAAGCGAAATTCGAACAATTGGCAGCTGACTTGGTAAGACGTTCAATGGAGCCTTGTAAAAAAGCGCTTTCTGATGCAGGTTTATCAACATCAGATATTGATGAGGTGATATTAGTTGGTGGTTCTACAAGAATCCCAATCATTCAGGAACAGGTTGAAAAGTTCTTCGGAAAAACACCATCAAAAGGAGTTAATCCAGATGAGGTTGTAGCTTTAGGAGCTGCGATTCAAGGTGGAGTTTTAACAGGAGATGTTAAAGACGTTCTTTTATTAGATGTTACACCACTTTCATTAGGAATTGAAACAATGGGTTCTGTATTCACCAAATTAATTGATGCGAATACAACCATTCCAACTAAAAAATCAGAGGTATTCTCAACAGCAAGTGATAACCAACCTGCAGTTTCTATTAGAGTTGGACAAGGAGAAAGACCAATGTTTAATGATAACAAAGAGATCGGAAGATTTGACTTGTCAGACATTCCACCAGCACAAAGAGGAGTTCCTCAGATCGAAGTAACTTTCGATATTGATGCCAACGGAATCTTGAGTGTTTCTGCTAAAGATAAAGGAACCGGAAAAGAGCAAACGATTAAAATTCAAGCGAGTTCAGGACTTTCTGAAGAAGAAATCGCAAAAATGAAACGTGAGGCTGAAGAAAATGCTTCCTCTGATGCGAAGAGAAAAGAAGAAGTTGAAATCTTTAACAAAGCAGACGGATTGATTTTCCAAACAGAAAAACAATTGACAGAGTTTGGCGATAAATTATCTGCTGACAAAAAAGCCGCGATCGAAACTGCACACGCAGAATTGAAAACAGCTTTCGAAGCAAAAGATATGGACAGTGTAAAAACCAAAACCGAAGCTTTAGATGCAGCTTGGATGGCAGCTTCTGAAGAAATGTACGCTCAAAACGGACAACCAGGTGCTGAGCAAGCGCAAGGAAACCCAGAAGGTGCTGCAGGAACAGAAGATGTTCAGGATGCTGACTTCGAAGAAGTCAAGTAATTAGTAATTATCATCGATTAACATCGATTGAAATAAAGTAGTAAATCGCTGTAAACGTAATGTTTACAGCGATTTTTTTGTTTTTAACTTTTTTCAATAATAGTCGATTTTAATCAATTTTTATCGTATAATTGTATCTTAATTGTACCGCGTCTTAATAGCAGACAATCTGCTTCTTATTATGTCTTATTTAGGCTAATTTGATTTTTATTTATTTAAAATAGTGGCATTATGGGCTTTAGTAATCTTAGGATACCAAAACTTTGTGAATTTTGTGAGAAACCATTTGAAGCAAAAACAGTTACTACAAGATTTTGTAGCAAACTTTGTTCGGAAAAATCTGTAAAAAGACAAAAAAGACTAGTTCAGGAAGTAGAAGCGAAACAAGTTTTATTGGAAAAATCAATAAATAAAATTGCGGAAATTCAAACTCGACCCTATCTTTCTGTAAGTGAAGCTGCTGTATTTTTTGGAATGTCGAAGGATACAATTTATAGATTAATCAAAAGCAATAGAATTTCAGCACATAATTTTGGTGAAAGATTAACCCGAGTTTGTAAGTCGGATTTGGAATCAATATTTACTGCGGTAAAAATTGCGCCGGAAAAAGAAAAGATTGAGGAAAAACAAGTTTTTGAAATAGGTACTTGCTATACAATTTC
>NZ_JBGZYM010000041.1:0-17261 GCF_041824135.1 Kaistella sp. | reverse complement strand
TCGCCTCTTGTGCTACGGATTTCGTCTAATCTTGAATCAATAATTTGTAGGTCGTAAAGTGCTCTTAGTTTGTCTTCCACGGCGATTTCTACTGTTTTTTTAGCCATATTTTATAAAAAATAGTTTACAGGGTTGGTTTTCTCGGTAGATTTTGAGACTGCAAAGGTAGTGAATTTTTGTGATAAAATCTCAACTAAATGCTCAGTAACAAATTGTTCAGATTCAAAATGGCCGATGTCGCAGATCAAAATTTTGTCTTCTCCTTGAAAATAATCATGATATTTAAGATCACCAGTTAAATAAGCGTCACAATTTTGAGAAATTGCAGCTCCTATTCCACTGGCGCCACTTCCACCCAAAACTCCTATCCTTTTAATTTTTTTATTGGTGAAATTGGAATGGCGAATAGCTTTTAAATTAAATTTATCTTTAACCAAAATTAAAAATTGTTCTTCATCCATCGCTACTTCCAATTCGCCAAATCTTCCTGAGCCCAAAAATTGATTTTCATTTTCTAACTGAATAATTTGATACGCCACTTCTTCGTAAGGATGCACTGATTTCATCGCAGCTAAAATTTGATTCTTTTTATAACTTTCGTAAATAACAGAAATTGCAACTTCATCTGAATTTTCCTGAATATCATGCTTTCCCGAAAAGGGACTTGAACCTTCAATCGGTCTGAAAGTACCACTTCCTGAAACCGAGAAACTACATTCATCATAAAAACCAATATTACCAGCACCTGCTTCGAACAAAGCATTTTTTACCTTTTCTGAAAAATCTTGTGGTACAAAAACTTGCAGTTGATGAAGTTGTTGTTGTTTTGGCATTAGAACTTTTTGATTTTTCAATCCAAGCTCTTGGCAGATTCTATAATTCACGCCAAAGAAATCATTGTCGAACGCCGTATGGATCGCATAAATAGCAATCTTATTTTCAATCGCTTTTAGAATTGACTTTTCTACATAATTTTTACCTGTAATTGATTTTAATCCTGAAAAAATAATCGGATGAAAAGTCACGATCAAATTAAATCCTTTAGCAACCGCCTCATCCACTACATTTTCTAAGGCATCATGACAGACCAAAATTCCCGATACTTCTCGCTCTAAATTTCCGCAAAGCAAACCTACGTTGTCAAAATCTTCAGCTTGCGCCAAAGGAATAGTACTTTTTAAGACAGAAATTACTTCGTTAACGGTCATTTTGTTATGTTTGCAACGAATTTAAGGATTAAATTTGTAATTATATCGCGAATATCAATGGAAAGAGAACATAATTTTATGCCGGAGCGCGTCCGCTGGAAACGTAAACTGTTCCGGATTATTTTCAAATCGGATACCAAATTGGGTAAACTTTTTGACATTTTTTTACTGATACTGATCGTTCTCAGCACGTTCATCGTTATGATGGAAAGTGTGCGAATTTTTGATGCGAAGCTTCACAATGTCTTTGTAATTGTCGAGATCGTTATCACCGCGGTTTTTACGGTGGAATATATATTGAGAGTGATGACCATTAAAAATAAGAAAGACTATATATTTAGTTTTTTCGGAATCATCGATTTTCTCGCAATCCTTCCTTTTTATTTAAGTTTATTTATTCCGCTCACCAAGTATTTCTTAATTATAAGAATGCTTAGAATGTTGAGGATCTTTAGAATTTTAAATTTAATGGATTTTATGAACGATGGGTATTTCATCGTTCGGGCTTTAAAAAACAGTTCTAGAAAAATCTATATTTTCTTGTTGTTCTTAATGATTTTCTCGGTCATCGTTGGTTCAATGATGTTTATGGTTGAAGGTCATAGAGAAGGTTTTGAAAGCATTCCGCAAAGTGTTTACTGGGCAGTTGTTACTGTTACTACCGTTGGTTACGGTGACGTTTCACCAGGAACACCATTGGGGAAATTTCTATCAGTGTTATTAATGCTTGCAGGTTATTCAATCATTGCAGTTCCGACCGGAATTGTGACGGCGGAAATGCGAAACAAACGCCAAGAAATCGGCAAGATGTGTGATCGCTGTGGCAATAATGACATTGATGATGATTCTAGATTTTGCAAAATCTGCGGTGAGAAAATAGTATAATAAAAAAGGTGCATTGTAGTAATGCACCTTCCCTTTTTTTCAATCACTTGTTTCTTTTAAATTAATCTTAAATCTGCTGAGAAAAACCAAAAAATCATCATTTGTGTTGGTTAATGGTTAGTAGTTTTTACCCTGTTATAAGATTAACTATTATTAAAACTTTTAAATTTCACATGAGATTTAATTTAAAATCCAATTTTCAACCTGTTGTGTTTTCTAAGTTTAAAATAATAAGGAAATAAATTTCTATCCAATGTCTTTCTTTTTCTTGAACAAATATAGGGCATTGGAGTTCCACTTTCCGCAGTTAAAACACCTTTTCTTTTATAGTATATTTAACCTAATCGTTAAGAGTTAGCCGATATATACTGCACAAAAAAAGCACCTCAATTAATTGAAGTGCTATGTAATTCGAACTGGTTTTCTTACGATTATCTTTCTAAACTGGTATTCACTTTTACCAATTTTACGTCAAATATCAACCAAGCATTTGGTGGAATAATTCCTCCTGCGCCATTCGCTCCATATCCAAGTTCTGATGGAATTAGCAATGTTGCAGATTCGCCTTCTTTTAATAGTAGAATTCCTTCGTCCCAACCTTTAATGACCTGTCCTACTCCAATTGGAATTTCAATCGGCTCATTTCTTTTGAAAGAAGAATCGAATTCTGTCCCGTCAACTAATTTTCCTGCATAGTGTACAGAAACATTATCTCCAACGTTGGCTTTCTTACCATCAGTTGCTTCCGTGATTTTGTAGTATAATCCAGATGGAGTTGCCTGCATCGTCGCTTTCAAATCATCAACCAATTTCTGTTGATTAGCTGCGAATTCTTCTGCTTTCTTTTTCTTATCAGCTTCTATTTTATCAAGAATAGCTTTGTTATTTTCTTTAATCTTTCCTTTTCCTTCAGAGAAGATTTTAGCGGCGTCGTAAGTTTTGTACTCGTCACCTTTAGAGAAAATGGCCACTTTTTCTAAAACTACATCAGTTCTAGGTTTATCCTGGGCTCCTTTTTCAACCGTAGCGATAGAATCAATCACTTCAAGACCGTTTACCACTTCACCGAAAATAGTGTGTCTACCATCTAAATGAGGAGTCGGAACTTCGGTAATGAAGAATTGAGAACCATTGGTATTTGGTCCTGAATTCGCCATAGAAAGAATTCCTTTTCCTTTATGCTGTAGGTCGTTTTTTTCGTCATCGAATTTGTAACCTGGATCGCCCATTCCTGTTCCTTTAGGATCGCCTCCCTGAATCATAAAGTCTTTGATCACTCGGTGGAAAATGGTTCCGTCATAGAAAGGAACACCTTTCGCTTTCGCTTTGTTATCAATTTTACCTTCAGCTAATCCAACAAAATTGGCAACCGTAACTGGTGCTTTTTCGTCTTCTAGTTTTACAATCATATTTCCTTTTGAAGTTTGGAAATTGGCATAAAGTCCATCTTTAAGACCTGCGTAAGTTTCTTTGTCTACGTTCATTTTTTTATAAATTGGGGTGCAACTTGTTATCGAAATCGCTGCTATCGCGATTAATAAATTCTTTTTTAACATAAATAACAATATTTTTAAAGTACTTTTAATTTAATTATTAAAGGCATATCATTTGAAATCTGATCATTGTCGCCGTAAGTTCCATATCCTAAAGCAGAAGGAATTAATAATGTTACTTCCTGGTTTTTCCCCATGTATCTTAAAGCATCTTCCACGGGTTTCAACTCTTCAAAACGACCAAAAATCACGTTTTTATTCTGTTTCGGAGTTTCGTATAGTTTTTCACAGTCAAAATCGTAAATATCATACTGGTAAGAAATTTCTTCGCCATTACTTTTCCTACTTTGAAGCTGAAGATTTTTATCGTTGACCCAGTAGTTCATACTCATTGGATAGAACGATTCCTGCTGATTTTTAATCCAGTCTTCGATCTGAACCCGTTCTATTTGATTAAGATTTTTGGACCTGTTTTTTGAAATATCCAGATCTTTTTGACTCAATATGCCACCTACCGGCGGATAAGCTGGCGCATGTTTTATACACCCAACTAAAATAAACGAAGAAAACAGGATCAATTTTTTCATAAAAACTTTTGCGAAAATAAGCAATTCGAATCACATTTAAAAACGAAAAAACCGAGAAGAAAGTATTCCCGGTTTTAATTGCAATTTTAATTGAAACTTAAACAGTTTCTAAAATATTTTTCTCTACTAAAACTCTCCATCCAAAAGGATCTTCAGCAACATTGGTTTGAAGATCAACCAAATCTTTTTGAAGCGTTAAGGCAAAACTATCTTCTAGAGATAATAATGGCAATTCTAATTTTTCACCTTGGTATCCGATTGCTTTGAAAACCGTTGTAACAACTGCTGTCCCAACACCCCAAACTTCTTTAAGAGAACCGTTTTTGTGAGCTTCAACTACTGCTTTTACAGATATCGGTTCTACTTTCAAATCAATTCCTCTTTTTTGAGCTAACTGTATAAAACTGTCTCTGGTAACGCCGTCTAAGATTTTTTCTGAAGTCGGTGGCGTGTAAATCGTGTCATTAATTCTAACGAATACATTCATTGTTCCACTCTCTTCGAAATATTCATGCGTAGAATCATCAGTCCAGATAATTTGCTCGTAACCTTCGTCGTTAGCCAATTTTGTTGGGTAGAAAGAGGCAGCATAATTACCAGCAGCTTTTGCGAAACCTACTCCACCGTTTGCCGCTCTGGAATAATAATCTGAAATTTTTACCGAAACTGGCGCTGAATAATAACTTTTGGCAGGTGTTGCCACAATTGCAAACATATATTTATTAGCGATTCTTGCTTTTAATGCTTCTTCTGTAGCGAAAATAAGCGGACGAATATATAATGAGTTTCCTTCTCCGAAAGGAATCCAATCTCTATCTAAATCAACCAAAGCTTTTAAACCTTCTAAAAATACTTCCGCCGGAATTTCTGGCATTGCAAGTCTGGTCGCAGATTTATTAATTCTCGAAAAATTCTTTTCGGGTCTAAAAATAAAAACTTGACCATCTTTGTCTTTATAAGCTTTCATACCTTCGAAACACGCTTGTCCGTAGTTAACTCCCATCATTGCTGGAGTGAAAGGAAGCGGTCCGTAAGGCATTAGTTTTACATCACCCCATTTTCCATCTTCATATTCACAAATAATCATATGATCACTAAACATATTTCCAAAAGAAAAGTTCTCTGGATCAAATTCGGAAATTCTTGGATGAGTAGATTTTTGAATTATCATTTTTAAAATTTTTATTGATGTTCTACAAATTTATAATAATTTTTTAAATATCAAAATTTTAAATTAATTTTGGAAAAAATTGTCATGGAAAGAGAAATAAGAACCACATCAGACGGAAGCAAAACATTATATATCAATGATTTAAATGAAAACTATCATTCCCATCACGGAGCCCTTCAAGAAGCTCAACATGTATTTATTGATAATGGCTTTAATTTAATATATGATTATGAAATTAACATTTTAGAACTTGGTTTAGGAACAGGTCTTAATGTTTTAGTCACAATTGATGAGTTTATGAAAACTGATAAAAATCATATCATCCATTATTTTACTATAGAAAAATATCCCGTAAATGAAGAAGAAGTTAAAGAATTAGATTACGCCTCTATTTTTCAAAAACCAGAAATGGATGAAATTAATCAACGAATTCACAGCTGTAACTGGAATGAATCGATCGAAATAATACCCAATTTTTTTCTTACGAAATATCACTGTGATTTCTTTGAACTCGAGAGTATTGAAATGCCGAAAATCAATTTGGTTTATTTTGACTGTTTCGGTGCGAGAGTACAACCCGATTTATGGGAAAAGCCGATATTCGAAATGGTCGCGAACAAAATGAAAATAGGTGGATTACTGACCACCTACTCCTCTAAAGGTAGTGTTAGACGTATTTTAAAAGAACTTAATTTTAATGTTGAAAAGAAAGCCGGACCTCCAGGAAAACGCGAAATGATTAATGCTATTAAGAATTAAGAGATTTTTTAAAAATTCCTAACTTTGTTTCTGTTCAAAAAAAATAAGAAAAATTATGATTGATAAAATAAATGTGAGAGTCTATGCCACAATTGTGAAAGATAATAAAGTACTTGTTTTACATGAGGAATATGTTGGTGAGCAGCTCATGAAGTTTCCTGGCGGAGGTTTAGAATTTGGCGAAAGTGTCCTGGAATGCGTTCAAAGAGAATTGGATGAGGAACTCAATGTTAAAGTTAAGAATATTGAACATTTATATACCCAAGAAGATTTTTTGGTGTCGAAATTCAGAAATAGTGAACAACTTCTAACTATTTATTATCTCGCAGAAATGATCGATGAAAATGAACTCTTAATTATGGATCCGTGTATCGACAAAATAGAATGGGTTTCCCTCGAGACCGAAGAAAACCCATTTCCTTTACCAATTGATAAAATTGTTTTCGATGTCCTAAAGAAAAAATTTCTATAAAACTTCGTTTAAAATTTTCGCCAATCTCAAGCCTCCATATAATAATTGACGCTCAACTAGAGGTTGAAATTTATAATTATAATCGTAGGAATAATTAGAGTCTGGTTTGGAATTCGCGTAGATTCTGTTTGCCGCTTTTTGACTGTCATACAACCAATCTTCTAACGTTCCCAGCTGAATCGTTTTGACTTCTTCTTTCGATTTTACGTCTAAAACTCTTGCATATTCTGTATAACTGTATTTTTCGAAATCTACCATTTTCGAATCCCATAAAGAATGTAAATTGGTTGATGCTCCAAAATAATTTAATTTAATTCTATTTCCTCCCAAATCCTCAAAACGCCCAACATGCATTGGTTGAGCAGCGTCGCCAGCCAAATGAATCAAAAATCTTAAAGCGATTTCCCGATCTTGAGGTGATGTTTTTTTATCTTTAATTTGGTCAGAAAGAACTTTAATCTGAGTGTAAATATTCGGGCCTTGTTGTGCCTTTAAACTGTCTGTAAATTGTTTAATATTACTTTGAGGACTCACATTTACGTAATGCCAACGTTCTGTAGGTTTCCAAACTCCGGTGGTATCTGCTTTGATATTATCCGGCCAATTCGCCCAATAGGCTAATTTTTGATCGCCAATAATTTTCTTTAAACTTCTTTTTGATTTACCTGAAAGATGATTTTGTGCAATTTCTGCAATAACTCTGTGACCGGTTGTTCCCCATGAATAACCGAAGTTAAAACTCAATAAAGCAACTGCCAACATTGAGTTTTTTAAAATTTTGTTCATATTATTTTTTAACTTTAAAGGTAAGATACCCAGGATAAGGTTGCAAATATCCGCTATTCCAATTACTTTGGAGCAATGATTCTATAAATTCATCACTTCTATTTACATGTGGATCGTAAGGTTCTTTTAGACTTACATCTGCAATATTGCCTTTGACATTCCACCAAAAAGCGCTCCACCCTCCTCGGAGTTCTTTAATAATGTCGTACACCGTTTTGCCGGTAGCACGATTCATTAATTTAGCAAAAACTCTTCCTTCAGTGGTTGTTAAATCCCTCAGTTGTATCTCGTATTGATTGGCTAAATCATTTTGCCGTTGACTCACATATTTCTTTTGAGAAGTTTTATCAAGCGTCTGCATTTCGTCCTGAATATCTTCATATTGTTCCAGAGCCGTCAAAAAAAGTGGATAAACGCGATTCAGTTTTTTATTAAGAAAATAATAATAATTTTGATCAAGTTGATTGTTGAACCGTGGTTTATTCTTTAACATTAGCTCGTCCATCACCACAACGTTTTCGCCATCTATTTCATAGATTCTTGCCTTCTGACTCGCATCATAGTAATATTTATTTCCATATTCGTCTGTTTTAAGAAGTTCAGGTGGGTATTGGCTAATTGGTTTTAAGGTCGTTAAATCCTGTTGCGCGTTTACATGAAGTCCGAAAAACAGAAGAAATAATAAGATCAGTTTGTTAAAATTCATTATTTTTACCTTCTATAAAATCAAAATTTAACCTAACAAAATTCATTCCTTTCTCATGAAATTTGAAGACAAATCAATAAAGTTTTTAGAAACTTATTTAAACACCGCATCTCCAACAGGTTATGAACATAATGGCCAGAAAATCTGGATGGATTATTTAAAACCCTACGTTGATAAAATCGAAGTAGATCATTACGGTACTTGTTACGGAATCATTAACCCTGACGCAGAATTCAGAGTTGTCATAGAAGCACACGCTGATGAAATTTCCTGGTACGTTAATTATATCACTGATGAAGGTCTCATTTATGTTATTAGAAATGGTGGCTCGGATCAAATGATCGCGCCTTCTAAAGTGGTTCATTTACATGGTGAAAAAGGAGTTGTAAAAGGAGTTTTTGGCTGGCCAGCAATTCATACCAGAGGGGTTAACTCTGATGAACCTGTTCCGAAATTAGATAATATTTTCATCGATTGTGGATGTTCCACTAAAAAAGAAGTCGAAGAATTAGGTGTTTTCGTAGGCACTATGATCACGTATCCTGATGAATTCTTTCAGTTGAATGATAAATATTTTGTTTCTCGCGCCTTGGATAACCGAGTTGGCGGATTCATGATCGCTGAAGTGGCGAGATTATTAAAGGAGAACAAAAAGAAACTTCCATTCGGATTATACATTACGAATTCTGTTCAGGAAGAAGTAGGTTTATACGGCGCCAATATGATCGCAGATACCATTAAACCGAATATCGCAATTATTACCGATGTTACCCACGACACTTCTACTCCAATGATCGAAAAGAAGAAAGAAGGCGACACTAAATGTGGTGACGGTCCGGTTATTTTCTTTGCTCCTAGCATTCATCACAACATTCGCGAATTAATTGTAGAAACAGCAAAAACAAAAAAGATTCCTTTCCAAAGAGCAGCAGCCAGTAGAGCAACGGGAACGGATACGGATGCTTTTGCTCACTCCAACGGCGGTGTTCCTTCAGCTTTAATTTCACTTCCGTTACGTTATATGCACACGACGGTGGAAATGGTCGCGCAGGATGATGTAGCAAATGTGATCCAGTTGATCTATGAAACTTTACTAAAAATAAAACCAGATATGTCTTTAAAATATCATTAAAACGTGAAAGAACATTTTAAAGATTTATATACAAGACCAACTTTTGTTTCTATTGTTGGAATGATCAGCTTCTTTCCATTATTATTAGTAACCCTTTATCTTCTATTATTCGTCGATTTGGGCGGTGGCGGGAGTTTAGGAGTTGTTTTGTTATTAATAGGTCTTTTATTCTTAATTTTATTGATAACAGTAGACAGAGTTTTATTAAAAGTAATCAATCGGTTTTGGCTTTCGATATATGAAGCAATTATAATTATTAGTTATCTTGTCGACTATTATATTACCCATAACAACAGCTTTTCCATAGGCTAAATATAAAAAGTAAAAAATGAAAACAAAATTAATCTCACCTTCACTTCTTTCTGCAGATTTTGGGAATTTGCAACGAGACATTGAAATGTTGAATAAATCTCAAGCCGACTGGCTTCACGTAGATGTGATGGATGGACGATTCGTTCCTAATATTTCGTTTGGGTTTCCGGTAATGAAAACCGTGCAGCAACACGCAAATAAATTTGTTGACGTACATTTAATGATCGTAGAACCTGAAAAGTATGTAGAAGAATTTATTGAATATGGTGCCGATTTAATCTCTGTACATTATGAAGCTTGTGTTCATCTGAACAGAACGATTAATCTTATTCAGGAAAAAGGAGCTAAAGCGGGCGTCGTTTTAAATCCTTCGACACCTGTTTTAATGTTGGAAGATATTATTGCTGATGTAGATCTTGTTTTAATAATGAGCGTAAATCCAGGATTTGGTGGACAGAAATTCATTGAAAACACCTACAAGAAAATCGCTGAAACTAAAGATTTAATTCTATCGAACAATTCTACGGCTTTAATTCAAATTGATGGTGGCGTGAATCTGGACAATGCTGCTAAACTCTTCGAGGCAGGAGCAGATGTTCTGGTCGCCGGAAATGCTGTGTTTTCTTCTGAAGATCCTGCAAGAACAATTGAATTACTGAAGTTATAAAATTGTAGAAATATTTGTAAAAACAGAAAACCCTTTTAGCGGAAACTAAAAGGGTTTGTTTTTAAAATCCTGCATCAAAAATTTGATATCAGATATTTATTTTTTTTTAGAAAATTTCTCTTCCAGAGAAGTGGAAACTTGCTTCAATTAAAGCATTTTCGTCTGAATCTGAACCGTGTACAGCATTCTCACCTACGCTTCTTGCAAACATTTTTCTAATCGTTCCTTCCGCAGCATCTGCTGGATTAGTTGCGCCGATTAAAGTTCTGAAATCTTCAACTGCATTGTCTTTTTCCAAAACTGCAGCAACGATAGGTCCTGAACTCATAAAGTCAACCAACTCTCCGTAGAAAGGTCTTTCAGCATGAACCTCGTAGAATTTTTTCGCATCTGCATTTGTAAGCTGTGTCAATTTCAAAGCTTTCACTTTGTAACCAGCCTCTGAAATTTTTCCTAAAATAGCACCAATATGTCCATCTGCTACAGCATCTGGTTTGATCATGGTGAATGTAATTTTGCCTGACATAAATCTTGTTTTATTGTGGCGCAAAAGTACAAAAATTTTTATATATTTGTACCGAAAATTCTTACCGAGAGCTGTCAAATTTATTTGGCACGGAAGTTGTAAATTTATTTCCGATTCTCATGTTTAATTTGAGTTTTCATGGTTATTAGTTTTTACCCAGCTTCGGCTGGGTTTTTTTATACCGCAGAATTCTCTTCTGCTTCCTCCATGATTTTTAAGTAAGTAATATAACGGGTTTCCTCGATATCACCTTCTTCGATGGCTTCCAAAACGGCACACTTCGGTTCATTGATGTGCATACAGTTGTGAAATTTACATTTTCTACCCGTTTTAAATATCTCCGGAAAGTAATGTTGAATTTCTTCTTTCTCAACGTCGATCATTGCAAATTCGCGGACACCAGGCGTATCGATAACGCTTCCTCCAAATTTCCAAAAATGCATTTGGGCAAAAGTCGTGGTATGTTTTCCTTTTAAATGCGTCGAGGAGATTTCAGAAGTTTTGATATTGACTCCAGGTTGCATGGCATTGACCAAAGTAGATTTACCACTTCCTGAATGTCCAAAAAAGACAGAAACTTTATCTTTGATCCTATTTTTTAATACTTCTAAATTCAACATTGAGTACGAAGAAATCTCTAAAGTTTCGTAGCCTATATTTTGATAAAGTGCCTCTATTTCGATGGTGATCTCCTTTTCTTCCTCAGAAAGAACATCCATTTTATTGAATAAAATTAGTGGCTTTATGTTGTATGCTTCGCAGCAGGCCAAAAATCGGTCTAGAAAACCATAAGAGGTTTCAGGATGTTTGAGCGTGAAAATAAAACATGCAATATCAATATTAGACGCGATGATATGAGCTTCCTTAGAAAGATTAACTGCTTTCCGAATCAGATAATTTTTGCGCGGTTCGATTTTAGTGATCCAGGCAACATCATCCTGTTCCAAAGAAAATTCAACCAGATCGCCTACCGCAAGCGGATTGGTCAATCTGGTTTTTATCAGTTTAAATTTACCCCGAATTCTCGCCTCGAAAAATCTTCCGGTTTCATGTTCTAAAACCTGGTACCAACTTCCGGTGGATTTTGTGATGAGTCCTTTCACGAATTATTATTGACGAAAATTATATTTGAAAATTATATTAAATACTATTCTGAACTTCAATTGATTCTTCATGAATAGCTTTGAAAACTTTTTCAATAAATTCTGCCGACATTCCAGATTCATCCGCTTTTTGAGTCGCGTATTCTGTAATTACCTTCCATCTTTCTGGTTGGAAAATAGCGATATTATTGTCTTTTTTCAGACTTCCGATCTGCTCAGAAACCTTCATTCTTTGCGATAACAATTCAATCAACTGAAAATCTAAGTCAGAAATTAAAGTTCTATGACGTCCCATTTCTCCATCAAACGCTGAAATATCAGAATTTCTAACTTGTAGATTTTGCAATAAATCAGACAGTGTTTCAGGCGTAATTTGTTGTGCAGCGTCACTCCATGCATCATCAGGTGAACAGTGTGTTTCAATCATCATTCCTTCGTAACCAACGTTCAAAGCTTCCTGCGCGATTCCTGCCAAGCCAATCCTGTTCCCACAAATATGCGATGGATCCACCAACATTGGAATATTAGGATATTGATTTTTAAAGTCTAAAGCAATCTGCCAGTTAGGAATATTTCTATATTTCGTTTTTTGGTACGTTGAGAAACCACGGTGAAGAACGCCTAAATTTTTAACATCCTGACCTAATAATCTTTCTAAAGCACCGATCCATAAAGCTAAATCTGGATTAACCGGATTCTTAACTAACACTGGTTTATCCGTTCCTTTTAAAGCTTCTGCAATTTCTTGCACCGTGAAAGGGTTCACGGTAGAACGCGCACCGATCCACAAAATGTCAACATCTGCTTCTAAAGCGGCAGCAACGTGATGTGCATTTGCAACTTCGGTCGCCGTTTTAAATCCGTACTCCTCTTTAACTTTTTTCAACCAGTTCAAACCGATCACTCCTACTCCTTCAAAACCGTTTGGTTTTGTTCTAGGTTTCCAGATTCCGGCACGGAAAATTGGAACGTCAGCATTTGATTCTTTGATTCGTTTTCCGGTTTCAAGCATCTGTGCTTCACTTTCTGCACTGCAAGGACCGGCAATAATTAACGGTTTGGAAAATTCTTTAATCCAGTTGTTTTCTAAGCTCTGTAAGTTCATATTATCGATTGAGAAGTATTATAATTAATTAAAATCCAATTTAAAGAGATCGTCTAATTCTTTGAGGACTGGATTTATTTCGGCAAATTTATCGAAAATCTTTCGTTTAGTGATAATTTCTTTTTTCATGGTAATGTCAACTGAAAATTCAACGCTAATATTGAAATGGTTGACCTTGTGCATAAAATGATTAAAGAAATCTGACCGTATTTTATCAAATTCTACTTTTGCAGATTCTGATGGATACGTTACTACAACTATATTCTCTTCTTTCTTTTTTAGCTTAAAAGAATTGATCGCATTGTAAACGATGATGTCTTTCTCCTGAAGTTCTAACAAGAATTTTTTCCATTCATTTTGTAAATCAGTTTCGCTGAAATGCTGACTTGGTAAATCTTTCTTCGTAGAATCGATTATTTTCTCCGGCGCTTCTTCTGATTTTGTTAAAGCTGCACTGATGCTAAATTGAGATGGTTTTTTCGGTAGTCCGATCGGTTCAGAAGTTTTAAGAACAACTTTCTTAATTTCCTCAGGAATTTCTTTGGGAGTTTCTTTAGGCAATTCTTTAGCAACTGGAGAAGTAATGATTACTTCAGAACTAAGAAATGGCGCTAAAATCAGATACTTTTTTTTTTAGGATCTGCCGTGTTTGCAGATAAGGAAGAAAGTTGCATCAAAGCAATTTCTACAGTCAAGCGAGGATTCTTGGAATTTTTATAATTAATGTCGGCATGATTGCAAATTTCAATGGCATCAACTAATTGCTGAGCGTTCCATTTTTTGCTTTGCTCCAGAAACTTAATTTTAGTCTTTTCACCAACCTCAATCAAACTTACCGTTTGTGGATTTTGTGCCATCATTAAATCACGGAAATGGCTTCCTAAACCTGCAATAAAAATATGCGGATCAAATCCTTTTTTAATAATTTCATTTAAAGCAAATAAAGTTTCAGAGATTTTATTCTCGTGTGCTAAATCTACAATAGAAAGATATTGTTCGTAATCCAGAACATTCAAAACTTCAGCTGCTTTTGCTAACGTAATATTTTTCTGCGAAAAAGTGGAAAGTCTATCAAAGATTGAAAGCGCGTCGCGAAGTGCTCCATCTGCTTTTTGAGCAATTAAATAAAGAGCGTCGTCTTCATATTGAATTCCTTCCTTCTCTGCTATTTTCTGCAAATGAATCTGGATATCCTCAATGGTGATTCGCTTGAAATCATAGATCTGACAACGTGATAATATTGTAGGAATGATCTTATGCTTTTCGGTCGTTGCCAAGATAAAAATTGCGTGCGCTGGCGGTTCTTCCAAAGTTTTCAAAAAGGCATTAAAAGCCGCTTGAGACAACATATGAACCTCGTCGATAATATAGATCTTATATTTCCCAACTTGAGGTGCGAACCGAACTTGGTCGGTCAGTTCCCGAATGTCGTTAACTGAATTATTGGAAGCCGCATCGAGTTCGAAAATATTGTATGCGAAACCATCTTCTGAAGTTGAACCGTCTCGCTCATTAATTTTTCGGGCAAGAATTCTGGCACAGGTCGTTTTACCAACTCCTCTTGGTCCACAAAAAAGTAAAGCTTGAGCCAATTGATTTTCTTCGATGGCGTGTTCCAGAGTTTCTGTAATATGACCTTGCCCAACAACAGTATCAAACTCTTGCGGACGGTATTTTCTTGCAGAAACAACGAAATTTTCCATTGGTCAAAAATAGGAAAATAAATGAGAATATAAAATAGAAGCCGTGAATAATTATGGCTAAAATCTTCTAAAATTGCTATCGATATAAGAGTCAATGATTCTAGCAATAAAAAAAACTCTCAAAACTTTTGATTTTGAGAGTTGATTCTATTTCTTTTCGATCTAAATCTAAATTTTGAATACGGCCGACTCTGCAGCCCGGCTTGAATGAAGCTCTTTTTGCAAAACGCAAGTGGAGCAAAAAAGCGGGAATGGAAGACGGAAATGTCTGCCCAAATAAATAGCAAAAACTACTTAGTTAATTTTGCCTTCGTCCAAAATTTCGCGCATCTGATATTCCTGGACCAATTCGATCGCATTGGTTACAACGTCGCTCAATGCGGTAATGAATGTGCCATCTTCTGCCATGCTCATCGCATGTTTCAAGGCTTCAATCTCTTTTGGAATGCATTCATAACTTACCGTACTATCGGATTCCTGAATTCCGGAAATGATTAAATCATTGATTTCTTCTTCGGTTCTGCCACGCAAATGTTTTTCATTTCTGATGATGATATAATCAAACATACGCCCAGCAATTTTACCACATTCCCTGATATCTTCATCACGACGGTCGCCTACTCCGGAAATAATTCCGATCTTTTTGGTGGCTTCCACGTTGCTTAGATAATCTTCAATGGCTTCGTAACCTGCTGGATTATGTGCAAAGTCGATTAAGACGTGAAATTTTTTGAATTTAAAAATATTCAATCTTCCCGGCATCAACATCGGACTTGGAATAAAAGTCCGCAGTGAATTTGCGATATCTTCAATTTCGAAACCGTATAAATAAGTTGCTAAACTGGCTGCCAAAACATTAGAGATCATGAACTTGGCCTTCCCTTCCATCGTAATCGGAATATTGTTCGCTTTGGCGACCCGAATTTTCCAATCTCCTTTTTTTATAGTGATAAAACCTTCTTCATACACACAAGTCACTTTGCCTTCTTTGGCGAACTTCTTAATATGAGGATTGTTTTCATCTAAACTGAAAATAGCGATTTTTGAATCCAAATCGGGCATCAATCTCATTGAATAAGCATCGTCTGCATTTAAAACACTCCAACCATCTTTTTTCACCGAATCCATGACGACTCTTTTGACTTTGGTTAAGTCTTTTAAATTATGAATATCATTCATTCCCAAATGATCCTCTTTAATATTGGTTAAAACACCGATATCACAAGAACTGAAGCCTAAACCAGAACGTAGAATTCCACCTCGTGCGGTTTCTAAAACGGCAAATTCTACGGTAGGATCTTTTAGTATAAATTCAGCAGAGATCGGACCTGTTGTGTCTCCTTTGGTCAACATGGTATTCTGAATATAGATTCCATCAGACGTGGTGAAGCCTACTCTAAAGCCATTATTTTTTACAATGTGAGAAATTAATCGTGTCGTGGTAGTTTTACCATTAGTTCCCGTTACCGCAATAATCGGAACACGAACAGGTTTCCCTTGTGGATATAACATATCAACCACTGGCGCGGCAACGTTTCTTGGTAAACCTTCACTCGGAGCCAAGTGCATTCTAAATCCTGGCGCAGCATTTACCTCTAAAATTGCCCCGCCACTTTCTCTTAAAGGCTGAGTTAGATTTTCTGCCATAATGTCGATTCCAGCAACATCTAAACCGATGATCCTGGAAACTCTTTCCGCCATGACAATATTTTCTGGATGAACCATGTCGGTGACATCAATCGAAGTTCCTCCTGTTGATAGATTCGCAGTCGATTTTAAATAAACGATTTCACCGTTTTTAGGAACCGTTTCTAAAGTATAATGTAATTTTTCTAAAAGTTCATTGGTATCTTTATCAACCAAGATTTCGGTCAAAACATTTTCGTGTCCATATCCTCTTCTTGGATCTAGATTTTCTTTATCGATTAATTCCTGAATACTTAGATCACCATCTCCAATAATATGAGCAGGAACGCGTCTGGCAGCAGCAACCATTTTATGATTAATCACCAAAATACGGAAATCATATCCGGTAATGTATCTTTCTACAATTACCTTTTGAGAAAAGTTCTGAGCGTGCGCCAATCCTACGATCGCAGTCTCAACATCATTTACATTAATGGAAGAACCTTTACCATGGTTTCCATCTAATGGCTTTAAAACAAGTGGATATCCAATTTTTTCAATAACTCTTACCAAACCTTCTTCATCATGTACCAAATCTCCAGTCGGAACCGGGATGGCCGCTTCATCAAGCATTTTCTTGGTCAGTTCTTTATTACAGGCAATATCAACTGCAATTGAACTTGTATTTCCTGTAATCGTTGCTTGAAATCTGGTTTGATTCACCCCATATCCTAATTGAACCAGTGAATTTCTTCCCAATCTAATCCAAGGGATATTTCTAGCAACCGCTTCCTGAACAATGCTTCCAGTAGATGGTCCTAATCTTTCACGCTCGCGCGTTTCTTTTAAATTTCTGATGCAATCTTCAAGACTGTAATCACGAGCTTCGATTAAACATCTGGCGATCTCTACCGATTGCTCGGCCGAGTAAATTCCAGAATTTTCCTCTAAATAACTAAAGACCACATTATAGACACCAGGAGTTTTTGTTTCCCGTGTTCTACCAAAACCAGTATCCAT
>NZ_JBGZYM010000040.1:0-4303 GCF_041824135.1 Kaistella sp. | reverse complement strand
GTCATCAATTGAAAATTTTGATGAATATCAACTCAAGTTTTATCTTCAAAACCAGAATAATCAATTTGTCTTATCTCAATCAAACTCAAAAAAGAACGGTTTTTCAAAACTGAACATTAATTTTAAAGATAGAAGTGATGCCGATGAATTAATAAAACAAGAATTAAAAGTTCTAGGTGGTACAATTTATAATAAAAATAGTTTAACGTTTTCAACAAATACTTTTGAGAAGCCATTTGAGTTTTCTGGAAATTTTTCTGGGAATTTTAAAATTTCAGTCAATAAAAAAGATGTTGATCTTAATATAAAACTATATGAACTTTTACCGGACGGAAAATATTTACTACTTTCCAGCTATATAGGAAGAGCCAGTTATTCCCAAAATCCTGAAAAAAGAAAATTACTCATTCCAAATAAAAAAGCTAATATTTCAATAAAAAATAATGAATTTGTAAGCAAAAAAATAGAAAAAGGTAGCAGATTAGTTACAATAATTGGTGTTAACAAAAATCCTTTCTTCGAGATAAATTACGGATCAGGAAAAGAAGTAAGTAAAGAATCAATCGAAGATGCAAAAGAACCATTGGAAATCAAGTTTTATAATGATAGTTATATAAAAATCCCAATTTCACAAAACTAAATGGCTCAATTTCCATATCAATTTTTTAATAATTTTGTTGCAAGAGCTCCTATTTTATCCTATAGACATTTTCAAAAACTATTTTCGCAAGAAGAATTTGATGAAAATAAAATAAAAGACATATTCAGCAACGCTCTTCTTCAGGAAGCTATTTATTTAGCTTCTCCAAATCTTTATAAAGAACTTTTTAAATGGATTTCGCAAGAAAAACAATTTTCTAAAAAAGAACAACAGAGATTAATAAATACATTTTTAAAATACTTCAGTAGAATGAGTTCAAGGTGTACTCCATTCGGATTATTTTCTGGTGTTGGTTTGGGAACATTTGGAAATGAAAATTCTACAATGTGTGTCAATACATCTCAAAAGTTTAGGGACACAAAACTTGATATGCATTTTTTAGGTGCTTTATCTCAACATTTACTCACAATCCCTAAAATAAAAAAAAACATTCTTTTTTTTCCAAATAGCAGTATTTACAAAATAGGTAAAAAAATCAGATATCTAGAATATGAAAGTAAAAATGGAAAAAGAGATTATATTATTTCATCCGCTCCATTTTCAGAAGAACTTAAAACCATCATGGATTTTTCAAAAGATGGGAAAACTTTTGACCAACTAATTTCCACACTTACTAATGATGAATTCTCCCAAGATGATGTGCAGGAATATGTAGTAGAATTAATTGACAATCAGGTTTTAATCAGCGAACTTGAACCCAATGTATCGGGTGATGATTTTTTAGATATTTTGATACTTATTTTAGAAAGAATAGAAGCAAGCAATGAAAAAGAAATTCTGATTTCAATTAAGAATAAAATGATAGCGCTGGATTTACATTTTGGAAATCCGGATTTAGTTTATTTGGAAATTGAAGAACTTATAAAAAAGTTAAATGTAAATTATGATCAAAATTATCTTTTTCAGACAGATCTTTATTTTGATCAAAAAAACCAACTTTCTTATTTGTGGAAAAAAGAATTAAAAAAAGGGATTTCTATTCTAAATAAAATTACAGAAGCAAGTGAACAGTCCTATCTAAATGATTTTAAAAAAGCATTCTACAAAAGATTTGAAAATGAAGAAATTCAATTGTCTTACGCTATGGATACGGAAGTCGGAATTGGATATCGGCAAGACTTGTCAACCCTAGGAGTTCATCCGTACGTTGAAGATTTAATTATTCCATCGTTAAAACAGAAACAAAAGTTGGAAATTAAACTAAATTCTTTCCAAATTCTTTTGAATCAAAAATTACAGGGAGCATTATTGGAGAAATGTACTTTGATAAATCTTGTGGATGAAGATCTTGAAGATTTTGATGAAAACTGGGTTGATTTGCAAGAAACAATGTCTTTTATGACAGAAATTATTTCCGAAGGTGGACAAGAGAAATTATATCTGAACCACGGCAGCGGGAGTGCTGGCAAATTATTGGGAAGATTCTGCTCAGAAAAATCAGACATTAGAAATTTTGTTAAAGAAATTTCAATAAAAGAACAGGAGTTAAATTCTAGCAAAATTTTAGCAGAAATTATACATCTTCCTGAATCTAGAATTGGAAATATTTTAAGAAGACCACTAATAAGAGATTTTGAAATACCTTATTTGGGTAATTCTATACTTCCTAAAGAAAGTCAAATCTCTATTGATGACCTCTATTTATCAATCAGAAATAATAAGTTGATTTTACGCTCAAAGAGACTAAACAAAGAAATTGTTCCTTGTCTTACTAATGCTCATAACTACTCCACCAATTCACTACCAACTTATCATTTTTTATCTGATTTTAGTACTCAAGATACCCGCTCCAGTCTTCTTTTTCATTGGGGAGGATTATTCCATATTTATAATTTCTTTCCAAGAGTAGAATACAGAAATATTATACTTTCCAAAGCGAAATGGAAAATTAGTTTGCAAGAAATTAATCATTTTGTTTCTTTAATGAACGATAAAGAGCAATTGATGAATGAAGTAAAAAATTGGAGGAAAAAGCGGCAGGTTCCAGAATGGATTCAATGGATAAAATCTGATAATACTTTGCTTATAAATTTAGAAAATAGTGGTTTGCTCACGATGTTTTTATCTTCTATTAAGGATGAAAAGACGGTAATAATTGAAGAATTTTTAAAATATGAAAAGAGCGATTTTACAAATCAATTTATTTTTTCAATCTATAAAAGTTCTCCAAAATGACAATTAGAAAGTTTAACCCCGGAACAGAATGGATTTTTATAAAAATCTACTCTGGAATCAAAACTTCTGATATTGTTCTGGAAGAAGCAATAATTCCATTGGTTCACTATTTAGATGAAAATAATTTAATCCATAAATGGTTTTTCATTCGGTATCATGATCCCAAATCTCATTTGAGACTACGACTTCATCTGAAAGACAATAATCATTACGGTTCAGCTATTAAAGCTATTAATGATAAAATAAAAATTTTTATTGACTCTGGGGAAATTTCCTCAATAAATATCGATTCTTACAAACGGGAAATTGAACGATATGGACAGGAAACGATTGAGTTTGCAGAAGAATTATTTCATCAAAGCAGTAAACTAATTTTAAACTTTTTAGATTATGATGACGAAGAAAAAATCATGGTGACCATGTTTTATATTGATCAAATTCTATCTAAAATAAAACTGCCTGCTGAAAGAAAGTTGGAATGGATTGAACATTATAATAATTCGTTTAAGAAAGAGTTCAATTCGGACAAGAACTTAAACAGCCAATTGTCTAAAAAGTACAGGGATTTTAAATCTAATTATCATAATTTCATCAATACAAATGAATTTGAGGAAGTGAAGGATCATATTATATTAAATATTCGTCAAAGTCATGAGTCATTGCTTAATATAGTTAATACACAGAAAGGAATAAAATTAGAAGATTTTTTCCAAAGTATATTTCACATGCACATCAATCGAATTTTCACTTCTAATCAACGTCTATTTGAAATGGTTATTTATGATTATTTGTGGCGACATTATAAATTTAGCAAAAATGAAATTATGAGACTTTAAAAATATGTGAAGTTAATATCAATATTCAACTCATTTGTATTTTTACTTCCTATAAAATAGATTTCGAACTTATAAAGATTGGTACCGCATTAAATTTCACTTTCTTTTACTTTCAAGCCAATTTTCATACTTCTCGGTCAAATTATTTTCTTTTAAATATTCATCTCTTCGGAATGCTTCTTTTGAATAGAATTTCATTTCCTTTTCTGCAGCTTTCTTTTCATGATATTGATCAATTCCATAAGAAAGAATTGCCGCACACAAAAACAAAAGAATAGTCAAAGCACCATAAAAATATAATTGATATTTGCTTTCTTTTTTAGAAACAACTTTCATCATGGAAATCTGTTTTTCAAATATATTTGATAATTCACTTCTGTGCTCCTTAAACATTTTATCATTATCTAAAATTACAGTTCCAAGTGGTTTATATTCAATTTTAATAGATGAATTTTCAATCTGCTCCAATTTCTTATCAAGAGTGGAAATTATTTCTTTATTCAAATCGAATTTTAGATTTACTTCATTGAGATTCTTATTGAAAACCTCCATTAAATCTTGTGTTTTTAATTTCTGCGCCATTTTTATCTTTTGAATATTTTTTTTCGTTTTCTTTTTAGTTCATCTGCAG
>NZ_JBGZYM010000039.1:0-5674 GCF_041824135.1 Kaistella sp. | reverse complement strand
TAAGATTATGAACACAATCGTAGGTAGAATTACCAAAAATGCAGAAATCAACACCTTGAAAAACGATAAACAGGTCGTAAACTTTTCGGTAGCACCCAATGACTAAATTACTAAAAAAAGTGGAATTGAAAAGCATATGCGGCTAAATATTTAGGCTTTTCAATTCAAGACTTCATCCCGCATTTTGCAAATACTATGTTGAACTAAACCTCCGGTAGCTTTTCCTGAGGCTGTTTTATTAACTTTGTTTTTATTCAACAAAATAAAATCTCTAAAATGGCTACAAAAAAAAATCTCCGGAGGATTTAAGACCTGCCTTGAGCGCAGTCGAAAGGACGAACAAAATTTTGAATCGCGCTTCGAGCGAAGTTAGTGGTTTTTCGGAACTGATACAACGTTTTGAAAGAAATATTTCCATCCAAGGAAAAAGTCCCAGAACCTTTGATAATTATTCCAGGCATGTTGCTGCATTGGCATTGCATTTTAAAACATTGCCTACCGAACTGGATCCTGAACAGGTCAAAGATTATCTCTTCGAACTGCAACAGCGATCAAAAACACCTTCCCAGACTTATTTTAAACATACGGTTTATGGACTTAGGTTTCTTCTTAAAGCGGAAGGATTACCTTACAGTTTTCTACATCTTCCTGCCATTCCAAAAGTGAAAAAACTGCCTACTATTTTAAGTCGTCAGGAAGTTTGGCGCATGCTTCAAACGGCGCAGTTACTGAAACATAAACTGCTCATCGGTTTGATTTACGGCTGCGGACTTCGATGTATGGAAGTTAGAAATATCGAACTTCATCATCTTGATTTTGACCGACAAATGCTGCACGTTGTTCAGGGAAAAGGCAGTAAAGACCGTTATGTTCCTTTATCCAAACATTTAATTCGGGGACTGAAAACCTTTATTTCAGTAGAAAATCCGACTCAATATTTATTTAATGGAAATCAAAATAGAAATATTGAAGAGATTGACCAGCCAGATTCGGGCAGAGCGGATTTTGATAACAGATACAGCCAGCGCGGCGTTGAATGGGTGATTAAAACGGTGAGCAAAAAAGCGGGAATCACCAAAGTGGTTCATACCCACACTTTGCGACACAGCTTTGCTACGCATTTATTGGAAGATGGAGTTTCCATCATTATGGTTCAAAAACTTTTGGGACATGAGCGGATTGAAAGTACCATGGAATATCTTCATGTCTGTCAGTTGTCTGACCAAAAACCGCACAGTCCTTTGGATACCGTTTTCGCTTTATGCCGCAAAAATGGAAACCCGAAGTAAGCCAAAGAAACAGAGCGGAACTGTTGCTGATGTTCTTCGTAAAATTAATTTGTCGGCGCAGAATTTTACAGTTCATCAGGAAAAAACGCTTCGGGCTTTATCGTATTGTAGAACTTCTGCCTTGGGTGGTCATATTGATGCGTGCGATGGTTGCGGAAATATTTCCATCAGTTACAACTCCTGTCGTAATCGGCATTGTCCGCAATGTCAAGGTCATAAAAAAGAAGAATGGATTCAGAAACGCGAACAGGAATTATTGCCGTGCAGTTATTACCACGTGGTTTTTACGCTTCCTGAAGAACTCAATGGTTTGGCGATATCTCAACCGGCATTGTTGTACAAAACCTTATTTGAAGCGGCTTGGGCAACTTTAAATCAGTTTGGTAAAAATAAGGGGATCCAATTGGGAATGATTGCAATTTTGCATACTTGGGGACAGAATCTGAGCCTTCATCCGCACTTGCACTGCATTGTTCCGGGTGGCGGCATTAATAAACAAGGAAAATGGCGGGCGAAGATAAAATCTGATAAATACCTTTTCTGTGTAAAAGCGATGAGCAAAGTCTTTCGGGCAAAGTTTGTGGCTTCATTAAGAGTTTCCGGAATTAAAGACCAGGATTTAATAGATCAACTCTTTACCAAAAACTGGGTGGTTTATGCCAAAAGACCTTTTGGTGGCCCGAAACAAGTCATCGAATATTTAGGAAGATATACTCACAAAGTTGCCATCAGCAATTACCGTATCAAAGAAGTTACGGATAAAGAAGTTCGTTTTGGGTACAAAGATTATCGCAAAGAAGGTCAGAAAAAGGAAATGACTTTATCGAATACTGAATTTGTGCGCAGATTTAGTCTTCATATTTTGCCTCGAAGATTTGTAAGAATAAGGCATTACGGGATTTTGAGCAGCTCCTGGAAACGTGGGAAAATTAAGGATTTACAATCAGATTTAAAAATCCAGATTACAGAAGTAAAACCGAAAACTTTGCTTAAAAAATGTCGGTGTTGTAAGGAAGGAAACTTAATCACCATAGCGCTTTTCGGACAACGTGGACCGCCTCATGATTTTCTTGCCGTTTTCAATGCCTCGTCTGCAAAATAAACTTTGTGGGTAAGGGATTTTATATCTTAAAAGTAAAAAAAGCCTGTGAGTGCTTCAAGAAATCTCACCTCAGTTCCCAAAAAAAGCAGTCCTTCTAAAAAACTGCTCTAATATCCTAAATTCTAGAAACGATAACTCCATAAGGTGACCAACTGGGGAGGAAAAGCCACCGGAGGTTCCGTTCAACGGGCTTTCATTTCTTGTCTTTCAGACAAAACGAAAGCTTAGTTATTGTACGCAGTTTTATTTTTCTATTTTCACATCAATATTCAATGAGGGTTGAGCAATTGTTCTCTTTTCCCATCTGTCATAATAGCTCCTATAATAAACGGTTTTGAATAATGCTCCACTCAAATAAATCCATCCATCAAAATTATTTATTACTTGCATTGATACAAAGAAATTTTGTTTAGAAATCCATACATTTCTTTTAGATATATCAAAGGTAAATGTCCCTGCTTTTATGTCGGCTTCTGTTAATTGTACTGTTAGATTTTCACTTAACAAAGAATTGTCAGGAAGTCCATTTTTTTCTGAATATACATTGAAACTTATCAAAAGAGGTTTATCAGTTTTCAAATTTACAATATTAATATTGATCTTTTGAATTTTTAATTTTTTGTTATTATTAAAATAAACACCAAATTCTTTAGATTTATCTTCTTTGGTTCTTGCAGGATTAAAACCAAATTGTACTTTTTTGGTTTTTGCATTAGTTCCCCAGTTTTTTTCGGAATATCTTTTTGGATTTAATTTAACTTCTTGAATATCTACTACTTTTTCGTTAAGAGAAATTATGTGATTTCCACTTATAAAATTTTGAACTGATTGAGAAAAATTTTCAAATCCTCCAACTTGCACTGTAATATTTTTATTCTGATCAACATTTGTCAAGTCAATTGAATAATTACCTTTTTCGTCAGCAATTGCTCCAAAATTTTCATTTTCAATTCCTATTCTAGCAAAAGGAATTGCGCTATTGTTTTCTTTCGAAATAATCTTACCATTTATTGTTTGGGCATTTAAAATACCACAAAAAATTATTGCTAAAAATTTAAATAGTTTACTCATTTAGTTAGTTTGTATAAACCCGTTTGTTGTAAAATTGCGTACAACGGAAAAGGGCTTTGCGAGGTGCGGGCTACTGCAACCGAGATTTCAAGAGGAGAACCGAACCCTAGCAAAAACTTTTTCCATTTTTTAAAATTACGAAAGAACTAAAAAATGGAAAAGTTTTTTGCGGGTACTTTTTAGAATATTTCTGAGATTTCCTTCAACCCCGCATCTTGCAAAACCCATCTTTACTTTACACCCATAAATTAATACCTTTAAAATTAACAAGACAGAGGTGAACTAGAAATACCTTTAGAGATTAAAAGTCTCATCTAACATATCAGTCCTCTGCCTTGTTTTAAAAGGTTGAAAAAGCTTTAGATAGAATACCAGATTACCCAGATCTAATAAAGATTTTAAAGCAATTCAACATCAATTTAACACCACTAAATTATGAAAAATTACAGAACTTACATCGGAATTGATGTAGCAAAATTAACCCTCGATTATTGCATCGTAAAAGAAGATCCACAGCTCGAACAGGGTCAGATACTGAACACTCAAAAATCGGTCGATAAGTTTTTAAAAACATTGAAAAAAACCGGCTACCAGATGAATGAGACTCTTTTCGTCTTCGAAAACACCGGCATTTATTCCTCGCTGCTTGCGTTGGTTTTAAGCGAAAACAGCCTGGATTACGCCCAGGTTCCTGCTCTGGAAATCAAACGTTCTCTGGGGATTACCCGTGGCAAAAGCGATAAGGTAGATGCGAAAGAGATTGCTCATTATGCCAAACGAAACACGGATAAAATCGCGCTTTCCACCCTTCCTGAGCTCAGTCTGCAGCAACTGAAAATAGTGTTTGCCGAGCGTGAAAAAACCGTGGCAGCCATTAAAACATTTGAAAGAACAAAGGAAAACGAAATGTTCCTGACAAAAGAGGTTTTCAACAGCGTAAAAGCAATTAATAACCAAACGGTAAAACACCTGAAAAAACAACTTGTAATGTTGGATGAGAAGATCAGAACACTGATTCGGGAAGACGAAAACCTGTACGGACAGCAGCAACTTCTAAAAAGCATTCCGGGTATCGGGGATATTACTTCGGTTTATATCTTAATGGCGACAAAAGGATTTACGGCATTTACAAGCGGACGAAAATTTGCGTGTTATTCAGGTGTGGCGCCCTTCGAGCATTCTTCCGGCACAAGTATTAAAGGAAAAACCAGAGTCAGTCACCTGGCGGATAAAAAAATGAAAACACTGCTGCACATGGCCTCTCTTACGGCAATAAAATACGATCCGGAACTCAAGGACTATTACAACAGGAAAAAAGCAGAAGGAAAGCATACTATGCTGGTCTTAAACAACATAAAATGTAAAATGGTGTACAGAATCTTTGCCGTCATCCAACGGAAATCAAACTTTGTGAACCTGCATAAATTTGCAGCTTAATTTTATCACTTTTTGTTTGGTTTTTGTCATAGAATATGTTAGCAGAAGTGTCTTCTTTAGCGCGTCCAATCCTCAAGCTTCCCATTTTTCTCTTGCCAAATTTCTATATAAATATCTTCTGAAATTGGTTTTCCTTTATCCTTCAAAATATCAAATTGTAGTCCAGTTAAAGCATTTCTCACTTTGCTGATACAATACTCATATTCATCTTCCTCATAGAACTCTTTTCGTTCTTCATTTGAATAGGTCATTCTCACATTTGATATTTTTCCATTTTCAGAAATTGTAATTAGATATTTTTCCGAACAATCATAATCACTTTTCCAATTTTTCTTTTTCAGTTTTTCAAAGATAATTTTAGAAACTTTGCTTTTATCCTTTCGATTAATTCCATTTTTGATTTTTGCATAATTTTTCACATTTCCTTGACTAATTAAATTTCCATTTTGAAAACCTAAAACAGTTTCGTATTCAAATATTTTATAAAAAACTCCGTCCCAACGGAGAATTTTATTTTTTTCTGTTTTGTCAGGAAAATTGATTAATCCAGTAAACCAATTAATAAAAACTCTGTTGTTTTCCACTTTATCGCCAAAAATTTCCTTCATCTTATTTTGAGAATTAGATAAATTTACTGATTATCCGTTTATGCACCTGTTATATTCGCAATTACTAGTCTGTCAAAGAGTTTGTCTCCAAAATACCGTCTGTTTAATTTGTAAATAAACTCGTTGAGATACAACTGTAAGTATTTCCTTTTGATTTTATGGTAGTT
>NZ_JBGZYM010000038.1:0-28025 GCF_041824135.1 Kaistella sp. | reverse complement strand
CATTCAGAAAAATTTAACGAAGAATTATCAGGATTAACTTCTAACCTAAATAGTCTTAATAGAGTTTACGGCGGTATGCTTAGCGCGATGAAGTCATAGTTTTCTTACCATTTATAATTAAAATTTAAACTATTAACAAAATTTACTAAAATGGCACAAGGAAAACAGACCCCTCGTCAGAAGATGATCAACCTGATGTACTTGGTCTTCATTGCAATGCTAGCAATGCAAATTGACCAGGAAATCATTCGATCATACAATGATACCAACCAAACGCTGACTGATACGCGCGGTTTGGTAGAAAAGAAAAACGATGACATTTTCGAAAAAACATTAGAGGCAAAAGCAGCTAATACTCCAGATACTTATACGAAACCATTGGCAGATTATAAGGGATTAAAAGAAAAAACAAATGATTTAGTGGCGTACATCGAAGGCATTAAATCAAAATTAAAAAAAGAAGCTGATTACGTTGAAGGTGTAGATGTTGCAGATAATTTCGCAGCTCTAAATAACACTGAACCATCTTCTAATTTATTTTTTAAGGGATCAGATGAAAACAGTCCTTCTAAAAGTTCTGTTGATTTAAAGGCAAAGATTGAAGCTCTTAAATCATATATCAAACAAAATTTTGGTGCGTCTTCAGATATGAAGAGTGTTGTAGACCGAGCAAATTTGATGTTGATCACAGAATTTCCTAAAGGTCAGACCATTAAAAATAAAAATTGGTTACAATATAAATTTTATGGACAGCCCTTAATTGCTGCTTTATCTAATTTAGAAGTGCTTCAGTCTGAAGCGAGAAATATTCAATCTGATGCTTTAATGACGATGCTTCAGGAGAAAGTAGATGCAGATATTAAATTTGATGCTTATTCAGCGATTGTTTCCGCACCTGCCTCAGTAGTTCAGGGAGAAGCAGCTCAAGGTAAAGTTGCCATTGGTAACTATTCCAGCAATGTTCCAGGATTAGCGATGCCAGGTTTGACTATCACTAATGGACAAGGTGTTCGTAATTTAGATACAGGTTCACTAGGTGATAAATCATTCAGCGGAAAAATATCTTTTACAGATGTGAATGGAAAAGTAGTAGAATTACCATATAACCATACTTATAAAGTTGTATCCGGAGCACAGGAATTGAAAGCCCAAAAAGGAGCTTTAGTAACTGCAGACAAAATGAATGTTCTTTACCGAGGATTACCGAATCCAATTTCAGGATCGATCTTAGGAGCAGATATGTCAGGAATTTCATTATCGGCACCAGGCGCTTCTGTAAGTGGAGGTGGAGGTAAATGGAATGTAACTCCAGGAGGAGGAAGTACCGTGACGTTAACCATTTCAGGACGCGATCCTAAAGGTGGAACTATCTCACAAGCATTCCCTTTCAGAATTAAAAGTGTGCCGCCACCGGTTGGACAAATTCAAGGAAATTACGTAGTGTCGATGCCTGCAAGTTCTATCGTGAATCAAAAAGTTTCTGTGGTAATGCCAGATTTCGATTTCCCGGTAAGTTTTACAGTCAACAGTTTTATGTTTAGAGTACCAGGAAAAGCCGGAATGTTGATCAACGGAAATTCATTAAGTTCAGTTGGTAATCTTACAAAAAGCTTACGTAATGGTGACATTGCTTATGTTTATAACATTAATGCAACGGCAACAGGACTAGGTGGACAAACATTAAAACAGATTCCACCAGTAGTAATAAACGTACAATAATTACGTTATTGATTTGATGATATATCGGTCATTAGTATAAAAATTTTAGAATGAAAAAATTCGTATTAATAGTTCTCGCTTTAAGTTTTAGTGCAGTTGGAGCACAAACTAAGAAGAAAACAAAAAGAAAAGCAAAACCAAAAACAACTGTTGCTGCAAAGCCAGTTGTTGAGGTCGAGCCAGTTGTAGAAATGCCTGTGGAAGACATCGGTGGTGTTGTGGATGATAGTCCGATCACTTCAATGTCAATTTTAAATGCTAAATCTCCTGAATCATTTAGAAAATACAGAGATTTAAATTTAATTAAGCAAGGTGATTCTATGGTTTCCAACAAGATCACGCCTTTAGAATACGGATTTGTTGCAGATAAAGACATCGTGAAAAGTATGGTGGTTTGGGAAATCATTGATATGAATGATAAAATCAATCAGCCATATTATCATAATGAAGATGGATTGGTTTCTCAAAACAAGTCGCTTTACCAACTTTTGTTTGATGCTATCAATGACGGTAGAATCAAGGAAGTTTATGATGATGAAATGTTCTTGACCAGATTGACGCCAGATGCAATTCAATCCCGTATTAAAAACGAGGTAATGAGTAACGCTGGTATCGACAGAATCAACGAGGTTGGAAAACTTTCAGACGAGGAGATGAAAGAATTCACGAATGTTTATGAAACTAAAACTGAAAACGTTAAAGTTTTAAAAATCAAAGGAATGTGGTATATCGACCGTAGAGATAGCCAGATGAAATACAGATTGTTAGGAATTGCAGCCATGGGGCAGGATCCTTCTTTAATGGGTCAGTTCGGACCTGATGGTCAACCAATCGCTGGGAAAGATGAGTTGATCGATCTGTTCTGGGTTTATTATCCAGATGCAAGAGAAGTTTTAGCAAACTCCATTGTGTTCAATAATAAAAATCTTTCTTCAGATATCAGTTTTGATGATCTGTTAAATGCGAGACGTTTCTCTACCGTCATTTATAAATCAGATAATGGTTTAGGAAACGGTGTTATTAAAGATTATATCCCAAATGATGCTGACGAACAATTAGAAGAAAGCGAAAGAATCAAAGCGCAGATCCTACAAATGGAAAGTGATATGTGGAATTATTAATTAATTCTTTTCAATATAAAAAAAACCTGAGTACCTTTACTCAGGTTTTTTTTGAACTTATTTTCAAAATCAAAATTCCTTTCATCAATTAAATTTATCTATGAAAAATGTAGATTATATTATTGTGGGCGACGGCTATGCTGCTTTCTTTTTTGCCCATCAATTGATCATCAATAAAAAGTCTTTTGTATTATTTTCCGCAGATAAAAAAGGGGCCTCTCAGGTTTCAGCGGGAATTGTAAATCCTTTAGTACTGAAAAAATTTACTACTTTTTGGCTGGCTGCTGAACAGATCGACTTTCTAACCAAAACCATTTCAGAAATTGAAAGTTATACCGGGCAGAACTATTTAATTCAAGAAAAAATTCACCGTATTTTTCATGATGAAATGGAAAAGAACCTATGGTCGATGAAAACAGGAACCGAAGAATTAAAACCGTTTCTTAATCCAGATTTTGAAATGCTGGAAACGATTATAAATCCTTATGGAACTGGTGAAGTCAACCATTCGGCCAGAGTTGATGTTAATGGGTTCTTTAGTGGAATATCAGATTATTTAGAGCGGCACGAAATGTTGGTTAGAGAAAAGTTCGATTATGAAATGATTCAACTTTCCAAGTACAAAGATTTCAATTTTAAAAACATTGTTTTCTGCGAAGGAATGGGCGTTAGAGAAAATCCTTTTTTTACTGACATCCAAGTTATTGCCAATAAAGGCCATCATTTAAAAGTTAAGCTTTCAGAAAAGATGAATCATCAATATACTTTAAAGAAAAAGCACTTCCTTTTTCCATTAAACAGTGATCTGCATTATTACGGTGGAACTTATGATCCGAATGAAAGAGAAAATGAGATCGATGACTTTAAAACGGAAGAACTGAAAGAAGGACTTTCCGCTTTCTATCCTCATGATTTTGAAGTCGTAGAAGTCAATTATGGTTTTCGCCCTACCGTAAAAGACCGACGTCCAATTCTGGGAAATCTTCCAGAGCATCAAAATTATTATATTTTTAATGGCTTGGGGGCACGTGGAATTCTTAACGGTTGTTACTTCTCAAAAGAACTGTACGAGCACATCGAAAACGGAAAAGATTTAATGAAGGAAGTTGATTTAAAAAGATTTAATAAGTAATTGATCTAAATAAAAAACGTCGCAAAATCTGCGACGTTTCTTATTTATACTGTATTTTCATCCAATCTAAAATCTAACTTCTGATCCATTTCCAAAGTTCTTTCGCAGTCGCTTTGTTTCCGTACATTAAAATTCCAACGCGATACACCTTTCCAGCGATATAAATCATTAATAATGTTGAAATTAAAAGTAGTGACACGGAAAGCGCAATCTGCCAAATTGGAACGCCAAAAGGTATTCTAGCAATCATTGCAACGGGTGAAGTAAAAGGAACCATCGACAGCCAAAATCCTAGCGGACCTTCAGGATTCTTCATAATAGTAAAACTCCCATACATTCCCAACATTAGCGGAATAATAGCAAATAGAGTGAATTGCTGCGTTTCTGTTTCGTTATCAACCGCAGAACCTATTGCTGCGTACATAGAACTGTAGAAAATATATCCAAGTAAAAAGAAAATCACGAATACGCCGATGATCAAAGGAACATTCATATCCAAAAGAATATGTGAAACTTCGGCCGCGGTTTGCTGCAAGTCGAATTTCTCGACCATTTCCGTCGTTTTTTCGCCACCTGGAATTTGATCTTTTAAGGCTGAAAATCCAGTGTTCAGAAATAAGGCACCAATAACTGACATGGTGATCCAAATGCTGAACTGTGTTAAAGCAACAAAGGTCACACCGAGGATTTTCCCCATCATTAATTCAAAAGGTTTAACCGAAGAGATGATAATTTCAACCACCCGATTATTCTTTTCTTCTAAAACACTTCGCATGACCCGAACGCCATAAATGATGATGAACATGAAAACAGCGTACATCATGATCATTGCTAAGATCGACTTTACCCCAAATGATAAATCGCTGTCCGAGCTTTTATTATCGACTACATTTTGGGTGTTCAGCTCGAAACTTTTATCCAGATTTCTCATCTGGTCTTCCGAAATGCCCAGTGTTTTTATCTTCTCTTTTCTAATAATTTTTGACAGATCATTAGAGACTTTCATTTTCGTATCAAACCCAATTTTTTTATTGATCAGGAGTTTCGATTCTTTTTGAACCTCGTCGTAATTTTGGCCTTTTAGTTCTGGAATAATTAACAGACCTTCAATCCCATTCATTTCTTTTAGCGTTGCAACTAACGATTTCTCATTGACTGCTGGCACAAAGACATATTTAATTTGATCGGTATTTTTAAGATTTCCTACGAAAAGTCCACTTTTATCAACAACATTAAAAGTGCTGGAGCTTTCATTGGCCTTAAACATAAAAGCAATTAAAGCTGCAAAACCAATCATCAGAATCGGTGCTAAAAGCGTCAGAATAACAAAAGATTTTTTCTTAACCTGCGTTAGATATTCTCTTTTAGTGATTAGAAATATATTTTTCATGAATGTTTTTATTAAAGTTTTGACTCAGAATTATAGAGCTAACCTTGGTTTTTCATTTTGAGTTTCACTAACCGCATTGATGAATACTTCATTCATACTCGGAATCTTCTCATCAAAAGAACGGATTTTTCCAACGCGCATTAATTGATTCAATAAGATGTTTTGATCACTGTCATTTTTCAGATCGAAAGAAACCAACTGGTTTTCTGTGGAATAATTGTGAATCTCATATTGGCCTTTAAAGTGGTCAAAATTTTCAGCATTTACATCTGCCAAAGTCACATTAAAAATATTTTTCTTGAATTGTTCCCTCACATCAAATACTTTCCCATCCAGTACTTTTTTTGCCTGATTAATTAATGCCACGTAATCACACATTTCTTCTACACTTTCCATGCGGTGCGTTGATAAAATGATTGTAGTCCCGTTCTTTTTTAAATTCAGGATCTGATCTTTAATCATATTCGCATTGACAGGATCGAATCCCGAAAATGGTTCATCAAGAATCAGTAATTTTGGTTGATGTAAAACCGTCACCACAAACTGAATTTTCTGCGCCATCCCTTTCGAAAGTTCACTCAGTTTTTTCTTCCACCACTGATCGATTTCTAATTGTTCAAACCAATATTTTGCCTGTGTCAGCGCATCATTTTTGGTCATTCCTTTCAGCTCGCCGAAATATAAAAGCTGATCACCAACCGTCATGTTTTTGTACAACCCACGTTCTTCCGGCATATAACCAATTTGTCGGATATGGTCGAGATTTAGTTTTTGATTATTGATTAAGACGTTGCCAGAATCGGCTTGCGTAATTTGGTTAATGATTCTGATAAAAGTTGTTTTCCCAGCACCATTCGGACCCAAAAGTCCATAGATACTAGCTTCCGGAACATCTATAGAGAAATCCTCTAATGCCAGTTTTTTACCTGCATTATAGGTTTTAGTTACATTTTCTGCTTTCAGCATTCAGTTAAATTTAATTGATTAGTCCTCTAAACAAGGCAAAAGTTACGGAAATTCTTAAAACTTTTCAGGAGCCAGGAACCTGCTCTCTCGGCTCGCTTTTTTACAGATTTTCCATCGCTTCAATCCCACAACAAAATCTGAAAAAAGAGCTCAAACAAACCCGTTCAATCAGGGCTAGGAAATTAGGATGAAAAGAAACTTATGTATTAATTAAAGTCCTCTCATTTTTTGAAATATCTAAGAATAAGTTGAGCAATATTTAACTTGGCTCTTTTTACTTTAAACTTGACTCTTGTTAACTGACAAATTCGAAATCCTTGTAAAAGGCATCTGCTTCTGCGATCACACCATCCATTTCTTCTAAAGTAAAAACCTCTAAAAACTTCCGACGAAAATCTTTAAAATGAGGAATGCCACGGAAATAGTTACCGTAATGTTGACGCATTTCAATCAAGCCTAAACGTTCGCCTTTCCAATCTTTGCTCCATTCTGCATGTTGTCGAACTGCTTCTAATCGTTGAGTAATTGTTGGTTCAGGTAAAATTTCTCCAGTTTTGAAAAAGTGTTTTACTTCATTAAAGATCCAGGGATAACCGATAGCGCCACGACCGATCATAATGCCGTCGCAGTCGAATTTATTTTTATATTCCCAGGCTTTTTGAGCCGAATCAATATCACCATTTCCAAAAATCGGAATTTCAATATTGGGATTATTTTTTACGGCGTGAATATAATTCCAGTCTGCTTCACCTTTGTACATTTGTGCACGTGTTCTGGCGTGAATGGTTAAAGCTTTTACTCCAACTTCTTGCAACCTCTCTGCGACTTCCATAATATTAATGGATTCTGTATCCCAGCCCAAACGGGTTTTTACCGTAACCGGAAGATGCGTAGAATTCACAACAGCTTTAGTTAAGCGAATCATTAGGTCGATGTCTTTTAAAACACCAGCTCCAGCTCCTTTACAAACTACCTTTTTTACGGGACAACCAAAATTAATATCGACGATGTCTGGATTTACAGCTTCCACGATTTTAGCAGAAAGTGCCATTGCCTCTTCATCACCACCGAAAATTTGAATTCCAACTGGTCTTTCATAATCAAAAATATCGAGTTTTTTCATGCTTTTCATCGCATCACGAATCAACCCTTCTGAGGAAATAAACTCAGAGTACATCATGTCTGCACCATGCATTTTACACAATCTGCGAAAGGGCGGATCAGACACATCTTCCATCGGTGCAAGCAATAATGGAAATTCGGGCAGTTCAATATTACCGATTTTTATCATGGTGCAAAGATATTAATTCTGAAAAGAAAAAAAGAAGCGGTTCTTAAAAATAAAAATAGACCTCATTAGAAGTCTATCTTTGTATTTTATGTATCTAATCAAAGTCATGATGCGTATCATCTTTTGAGTTTTTATGGACGAACCACATTCCAATTGTCAAACCGACAACGCCTGCCACAGCAGTCATTAATGCTCTTTCTATTTTATCTGGTTGTGTGTTACCGATATAGTTAAAGAGAAATAAGATGATAAAGGTAATTGCGGCAATTACTGCAAATCTGGTGCTTTTTATATTCATAATTATAGTTTGTAGCTAATCATTACGCCTCCGCGGTAGGGAACCCATTCGCCACTTTTGTTCCATGTTCGACCATCGTCGTCATAGCGTATCCCCAATTCTTTATGATATCCTTTGTAGAAACTCTGTGCAGTACCACCACCGAAATATAGATCCATATTCCAACGATCGCTTAACTCAAACTGGTAGCCAACTGTTGCACCTGCAAAAATTGCGAAACCGTCTTGATAGAGATCGGCTTTATTGTAAATGGGCGAATCTGGTTTATATTGAGAGTCGCCACTACTCCAATAATTATATTTTTGCATAATGAAACGGGCTCCAGAAATATTGGCTCCAACATACCAATGTTTGAAAGCTTCTTTGAAATAATAGCGTCCTTCAAAACCAATCATATAAACTTGTATATACTTTCCAGCGAAGGATTTCCAGGGAGAAATAAGTACATCTGCCTGTAATGTAACTTTATCTTTTAATTGATATTCGACGCCTGCATTTAATATTCCAATAGGTAGGAATAAGGCATTTGCCTTGACATAGATTTTTTTAGAAATCGCGGAATCTTGATTTTGAGCATTACCTAAAAAGCCAAGTATAATGAAGAGAATTAGAATTGTTTTTTTCAAAACCGCTGAATTATTTAAGTTTTTGTAAAAGCTGCGTTGCTGCAGAAGAATCTTTTCCTTGTTGTTCAGCTAAGTTTTTAGACATTTCTGCGTACATTTTCGCATTGGCTTTTTTCCCTGTCTTATCATAAATTTTTGCGAGGATAAAAGTGTTCTCTGCAGTTTCAGTTTTCATCACTGATTTTTCTGCCCATTCTTCCGCTTGTTTTAAAGAGGTCATATCATCAATATGTTCACTGAAGATCCAGGCTGCTTTTAATAACTCTTCCGAATCGAAATCATTAGCATTTTTATAGTAAAGCAAAGCTGCTTTCTCGTATTCTTTATAATTACCAACATTCGGATAGTAGATTACCTTCATCCGGTTAAGGGCAGTTTCTGCTTCTGTTTTTCCAACTAAAGGAATTGCGTTTTTGTAGAAATATTCATCATCGATGACTCCGGTGTTCTGATTTAAAGAACTTTCCATCACTTTTGAAATTTTAATATTTACATCAAACTGATTATAGATATCTTCCGACATTTCTTTTACGATATCTTCTTTTCTATCTTTAAAAACCTGATAATTTGAATCACTCGGAGATTTTACAAAATAGAGTAACATTCCGACATCGTCTCTGGTTAATTGCTGATCTTTTTTACCTTTAAAATAGCGCTCTGAAACCTTTTTCGCCAATTCATAATCGGTTTGTGCATTCTGACGCATCAAATTTAATAAAAACGCAGGATCGCTTTCTCCTTTTTCAAATAACTCTTTTGGATTTCCAGTTGCTAAAAGTGGATTGTTAGCTTCTTTTGCAATGGCTATAAAATCCTGCTCTCCCATATATCCATAGTTTTTCATGACTACTTCACCATCACCATTGAGAAATAGGTAAGAAGGATAGGAGCGTACCTGATACTTCATCGCGATGTCTCGACCTTCTCCTTTTTCCATATCAAATCTGGCATTGATGAAATTAGCGTTGAAATATTCCTTCACGGCTGGAAGTGGGAAAATATTTTTCTCCATCAATTTACACGGTCCACACCAAGAAGCATATCCATCCATGAAAACCAGTTTTTTCTCGCGTTTTGCTTTGGCTAAAATTTCTTTGAAAGTGGCGTTTTCAAAATTGATCGATTCCTGAGCGAATGATATTAAGAAAACAAATAAGAATATTGTAGTAAGTGTTTTTTTCATTTCAATAAATTCGATGCGAAGATAATTATAAAAATAGGATGAGGCTGTCTCAAGAGAGAATTTTATATAAAATTAAAGGTGCTTTTGGTTTTTCTTAACAGAACATCTTTTAATTGATCCTTAAAACTATTATTCATTTAGCACAATTCTAATTCCTTCAACTAAAATTGGTCAAAAAAAAACTTCGGAATTTCCGAAGTTTTAAATAATATTGAAAAATTTATTCTGGTTTGTAACCGTCTTTTAACGTTACGGTTCTGTTGAAAACCAGTTTTTCGTCAGAAGAATCACGGTCTTTGGTGAAATAGCCAATTCTTTGGAACTGATATGGATGACCAATTTCAGCCTCTTTCAAACTTGGTTCTGCGAATCCCTGCACGATTTTTAAACTTTCGGGATTGATGAACTGCATGAAATCCTTTTCCTTTTCTGCATCTGGTTGTGGTGTGGTGAATAATCGATCGTAAATTCTAACATTTACCGGAATTGCATGTTTTGCCGAAACCCAATGCAGCGTTCCTTTTACTTTTCGTAAACTTTCTTCTGTGCCACTTCCGGATTTACTTTTCTCGTCGTACGTCGCGTAAATGGTTGTAATTTCACCATTTTCATCTTTATCTACGCTTTCCGCTTTAATGATATAAGCTGATTTTAAACGAACTTCTCCACCTAATTTTAAACGGAAAAATTTCTTATTGCCTTCTTCTTTAAAGTCTTCTCTTTCGATGTACAATTCTCTCGAGAAGGGAACTGTCCTTGTTCCTGCGTCTTCTTGCTCTGGATTGTTTTCGGTCTCTAAAAATTCCTCCTCATTTTCTGGATAATTGGTGATCACCAATTTCACTGGATCTACGACTGCCATTACGCGAGTTGCAATTTTATTTAGATCTTCCCGAACGAAAAATTCAAGCAACTGAATATCGATGAGATTTTCTCTTTTCGCAACACCAACTCTGTCGATGAATTTTTTAATAGAAGTCGGTGTAAATCCTAATCTACGCATACCGGAAATAGTTGGCATTCTTGGATCATCCCAACCCGTAACTGCATTTTCAGCAACTAATCTTTGTAATTTTCTTTTAGACGTGATCATGTACGAAACATTCATTCGTGCAAATTCACGTTGTTTGTTTCTAACGGTCTCTTTAGCATAAACCTGATCCAAATACCAATCGTATAATGGACGGTGATTTTCGAATTCTAAGGAACAGAGAGAGTGAGAAATCTGCTCGATATAGTCTGATTCACCATGTGCCCAATCGTACATCGGATAGATTTTCCATTTGTCGCCCGTTCGGTGATGTGGTCTTTTTAAAATACGGTACATAACAGGATCACGCATATTCATATTCGGAGAAGTCATGTCGATTTTTGCACGTAGAGACATCGTACCTTCTTCGAATTCGCCGTTTTTCATTTTTTCGAAAAGCTCTAAACTTTCATCCGTAGGACGGTTTCTAAATGGTGATTCAACTCCATCTTCGAACGGTGTTTTTCTTTGTTCTGTGATTTTTTCTGACGGCTGCTCATCGATATAAGCTTTACCATCTTCGATCATTTGAACAGCCCAGTCATATAATTGGTCGAAATAATCCGACGCATACAATTCCTGATCGTATTTAAAACCCAACCAGTCAATATCTGCTTTAATAGAATCTACAAATTCCTGTTCTTCTTTTTCAGGATTGGTATCATCAAAACGAAGGTTTACTGGCGCACCATATTTTTCACCCAAACCGAAGTTAATGCAGATCGCTTTGGTATGACCAACGTGCAAATAACCATTTGGCTCTGGCGGAAAACGGAAACGCAATTTTTCTTTTGGAAAACCATTGGCGATATCTTCTTCTATAATTTGCTCAATAAAATTGAGGGATTTTTTATCTTCTTCCATAGGATTGTTCATTTGGCAAATTTAGCGAAAAGTGAGGAAAAGAAAAAGTGGTTTTTAACGGTTTTCTTTTCTTTAAATATGACGTGTCGGCTTGTGTTTTAAATAAATTAAAATAAAATATTATCATTATTGTTTGAAATTAAAGCGAAGTTGTATGGCTGATTTCTTTTAAATTAAAAAATAGCTTTTTAACGTAACTCATTAAATATCTGTAACTTTAATTGATAAAAACAACCATCAAAAACACAAAGCCATGTCAGTATTTATTTTAAGCAACCGTAAAATCATCGTAGAAAATGGGAAAGAATCATTTTCAAATGAAGAGGTTTCCGTGCCCAATTTCAGAATTGCAAAATGTAATTTTCAAGGTTGGAAAGAACCGACGAAAGAAGAGTTGAAGAAAAAGAATTATAAAGGAAGAAATATTTTGGATTACAAAATGCTGTCTGAACCTGAGAAAAGTGGTTACGAAGATGTCTTAGAAGTTTTAAAAAAAGAAAAGAAATTAATTCAATCTGATTTGACAGCCAATAACCTGGGTGGAACTCAGCGAATGTTTTATGATCTGTACAAAGAAATGTCGGCGACTAAAGAGCGCAATGATGTGCTGATCTTTATTCACGGTTATGCCTACGATTTCGATGATGAATTACAGGCAATTCTGGAGTTGAAAAAACTGTATGTCGATAATCCTAAATCGCCTGTGAATCATATTTTGTTCATCAGTTGGCCCGCTTCCAGTTCAATTTTCCCACTCACTTATTTTGATGATAAAGCGGCGAGCATTAATTCGGGTAATTCGTTGCTTCGACTCTTTTATTTTTACACTCAATTTCTTAAAGACATTTTTTCTGACAAAGATTTACTTCCCTGCAATCAGCGAATTCACATTATGGCGCACAGCATGGGAAATCGATTGCTACAAAGTATGTTGTACAGTTTAAAAACCGAAAATATTTCGCGCGTCATCGATCAAGTTATTTTATTGAGTGCTGATGTAAGTTTTAGAGTGTTCGAAGAGTCAGAAGAATCTTTTATTAAACTTCCAAAGTTAGCCAATCGCGTAACCGTTTATGTCAACCGAAAAGATGCAGTTCTTGGAGTTTCGCAATTTTCTAAAAACATTCTTTCACCACGGTTAGGGAAAATGGGACCAAGTAGCTTTTCAAATATCACCGATATCATTTCGGTAATTGATTGTACCAATGTGAAAAATAATCTTAAAACTAATTTTAAATTTCAGGTTGGGAATCACTGGAATTATCTATCGAGTTCTGCGGTGCAAGAAGATATTGTTTCTGTGCTCAATGATACCGATCAAAATTTGATTGCGACAAGAATAAAAGTTGAAGATCAATCTTATTTGTTGGCTTAAAAGGATTACTATTTTATGGGCATTTCATAAAAATACTTTCAAAGATTTTAAATTTTGTGAAAGTAGTTATCTTTACACAATGAAATTATTTGATATCATCATCATTGGCGGCGGACCGATTGGTTTAAACTGCGCTCTGGAAGCTCGAAAAGCGGGACTCTCTTATCTCATTATTGAAAAAGGAACCATTGTAAATTCGCTTTACAACTATCCTTTGTACATGACTTTTTTTTCCACTGCAGATAAACTTGAAATTGCGGATGTTCCTTTTATCACCACTTCACCAAAACCTGGTCGGAGAGATGCTTTGGAATATTATCAGGGGATTTCCCGTCAGCGAAATATCAATATTAATTTATATGAGGAAGTTTTAAAAATTACGAAAGAAGAACACTTTCTAATTGAAACTTCGAAGTCTGCGTATTCTGCAAAAAAGGTGGTTATTGCCACCGGTTTCTATGATATTCCGAATAAGATGAATGTAAAAGGGGAGGAGTTACCGAAAGTAAAGCACTATTATTCCGAACCTTATCCGTACGCTAATCAGAAAATTGCGGTAATTGGATCCAGTAATTCAGCGGTGGATGCTGCCTTAGAAACTTATCGAAAAGGAGCCGAAGTCACCATGATCATCCGTCATGCCGAGATTTCTAAGAGCGTAAAATATTGGGTAAAACCTGATATTGAGAATAGAATTGCAGAGGGTAACATCGCTGCTCATTTTAAGGCTGAGGTCCTGGAAATAACACCAACGACGATCATTTTTAAAGATGAACATCAAACCGTTCATGAGATAGAAAATGATTTTGTTTTAGCTATGACCGGTTATCTTCCGAATTTTGAATTCTTGAGAAATTCAGGAATTGAACTTCAAGGCGATTGTCTGAATCCTTTTTACAATCAAGAAACCATGGAAACCAATGTTCCTGGATTGTATTTAGCCGGCGTCGTTTGTGGCGGCAAAGACACGCATCTGTGGTTCATTGAAAACTCTAGAATTCATGCCGATCTTATTGTGAAAGATATTTTGAAGAAACTTTAAACAAGATTACAAAATATAGTTTGTCAATCCCGAATTTTTGGAATCAACTTTGATAATGTGAATTTATCTCATCATCAGTTCGTCACCATGCAGCACCAATCTCGTTTCTAAATTATTGGTAAATAATCCGCCTGTTCCCAAACCTTGTGGGATTTTTGGATTTTTTGTAAAAGTATATTGAGCAATGGCATTCAGGCCGATATTGCTTTCTAAAGCTGAGGTGATCCACCACCCAATCTTTTTACTTTCCGCGAACGAGATCCATTCGTCAGTACCGGAAAAGCCTCCAACTAAAGATGGTTTCAAAATGATATACTGCGGATTTATTTTTTCTAACAATTCTTTTTTATCATCGAAATTCAAAACTCCGATTAGTTCCTCGTCTAAAGCGATTGGCGTTGGAGTGTTCTTACAAAGTTCCGCCATTTGTTCAATATTTCCAGCTTTGATGGGTTGTTCTATAGAATGGATATCCAAATCTGCAAGTTCCTGTAAAACAACTTTGGCTTCTTCAAACGTAAATCCTCCGTTGGCGTCCACTCTTAATTCTAAATCTTCTTTCGGGAAATTTGCCCGGAGTTGTTTCAGAATTTCTTTTTCTGAGTTCCAGTCAGCACCAATTTTAAGTTTCAAACATTGAAATCCTTCGTTGATTTTTTCCTCAATTTGTTGCTTCATGAAATCAGCATCGCCCATCCAGATCAGTCCGTTGATTTTTAGAGACGAATATCCTTCAGAAAATTCACCTGGAAAATAAAGATCTTCACCATTTTTTAAATTCAACATTGCCTGTTCGTAACCAAACCAAATGGAAGGAAAGTGAAGCAGTTCTTTTCTAAGAACCTTTTTGTTTTCGTTGATATTATCGCAAAGCCATTGCAGCATTTCTTCATATTCCGGGACATCTTCGAAACTGAGTCCGCGGAAAATGCCACATTCGCCAATTCCTTTTTTATCGCCCTCGGTGATTTCAAGAAAATATGTTTCTTTGGTCGTTAAGACACCGCGAGAAGTTCCGCTGGCTTGTTTGAATTCTAAAATATATTGTTTAAAAGTTGCTGTTTTCATAGGTATTTAAATAGAAAAGAAAGTATCAGATTATTTATTTAAAATCTAATTTCATTTGTGGTAGAAACCGTCCGTCGATAGAAGATTCCCGTTGGTCGTAAGTTACGAATCCAAATTTTTTATAAAAATTTTCGGCATTCGGATCAGCCTCTAAAATGATATCGATGATGTTCATTCTTTTTGCTCTTTCCAGAAAATCATTGAGCAGAAGTTGACCAAATCCTTTGCCGATGAAATTTTGAAATAAAAATAAATAATCTAATTTTAAGTGATTCTCAGTTAGTTTTAAAAAAGAATAATAACCGATTATTTCACCGTTTAAAATCAATTTATATGTTTCGTTTTCTAAAAGATATTTTTCTGTGATGGTCAAATCATTTTCCCAGGCCGATAACTGCTGTTTTGAATAGCCCCAAAATGCTTTACCATCCACTGTGATTTCAGTTAAAATACAATGGTCACTTGGCAACGCTCTTTTAATATTTGCTCCTTCCATACAGAGTGGTCTATTTGCGACGTTTTTTATTAACAGCGATTCACCCTAGCCCCGATAGAAGCGACATCCTTTTTGTTTTTTTACAGAAAAACAAAAAGATACAGCGGATAGCGGGATAAAGCTTCTAAAAGTTATGCTTCTGGATGAGCATTTCTCATGAACTCTTCTGCTTTTTCTACCATGTCATAACTTCCGCAGAAGAAAGGAACTCTCTGGTGCAGTTCGGTTGGCTGAATTTCCATCACTCTCTGGAAACCGTTGGTGCATTTTCCACCAGCTTGTTCTGCTAAGAAAGCCATTGGATTACATTCGTATAAAAGTCGAAGTTTTCCGTTAGGTGATTGCGATGTTGAGGGATAAATATAGATTCCACCTTTGATCATGTTTCGGTGAAAGTCAGAAACCAAACTTCCGATGTAACGGGAAGTGTAGGGGCGATCGTCCTCTTCACGTTGGCAAAATTTGATATAATCTTTTACGCCTTGCGGGAATTTGATATAATTCCCTTCGTTGATGGAGTAAATGCTACCCGTTCTGGAAAATTGCATATTTGGATGAGAAAGATAATACGTTCCCAAACTTGGATCGAGTGTAAAACCATTCACGCCGTTTCCAGTCGTGTACACAATCATTGTCGATGAACCGTAAACTACATAACCTGCAGCGATTTGGTTCACGCCTTTTTGTAAAAAATCTTCCAGTACGACAGGCGTTCCAGGTTCTGAAACTCTTCTGTAAATAGAGAAAATTGTTCCTACTGAAACATTCACATCGATATTTGAAGAACCATCTAAAGGATCAATTAAAACCACATATTTACTCAGGTGCGCATTAGAGTGCGTGTTGATTTCTATAAAGTCGTCATTTTCTTCGGATGCGATTCCACAAACTACTTCTCTTTGAGAAAGTGCTTCGATGAAAATTTCATTCGCCAGAACATCCAGTTTTTGTTGCTCTTCACCTTGAATGTTTTCGCTACCGACTTTACCAATGATATCGGCGATTCCTGCTTTGTTGACCTGTCTGTTGACCACTTTCGAGGCCAAACGAATGGCGCTGAGAAGGCGCGATAATTCACCGGTAGAATATAAAAAATCTTCTTGTTTATCGATGATAAATTCACCAAGGGTTTGGAACGACTGATCTGACATTATGTTGCTTTTTGGGTTTTTACAAATTTCGTAAAATTCTTTGAATTTAACAGCATTAGTTTTGATTAAATGACAGAAGTCAGTCTTTGTTTTCGCGTAATTTTTTGTTTCTAACTCTTAATCTGAAGGCAAGTTTTTTTTATTCGTTGAGAATTAATAATTTTGACGGTTGGTAATTTTCGCAGCGTTGAATTCTGAAGGAAATAAAATACTGACGATGAATCATTTAGATGAAAGTTTTTAAGTTTGGAGGTGCTTCGGTAAAAGATGCGCAAAGTGTAAAAAATGTGGCCCTGGTTTTAGAAACGCAGGGTTTTGAGAGTTGTCTGGTCGTGGTTTCTGCCATGGGAAAAACAACCAATGCTCTGGAAAAAGTGGTTGAAAACTATTTTGCCAAAACCGATTACCAAGCTGAAATTGAAAAAGTAAAGCTCAAACATTTAGAAATTTCTCAGGATTTATTTACCGAAAATCATCCCGTTTTTGACGAGATTTCTATCTTTTTTAGTGATATCGAATCTTTCTTAAGACGCAATAAATCACCTAATTATAATTTTGTTTACGATCAGGTCGTGAGTTGTGGCGAATTGATCTCTTCTAAAATATTGAGTCAATATTTGAATGATATTCAGTTTGAAAACGCTTGGTGTGATTCGCGCGATTTTATAAAAACCGATCGCAATTACCGTGAAGGAAACGTCAACTGGGAAGAAACGGAAAAGAATATGTCGGCTTTGAATCAGCATCAATGTTATGTGACGCAAGGATTTATCGGTTCTGATGATAATAATTTTACCGTGACTTTGGGAAGAGAAGGTTCAGATTATTCGGCGGCAATTTTTGCTTACTGTCTGAATGCCGAAGCCATGACGATCTGGAAAGACGTTCCCGGAGTGATGACGGGCGATCCAAGAAAATTTGAAAATGTTTCGCTTTTAAGTCAAATCTCTTATGAAGATGCAATTGAAATGGCTTACTACGGTGCTTCGGTAATTCACCCAAAAACCTTACAACCTCTTAAACAGAAAAATATTCCTTTCTACGTGAAGTCCTTTTTGGAACCTAAGAATTCGGGAACCAGAGTTGGCGCTTACGAAGAAAGAAGTCAAAAAGAATCTTTTATTTTAAAAGAGAATCAACATTTGCTGAGAATTGCAACGCGTGATTTCTCGTTCATTGCAGAAGAACATTTGAGTCAAATTTTTTCTCTCCTTGCGAAGTTTAAAATTAAAATATCGCTGATGCAGAATTCTGCGATTTCCTTAGACCTTTGTTTAGAAGATATGTACGGCACGATTGGCGAACTGGATGAGGAACTTCAAAAAGAATTTAATACTGAGATTATTAAAAACGTTTCACTTTATACGATAAGAAACGCTAATTTAGAGCAGTTGAATCAGTTTTATCAGGGTAGAACTATTTTGATCGAACAGATTTCACAAAAAACAATACAGGTTATCACCAACTAATTGCCCATGAGTTTAATTTCTAAAATTGATTTGATTAAAGCTTCAGGTTTAAGCAAATTAGGGTTTTTAAAGAATCCAGCGGCGTCGGCAATTATGCGTTTGACGAAAATTGATGAAGTCAATAGATTATACGACATTCTAAAAGATAAAGTCGGAAAAGATTTCTTCGATTCTTTCGTACGAGAACGTGGTTTGAAATATATTGTCTTTGAAGAAGACTTGGCGAGAATCCCTAAAACAGGTCCATTTATTTTGGTGTCTAATCATCCTTTGGGTGCGATTGATGGTATTTTGATGACGAAGATTCTTACAGAAATCCGTCCTGATTTCAAAATCATGGGAAATTTTCTACTGGAAAAAATAGAACCGATGAGGCCTTATGTGATTCCTGTAAATCCTTTCGAAAACAGGAAAGAACTAAAAAGTAGTGCTGCCGGAATGCGTGGCAGTTTGAAACATTTAGAAGAGGGCGGCTGTATCGGTATTTTTCCGGCGGGCGAAGTCTCTAACCGAAATAATGAATTCAGTGAAATTTTGGATAAGAAGTGGGAGAAGCCTGCTTTAAAGTTGATTAAAATGGCAAAGGTTCCAGTTGTTCCGATGTATTTTCATGCGAAGAACAGCCGACTTTTTTATCAGATGGCAAAGCTTCATCCTAATTTACAAACACTCCTGTTGCCATCAGAAATGATGCATAAAAGAGAAAAACCTATTCGGGTTCGACTCGGCAAGCCAGTTTCCGTAAAGGTTTTAGAAGATCATGACAGCATCGAAGAAATGGGGGAATTTCTACAAAAGAAAATCCACTTGTTAAAGAGTTACTATGAGAAAAGAAAATCGCTGGCCGATCGCTTAAATATTCCTAATCTGCGTCTTAATTTTCCTTTGCTTAAAGAAGAAAATGTGGTTCAGAATATCATTGATGAAACACCTACTCAAGATATCGTCGCCGAAATAGAAGCACTCAGCAAAAATGACAAAATGCTTTTCCGGAATGGGAATTATGAAGTCTTTTTCGCCAGCTACAACGATATTCCGTCGATTATGAGGGAGATTGGACGGCAGCGTGAACTGACCTTCAGAAAAATTGGTGAAGGCAGCAATTTGCCGTTTGATCTCGATGAATATGACGAACATTATCATCATCTTTTTCTTTGGGACAGTCAAGCCAAGAAATTAGCCGGCGCGTACCGCATGGCTTTGGGTTGCGAAGTAATGAAAAAGCATGGTATTGATGGTTTTTACACCAGTTCCCTTTTTGAGTTTGATCCAGAACTTCGACCGTTCTTTCGGAAAGTGATTGAAATGGGAAGAGCTTATATTTCTTCTGAATACCAGCAAAAGCCGTTGCCTTTATTTCTTTTATGGCGCGGTATTGTTCATGTTTGTCTAAGAAACCCTGAACACAAATTCTTAATGGGTGGCGTAAGTATTTCTGATAAATTCTCAGAATTTTCAAAATCTTTGATGATTGAATTTATGCGGTCTCATTATTACGATTCTGCTGTGGCTCAGTATATTCATCCTAAACATGACTTTAAAGTAAAATTAAAGGATCGTGATAAACATCTCTTTTTTGATGAGGTAGAATCTGATTTGAATAAATTGGATAAGATCATTGATGATCTAGAGCCCGAAATGAGAATGCCGGTTCTCATTAAAAAATACATCAAGCAGAATGCGAAGGTGATTTCATTTAATGTAGATCCAAGTTTTAATGATGCTATTGACGGGTTGATGTATATTCGAATTAGCGAATTGCCAGAGAGCACAATCAAGCCAGTGCTGGAAGAAATGAGTGAACAAATCAGGCGGGAGGAAAATAATGATGCTGATAATCAATAATATTGCAGTTTTTATTAAAAATAATCGCATTTGATTTGGGAGATAAGGATAAAGTTGTTACTTTTGCACCACTCAATTAACGAAAGGTCTCTTAGCTCAGTTGGTAGAGCAATGGATTGAAAATCCATGTGTCCCTGGTTCGATTCCTGGAGAGACCACTTTAATATCAATCACTTACGATTCTCGTAGGTGATTTTTTTTTGTTGTAGCACGATTTACGCACGATTACGATCTAAAATGATCAAAAAACATCCAACATTGAACTCAGTTTTTTCAAATATATTAATCCATTTTCTTTTCAAAAAGAAAGTAGCACTTAGTATTATCTTTAATCTTACGCGATCTCGATTGTATAAATTTTATTTCGTAAAGTGTTATTGAAATCTTCATATATTTACTTCTTGTTGAAAAATAAATATTGGAAATGAATTATAGTTTTAAAGTAAATGGTAATGAATTAACATCGGAACAGAAATCAGTGTTAAATAATTTTCTATATTCAATTAAAAAGAAAAGTAATGTAGAATTCATATTTCGTGGAGAGAGTGCAGAAAATTTAAGAAGTAAACTCAACATTAAAGATCATGAAGATTTAATCGAACGATTAAACTATTTTTTATTTAAAATTGGTGAGAAGGGAAGAGTGTATCAAGAAAAGTATTTTAAGCAGGTAAAGAAAAAAAATATATTCTCTATAAATGATTTGAATGATGATTTCATTAATTATATTTTTAGAAAAATAAAACATGTATTAAAAACTTCTAAAGATCCCGAAATTAAAGAGTTTAAAATTCTTAATGAAGAATTTGACATGTATTTTCAAAGTGCTGATAATAAAAAAGAATTCAGTAAAAGTATTGGTAGTTTACCAATCAATGATAAGATAAAAGTTAGAGATTATTATTTAAAATTTTTACATAAAGTGGGAGAGTTAGGTTTTAATTTAAATTCATTTCTGTTATCTACATCAACAAGTGAAATAGCGGTTGAAGCGTTTACTGCCCAAGAAGATTTCAAATTTGTTTCTTGGTCATCATCTGACGGAAAGAATGATAAAGATATCTTGAATAAAATTAAATTACCAATTATTAAAAGTGATATTTTTATACATCAAAAAGAAATAACTATTAAGGGTGCATTATTTCCACAAGATATATTGGGATTTGTAGAGATTTCGAGTAATATTTTTCACGTTAATCCAAATTTATTTAATTTTCCTGAATTAAGTGATTACATGATAATAAATGGAATCCCAACTGATCAAACGGATTTTTTTGAAGTGAATAGTTTGACAAATTATCAAAGTAGTTTGACAAGAAACGGTGATAAATTTGAAGATACGAATTAAAAACTCTTTTAAAAGTTAAACTACTTAATAAATATTTATGAAAAAAACATTTTTATATATTGATATTTTTGGGTTTTGAAAATTTAGTACGAACAAAGCCTGAGAAAGTAAGTCAAATATTTAAGATATTTGATAATTTGAATGTTTTTAAACATCCTTTATTACAAGTTATAGTCTTCTCGGATACGGTTTTAGTTTTTAATAAGGATGATAGTTGGAGTAAGGATTATTATGTAACGTATCTGATCGAGTTTGCTCAAGAAATGTTTTATAATTTATCACTCATTAATGTATATTTTAGGGCAATTATCACATTGGGTAAATTTCATTTCTTTAAATATAAAAATTTTCAGTCTTACTACGGTGAGGCATTAATCGAAACTTATAATGATGAATCACAATTAGAGGGATTTGGATTATTTATCAATAAAAATTTGACTAATGAGGTAATCGTTTTCGATAAAATAGAATATAACGAAAAATATGATTTCATTCTGTTATGTCAATCTTATATTAATCTTTTTGATGATACAAAAGGTAAATTACCAATTCAAATTGATATGTTCACTGAAACAGACAAATATTACAGAATTGATGAAGATTTGAGATTTTTTAGAGAGATACAATATTTAAAGGACAATTACCCATCCCCTCGAATTCGTCGTAAATATCAAGTTGTTTATGACATTTATAAGGAGAGAACTAAAGAGTTTTTTAGGAAATTTGAAGATGAAGGATTCACTCCTTTTACTTTAAATATGGATTATATGGGAAGTTTAAGTCCGTTTTATACACTTGCAGAAGAAGAATTACAGACAATTTAAAAAGAGTAAAAACACTAAAAACAACACCGTGTCGTTTTTTAACACTACTATTTTTTTAATGGAATTATTTAATTACTATTAATAAGCAAACGAGAAAAAATAACACATTTATTAATTTATGAAAGTTTAAAGGAAAAATAATATGAACGAAGGCGGGAGTTTATTTGTTGGATTTTTGATTATAGCGGGATTTATATTTTTTATTTATCATTCCAACAAAAAAGAAGATCAAGACATCAATATTTATCAGACACGAATTAGAACATCTATCGTTGGCAAGTCGAAAAAGGTAATTGAAAAGCATAGAAAACAATTAGCAATTGAACGAAAAAAATATGTTTATTTTGATGCTTATGGGAATGAAAATTTAAGCAGATGGAAGCAAAAAGAAATACCGTATTTTATTGAACACTATTTATTTCCAATTTTAACACATGAAGAAATAAGAACTTTTCATTTTGCTTCTGATATAATTTTTGAACGAATAGAAACTGTTTCGAAAAATCAAATTATTGATAATAAAGAGTTTAAAGAAGACATGAATGGTTTTGAATTTGAAACTTATTGTTTGGAAAAATTGACTGAAATTGGTTGGAAAGTAACTAAAACAAAAAATGGTGCTGATCAGGGAGTGGATTTAATCGCTAAAAAAGGAAAAAGGAACATTGCCATTCAGTGTAAAAAATACTCAAGACCTGTCGGGAATAAAGCCGTACAAGAAGTAAAGTCAGGTTTGGAATTTTATGCTTTAAATGAAGGTGTCGTGATATCTAACAGAGATTACACTAAGTCTGCGAAACAACTTGCGGGAGCCAATAATATTAAATTATTACATTACATGGAAATTGATAAAATGTAAAATTTAGACTTTTTTTACTTTTAAAACTGAAAATTTATAAAAATATTTTTATTTCATTATATTTTTTTATCGAGACCAAATTAGAGTAGTGTATCATTTATCCAATTTATACCATGCATTCTGAAAACCTCCGAGTTCCTCAATTTTTTATAATCCAAGTAAGTTCTCTTGTTTTTCTCCTTTGGTGTGTCTTTAAAAAGATCCAAACATTCTGTGTGGGACAGGATAAAAAATTCAGGTTTATCATTTGTTTCATTAACATGAAGATTTACCAAAATATAAAAAACATTTTCTAATACTTTGGTCTTGTCTAAATTCCAACAGATTGATTTAGTGGTTTGAATTCCTTTACTTGAACTGCTTTTGTTTTACCATTTTTTTCTACGAGTAAATCGATGCTTTTTGTATTCCCAAATGTGACCGAAACATTATACCCTAATCTGCTAAGTTCACCTGCGACATAAAATTCCGATGCGATTCCCGTTTGATTTTTTTCTAATTTTATCATTATTTTTTCCTTTTCTTGATTTCAAATTATGTTAGATGTTTCGGTTTTATACGACACTTTCAAATTTACCCATCACTTCTTCTACCAATACTTCAGAATCTCTGAGTTCATTACCCTCAACCAACGAAAGGAATCCGACTTTGCAGTAGTTTTCTACCGTCTTAAATCCGTTTTCGAACTCTCTGTAAGGTTGGTGGTGGAAGTAACCAAATTTAGAGTCTATCTGATCGATTTTAGGGTATAGAAGAATACTTTTCTTGGATTCCCAAAGTAAGTTGTAAGAAAACATCTGTTTTAAATCATCGTCTGAGGGATTGTTGCTGTCTACAATCTTCCATTTGGTGTCGATCACAAAGGTTTCCTCATATTTTAGATCTCTTATGATTATGTCGGGTCTAATGGTTTTGTGCTCCCAAAATTTATTTTGTGACTGCGCACTAATTTCATAACGGTTAAAATCAATATGCTTTTGTAATATTCGGTAAATATATTCTTCCCAAAGTTTATTCATATCGAACAATAATGTTAGCATTTGGTCATGACCTGAATTGAGATTGGGTGAATAATTCAGGATGATCATTTTAGAAATATCCAACGACTTTTCATAAATCTTGGATTTCCTATCTGTTTTTATGTTTTCAAAATCTTTTGAATTAAAGTCCTTAACGGTGAACTCATTAAATTCATAAAGTAACCGTTTCACTTTATCCTTTAAATTGTTTGTCACCAACGTATCCAAAATAGACAGTGCCTGAAAAAGAATTTGATGTACTTGGTGGTCTTTATTATAGATTTGATGTTCGCAGTAGAAACGTTCTTTGTGAATCAAATTTTTGGAGATATTCTTCGAAAAGATAAGTTTTCCTTTAAGAGCAAGTTGGTTGTTCTCCACTCTTTTATATTTCTTAATTAGACCTTTCTTCACCAATTGTTCTATCTCATTCAGGAAAATTTCAAAGTACACCTCCAATATAGAATTATGTTTTTTCTTTAACCCTGTTTCAGAAACTGTATCCACTTGAATGTGTTTGCACACTCTCAACATATTGAGTAGAACACTTTGCCAAAGTTTTTTGTTGGGCGTTTCAGATTTATCGGACTTGGGTAAGATTTCAATGGTTAACCCACCAACATTGACCACCCCAACATAACTGTTGAACTGAACTCCGTTATAAATTGGAATGAAATATTTGTTTCCATTTTTCTCATTAAACTGCACAAGGGTTTTAAGGTGATTCTCCGTGAAATTACCTGTCCCAACTTTTAACTTTTGGTATTCAAAAACCTGTATGAAATTTTTAGAGTTCATTAATTACTCTGATCATTATAATCATTATAAATCGATGCGAAATCATTTGCGGTCATCTGATCTACATCTTTAAAGGTGTAAATTTTCTTGTCGGTTAAGAAATCTACATCTTCATAACCTTTGAATTTAGATAGTATTTTTTTATTATCCTGTGCAGAGTTGGTTTCTACGAATTGATCTCCTAAAACCAATCCTATTTTACCAAAGTCTCCAAAGAAATACTCCTCTAATAAAGGGATAATTTTATTTTTAAAGGTGACTTTCAAATCTGAAAGGGTATTAACGCCAATGAAATAGGAGTGACCGATTTGGTGATCTTTGTCTACTAATAGTTCTATTCTTTTGTTGATCGTATCAAGCAGTTCAATTAAGTTAATGTTGAGAGAATCTTGAATAATACCTCTGTTCTCGTGCGCTGTTCTAATAACTTCGGGATCTGATTTCATTTCTGTAAAAGAGAATCTTCTTCTTAAAGCGGTATCCAACGATTCAACACTTCGATCCGCAGTGTTCATGGTTCCAATCAAGTATAAATTTGGAGGGACACCAAATGATTCTTTGCTATATGGTAAATTAACCTCAATTTTTTCAGTGCTTCCTAATCTCTTATCTTCCTCAATTAAAGTAATTAATTCACCGAAAATGGAAGAGATATTTCCTCTGTTTATTTCATCCATAATCAAGACGTAATTATCTAATTTTTTACTTGGTTTACTATCACCTTCATAAGAGCGAAGGCGTTCAATAATTGCAGGGTAGTAGATGCCTACACCTGCATTCGTGAAATTTCTTTTTCCGTAGTACAATTCTTTCATTGTATTGAAACTTAACGTGTGTGCAGTTCCACCTGATGCTTTCCTGAAATTTAGATTTTTCTCATTAAAACCTGTAATTGTGAAGTCATTACCCTTTGTTTTAAGTGGAAACTTAATATCATTGTCCTCAACCCATTCATCTTGTAGTTTACTCAAGGCATCTTCAAAGGAAAGTTCATTATTTTCCTTGGTTTGAGAATTTAACCAATTGTCTTGTGCTTTTTGTGAAATTTTATTGAATAGACCATTCTCAATTTCATAAATGACTTGATTGTTAACCGTTTTAGGTTTTATGCCTTCAATAAAATCCTCATAACTTAAACTTTGGTGAAAGGTTGTGAATTTAATCTGATTCTTTTCTGTGTATTGATCATAAAGTTTAATGATTTCTGCCCGATCTTCTTTGGTGTTCGTAAATTTTCGGTCTTCAATAATTTCAACCGCTAACTTTTTTGTACTGTAGGTTTTACCTGAACCTGGGCAACCGAATAGGATTTGATTTAGTGGATGATATTTTGTACTCATGTGTGCTGTTTTTGGTGTTTCCTCCACTTTGTTATTATTTAAAAAATCTTCTAAACTTTTTATAATTTTTCTGAAGTTATCAGTTGTATTGGTTAATAATTCATTCCAAGTTTTTGGAAAGTGATCGTCTAAGTCAATCCAAAAGTCGTTTTGCTTAAGTAAGTAATCTCTACCCTTTGCAAATGGATTACTATTATTTTTATAGTTAATGTCGATTTGGTAATGAAGATTAGGAATCGTCTCTGAAAATCCAAATGCAATTTTTATAAAAATATCTTTTCCGAATTTATTCAAATGTGTTGGTATAAAACCAACTAAAATGTAATCTTTATAATTATGGTGCCCCGTCTGTTTACCTGCTTGTTTGTTAATTCTCTCATTATAATTATTTTGGAGTTTTATACCTAATTTCCCCGATAAGAGTTCTGCTAAATAATTTATTTTAGTACGAGTATCATTAAATATTTTTGTGGCTTCTGAATTTTTATCATATTGACCTTTTGTCAATTCTCTGTATTTTAATATACCCTCAACATCAAAATATTCCATTTTAAATTCTTTATTTGATTTTAAAAAACCTTCTACATTATCATTCTCAAACATGATTTTTTTTAAAGTATGATTTGTGCTATTCGCCTCCGCATTCCATCTTGACCTTATCGAATTTTCTATTTTTTTGTATTCGTACAATATGGTATCTGCATTTACCTCCAAAATTTTATCAGCAGTACTATCAGGAATAAAGTCAGGATGTGAGTGGACAAAATAAACGTCATCACTCCCTTTAAAATCATAACTTTTTTCAACATTGTAAAGTTGTACTATTTCATCATAGTGTTCCGATTTTATTATAAAACCAATCCGATCATTTTTGTATTGTAGTACAGTTCTCATCCCCACAATAACTATCGCTTCGTTTTGTTGGGTAATTGCCATTCTGATTTTGTATGGATCTATATTATTGCCTTCAAGTGTATTATGAGTGTGATCAATAAAGAATTGAAACAAGGACTTGTTTTTTACTTGCGTTTCGTAAAATTTTTTAAATCTTTGTAAATCCGACATGTCAAAAACCAAATCTTCGTGAATTTTGAATCCAAATTTTTCTGCGAAAATATCACGGTTATCGTAGTTAGATTGAAAATCTATTTGTTCATTTTTCTTCAGAGATAATTCGGTTATAAACCATTTTGTCGGAACTATTTTATCACCTCTTTTTAAAGAATATTTCCAATTTTTTGAAAGAGCTTCAGCGGGTACAGTTTCTATACTATCCCAAAACTCGTTTACTTCTTGCACTGTTAGTGTGTTAATAAAATCTCTAAATTTCACAACTTCCTATTTATTATTTAAATTATTTTGATTTTTTTATTAACACAATTAGATACTTGATTCCTATTTGATAGGAAAAATTCTACCGATTTCCTCAACAATTTCCCCATGGATTGAAAATGTGTAGTTTATTAATTTTTCTCGACAATCTCAATTTCCTCCTCAGTCAATCCATAAAGTTCATAAACCATTTGATTTATTGCTTTGTCTGTACTTGCAGTTTTGGATTGAATTTCTAAGGCATTACTTTTCTCTTGGTCAAAATAATTTGCCCATTCTGCTTCTTCTGAAAGGGTGAAATTTATTTTTTCCTTGGCTAATTCTTTGATGAAATCTGCATAAGAGAGATTGTACCAATCTTGCAGTTTTTTGTTGAGGTTTAAATTATCAAATTTCCTTTCACAGGTTCTCTGGAATTTGGTTGAAATTTCTTGTAGAT
>NZ_JBGZYM010000037.1:0-4829 GCF_041824135.1 Kaistella sp. | reverse complement strand
TGACCTTTTAGCGCAACGAAGCCAATTTCTTCGTATGCTTTTCCGATTTCATTTACAAATTTTTGTTTGCGTTCCGGTTCACCCGAAAGGAAATCACGCAAATCCACACTTGGGATCTGTTTCATATTGTTTGATTAAGAATTCGGGTACAAAATTAAGTTTTTTTAGTTTAAAATTTTATTATCAGTAAATTTGCAGCAATCAATTTTCAACATGAAACAATTCTCTTCCAAACGAAGCATTCAAATACTTGCACATTTATTAAAAGAGTACGGCATTTTTGACATCGTAATTTCTCCAGGCTCGCGAAATGCACCTTTGGCGATTCATTTTTCAGAAACTGATGAGTTTAATTGTTACAGTATTGTTGATGAGAGAAGTGCTGCTTTTGTGGGAATGGGAATGGCAAAAAGTATTAAAAAACCAGTCGCATTAACATGTACCAGCGGTTCGGCATCGGCCAATTATTATCCAGCGATCACTGAAGCATTTTACCAAAACACGCCTTTATTAATTTTAACGGCGGATCGTCCGACTGATTTCGTGGATATTTTTGACGGTCAAACGATTCGTCAGAAAGATCTTTATCAACAACATTCGTACGGAGATTTTCAATTGTTGGAAGATTCCATGGAAAACGCTGATGACGAGAATTTCTCCATCATTAAAAAAGCAATTGAAGTTTGTTTTGAAAAACAAGGTCCGGTTCATATTAATATTCCTTTGGAAGAACCTCTTTATCATATGGTTTCTGAACTTCCGACTTTTAAACCTGTCGAAAAAACCATTCGGGAAACGAATTATGAATTGCCGCCGAATTTAGTGGCAGAATGGAATACGTCCAAAAGGATTATGATTCTGGTTGGGACAAGAGATTACAGTGAGGAGCTGGAAATGCAGTTGACTCAATTGGTTAAAAATCATAGTGTTGTTGTTTTAAAGGAAGCCAATTCTAATTTAAAACATGATAAGTTTTTCGCACATATTGATCGCTACATTTTTAATTTCAATGATGCTGACTACAAAACTTACGCTCCAGACCTATTAATTACGGTTGGGCAAAATGTAGTTTCCAAAAAAGTGAAACAGTTTTTACGAAAAGCGAATCCGAAAAATCACTGGCATATCGATGAGGTTTGGCATCCTGATACTTTCTTTGCTTTGACCGAAAAAGTAAAAGCGACTCCGGAGAAATTCTTCGCTAAATTGTTAAAATTCATTTCATTAGAACCAAGTCCGTACTTTAATCTATGGGATGTTTTGCGGGATAAAAGAGATCTGAAACATGATGAATATTGCATAGGAACAACGTTTTCTGATTTTAAATTATTTGAACTGCTTTCTAAACAACTGCCGGAAAATATCAATCTACATATCAGTAATTCCTCGGCGATTCGCTATACACAATTGTTTGATTTTGATAAAAATAGAATTTATTGCAATCGCGGAACGAGCGGAATTGATGGTTCAACTTCAACGGCGATGGGATACGCTATAAAATCACAACGGCAAACTGTTTTGGTAACGGGCGACATGAGTTTCTTCTATGATATCAATGGTTTGTGGAATAACTACATTCCGCCTTATACCAGAATTATCGTGTTTAACAATGGAGGAGGAGATATCTTTAAAATTATTCCGGGACCAAGTTCTACGAATGCGTTAGATGAATTTATCCTAACCAAACATCACAAAAACGCGGAACATTTAGCGAAGCATTTTGGATTCGCTTACACCAAAGTTGATGATGAGATCACGCTTTCACGAGTTTTAGATAATTTCTTTAAACACGATGAAAAGGCAAAGATCTTGGAAGTTGATAGTACTGCTCTCGAAAACGCAGAAGTTTTAAAAGGCTATTTCGAATTTTTAAAATCCTAATTTACATTTCAATTTGCTTCCGATGTTTTCGGTAGATTTTTAATCCTGTCGATTGGATAACTGTAAGAATCGTCTGCTTCATTCAATGCGTTAATCAATTGAAAATGGGAGTATTCGCTCAAATTTTGCAAAGTGATTTCTGCTTCTTTAATTTTTTTTGCTTTCAGTAACGATTGTCGTTGAACTCCGTTTAATAAAAAGGTTTTTGGGGTAAACCAGTCTTTTCCTTTTTTAAATAAAAGATTTGAATAGGACGTATCAGTGATATGATTATTTTTTACAATAATAATTTCTGCAGCTTTAGATAAAATTTTCATTTTTTCAAGCTCTTTTCGATCCTCAAATTTGAAGGAGTAATCGTAAGAATTATTTTCGACCAACTGAAAATTGGCGATTTCAGACATCGCATACGGAATCATCTGCGTTCTGTATTTCCCGGTCAAATCGTAGGTGATTTTAAATTTGTAAAGACCGTCTTCATCATGTTTAAGACTTTTAAAAATCTCGTCGATGTTGATGGATACTTCTTTGCCAAAATAAGAAAACGTTTCATTGACGCGTTTCTGATGTTGGTCTAAGAGGAATATTTCCGTGTCTTCTACCTTAATGCTTTCAATGAATTGGGACATAAATTTTGTTTTTCATTTCTTGATACTCGTCGGCAAAATTACTCAAATGAGTGATTCCACCACCACTTTTAAAATAAAGTTTTCCACTTTCTTTTTCAATGAACCTTATCATCACGCAAGAATCCAGATTCTTTCCGTCGAACCAACCACAAACGCCTGTGTAGAAGCCTCTGTCATGGTTTTCTGCTTCCTGAATTATTTCTAAAGTTTTTGGTTTTGGAGCACCCAGAATAGAACCAGCTGGAAGCAAACTTTTCATAACGCTTCCTATTTTATTTTGAAATTCAGGCTTTAGTTTTCCCGAAATTTCAGAACTCATTGCGTAGAGATTTTTTTTATTGGTTTTCAGGAAATCAATTCGTTGAAATTCGTTGACTTTCACTTCATCTGCCACCATGCTTAAATCATTTCGGAGAAGATCTACCACCGTGTAATGTTCGGCTTTTTCTTTGATATCATTTTTTAAAACTTCAATCGCATTTTCCTTTGCCGCGTCGATAGTTCCTTTCATCGGATGCGTAAATATTTCATTGTCGATGACTTCAATAAAGGTTTCCGGGGAAAAGAATACGAACTCATCTTTATGAAGAACTTTATATTTTGCCTTTGATAAATGAAAAATCTCTTCTAAACTAAGGTTGATCTCAATTTCAGTTTTGCAAGTATAATTGGTAAGATATGAATTGCCTAATTTCAGATTTCCCTGAACGATGTCAAAGCCTTTTCGATACTCTTGTTTACTTTCTGGAAATGATTTTAAATGAATATCTTTTTTTTCCCCTTCATAAAGATTTATGTTTCTAAAGTTTTGAAAATCAACCAATATACTATTTTCTTTCAGTTCGCTTTCCACGAAAACCAAAACATTTTCAACTAAAAAATCAACCATAAAAAAGAAAGGAACTTTCTGTTCTGAAAGTTCATCCATTTTATCAAAGTTAGGATGATGAGATTTTAGCATTGGGCAAAAATACTCTTTTTAGGAGTTAATCTTTAGGTTTTCCCTATTTTTGCAGAATGGAAAAAAATTACCCTCAAAAGGTCAGCATACAGGAGATTTTAAAAACTGCATTTTCTTATTGGAACAGGACTTTATTTTATCAACTGTCTTTCAGTTTACTTTACTTTTCCTTATTTTTTCTGGGATATTTCTTTTTGTTCAAATATTTCGGATTGTGGGATGAAATGAGTCAGCACAGCGAGTTGCTTAAAACAGACTTCGAAGCTTTTAACAAAAAGATGGCGGAAGTTTCAAAATTACCACAGACGCAAAGTTTTCTGCTGGGAATTTTCTTTCTATTTGCTTTTTTAAATCCTTTAAACGTAGGGTTCTATAAAATTTATCGCAAGACTGATTTGAAGGAAAAAATAATAATGAATGATTTGTTTGCCGGTTATATTGGTTTTGCTTTCTTTAAGTTTTTCGGCTTTTATCTTTTTTGGATGATCATTTTCTCTTACGCCAACTCATTGCCATTATTGGGCGTTGTCTGGATTATCCTTACTTTATTTTCAGTTCCGCTTATGTTTTTTATGAATGTGAATACGATTGAAGGAATTAAACTGACTGTAAAAGGATTGAAGCAGGATTTTACGACGGTATTTATTTGTGTTGTAATTGCAGTGCTATTTAGTTTGTCAGGACTTTTACTTTTTGGATTTGGTTTCCTTCTCACTTTCCCGTTCTGGCACGCAATGATTTATACATTATATCAGCAATTCTTCAAAGAAAATGATTAAAAAGCAAAAATAAAGTTTTGTCCTTGTGAATTTTTAATGATAAATTTGAAAACATTAAAAATTAAACTATGGATACTTTTCAAGAATTTGATCAACCGCTGGGACCAGAAAAATCTTCTGGAGGGATTATCGCCCACGCTTTCGAAATTTACAAAGGAATTTTCCTCTATGCAATTGTAGCAGTACTGATCTCAACTGTGGTGTCATTTCTTGTGCAGCCGATTTCGGGATTTAATTCAGCCGATTTTATGGAAGAAATGAATGGTTCTGACGGTGATATGCCAAATATTTGGGCCATACCAGGATTTGCGTTTTATTCCGGACTTTCAGGTTTGGTAAGTCTTATTTTAACTCCTTTATATGTGGGAATAATATTTATTGCTAACAAATATAATTTGCAGGAATCGATCAGTATCTCGGATTTATTTATCGGATTCAAACAGAATTTTTTAAACATCATTTTATACTCGTTAGTCGCCGGAATTTTATTGAGTATTGCAATTGCGATGTGCGTGATACCTGTATTTTTCGTTCTTCCTTTTCTTTTGTTGGGATATCCTATTTTATTATTTGAAAATG
>NZ_JBGZYM010000036.1:0-2722 GCF_041824135.1 Kaistella sp. | reverse complement strand
TCTATAAGCAAGCGTTAAACCCGCTCTAAAAGGCTACCAAACGCCACAAAAAAAGCAGTCCTTCCGAAAAAACTGCTTTGGTCATCTCGACTCGTAATTTCTATTTTTTCAAGGTCTCAGTGATTTATCAATTCATTTGGCCTCGCCGAACCTTCGGTTTCTTGTCTTTCAGACAAAACGACCCGAGGCACAGCCGAACAGAGCGCAGCTAAAGCTTAGTTATTATCTGCAGCCGTTTTTTAAGTGTTAGTCTTCAATATGTTAGCGAGTTTATCTATACTTTCAGGATCAATATTTTGTAAACTAAAGATTTTAATTTGCCCGTCATATTTTGAAATACTCAATTCATTATTTTGGAAACTATAATTCCTAATTTCTTCAAATTTGAAATTTTTCCCCCAAAATTCATTGAGTTTAATCATAATTCCTTTTTTATTCCATTGAACAAAGTTTTTATACCAAAAAATTTTAGAATAGATAAAAGCAAGAAATAAAAAAATAGATGCATTTATAAATTTTCCAATTTTCGGATTTTCAAAATTTATTAATTCAAAAAGGTTAGAGATTAAAATAATAGCACATAATATTAATAAAATAGATTGCGCTTTATTATCTTTAAAATTTAGTTGATCAAAATGTATTTTATTCATCATTTGCGTGATTTTGGAAACGATTACAGCTAACGGTTGGGTATTTCTGTTGGCGGGGATTTTATAACTGGGTTTTGTAAATTTAACGAAATGAACAATTAGCGAAAATCTTTAGTTCTGAAGCGAGGAAAAACCGCTGAAATCCACCAATAAAGGCTACCCAACGCCACAAAAAAAAGCAGTTCTTCTGAAAAACTGCTTTGTGTATCTAAATTCTAAAAACGACATCCCCATAAGAGGACCATCATACTGCTGAAAAGCCATCGGAGCTTCCGTTCAACGGGCTTTCATTTCTTGTCTTGCAGACAAAACGAAAGCTTAGTTATTGTGCGACTGTGCCTTTTATTCAGGATTTTCATTAATTTTTAAGAATTTTACTCTGTAAAAATATATTAGAAGTAAAATTAATCCAATAATAATCTTCAGCCAAGATTTTTTGTTAAACTCAAATGAATAATCCGTTAAATCATAGGAAAAAAATCCCATAATCAAAAGAATCATTCCAATAGTTCTTAAATATTTATTTACTTTCATTAGTTTAAGGCGTTTTCTTTAGTTTTAACTTCTTTCAAAAACTTATCATAAATAATTTTTATGAGTCCAAAAAACACAATTATTTCAACTAACATTCCAACAACGTAACCAATTTTGTAAGCAGTAGAATTTGCGACATTATTCAAATCGGATATTTGGTTAAAATTTATCAGTTCCCACAGAGTTTTTCCTCCATTAATTAACAAAACAATACAAGCAACATACAAGAATATTCTTTTTATTACCATAATTATAAATTCATTGATTTCATATTTAACGTAATTTTTAGTGGCATATCGCATAACGGAAAAAGTATTGGCGAAGGACGGGCTACTGCAAACCAAATGTGGTAAGGAAAACCGCCTGGAGCAAAATGCTTTTTCAGATTTCTAAATTACTAAAAATTGAAAGATGAAAAAGCATTTTTGCGTGTTTTATTATATAAATTCTCGAAGGAAAATATCAACCCCGTTTTTTGCAAATACACTGTTGAACTAAACCTCCGGTAGCTTTTCCTGAGGCTGTTTTATTAACTTTGTTTAATCATAACATAAAAAAAAATCTCTAAAATGGCTACAAAAAAAAATCTCCGGAGGATTTAAGGACGAACAAAATTTTGAATCGCGCTTCGAGCGAAGTTAGTGGTTTTTCGGAACTGATACAACGTTTCGAAAGAAATATTTCAATCCAGGGAAAAAGTCCCAGAACCTTTGATAATTATTCCAGGCATGTTGCCGCCCTAGCACTTCATTTCGGTAAAATTCCTACGGAATTAGATCCGGAAGACATCAAAGATTATCTCTTCGAACTTCAACAACGCAGCAAAACACCTTCCCAAACTTACTTTAAGCACACCGTTTATGGACTTCGATTTCTTCTGAAAGCCGAAGGTTTACCCTACAGTTTTCTACATCTTCCTGCTATTCCAAAAGTCAAAAAACTACCGACTATTTTAAGCCGTCAGGAAGTTTGGCGCATGCTGCAAACTGCCCAATTGCTGAAGCACAAACTGCTCATTGGTTTGATTTACGGGTGCGGGCTTCGATGTATGGAAGTCCGGAATATCGAACTTCATCATCTGGATTTTGACCGACAAATGCTACACATTGTTCAGGGTAAAGGTCAAAAAGACCGTTATGTTCCTTTATCCGAACATTTAATTCGGGGACTGAAAACCTTTATTTCCGTGGAAAATCCGACTCAATATTTATTCAATGGAAATCAAAATAGAAATATTGAAGAGATTGATGCTTCGACTACGCTCAGCACAGGTGCTTCCACAACGCACACCAAAGATTTTGATTCCAGATACAGTCAAAGAGGCGTTCAATGGGTCATCAAAACGGTGAGCAAAAAAGCCGGGATCACCAAAATTGTTCATACCCACACTTTGCGACACAGCTTCGCCACGCATTTATTGGAAGATGGTGTTTCGATCATTATGGTTCAGAAACTTTTGGGTCATGAAAGAATAGAATCCACGATGGAATATCTTCATGTTTGCCAATTGTCTGACCAAAAACCGCACAGCCCTTTGG
>NZ_JBGZYM010000035.1:0-86494 GCF_041824135.1 Kaistella sp. | reverse complement strand
TTTGAAGAGCTTTTTTAAGCCGGAAGGATTATCTTTTCGAAAATCAGAAATACTGTGGTAATTGGGTACAAGTCCGGACAAAAGCCACTGGAGCTCGATATTGCGAACGCATTCTTTTTCCAGTTTCCTCGAACTACGAAGTCCATTGAGATAACCATACAAATAGATTTTGAGAAATATTTTGGCACTGTAACTTGGTCGTCCTTCCAATCGTAGCGTTTGCAGTTCAAAACCCAATGTTTCTAAATCGATATTTTCCACAAAAGCATCAACAAAACGAACCGGATTACCTTCAGAAACACTCTGTTCCAAACTCGTAAAAACCATTTGATTGCGGGGGATTCCAGTGATATGCTGCATCATTAAATATACGAATTCCCCTACGATTTATTGAATTTATTTCGCTATTTTTGATAATAATAAACGGAGGTTTTTTCACAGACTGTCGTGATGTTCATACAGAAAATCAGTTACTTTTTTGGAAAGTTTAGCGTTGTGCTTATTTGCAAAGCCGGATTGAGAAATTTCTATAAGATTTAATTTGCTGAGTTTCGTCTCTCTATTGATAATTTTTTTGGTCAGTTCCAAAGCCTGACTTCTCTTCTTAAAATAATCATTTACAGTACTGGTGATTCCAGTATTAAAATCGTTATTACCGGCTGAAATTACATCCCAAATCGCATCGAGAAAAAAATAGGTTTCAAATGAATCGAGTCTGTAATTTTTAATTTCACGGAAGAGCGCCATCTCCCCATTTTCTTTACAAAGGGTGGAAATATACTCCTGAAAATCATAGAAAGATATGGCATCAAGGTCGAACTGATCACTCATCTCGTCAAATTCTTCTAGCAAATCCACCAAATTATTTTCTTTAACGATCTCTTCTTTTTTTGCAATTTTTAGTGGTTCATTCTTTGAAATAATATTAATGATTGATTGGGAAATTTCGTAAGAAGTGATGCGTCTTTTCCGGCTTTCTTTGTTCATCAGAAGATTTCGATCGTATAAAACATCAATCGATTCTCTGTATTTCAGCACCTGAAAACTCGTCATTCCAAAATGTTCAAATACATTTTGAAAATTTGAGTCCTCAAACCAATTTACAAAGGCATTCGCAAATAGAATTGTTTCTATTTCATTCAATTGCAAATAGGGACAAAGCAGCGCCAACTGGTGCTCTAAAGCCTCAAAAAGGGGTTCTCGAAGATAAGAACCTTTAGAAATCTGGTGAATTGTTTCGATACATTCTAAAACATTGAAAGTTACTTTTGTTTTCATCATTTGCAATTTTATTAATGCAAAGATGAAAAACCACTACGCCAAAATACGGTAGTTTACTTTTAGCCGCGAATTTATTTTCTGATTTATTTTAATCTTTTTAGCTTAATACATTTTTTCAGATGAACCCAATATAAATGGACGCATTTCGTCCATCGCAGATTCTATTTTCGCTTAAAATAAAGCATTATGAAAATAGCAATTGTAGGTGGTCGGGATTTTAATGACTACCAATTTCTTAAAAATGAATTGGAAAAATTTATTAATGAGAACAAAATTTCTCTCAATTCGATTGTTTCTGGGGGCGCAAAAGGTGCCGATACTTTGGCCGAAAAATTCGCCACTGAAAAAGAGGTTGAAATGATCATTTTCAAACCTAACTTTGAAAAATATGGTCGTGGCGCTGCTCTTGCCCGAAATACTCAAATCGTTGAATGTGCTGATACGGTGTTTGCGTTTTGGGATGGTAAATCTAAAGGAACACATGACAGCATTAAAAAAAGTGAGAAATTGGGTAAAAAATTATTCATTATTAATTATTAGGGTTCTAAACACACGAATGAAAAAAATATTTTATGAGAGATCCAAAAAGAATTAAACCATTTTTAGAGAAACTTGAAGAATTATGGTTGAAAAATCCAGACCTTAGGTTCGGGCAACTTATGATTTGGATTGCGAAAACTGAAGAGGCAACTCCTAAACTTTTCTACATGGAAGAAAAAGAATTCTTAGAAAAAATGAGGGAACTCGAAAAGAAATAAATAGAATTAAACAAAAAATGCAGGATTTATTTTCCTGCATTTTTTATAATTGAGATTGAATATAATCTTCAACATTGGGCAAATAACTTTCAAATTTCAGCAGGCGATGACTGTCCTCAACATCTACCAATTCAATATTTTTTAAAGGTTTTTCGAACAGCGGTTTTTGGTTAAGCACTTCATCTTTTTGTGACGCAATAATAAGTGCATCTTCCGGATTTTCGATTTTTCCTAATTGGGGAATTAAACTTTTTGGGAATTCAAAATCTGCAATTCTATTTTCAATATCCAGCAACGGACTGGTTAAAATGAGAATTGATTTCATCTTCTTTTCTTTTAATCTTTCTCTTAATTGATAGGCGAAGTTTGCTCCCGTCGAATCTCCAACTAAAACAATTTCCTCTTTTGTTTCTGAATGAAGCCACTTTTCGGCTTCCTCTAAAAGCAAGGAAATATTGGAACCATTATTCCATTCCATAAAATTGTACTCGAATTGCTCTTTGAAATATTCCTTAAGATTTATAAATTTTCTGGAGTTTCGATCTGAGCCCAGTCCGTGGATGTAGAGGAGTTTCCTAGACATAATTATTCTATTTTTTTTTAATTTAACAATATTTCTCAGGATTTTTCTAAAGTAATTTTATTAGTTCCAAATTCTTTTATAATTTTATTAGCAAAATTCACGAAAACATAATTGGGATTGTTACGGCTAATGTTCACATCAAAGTATTTGAAATCTTCATTTATTATTTTTATTAAATCTTCATCTTGTAAATGGGCAATCTCCTCTTTAACGAAAATGATGCTTGTTGCTTGAATTACTTTATCATAAATCCAAATTTCCATTAATGCATCTATTCCTCTCACTTTTATTTCAAGAGATGTCAAAATGATAGTGTCTTCTTCTATTGATGGTACGTTCTTAAATTTTCCTGTATTTATTTGATCCATTTTTTTTCAAAGTTTTTTATTCATATTCATCGCCATTTGAAGAAATTCTAAATATTTAATTCTTACTGTTTTAGGTTCCACAATTTTCAATCGTTCTGCGTGCGTCAATAATTCCTGGTAAAAATCATAAGTTGGAATCAAGTTCAATTCAATTCGATATTCTTCATTATTATCAATCAGAATTTTTTGTGAATGATGAATAGGCAGTGATTTCACAAATCCTTTTTGATTTTGTTTAAAAGACAAAGTGATTTTTTCCGGCTTATCATCGAGGTTCGCAACAATTCCGAAAGAGTGAATGAAAAGCGCTTCGATATCTATTTCCTTTTTTGAAAATTTCTTGGACGAAATATCCAAATCAGTAATCCGATCTAAACCATAAGTTTTAAGAAAGAAATCTTTGCCATCAACGTCATTGGCAAGCAAATACCAGCGATTTCGAAATTCTTTTAAGGCATAAGGTTGCAAAACTTTTTTATGCGAAACATCTTCCCAATATTTTCGGTACTGAAAACTGATTGTTTTAGAATTTTTGATGGCGTAAATAATACCGTCTAAATGATCAAGTCCAGATGCTTGTCTTTTTTCAAAAAACATAATTTTCGAATAAGCAGCAGTTTGTTTATAGGCATTTATCAGGAGAAGATTATCGAAAATTCCCTTCGCATTTTCCACATTTTCATCATCTACAACCTGATAAGTCATTGTCGATCTTTTGAATTGGGTTTCAATTCCGAAGATTTCCAACAACAAATCGCGATCTCTTTTAAAGGTTTTTTCACTGAAAGCCAAATCATTATCATATCCTTTTTGGTCGAAATGTTTTTCTTCCAAATACTGCCGAACTTCATCATAAGATGCACCAATATTCTTTTTGTTTTGAAGCAGATTTGAAATATGCATTAATCTCAACATTTGATCTCTTTTTGCCATTGTCTTTATTTTATATTACAAATATATTAAACTAAATAGACAAAGTGTGACTATTTAGTTTAAACATTTAAATTGTGCAAAAAGTAGGTTTCATTAATCGGTCATACATTGGCAACGAACCTGCAACAGAAACATTTAAAGAAAGTCTTCCGGGTAATTGAACCAGAAGATGACATTTATTTTTTGCTTCTTCTGAAAGTCCAGTCTTTTCGGACCCCAATAAATAAACCGCTTGTTTGGGATGTTTAAATTCTGAAATAGGAATGCTTTTTTCGTCTAATTCAACTCCAATTAATTTGCTTTCAAAAGGTAAAGATTTATAAAAATCCTGAAAGTTCTCAAAATAAAATAGTGGAATATGTCGATGAGCCGCAATGGTATCGGTTTTCATTCTTTTGTAATTTCCGCCGATAATGAAAATAAAATCGGCTCCCATAATTTGAGCAGAACGCCAAATTGTACCAATATTTTGGGTTTGCATAGCATTTTCAATTCCGATACCGAAGTAGCCTTTTGGTTTGGGGAAATCAACTGCATTTGGATAAATTTTTGTCATTGTAAGAAATTTTATTCTACAAAAATAAAATCTTACTCAGCCAAGAGATGGCTGTTTAGAATCCCTAATGTGTGTAAGTTTAAGAGTTGAGACATAATTTATTTTATTATCTTCTTCCAGCGAATCTAATATGCTCAACAGAATCGCCCGAATATGTTACTGCATATGCACTTTTTACATTTTCTGTTTCAGATTCAACGTTTTTAAGATCACCACTTTTAAACAACGATCTGTTTTCTAATTCCCTATCCTTAATATGATTTTTTTTAATATTTCTCTTCATTTGTAATTCTTTTTCTTCTCGATACTGAATTATTAGAGCATCTTTTGTGAGTGGCAACTCCTCCATTTTCGCTTCTATAATAGCAATATTATTAGCAGTGGTTTGAGTTTGTATTTCTATTTCAGTTACATTAACGCCTTTTGATGCAAGATTAGCAATAGTATTTTGCACATCGGTTCTTGCTAACTCGATTGTTTTCTGGTAAAATGGCAATTGGTTTTCCCAGTATTCCGAGTTGCCGTCGGAAGTGTTATTTGCATACTCTTTGATTCTATTGTAAGAGATTTTTGCTTTTGAGACTTCTCCTTGTACTTTTGTAAAATCTTCATATTTTCGCAGTACAAATGCACTATCTGCGAGATATTTATTTCTCTCGCTTTCTAAGCGTTTTTTAATCAATTCAATCTCAATAGTTGCCCTTGTTTCGGGATTTGTTATGATTGACGTTTTGAGTTCTTGAGTACTGATGTCTGAAATATCTAAAACATCTGATCCTTTTTTCATCGCTTCTACATATCTGGCTTGTTTTGCTTGTAATTTTTGAAGCATAAAAACATCAATGCTATCATTGGTCAGCAAAAAATTAATCCGAACATTTTCATTTTTGTTTCCTTGTCTCCAAGCTCGTCCTTCTACTTGCCGCAACGATGTGAAATTATAGGGCAAAGAAAGCATGTAAATATCTGTCGTGTTTTCTTGCAGGTTCATTCCTTCTTGAATGGCTTCACTACCAATCACGATTTTAATTTTCCCTTCATTGAAAGCATTTTGAATAGATATCCTTTGTTTCTTACTCGTTGCTCCACTAATAATTCCGATTTCTTCCGGAAGATATCCAACTTCATTAATCAGATATTCTTTCAATTTTGGAAACTGTGCAACTGCTAATTCAGAGTAAATAATTTGTCCAGAATCTGGAATGTCTTTTTTATTTTGACGAATCAAATTCATCGTTTGATTCAGTTTCGGAGAATTTTCTATAAATTCTTTTAATGTTGGTTCTTTTTCATGATAATAAATCGATAAATACGGAGAGATTGCAATTAATCTCGCGTTTAAAATTTGGGTTAAAATCGCTCCTTTTTCGGTTTCATCAAAATTGTCATTAAGGAAATCGTATTGCTCTTTTGTCAAATCATTTTGTTCAATTTTATATTCTTTATTGATTTTATTGGGTCGAACTAATTCCAAATTATCCTCTTCTCCTTTAATATCAATAAATTCCGAAAGAAGCTGCTGAAACAATGAATTATTTTTAAAACGTCTAACATTGGCTTTAAATTTCACATCGCCTTTTGCATCAATTTCCATGTCATTATCGGCTTCCATGAATGTTTCAAAGAAATTATTGACATTAAAATATCCCGATTCTTCCAAACGCTTATTGGCAATTAAAGATAAAATCGAATAATATTCCAAAGGTTTATTTGTGAAAGGTGTTGCGGAAAGCAGCGTTACATTTCTACCATTTTGCTGGTCTTGAATGTATTGACAAGCCATCCATGTATTGATTCCAATTTTGGATGTTTGTTGATTTTGACTCCTAAAATCTGAAGAAAATCGTCGGTCTTCAATTTTTACTTTTCCTACAATGTGATTGGCGTTATGAACTTCATCAAAAGTCAAATGATCAAAACCGAAATCTTCCCAATCATAGATTTTACCTCGCTTCATTTTCCCTTCGATTTCTTTTTCTTTCTGCAATTCGATTTGAATATCTCTTTCTGTATTTGTTAAACTTTTCAGTTCATTGGTTGAAATATAGTTGAATTTTGAAGATAAATTTTCGGTGATTTCATTAGAAAAACCAATATTATTGAATCCTTCATAGGTCACAATGGTAATTTCCCCTTCTCTATTATCGAATTTTGACAAATCATAATCTCTACCCAAATTCCCTAAAACATTCACTTTTACATTCGGAATTGTTTCAAATAAAGTTTCTACCCATTGTTTCAAAATACTTTCGTTGGGAACAACTATCAATGGCTTTTTAGCATTTCCTCTTTCCATTGCTTCGTGCATTGAGAGGATTCCGGAGAGTGTTTTTCCAAAACCAACTTCATGTGCCAAAAGTCCAACTCCTTTTGTGGTTTGTCTGCCAATTCCCGCTTTCTGCACTTCGGTTAAACGCAATTCTTGTCCTTTGAAATTTCGATGAATTTTAGAAAATAACGGAAATTTTGAATATTCCGGAACGTGAATATTATTGTAATTCCGGTTAAAATCATTCACAAATCGAATTCGCAAATCATCCGATAATTCTTCCCGAACAAACTTTTGAAATAAATCATTTGCAGCCGCTTTTCTTCTTTCTCGGATTAAAGAATTTCGTTCCTTATCACTTCCTGTAACGGTTTCATTATCTACAAAACTTTTTACTTCCCAAGAAGATGAACCTGCAAAAGCTTCACTCGGCAAATTGCCAACAAAATCCTTGAATTTTGAAGCCAAATTATAATCGACAATAATAGTTTCCGTTTGTCGTGTATTGTAATTATAATCTTCTTTTTCTATCTGACCTAAACCAAATTGATGAATAAATTCGTGATTGGGACTAACTGAAATTTCGTCCAAAGATTTCTGCTTTGGCAAAACATTCTCCAGTAAAACTCTCTGTTTTTGATACTGAATTTTAGAACTTTCACTCGCTTTTGAATCCTTGAAATCCACCTCCAATTGCTCCAATTTTTTATAAATATTTCCTTCAGCATAATAAAAATCATGCACCCAATTCCCATCAATATAGTTTGCAAATTGCTTGTGTTTTTCATGATTATTTAAAGTTCCATCATAAGCTGTATCGCGAAAAGCTTCGATTTGTGCCATAGAAATATTAGGATTATTTTGAAGCGCAGTTTCTACAATTTTATCATCTTTAATAAAGTGATATTTCAGAATTTTACTTTTAATGATAGGCGTTTTCTGAATTTCATATTCGGATTTTAAATGCTTTTGAGATTGAATAATCTTATCCGATTTTTGGATAATTTCTTTCAGTTCGTTTGCAGAAAATTTACTGGGATTTGCAAAAATTTCATTTTTAAAATTCGCGTATTTTTTTATTTCACTGAAAATTGCAGGCGATTTAAACTTTATTTCATTCAGTGTGTTTAATGCTTCGTCAATCTTTTCTTTGGCAATTTCAAGAGTATTTTCAGTACTAACTTCGGTCTCTTTTGTATGAATTTCTACTTCAGTTTTATTGGAATACTTTTCAGGTGTAGTAATTACATCTTCCGAATAATAATCCTCGAAAAGGTTTCCAATTCTACCAATTTCTTTTTTGTTTTGAAGTTGCTCAAGTAAAACGAGAGCTTCATCCAAACGGCCGTAAACATAGTTTTCTAACTTCCCGAAACGATTTGTTTTTTCGCGAATTTTCCCTAAAATATTTTGAGGATTTTCATTGAAATATTTAGAAATATCAACACCAATTTTTTGGAAATTCTTCTTCAGAATTATAATATCAGTCCCGATTTGAGTTCCCGAAAATGCTCCACTTGGCAAACGAAACGCGTTAACTACAGTTGCATTTTCCAGATTCTTCTGACGATTCAACCAACCAGAAGGAAGAACCATCGCCAAAATCCCATCTTGTTTTAAAGAATTTATGCTCCTTTTGACAAAATAGTCTTCGTACTTTGAAATTTTACTTTCTTCTCCCAATCCTTTGTACAATCCTCTGTGTTCGCCATACGGTGGATTTCCGATAATTAAATCGTATTTTTTTATATCTGAAACTGGTGTTTTAATTCCTTTTTCATCAATAAATTCTGTTTCAAAAGAGCGAAGATTGACTTCTGTTTCGGAGTGCAAGATTTTAGCAATCTTTGCAGTAATTTCGTTGATTTCGAATGCAGTGATTTTGGATTGAACACCTAAATCTTTTGCTGCATAAATGAAATTTCCAGTTCCAACACTTGGCTCTAAAACCGCAATATCTTTTTTATCGTTGAATTGGTTTTTAATTAAATTGCGAACGGAATCCACAATTTTGTGATCGGTATAATATTCATCTAAAATTCCTCTTCCTTCTTTTGCAGTTCCGCCACTTTTGAATTGGTTGCAAATGTCTTTTAAATCATCTGTGATTTTTAGATTTTCTCTAATTAAAACTTCTTGATTATCGGAAACTAAACAAGTTGCAGAAACTACTTCCGCAACTTGTTCGTTGGTCAATTTTTGACCTTTATATTTTAAAATCAGAGCATCTAACTCTGCAATATTTGTTGAATTTTTTCCTAATTTTCCGACCAAGGAATGTTCTGCTCCTTCATTTTTTCGAGCTTCAATTTGTTGTGTTCCAACAATGGGTGTGGTTGTATATAATCCAACTCTATTATTGCTCCGGATTGCGCTTGCAAGTCCATTTCCAACATTTTCGCTGCCCAATCTTTGTCCGATTGCGTGATTTCCGTTTTGCTTGGATTCGCCACTTTTGCTATTGTTTCCAAGGTTTCGTTCAAGTGGTTTTCGTTCCACTTGGACAGAATTGGGTGCAGCTTCGGATTTAACGGTAGCGTTTTCATTTGCAGAATTTTTTGATTCAACTAAGTTAATATTATTATTTTGAAGATTGATTTTGTTTTTCAAATAATCATTCAAATCATTATTTTCTAAGTCAGAAATTTGATACAATGAGCGAATATCCTTGATTTTTTTACCATTGAGTTCATCAAGTATTTTTTGTGTTGCGATATTTCCTATTCTATCTCCATCAAGACAAAGAAATATTTTTCCATTAAAATCTCTGTATCTGTTTACGAATTTATCAATATTAGAAGTAGAATTAAGAGAGATGAGCGTTCTGTTATTCTTTTGATTATTGGTTTTCAAAAGTTGCAAAAAAGAAAGCATATCAGTTAATCCTTCAAAAACAACCATCTCATCTATGTTACCTTTAATTTCAGAAATATCATTGAGACCAATTTTGGTTTTCAGCATTGGATTCCGAATTTCAATTCCTTGAGAAAGGTTTTCGATTCCTATCCCGAAATAATTTTTACCTTCGATTTCGTAATGAATTTGCCGTGTATTTTCTATTAAAACTTCTTTTGAAATTCCTCTCTCTTCAAAATACGAAATCAATTTTTCATTGTTGGGTCTAAATGAATTTGTGATGATTACATTAGCGTTTTCTTGGTCATTGCTTCCAGTGAAATTTCTTCTTTTTTCTGCAATCCATTTTTTATTATCAACTTGATTGTTGAAATTTTTTATAAATTCTAAAGCATCTTTCCATTCTAATTTTTCAAGTTCCATAACGGCTTTGATTATTTGTCCTCCTGTTCCAGTTTTGAAATCAAAGTATCCTTTTTCTGACACAGAAAACTTATTATTTTCGGTTCTAAAATAGTAGTCATGCCCTGTTTTTCTTTCAAATTGTACTTTACCTTTTTGCTCAAGATGAAGAAAATAATCTAAGACCAAAACGCTATCTGAAATTTCTTCCGTTGTAGTTTTATAGTTTGAATTTGCTTCCATCACTTTTTATTTTTCACAAAATGATTGTAATCAAAGATTTCTTTGGCTTCATTATCCCAGTTTTTTCTTGGCAAAAGTTGAAGGGTTACAAAAATATCTTTCACTTTATTGTAGGAATCAATGCGTTCCAATCTTCCGCCGTAGTCTATTTCAGCGTGTTTGTAAATGGAATAAGGTAAAATTGTATCGGTTGGAAAAACATAGAATCGAGAGAAACTTGTCGCAGAATTTACTTCAAATCTTTTGTATTTTTTTTTGAATAGAACTGTATCGCTTAAATTTTTACGATGAAGATAATTCGGAATCCACTCATCAGAAAACAACGCACCTTCTTGCTTTTTACGAACTAAATGAGGCTTTTGTTTCTTAATAATTTCCGACAAAATTACACTACTGCTGTTTTCTTTACCAATTGAATAATAAAGGGAATCTTTTATGAAATAGATTTCATTGGTAATTTCTGGAAAAGTGACATCGGGAATTATTTCTAGAACGGTATCTCCAGTATAATTGAGCCGAGAAATATGGAAGTTCTGCATTTTATCCAATCCTTTGGAAGCATCAAAATAAATATTAGAAATAAGGTCGATTCCACCTTTTTCTGGCTTAATTTGTTTGTTGCAAGAATGCGCAATAAAAAAGAAAGAAAAACCTGCGAGTATTATTGATATTTCAAACTTTTTATTCAATTTTTCTTTGAAATATTCCTTTAACATTGATTTCATAATTAGTTAGATTTAAAAAAAGCGATAAATTTTAAAATAAAACCTACCGCTTTCCATTGTAATTTGTATGTGATATTATCTTTTTATACTCTGTTCCTTCACGTTCCCTTTATCATGTTTATTGTCGTTCTCAATTCCTTCCAAAGGTTTATTGGTATTAATTCTGTTCATATCCTGATCGTAAAGACTTAGATTTTTGTACTGAGGATTAAGAATTGCTTTTCCTTCAATTACATTGTCATCTGATTCAAATTTTACTTTCACGATATTTCCTTTTTCTAAAGATTTTATGGTGTTTTCTCGGTATTCCGGTTCATCGAAAATTAGATTCGATTTTTCTACAATCTGATCAGTGTCAACTCCATAATTTTTGTAGAAATTTTGGAAATTGTAATTTCCTTTTTCTGTTTTTGGCTCTTCAAAATTTAGTTTTACAAATGCAGGTTCTAATTGCTCTGTTTTAGGATTTTGAAATTCAATTTTCACGGTACGACCTTCCAATAAGTTGATTGCCTCTTTTGCTGTAAAAGTGTTTTCTCGATTTACAGGGAAATTGTGTGAGATATTTTCGCCTCTCTCATTCTCCAGATTTGCATGATAAGAATTGAGAAAAACTCCGCCACTTTCTGTTTTATTGAATTTTAAGGTAAAATCCACTTTGTTTCCAGGTAATGCTTTGTCTGAATTTGTTTTTATTTCAAACTGTTGTTCGGCAGACTTCATGCCTGTATCTAAATCTTTGTGAAGTGCTTCTCCTTCTCCAAAACCAAGGTATTTTAATTGGTTTCTTAAATAATCTACTTGGTTGAATTCTTTTTGCGTTTCCATAATTTTTGGATTTTTATTGTTAATATTATTTTTTTTACTGTCCGTTTCTTGTTTTTCATCACGAAATCGATTTGCCCATTTTCCACTGTCGCTCAGAATATTGGTATCATAGTAAGATTGTCTTTCACTCATGATTTTTACTTTTTGCGATTTCTTATAATTATTTATATTAGAATTCTCGTTTGTTTGATTCTTGAAATGTGATTGGCTTTTCAACACAGAATTATCCGAAAAAGAATCATAGATTTTTCTTCCATTTTCACTTTTAAAAAGAAGAGCATCAATAATTTCAACACCTGAATAATAAAGCGTTTCATTGTATTTGTTGATTTCTTCAGGTGTGATATTGTTTCCATATAAAATGCACTTTGCTCCTCCAAACTTGGCAACTTTTCCAATGATAAAATCAACTTGATTTTCGGGGGGCATTATGAATTTCCCCACAATATTCAACTGATTATTGATAATCAACATTTCAGTTTTATCGGATATTCCAAACTTTTGAGAGGTAATGAATTTTGCAATATCTGCCGAACTCGTTATTTTTTCAGGTTGATAATTTTCTACCAAAACTTGCTTACTGAAAGAATAAGGCTGAATTTTATGAAAAGCATCTGGATTAGATTTCATCGCTTTTTCGTCTTCAAATATTTCATTAAAAACCACATATTTGCCACTTCTTAAATTGATGATAATTCCATCTTCTACAATAATGTCGGATTTATCTAAAGCTGCACGAAGTTTCCTGATGCAGTCCATATCTGCTTTTGAGACCTTCAAAGTTCCACTTGGATGATTGTGAACCAATGTGATTGAAGCAGGTTTTGCTTCCAAAACATTACCTATTAAAAGTCGATTATCTACAAATGCAGCATCAAAAGTTCCGGTAGAAATATGCTGAACAAAATATCCTTTATCTTTAAAATCATACACTAAAAATGCGTGTTCAACAGCTTCATTTTCTAATGCCTTGAAAAGCCAAGCAACATCATCAATACTCTCAATTTTTTCATTTCCAAAGAGTTGAAGCGAGTTATTTTCTGCAAAACGCCTTTCTATTAATGCAAAATCTGTGGATTGTAAAGAATCTTGCGGTTCCCGTAATAAATTGGATCCTGCACTAATTTCATTGGGATTAAACAATTTAAAGGGTAGTTTTTCACCCGAGGAAGTTTTCGCATACCTTGTTGATTCGTTTTCCTCGAAGATAAAATTTGAGTTTGGCGAAATTTTCGTTTTTCCATCAGAATTTTTCGATTGGTATTCTTTTTCATTTTGTGCTAACTTTGAGTTGTATTTTTCTTGGAGTTCTTTTCTCAATTCGATAATAGGAATTACAGCATCGTAATCAATAAGGTGTGGTTTTGTTCCTGCTTCCAATCTTACAACTAAAGATTCTCCCGTTTTAAAATGGTTGTAGCCCATTTTCATAAATTCGAGCGTCGCTATTGCTTCATCGATTGTAGAAAAATCCATTTTCTGAAAACCTTGGGTTTCTCGGTTTTCATTGTATTTGCTAATTTCTAATGTTATACTCATTTCAAAAAATTTTATCTTCTAAATCCTCTTGATTTTCCCACTTCTTGTTCCTGTTCTTCATCTTGATTCTCTTCTCTTATTCTGGTTGCATCTTGATAAATATCGGGATCATTTACATTCAATTGAATGCTTGATTTTTCCTGCTTTTGAGAATTGCTTACGTTTTGTGAAATTCCATTGACTGTATTGATTTCTTTTGACACAATATTCAAATCATTGGTAATTTCTTTAGCCATTTCTGGGAACTGGTCTATCTTATCTTGAAGAAAACTTTTCAATTTTAGAAGTTCTGTTTTGTAGCGATTTATTTCATTTCCACCTTTCTTATCTGCAATGATTGCGGTAAGTTCAGTAGCATTTTTTATTAAATCAAACTCCACTATTTTGTTGGCTTCTTTGTCAAAAACAAATGCTTTTTTTTCAAAATTCAATTGATTACCTGATTGCGAAAGCTCTTGAATAGTGGAATATTCTACCTTGTCTTTGCTGTTTTCAAGGATTTCAGATAGGGTTTTATCTCTTTCCAGAAAAATCACTTTTAGTTTGCTATTGTTTTCCACCAATTGAAAAGTCGCACGGTTTTTATCGTTATCGACAACAATTGTATAACCTTGCATAAATTTCAAAATATCATCTGCATTTAGTTTTTTAGAAAAAGTATTATCTTCATTAATAATTCCGTATTTTTTTAGATCGTTTGTTGGTAATGTTTCAGTGTTCATAGTAATTTGCGATTAAGTTGTTTGTTTTTATAAGGTCGTTTAGAAAACGAAGTGGGTTGACATAATTTCCATTTTCGGTAACAGAAAAGTGTAAATGTGGTCCGGTAGAGTTTCCAGAATTACCGCTTTTTGCAATGATAAATCCTGCTTTTACAAATTCTCCTGCTTTGTAATAAATTTGAGATAAGTGCAAATAGCTGGTTACAAATGAATTTGAATGCCTGATTTTAATGTAATTTCCACCACCTTTAGAATCCCAACCTGCGTCAGTTACGATTCCATCCATTATGGAATACACTTTTTCATAATTGGCTTTAAAATCCGCTCCACTGTGTGATTTTCTTGTTCCAAAAATAGGATGAATACGAGTTCCAAAAGGTGATGTAACAGAAAGTCCATTTTTCAACGGCATAAATATTTTTGAAATTTCATTGGTTTGATTATCATTTGCAAAATCAAATTGTTTAATTGATTTTTGGATATTATTTACGTTAGCATTTACAATATTCCCTTTCATTATTTGAATTATAGAATCTTCAATTTTTTGGTAATTTAATTTTTGCTCCTTATTTTTGGATAAGCTGTATTTTAAAATCAACGTTTTTAATGAGTCTATTTCTGCTTTATAATCTACTTTTTGCTTCGTTTTAAAGAGTCTAATTCTGCCATTATTTTTCTCTTTTTTTTCAATGTTTGCATTTTTGTCTTTTTGAATTTCTTGCTTTTTTTGAATAGATTCTTCTTTTTTTGTAGAAGTTCGAGTAAGCGTATTAAATTGTGCAAATGCCAAAGAATTGCAGAACAAGACAAGAATAATTGAACTAAATTTTATTTTCGATTTCATATGTAGATTTTTATTTTTTTAAAGGTCATATGGTATCGCCTAAATCTTCATTTGTGTTTATTTGCAAACTCGTTAATGGCGATTTCATAGTTTTAATTTTTAACAGTTTCGTTCACAATGAGTTCTACTTCTTTATTTATTTTCCGAAAGTTGGTCATCAAAACTTCTTCTCTTCTGTCATTTCCTTTTTTATCGATGAAAGAATAGTAATTCGGCATTGCTACATAATTATTTTCTTCATTTTTAATTGCGTTCATATCCAAATTGATTTTTCCGCTGATTGCCGAAGTTTTGTATTCTTCAGTATTATTTTCTTCGCCTTGTGCAATCATTCCCACCATTTCTCCTGTTTTCAACGCTGCTATTTTTCCTGCAGGAATCATAAAATCCATTTTCTCATTAATGCTTGTGGTCGTTCCTTGTTGTGAAATAGATTGCGAGTAGCTTTTTTGTTTGATTTTCCCAAACATTTTTTCCATCCAATCCAAGGTATTTTTATCTCTGGCTGAACCTGAAAGAATATTTCCTACAATAGCAGAAATGGTATCTGCAACTTCTTTTTTGTAAAATTGTCGAAGCTGTGGAATTTCTTGAAGCCCCAGTAAAACAGCAATTTTATTGCTTCTTGCAGTTGCAACGATGTTATCAATTTTATGAATGTAAATGGTTGGAAATTCGTCTGCTATAATTCCTCCTGGTAAATTATTTTTGGAATTAATTAATCGCAATGTTCTATTTAAAACCGATGAATACAACGCTGAATTAATATCCTGTGTTCCCGGATCGGAAGCTAAAATAATAATGGAAGGATTTTCTCTATCTGTAATTTTCATTTCTACTTCATCACCAGAAAACACCCAAAAACTTTCTTTAGTTGCCAATCTTGAAAGAAAGATTTTTAAAGTTCCAACTTGACCTTCCAATTGGTCAAATGCTTTATTATCATAAGCTGTTTTGAAAGGTGATAGCAAAGAATAAATTTCTTCATTGGTGAAAAGTGTATCGAAAATATCTTTATAACTTCTATTCATAAATGATAGAATGTGTGGTAAATCTGAATATTTTCCATTTTCAAACGTGGCAAAAAAGTAAATGCAAGATGAAAGAAAATTAATCGCAGATTGTGTAAAAAATGCTTCTGAACCACCACCAGAACTTGAACCACCTTTTTGCAAAGAGGAAACCATCGATTCTGCCATCTCTTGTGCTTCCGCCAAAGTTTGGATGTATTCTTTCTTAAATGGATTTACCCTTTTTGATTTTTCAACTTCATTCAAATTGATGACGTGAAATTGATGTTGATAATCGGCATCTTTATTTTTCTTTAAAAGATAATGGTAGTAAGCAATTTTAGCTAAATCTGGAAATTTAAAATCATAAATACAAAGACAAAAACCTTTATCTATCATTTGTCGGATTGCAGGATTTATCACTCCAAAAGATTTTCCAGATCCTGGTGTTCCAATGACCATAGTTCCGCGAAAAGGATTGATATTGATCCAACCCTTATTGGTTCTTTTATTAAATCTAAACAGATAAGGAATGTTTATAGAAGTATCCGTTTTTACCAATTCTTGATTCTGAGCAAAACTCTCTTCTTCTATATTCCATCGATCTTTCCCCATTTTCTGTTGCATCAATTTGGAAATATTATCTGCTCCAACTTGAGCGATTAATGCTCCTAAAAAAGAGAGAAGCGTATAAATAATTTGGGAAAAATTTAAAGGTGGAATTACTTTTGGCAGATTATTATTTCCTGCTTCAGAAATAAAAAGTAGCGAAGAAAACATCAAGGATAATCCGATGATAATTGGCAAAATAATTTGCTTACCAATATTCAAATCAATTTTTTTCTTGGCTCTTGTTCCGATTGCAACCAATGCAATTAAAATAATTGTGCAAATTTTCCCATTTAAAGGTGGGTAAAATAAACCCATCTTCGAAAATTTGGTCAAAAGTTCGCTTACAAATGGAATATTTGCAGAAAGAAAAAATAACGAAGCACAATCCAACAAGACGACGAAATAAACCATCTTCTGGAAAAAGCTGTAGATTTTAATTTGATTTTGTTGTTCTTGCATTTAAAAAGATTTGAGACTGAAAGATTTGAGATTTGAGACTAAAATGTATCTGCATTTAAAATATCCGAATACTTCACTTTCATTTCTAATACTCTTCCAGATAATTGCTCTTCTAAAAGTCGAATTTTGAAAACTTTACTATTCGGAAAAGTGAATTTTTTGAAAACGTAAATATTCCGGTAGTTTTTCTTGAACTGTTTTTGATGGTATAATTGATAAACTGGTTCGAGTGTAATGCTTTGATTATTGGTTGCTTTATAAATTTTCTTGTCTTCCACAGAGAATTTTATCGCATCGATATCGTAGCCTAAATTGGTGGAATTCAGAAACGTCATATCTAAAAAGATGTAATCATTTACCACATAAACATTGTTGATTTGCATGGTAAGTTTAAAATCTTTCACTTCTCGAATAGGATTTCCAACTTTCTTTTTTTTCAAAATATCAAGTGAAAATTGCAGTAGTTCCGTATTAGAAAATGCCATTTTAGGGTATTCAAGTGGTTGCATATCTTCGGGTTGAATTTGAATATTAGCCACGGAATTGCTCTTGAAATCTAAATAATTCACTTTGTATTGTGCCATGAAAGATTGACAAACAACCGTAATTATTCCTAAATTATTTTTATCAATTTTTTTCTGAATTGAAATAGAATCTGTTTCAGAAGTATCGGTAATTTTTATTCTTGCAATATTTTCTGCGGGTAAATCTCCAGTTAGATTTCCAGTTGATAAATCCACAAACTGAATAGGTTCTGGAGAAATGATGTGAAGACTTACGCCATCAGAAATTTCTAATTTGGTAAGATTATTTACCCGATTTTCAGGTTTTTCTGTTTGAGCATTAATCATCATTACTGAAAAAAATGTGAAGCTTGAAAGGAAAATTTTTAGTGTATTTGTAGTCGTTTTTTTCATTTTATTTTTATTTTTTAAGTTCTTTGTCGTTGATAAGGAATATGTAAGAGTTGTATTTCAGTTTTGCTTTGTTCTGTCGGATCATATTAGAAATGGTTTTGGAAGTGGAACTAAACAAACTGGAAAAAAGACTGGTAAAAAAACTTTCTCCACCGCTATCCATTTGAGTTCCTTGTACAGAATTGCTTCCCATTTCCCGAAGCATTTCTCGAAAATCACTTTGTGGAACGTACAATCCTTGCATTCCGTCCATATCAAATACAGAAAGATTGATAGGCAGAATTTCACCATTATTTAATATTGAAACTACATTCAAATTCACCCTTTGCAAAGAAAATCCTGAAATTTGACCATATAAAATTGCTCCTTTTGAGATTTTATGCTTTCCGACATTGATGTCTTCTAAAAGTCGAAAACGTATTCTGCTTCCGAGATAACCTTTGTTATTTTCATCAATTACGGCTTTTATGAAATTGTCTTTTTTCTTTTTTGAAATGGAATTAAAACTCGGATTGAGCGAAGATTTATCAACACGAAGCGTAGAATTTAGAAAAGCTGCCATTTTTTCTTTGTTCTTCTTTAATTTGTTTTCCGAAGCAAGAGCTGATTGGTATTCTGGGTCTTTCGCTTTTTCTAAGGAATCCATCATCAAAACTTGCTGTCGCAACATTTTTACTGGATCGGTTTCTGTTTGCTTAGCACTTGAACTCATTTGAGAATCGGAATAATTATTTGGCTGTCCTGTATTTCCATTGCTTTTATCATTCAACATTCTTATCATTTCTGCAGATCGTTGAAAATCTTTTTCATCAGAAGTTTTTTGATTGCTTTGCTTGTAATAACTGGCTTTTCCTAAATCAGTTGAACTTCCATTTTGTAGTGCTCGAACTGTTTTTAGCGAATCGATATATCTTTTTTGTGAGTAATCCAGATTATCAGAATAATTTTGCAAACTATCTTCCTCTTTGTCGATTCCATCCAGCATGGATCTTCCATCTCCTTTTTCGAAAAGTTGATCGTAGGCAGCATTTTTCGAGAGAATAGAATCTTGTGTTCCGCCCAGATTAAGAGATAAATCCTGTGAAACTTCTGTCGGTTGCTCTTCTTTACCCATAAATTTTGTAGTCTGAAAACCAAGAAAAAGAATGATTGGCAAAAGAATTAACGGGAAGATATATTTTGGCTGTTTAAAATTTATTTTTTTAATGTCCATTTTTTAATTTTTGGTATTGGTTGAACAAATATTCTATTCTGAGACTGTCGTTTTTGGTTAAAGGACCATTTTCCCTTTTAGCTTTTAATTGTTGCAATTCATTCACAACATTTTCCATTTTACTTTCATTCATGTTCATTTCAGATTTTACTTCATCACTTTCTGAATAGATATTTGGGATATTATTAATGGGGATTTTTGGCGTGAAATAATAATAATATTGAATGAAGATTAAGCCAAAAGAAACAATGAGAATCAGCATTATATATTTATAAAATCGCTTCGGATGTTTGATAATCCAATCCTTTAACTGTAAGACTTGAGCTTTAATTTGAGTGTAATGATTCATGTTTAAAAATGTGATTTAGATTTGTTAGATAGTTCGCTATTATCTAAAATTCTCCAATTTCTCAAGAGAACGCCATGTGGATTATTCGGACTTCTGATGATGTCTTCAAAATTCCCTTCAGTAATTAATTTTCGAATGATTAGTGAAGTTTTTCGATTAATCATTTGAGTTCCGTAATAGATAAATTTCTTATTTGGAAGGTCAGTTTTTATAGAATCTGTACGAATAGTAACCAAAGAGTTTCCTGAAATAATCTGATTATAAAATCCTTTTTCTCTTAAATTCGTGTATTCTTTTTTTCCACTATCATCAATCAGGTAAAGAGATTTTTCAACATTTTCTTTTATGTAGCTATCATCCGGAGCAAGCGTAAAAAACAATCTGTGAAAGAGTTCAATTTGCGAGCGATATTCTACTGGTCTGTTTAGTAATTCATCAGTTTGCTTTACCAAAATGGGAACGCCATTATCTATCACATACAATGATTTTCGAGAATCTTGAATCAATTTGTACGCAAATGCAAATCCTGCTATGACAATCAACACTGCAAAAAGTATTGATGAAATCGACACCACTTTATTGATTTTTATTTTTTGTTCTATATTTTTAACAAGCATTTTAATAAGAATTTTTATTAATTAAATTTCGGATTGGGATTATTTATTATTCATTTTGCCGACGGCTTTTGCAATTTCTTTTGCCGCAACTACTGCTCCTGCAACGCCACCTGCAGCTGCTGCTGTTGCAGTTCTTCCCACGGCTTTTCCTGCACTTGCAACTGTTCCTCCGGCTGCTTTTCCTTTGCTCATAATTCCTGCTCCGCCTGCGGAAACAATAGAATCTGCAATAGATGGAACCATTAAAATTCCGATTCCTGTAACGATATAGGCAACACAAGGAAAAAGTGCGGTGTACATCATTCCACTATTTTGCACATAAACCCGAAGGGTGTTCATATCTGCAACTCCTCCAGAATCAATCATCAAAGCATAGCGATCTAATTCCATTTGGTAACCCGACATTATGAGCTGTTGACCAATATTGATAATGGTATAAGTGATAAAAGTGTAAAGATTAATATTGATGAATTTCGTTACCCAATTGCTAAAAGAATTTTCAAATCCGGGTATTAGTGACATTCCGACGGCAATCGGTCCCAAGATGATCAATACATAACTCCATACTTTTTGGATAAAAAAGATTAAATAAGTACAAACTCGAAGAATTGTCAAAGAAATACCTTCAATGATTTCTGATAATGTTTTTTGAATTTTGAACTCCATTTTCATATACCATTCTCTTGCAGGTGCCAATAATTTGTCCACATCTACATCATACCAACTGTCATCTGCCTTTTTTTCTAATTTGTCCAAAGTTTCTTGCTTAGCTTCTTCTTCAGCTTGTTGCTTGATTAGAATTTCTAAAATTTGGTTTTGCTTTTTAAATCTTTCTACCCTCAAATCATTTGCGTCCTTTTCAATTTCTTGAAAAAGTGCAATTCCTGGCTCTGCCAAAGATTGCAGTGGATATTGAATCATACTCGTAAAAGCTCCCCAATACATTAAAATAAAGGCAATAATTACAGGTCGAATCATGGGTGTAACTTCCCAAGGTCTTGCTCCTTCCTGCATTTGCCAACCTAAATATCCCATGTAGCACAATGCTCCAAATCCACCAATGGCTTGTCCGAGCATTACAGCACCCGCAGATTGTGCTGCCATTGTGGTATCTAATTTTGTAAAAGCTTCCATAAACCATTTTTCAAATGCTCCATCGCCTTTCAAAAATTGCAGTATCTTGTTGTAATCGTCCGTGCTTCCTGTTTGCCCAAAAACGATGGTCGGCAAAAAAACCAATACCAGTAAAATGGTAAGTGTTACGTATTTATTCATTTTCTAATATTTATTGTGGTATTCATTCATGAATTTTATTGCGATCTCTTTATCATTTGAATTCCAAACTGGTTCTATTTTTATTTTTGATTTGGTGAGGAGTTTTTTATAATCGAGGAATAAGGAATTTTTCCTATCGAAAGCTCTCAATTGATCTTTGAAATTTCGCCAACCAATTAATGTCTCATGGTACATTAGAAAGCGTTTTCCTCGTGGCATATCTAATGTTCTGGAGTTTTTGTATTTGTCTTTCAAAAGATTTAGTTCTTTTTCAAGTTGTGTAATTCCACCATTCATCAACATATTTTGATAGGTTTTATCATCTTTTAATTGCCATTGAATAAAATTCTGCGGATCATCTGGAAAGTCTTTCAAGGGTTTTAGCATTTTTTTGTAATACAAAAGCCAAAGGGGGTCTGCTTCTACTGTTGCAGATGTCCAATGAGCTAAATCTTGAACATTTCTTGTGTATAAAGTATCTACTTGAAGTTTAATTTTTTCTGCTTCACCTCTTTGAAATTCCAGTTCTGCAAATCTTTGAACTTCTAAACCTGTTGGTTTTAAAGGACGAATGTCTGCTCCGTTTTTATAATTTTGATTGATAGATGGTGAAAGCCATCCCCAAACTGTAGCGTAAGCAAAATTGGTCTGGATTCCCAATGTGTATTTAGGATAGGGACGAAAATCTCCCCAAGATTCAAACACCATTCTCTTATTATGAGCAACAATTGAAGGGTCATTCAGTTTTTTTACTTGCCCGAAATTGAAAGTGCTTCCCATAAAAACAGCGATAAACAGAAAGATTTTTTTTGTATTAATTTTCATCATTGTATTAATTAAAAATGAATTTATATTTAATCATAATGCCTTTCACAATGGCTCTATCAAGGTTTACATAGGTGTTAATGGTCGGGATTTGATAGATGTATGGAATTTTTTTTGCATTTTTTAATCTAATTTTTATGCAGATTAAATAACCATTAATCATTTGTGCTTTCGTAGATAAATTTTGAATGAGTACTTGCCGATCATAAGGATCCATCAGAAAATCATTTTCTTCGTGAAGGATGTCATTTACAAGTTCGCTTTGCATTTTGATGAGTTCTTGTGCTGCTGCGATATAAAACCGATTTAGTAAAATTGCATATTCCGGATATTGAGCCGTAAGTGTGAGAACATCATTGGCATTCACTCCAATTTGTCCAAAAGTTTGTGATAAATAATACAACTGTTTTCCCTGCATAATCGCGGAATTGATATTGGTTAATTTATCATAGATGAATTCTTGTATCGCTACAACTTGTGCAATTTTTTGATTGATGTCATCGTATAATTTTTTCTGCTTTTCGTATGAATTTAAAAATGATTCATTGCTCGCCAATCGAACTCCTTGATTTTTGGTCAATTGTGTTAATAATTTATCGTTCAGCACCACAGTTTGCGCTTCTACAGAAGCCATTCCGCCGAATATTAGTAGTGATGGAAATAATAATTTTTTGAACATTTTAATTAATTTTATCGTGGTATGATTGAATTTGTGTTTTCAATTTTTAGCTTTAAAAATGACTCATAATTGATTCTACAATCTGCTTATCCTTGTTAATATAATTGAGAACTACAAATTTTGTCCACTCTACTTTTCGCTTGATATCTCTTATTTTCATGAGCATAAAAAGGGAATCTCTGCGAAGATTTACGACTTCTCCTAAAGCATATTCGAGCAAAATTTTTCGTTCTGCTTTTTCCATTTGGTTGATTGCTCCATAGGAAAGCACAATTCCAGTTAATAATCTCACAATCATTTGCATATCATCTACAAATTTGATTTCTGCAGGCAAAACAACTACGAGTGAATAAGGTGCAGTTTGGATTTCTGTAATAATTTTTGACTGTATATCTTGTATTTTTTGACTTTCTAAAAAAATGGCATATCCTGTTGGAATCGCCTGCATTGCAAAATCTACAATCCTTAATCGGTCTTGAATTTTAGTCGTGGTTTCCTTAAATTTTTCCCATTGTTTTTTATTAACCACTTCGGTTGCTAGATTGGTATTTTGCCAATTTTTCATGGTTTTTTGTCGCTCATTTTCTTGCATGGTATGTCGAATCTCCTGATTCATCATCGGAAATGAAACATTTTCTTTTTCCCAAGGTGGCGTTGGATTTCCACCAGATGAAGTGATTAAAACATAAACTGTTGGAAGCAGCACTGAAAGAATAATTCTATTTTTCATTTTGCTTGTATTTAGATTAAAATCTATTATTATACGTCCACATGATGTTTTGAACAATGCTCATATCGGTATTAATATAACCTTGAAATGGATTGATAGACTGAAACCATCCTAATCTTATGGCTCTTTCGATATTTAATTTTGTTGCAAGCAACCAGATTTTCAGCATGGTTACATTTTGAGAAACTGCAAAAAGTAATTTGTAACGATCTCCTGCAGTTGCAAGATTTAATTCTCCAGGTTTTAATAAATCGGTGACATCAGTTGTTAATTTTATCACTTGCTCGTATGCTTTTTGAGAAGCTTTTACGCCAAATACTGCATATTGTGGTTTGTTACTTGTGAGCGTTACAATATCACTTGAATACTGTAAACAACGATCCAATTCGTTATAAATATCAATCACTTGAACACCATTTTTCAGTGTTCCAGAAACTTCATTCAAACCTTTTAGAACTTTATTTTGAATATTGTTGGCAACTACCATTTGAGTTCCGACCCAAGTTTGCGCTTGTTGCAATTTTGTTTGTTGGGTGATTGTTTTTTCCTGCTGATTCTCAAGATTATCAGAATATAATTTCAACGCAAGCGTCGTGGTTACATCGATGTAGGTGTTTTGTGCAACAACGAAATTCCCAACTATAACCAATAGAATAATGCTAAATTTTTTCATATTCGTAAGATTTTGAGTTAATGAGTTCTTTTAAATTTAATCCTCTGTCCTGCATTTCTTGACCTATGATTTTGAACACATTGTGTTCTTTATTTTCATTTTTTGTCTTTTGGTAATAATTGATGACCTTTTCATCCAGCGGCTGTTTGTAAAGATTAACCAAGCCAACCATATTTTCCATTTTATCATCGAGTTTTTGGAAATCTCTGATGAATAATTGAAGTGCTTCATCATAATTATCCAATTGATGCACATAATATTCAATAGCAATTTTCTCTGGTTTTTCGGTGGTGTAGGTTAAATATTGCTCTAAGGAAACTTCATTTCCATAGACTTCTCCTTTTGATCCTCGCTTTAAATAAAATTCTTTGAATCTGCTTCTTCCGAATTTATTGTTGAGATTATTGATGGTGAAAATCTTGTTTTGCTCTACTTTATTGAGTGAAAGAAGTGATGATATTTTATCAAAATTATCTTTGAATTTAGTTTGGTCGAGCAATATAAAAGTGTCGGAATTATTAATGATTGAATCCTTTACCACTGTATTTCCGATAATGTCATCCAATTCCTGTGTTACTACAACTGCCTCTCCCCAGAATTTTCTTACAGTTTTATAGAGATAGAGAATGTATCCTCCCATTAGTTTTGAAGCGATTGCTTTCCAAGCTTCTTCTATAATCAATGCTTTTCTACGGTCTTTCCGCAAACGCATTTTCTGGATAAACGTATCCATAATTATTAGGGTTACGATTGGAAATAATTTCGGATTGTCTTTTACATTATCAATTTCAAATACGATGAAAGGTTCGTCAAACAAAGTATTGTCTGCATTTTCATTCAAAGTTGTTCCATATCTTCCACCTTTGTAAAAATCTTTTAAAACGAATAAAAAAGTGCGAAGTTTAAATTCGGTTTCATCAATTTTATGCTTTTTGTTGTTCAAATAAATTGGCAGAAATTGATCGCAATAATCATAGAAACTATTAAAGGCAAGTTCTTGAACTTTTAATTTTTCTTCAAGCTGAACTATTTTTTTAATGAGTGCACTTTTAATAGCTTCATTCCATTCTCTGGTGTTTTCTGGTCTTTTTATTACAGATTTTGCTTTGGTAAGAATTAGTTGTGTTTCATTGTACACTTTTCTTTTTGTTTCATCAGTTAAAGTTTCATAAGCTTCAAAAACCTGATAAAATTTGGTTGGATCATAATCCGGATTATTAATATTTTTGTCGGGATGATAAAAACTAATCATCTTTCTGCCTTTTTCTCGAATGGTTTCTGTAGAAGCATCAAACGCAATTTGTAAAATGTCATAGTAGGTTTGGTTTTCTCTGATTTCGTTTTCGTATTCGGCATGAATATCTTCTTCGTGGATATTGTACTTGCGTAAATACTGAAATAATTCTTCAGAACTTTTTTCATCAAACCAATTAGTTCCACCATTAAAAAACTGATGGTAATACGACATCAACACATTATCTAAAATAGATTTTTGCGTAGAACTCATTGCTACATCTGCTCCTTGCCAAATCAAAAAAATAAGGTTGGTCAAAAACTCAATTTTTTCAATATTGAACTCTTCTTTATCCATTAAAAAAGGATTCATTGTTATAGGTTTTTCTTCAGTGTATTGAATGTATCTTCCGCCTTTATACGCACAAAGTCCGGAATAAGAATCTCCTGTATCTACGATTACAACATCATAATTATAAGTCAGATATTGTTCGATAATATTATTCATCAAAAAGGATTTTCCCGATCCAGATGGACCCAATACAAACTTGTTTCGGTTATTTATTCTTCCTGTTTTCATGGGTAAATCTGATGGATCAATTTTCAAGGGAACGCCTTGTCTATCGGTAAATCTTAAATAGAAATTTGATTCTTCATTTACTGGGTAACTTTCTTTAAAAAAAAAACACAAGGCAGCTTCGCTTGTCGTTGTAAATAAATCATAACTCTTTAGTTCCACGGCATTTCCGGGAAGACAACATCGAAAAAGTTCTAATTGATTATAAGAATTTTGTGAAACGATAATCCCTTTCATAAAGAGTTTATTTTCAATCAGAGATTGAATTTCTTCCATTTTTTCTAAAGAATCTGCCGAGTAAGAGATTGAAAAATGGGCATCAACAATAAGTTGTCCGTCCATTGCAATATTGTGTAGTAGTTCTTCTATTTCTTCTGCTACAATGGCATTTGAAGGAGAATTATTCGCTACTCCTTCATGCTTTTTTTTCTTTTTATCTAATTCTCGTTGCTTTGAAGCTTGATGGGGAATGGAAATAATTTGATTGTAAACGATGGTTTTATATTCCTCCAATTCATTGATAAATGAAAAATTATCTACCGCAGTTTCTGAAGCCGAACCATTTCCACCTAAATAGGAATAAGTCTCAATTTCAGAAGGCAATTCGATTTTTTCTACATCCACAAAACTGATGGTTTTCACGAATCTGTTTCCAATAACAAGGTGTTCATTTGTGGCTTTAATATTATCAAAAGTGGGTGTTTCTGCAAAATTCATTGATAAAATTCCACTCAAGTAATGTTCAAAATCTTTTTCTTTTAAAAATTCTGGTTCGCACTCGTTTTGAGATAAAAGCATGAAAATTTTCAGACATTTATCTCTTAATTTTTTATAGTCCTTTTCAGAAAAAATGTATTTAGTTTTCTTGGTATTTTGATCAACAATATCTGTGAATAATAGAAGCGTATCTATGGTTTTAAATAATCGCCCGTCAAAATGTTCGGAATATTTTTGCTGTAAAAATTCATTAGCATTTTCTGCGGTGTATCGTTTTCTACTGAAAATATCTACTTTCTGAACGATATGATTTTCGCCAATAATTGCGACAACTTGATTCAAAACTGTGTGAAAATTTAAGTAAGCATCGGGATCTGCTGAATATTGCTCTACAATATTTTTAATTTTAATACCGATAATCGGATTTCCAAACTGCCCGATAAGCACATCAAAATTCCAATCGTGACTTTTGCCATAATCATAACCGATAAAAGGAATTTCAAATGTTTTTTTCTTTAAATGCATGGGAAGATTTTAGAAATTAGTACTTAGATTTTAGTTTTGAATTTTTACTAATTTTGAATTTTGGTGGAATGATGTGCAGCTCTTCTTCGTTTTTCGTCTTATTGTAAAGCCCTTTCGAATCTTGTGTTTTGTAACTTAGAAAAACTCCAGTTCCTCCAAGTGCAGCGCCGATGATCATTCCGAAAATTCCGAATATTGATGAGAGTATGGCGACAATTACGATTCCGCCAACTGCTGAACCCATTGCGTAATAAATGTATTTATCTTTCAATCCGAAAAAAATAAGGGGCTTTTTCAACCCCTTATAAAGGAAATATCCCATTAGAATATCGCCGCGATAAATGTTGGAACCAACAAAAGGAAAATACAAGCTCCACCCCAACCAACAATTTCTTTGTTGATGTCTTGGTCGCCATTTGTCCATTTGTTGTAAATCCTAATTCCACCGACTGTTCCTACAATTGCACCGATGGCGTAGATTAGCAATCCCAAATCGGTAATGTAACCCGAAATGGTAGTTGCTGCTGCTCCTAAAGCCGCACTACCACCAGATTGTGCAAAAGCTGGACTTACAGATAAAAGGACTACAAATGCTGTTAGCAATCGTTTCATCATTTTGTGTTTTTTGAATTCTTGATTCATCATGTTTAAAAATATTAAGGGTTAAATTTGTTTACCTATTTAAGGTGCTGTGATACACTTTGTGTCCGTTTAGGTTTTGTACCAATTGCACAGAACTTGTGGCAATATTTAGAACATTCTCCCAGTAATTATTGCTTGCTTTTTCAATTTTTAATAGGTGTTCTTCTATATTTTCAAGCTGATTGACTTCTTCATTATGAAGTTCTTCTTCAAATTCATTTTCTAAATTCTCTTCAACTTCTTCAATTATTTTTTCAGGTTGTTCGAGCCATGTTTTTTCATCGAAAGAATCTATATTTTGTTCAGATTCAAATCGCCTTCTATAATCATCTATATCTTGTCTTTCTTCTGACTTTACTATTTCTATTGGAAATTGCTTTATGTAGAAAGATTTTGGTGTGGTTAAGTTTTCGACATCTTCAATACCAACCGTTTTCACTTCGCTTCTGTTTTCTTCTTCGAACTCTGCTAATGAAAATATTTCATTGTCGTTTGTTTTTACAGTAGATTGGGTTTTTAGAAAGAGATCATAAATGATATTTCCTACATAATAAAGGGTGTAAAGTGCAATGAGAATGATTAAAAATGTGGTCATATTCAAAATTTTTTCTACTGAGATGTAGTGAATTAACGGGTTATATAGTGGTATCCAAGGTTTCATTGACGTGGCATATTATTTCATTAAATGGATCTCTTACTGCGTATTTTTGCTCATAAGTCAGTTTTCTGGTATCAATTATTTGCAAGCAGTTTCTCTTAAAAACTGGCGATTTTAGAAGTTTTCCATATCTATTTAATTCTGCATCCATTCCTTCTTGGTTTAAATATTTAAAACTTTTATCGTATTTGGAGCGAATAAAAATGCGATCTGCCTGACTTTCTATCTGTCCTAATACGTTCACAAAAACCAAAGTCGATTTTACAGAGACATCAGAATATTCAAAAGGGATGATGATAAAATTGCTGTAAATCAATAAATCGCTGTACTTTACATCCAGTGTTCCCGCCAAATCGAACAAATTGATTTCGTCATTATCTCTCAATCCAATAATAGTTTCTAAGTCTGGAAACGCTTGTGTATCATTTTCTCCTATGATTTCTACTTCATACAATTTTGGAATATCCAAGATTTCATCTTCTTTCCACTTGTGGTAAAATGACTTTTGAAAATCAAAATCGAAAACATTGAGTTTACGCTCTGAAATTCCTGAAAGGTAATTCGCAAAAGCAATTGCCAATGTGGTTTTTCCTGTTCCGCCTTTCTGGGTTGCAAAAGTGATTATCATTTATTTTCTTCTTTTTCGTTTCTTTTTTAGTTCGTCTTCTGCCGGATCTTTTGCTGTTGAAGTGCTTTTCATAAATTCAAATAGCATTTCGTCTAATGCCTCTGTAATTTCATTTTTGTCTGAACTGTTTTCGCTTTTTAAAAATATTTCATAACCATTTTCTCCAATCAACGACCTCAATTCTCCGATATAATGGAGCTGGGTATGAACTGCATATAATTTTCCATCTTCACTTTTAATGATAGAAATAGGATCATTGCTATTTTTTCCTTTTTGAGTTCTAATAAAATTCTTGACTTCATTTTGAATTTTTCTATAGGTGTCCAATTCTTTCTTTCCCCGGTTTTCAAAAATCATGAAGTCTTTTATTGCTGCTTTCGGATATTTTATTTTTAAAAATTCCAACAGAATCTTTTTGGATTCTTGGTTGGGAACATTATAATCTTTCAGAATTTCAAATAGCTTTTTATCTAATTTTTCAGATCTGAATTCAAACAATTCATTCATTTTCAAAACCTCACTTCCTTTATAAACTTTGCCTGTTTCATGGTCGATTAAAGTGTAACCAAATGGCTCAAAACCTTCTTTTTGATGAAACACAATATCAATCCCGAAAATGTCTTTGAGCCTTTTCTGCAGTTCGCTTTCAAACTCTATTTTTATTTTTGAATGATTATCACTTTTATTTTTTTTCTCCTCTGGAAGCATAGAATTTTGCCTTCTTCGGTCTTCTACTTTAAATACTTTATTGGAATAGATTTCTTTATATTTTATCAAAATAGCCTTGATTTGATTTCTCCTATTGTCATTTTTCTGGTTATCGAAAATAATTTGGTTGCCGTTTATGCTTTTCAGTTTTACGCCGTTTTTTAAAATGTCAAAGGCATTTGCCTCTTGTTTATTTTTGACCAGTTTAAATCCGCTTCTTTGGAGTAAAGTTTCTAATTGACTGAGTGTGCTGATTTTGTAATTCAATAATTTATTGAGTTCCTCTTCAGGTTTTGTAGCGTATAATTTTTCTAAAATTTTAATTAATGCTTTTTGAGATTTCAGTTTCTCGTAGCTATCATTTATTTTTTTGCCACTTGTTTTATCTACTCTGGTCGAAACGATATGAACATGATTATGATCGGTGTCATTATGAAAAACTACAGTAAATGGTTGCTTGCCGTAACCCATTTTTTCCATAAAATTTTCGGCAATTTCGGTGAGCTCTTCTTTGCTATGCTCCTGAAATTTTGTCGAAATCATCGCATGAAATTGTGGTTTTATCACTTTTTTATTTCCAACCGAAATCGCACGTAAATAATCTCTCACTTGTTGTTTATCGCTCGCTTCATTAATGAAAGACGGAAAGTTTTTCATCAACATTAATTCTCCTGACCCACTGTTGATTTTCTTATCATTATAATGCACTCCTGGAAAACTTGAACCTGCTGCATTCATGATTTTAACAATCATTTTGTGAGCATTGAATATAATTTCTCAAACATTTCATTCTGCTTTTTTTTAATAATTGCTATTTCTGAAAGTTGATTTGAAAAATTCTTCAATTCTATCTCACCTATAAATTTCTGCCCATTCACGATTTTTGCAACTTGGTTGATGTTGGTTTCTATTTTCACAAATAGATTGTCTTGTTTTTCAATGAACGCTATGATCTGTCGTCTGTCATTTTCTAAAATTTTTCCTTCGACAGAATTAACAATTAAACTGGTGAGAGAAATATTTTTATCTAAACAGAATTTTTTCCAATCCTCTTTTTTAAATTTTTCTATTCTTATTTTTATTAAATCTTCCTTGACCATTTTCGTTCATTAAAATTCAAACTCATCATTTGTGTTTGCGTTTAAAAGTTTTTTTACGTCACGGCAGATATGGTTTTACCCAGTTCGAATAGCCCTGTACTTCTCCATAAGTATAATAGTTCGTGGACATTTGATTTAAAGAAGAAATTGGAATTTGCAGAGCGTAATTTTCTAAAAGTGCTGGAAAGAATTGCGTGGAATTTTCTGTATGAAGCAATACGATCTGATTTGGAATATATCCGATATCTCTATAGATGTCCGCAATTCCAATAAACGCATTGCTCACAATTGGTGCTGAATCTGATGATCGAAAAATTTGAAAATGAACGTTGACTATCCCATGAATTTTTCTAAAAGTTACAGCCCCTTTTAGACCTGCGAAATTTTTTGTTCCAATACTATATGTTTTAGATGCTGTTAAATATGAATTGGTATTACCGTAATAATTAACTGGTGCAGACCAAGTAGAAGTTGAAGCTAATCCCGAAGTACTGTTCGGATCAAAAGATAATACAATCCTGTATTCAACTGGCTGAAACTGTTTTAAATAAGCTTGCCAAATATTACCATCAAAATAATAGGGTCCGGCTTCACTAACGTTAATCACTTGGCCAGACAGATTATTGGCAGCTGAAGTTGCAAAAACAATCGCACCCTTTTTTGAGGTAGTATATATTTTTGCTGCAAGTTGATCACCTGTTATTCGTGGAGGAATTATACCATCAAAATGGGTTACATCAGCTGGTTTTCCTACAACTTCAAATGTGGTTTCTGGTGTTTGGGTATTGATACCTACTTGCGCTTGAATAGAAACCGTTAGAAAAGATAGGAGGAGATAAATCAATTTTTTCATCTATTTACATTAAATATTTCGGGACAAAATTGAAAAATCAAGCCTTGCAAAACAACAGTATATCAGCGCTTTGGAGTAAAAACTACTAATTTGGAGTAATTTGGAGCGTTAGAAAGTGTAAATAATAGTAATCTGGAGTAATCTGGATTCTTCAACTAAAATTTCCATAAAAAAGAAAAACGAGTTCCGAAGTTTTTTCTCCTTTTTGCAAAAAAGGCAAGATCGTCTTAGTAACCAAAACTTGAAAAGTTTGTGGGTACAAAGACACATCTTGCTAGATCTATCCGTTATTTTTTCAGAACTCTGAAAAGGCTGGATTGAGGAAGGGTAAGGTATTGATATTCAAATAGAAATACTTGAATTTGCTTTTAAAAGAGAAAGAATGAAAGGTGGGGTTTAATTTACGCAGGTAGATGCGTTACTTGTAGTTAATTTACGCAGGTGTAGTATTCGGTTTACGCAGATTTTGGAAAGAAAGTGTAACTAATTTACTCAGGTGTGAAGGTTTACTTTGTACTATTTTACGCAAGTTTGAATTATCCTGTATCTATTTTATGCAGGTGCTTGTATTTATTTTACGCAGGTGCATAATTTTACTTTGTGCTAATTTACGTAGGTTTAAAAATATCCAACATCTATTTTACGCAGGTTACTGTATCTTTTTTACACAAGTTTTGAAGAAGGCCTGGGTGTATTTTATGCAAATTGGTTATTGTAAAGCAAATTTACCTATTAAATACACCGCGCAATAATTTAAATAAATCGAACATCCCATCCAGAGTTCTTATATTTCTGAATATCCTTTCCAACATTTAGTTTCCTCACAGCAAAACATAATAAATGAGTTGGTCTTGAAAAACCGACATACATCATTTTTAATGTTTCATTTGACCTAACTTTACCTAGATGAGAAAAATTCTGTTCTTGAAAAAACAATGGATTATTTCCATAGACAGGTTCTTTATTCTTAGTACCTGATTCGATCATGACATTTAATTTTGATGTTTCACAGAAATAATAATCTGTTTCAACATACATTGTAGCACAATGGGTTTGACCTTTTACAGAATGAACTGAACCTAGTTTAATTTCTAATTGATTTTGTTCTTGATTGTTTTTAATTTGTAAATCTGAAACAATAAAATCAAACGGCCTTTTAATAAAATCAGTTGATTTTAGAACTTTAAAATCTGAAATTATATCAATTAAGTCATTCGTCACATAATCAGAAAACTCTATAAAAATTTCTTCATAATTTTTTAGAGTGATTATAGAAAAACACCAATTAAATAATTTCTGTTTGAAATCTTGATAAAATTCATCTCCTTTATTTTTCACCAATTGAATGAAACTAGATTTCCTAAAATGTTTTTTAGAATCTGAATCGAAATAAATTTGTTCAATTCTTAAAACCCTAATTATTCCATTTAAGATGGATTTTCTAATAGATTCAAAAGTGTTTTTATCTTGATCAAATAAAAATACATATTTTCGTAAACAATTAAAATCGTCTTTGTTTTGTTTAGATTCTTTTGAATATTCTGGGTATAACTTTCTTAAGTACCACTTATTAGATCCTTCATCTTTATCGGTAGTCCATCCAACAATATGAAATCCATGTCCTAAATTCTTAGCATTTTGTTCTAGTTGATGATATTTTCTAAGTTCAATGAATTTTTCTTTTAGTTTATTAGCATCACCTTCATCATTATAAACCAAAAGATAAGGTGCTATATCCGTATTTCCAGACGTTCCTACGACTTCATAGCCTTCATCGCGATTTAATACAAAACCATCTATAAGTTTAGCTATGGTTGGTGTTAGTCTATGTGAATTATTTAGACTGAGATTTCTCTCAAATTTTTCCGCATCTATTTCATATCTAGTTTTCCAAACTACTTCGCCTCCTAAGGATTTACTAGAATAAATAGCCTGATTCTTATCCCCAATTCTTTGAATTACCGTTCTAGAATTTCCACTAAAAAAAATATCGTCCACCAAATTAACTTGATCCTGATCTAAATCTTGCATTTCATCAATAAAGACATAATGAAATCTATTTTGTAATATCTCAATTAGCACTTTTTGTATTCCTATATAATATTGTGCAATTGAAAATGAATCACGAAATCTTAGGATACCCTTTTTTAAAGCTTCTTCAAAATAACCTAATAGTTCTTTACCGGAATTAGAATCGAAACTCAAATCACCTGATTTAGATTTAAATTTTCTATTATTAAAATCAATATTATACCTTAAACAATAGGTTTGCTTTTCATCTTTTACTTTGTTAATTGCAAAATTATGAATGAATCTTAAAAAAGTCTTTACTATATCAATATCCCCGCTACTAATTTTCTTTAATTCTGAATAATTACAAGTACCATTTTTATTAAGAATTTTATTTTTTTTTAATAATATTAATTGCTGTTTAGCTTCTGATTTGCTTAATGCACAATTTTTTTCTAAATCTTCGACTTTAATTTTTGAATATTGTGAATATATTTGATTAAATATAAATCCATTCAGTTTCGAAGTATATCCTATTTTATAGAATTCATTGAGCAACTCATTTTCCGAAATTTCATCATCGTTCTTTCTGATATAACTTCCATATAAGTCAAAATTGGCTTGATTTGCAATGAATTTATTAGCAAAACTTTGCACCGTTCCAACAAAATTAGGATAGGAAAATAATTGAGGACAAATGGGTTTGAGTACTTTTTCTATTTCTTGTATTGCATGATTAGTATGAGCTAAAACCAATATTCCCGCATTGTCAGGGAAAGGCATTTGTTTTGCCATACAATATAACTTAGCTAACAGTGCTGTAGTTTTTCCGCTACCAGGAACAGCAAGTAAATCTACGGTATCCATAAAATTAATGAATTCAATTCTTTCAGGATCAAATTCGGCTCCTCCAATTAAAATTCCTTCTGCTTCTCTTATATGATCCGGATTAATTTTCATAACCACAAACATGTTTAATAGAATTAACTAAATAGAATAAATAAGGATCTTGTTCAATATGTTTTTTTGATATTATAGTATTCTCTTCTAGTAATTCGGCAAACACAATTGCGACAGCGACTTTATCAATGGGTGAAGTCCCTTCTTTTTTCAATAATTTTCTTATAAATTTTTCCTCAAAAGTCTTTTTGTACTTACCATCTTCATCAGTTTTAAATTCATTGGTACCAGAATGTACTTTCGCAATAGCTTCTTTAAAGAGATCTGATAAACAAGATTTATATAGACACCATTCTAATGTCCACTCCTTTGCAATTTCTAAATTAATATCTGTTTTTAGAAATGATAATTTTAACTTTTGTAAATTATTTTGCTTTGTTTTCACCCGCTCATCCTCGTCAGTTTCTTCTTTGAATATACCATTTTCATCAGGTCTATTATCTAAATCAGTAACTACAGAAACACGTACATTCATTTTAGTTTCATCTGCTCTAAGAAATATTTTCGCAAAATGTAGATAGGCTGTAGAGGCTACATTTATAACTGATATTTCATTTTTAGTTAAATCATAACCTAGTTTACTTGCTAAGACTGGTATTATTATCTCCTCTGACCAACCTTCAACAATTATATTTCCTTTGGAAAAGAAAAGATTGCTTTTGGTAACATCTAGAAATCGTTTTAAATATTTATAATTATCTTCTTCTAATTTAGTTTTTCCTTCACCTAAGGGATATATTTGATTGTTTTTGCAAATAATCATGTCTTTCAGATCTGCCTGTGAAGTAATATTTGGACTGTGGGTAGTAAGAATATATTGTAAATCTGGTTCTAGCTTTAATCTATTTACTATTTTCAATTGCGCCTGAGGATGCAAATGAGCTTCCAGTTCCTCAATCATGCATAATTTCAATCCGTTCCAATTTGCTTTTTTAAGATGTAGTAATTCGGCGGCCATAAATAAGCGGTTCATTGTTCCTAATCCCAAATTATTTGCATCAACTATCCCAAGAGATATTTTTTCGAGAATATTATTTATTTTAGTAGAACCTAAATCAAAAGAGGACTCTGACCCATTTCCAATAAATGATCTTACAAAGTCATCAACTACTTTTTTTATATTCGTGTTATAACCTAAATTTTCATCTTTAAATTTATCTTTAATTTCTTTACTAGTTTTATCAAATAATTCTTCAAATTCATGTAAACCTTTTCCATTTTTGGTTTTGAATTCTTTATGTTCTTTCAGAATTTGAGATAATCTTGAGTTCTTTTTAGCTGTTAATTCAGAATCTGCATCTCGAAGCGCTTTCAAATAGGTGCATTTTAAATATTCTTTAGCTTCAGCAGTTAATAGATTACCATGTCCATCCATTCCTGCTCTGACATCTGTAGGAATTATTTTACCATCCTTAAATTGCGCTTGGTAAATAAGAATTAGCTTAGGTCTATTTTCTTCTTCTTTACTCCAACCACACCATTCGATAAAATTTGAAGCTTCTAGGTTAGAAATTCCTGAAAACTCAATTTCAATTCTTAACGTTTCGGAAATTTCATTACCATTACTAAAAAAATCAGTTTCTTCTACTTTAATCCATTCGTATGCATGCGTTTTTAAAACTAACTTAATAGCATCAATAATAGCTGATTTTCCTGAATCATTTTCTCCTATAAGAATGTTCATGCCTTTGTTAAAGGAAACAATAAGATCTGGCTTTAAAATTTCCAAAGTTTTCAAAGAGCCATATTTTCTAAAATTCCAGAGTTTTAAAGATGATATATACATAATAACTTCAGTTTGATTTATTTTCCAAATCCTTTAACTTCATATTCAGTTCTACCTTTTTGCTAAACTGCTTACATTTTAAAATAGCAGACTTAAGATTTTGTATTTCTTTGTTATAATTGTCAACATCTTTTTGATTTGACACTAGTTCCTTAATATTCTTTACTAATACTTTAGAAGAATTAAACTGCTCACAAAAAGTTTTATATACAAAATCAAGGTTATTCTTTAGTTCAATATGAAAAGTATTTTTATTTTCTTCAAACCAATCAGATGAAAACGTATAATCTATAACAGATGTATTTTCATTATGGGGATTAGAGTGTTTTGGGGATGTAGAAATATAAATAAAACTGCTATACCTAATTACAAAAATTATTAAATACGGAATCGCTTTATCAATAATTGACAGAATAGATTTAATTTCAACTTTTTCTTTTAGTTCAATATTGAATACTTGAATTTCTATTATTTCTTTTGATTGTAAATTAGTAGTATCAGTAGACAACTTATGTGACCAAGTAATTTTCGAAACGCAATCACTAATTTGCTTTTTCTGCTTAGCATTGGTGTAAGAATCAAAAGCATTTTTTGGAATGACTTTTTCTACCGACGTCGTTTTGGGCAAATTAAATATGTTCATTCTTTTACAATTAAAAACGAAATCAACTTAAAATCTTCAATGCCTTTGAACTTGTCTTTCATCACGTTTGTTCCGCCTGATTGAAACAAACTATGAATTACTTTTTCTTCTTCTGTTTGTAATATCGTTCCAATAGATTTTTTAAGCAATTCCGAATACACAGACATATTGTGATAATCGTCGGTTTCCTTATTGATTTGTTCGCACAAAGAAATGATAGGTTCTTGAACACCTTTACTCAACATTCGCATGGCGTCCAAAACTTTCTTTGAATCGATATGGTTAAATAATAACTTTCCGTTTTGATCGATATAAACTAGATAATACGGATGCAAACGGTTCAACTTATTGATATTAATATGCTCATTAATATTTTTCAACACATAAATTACCCCTGGTTTTAAAAGTTCGGTTGACTGAACTACAGCGTGAATGCCTTCGGGAATATCGGTCAATTCACCATATTGTTTGATGTAATTAGACAAGTCAATTCTGAAATCATTCAATCCTAAATCGGTAATATCGATTCCCTCACGCAAATCTTCTAAATCTGTTACTTCATCTTGCAATTTTTGTAATTGAAGTTTACGGTATTCTAAATCTTTTTGATTTTCTTTCAGAATATTATCGTCTGCTGTTCCTGATAAATCTGAAATCAACATTCGATCTTCCACTCGCTGCTTTAAGTTGATGTAATTATCCAAGGTAATATCTGGCCAAAAATTGACCAATGTAATAGAATCATTCTTAGACCCAATTCTATCAATTCTACCGAAACGCTGAATGATGCGAACTGGATTCCAGTGAATATCGTAATTAATCAGGTAATCACAATCCTGTAGATTTTGTCCTTCAGAAATACAGTCTGTAGCAATAAGTATATCAATTTCTTCATTTATGTTTGGAAACAACAAATCCTTGTCTTTGGATTTCGGCGAAAAACACGTTAATAATGCATTGAGTTCAGTAGGAATAGTTTTGGTTGTTGCCTCTCTTCTTGAACCTGTTATTATGGTAGAATGTATGCTATTTTTCTCTTTGAAATGTTTGCTTACATTTTCGTATAAATAATTGGCGGTATCAGCAAAAGCAGTAAATACAATAACTTTTTTGTTGCCAGGATTTAAAGGATTTTGAATTTTATGTGTAATAGTGTCTATTAATTTTTGCAACTTATGATCCAAAAGTGGAGAAATTTGATTCACCTTTTCCATCAATTGACTTAAAACCGCTAAATCTTCTTCTAAATCTTCTTTCCATTGGCGACGATCTAAATCAGCCAAATGTACTTTCACTTTTTTACCGATTACATTTTCTTCATCGCCCCAATTCGCATCCCAATCAAAATTTTCATCCTGCATATCGAATTGAATACTAGAGATGTTTTCTATTCCATCTTTGGTGATGGTTTTTATGGTTTGCTCGATTTGTGATAAAATACCATTGGCCGTGATTCTAAAGGAATCTATAGAGCTTTCAATCCGTTTCAATAAATTGATACGCAATAAGTTTTTCAAACTCGATTCTCTATCTATCTGGGTTAGCTTTCCTCCTTTTGTTTGCTTATCATATTTCTCAGCATATTTTCCAAATTGGCTTGGCAAAATATATTTTAAAGGGGTGTAAACAGATAAGTTCAAAAGACCTAAAAGTTCAGCTATTTCATTATACGTAACTGAATCATTTTCTGTCAATGCACAAGCTAATGAAACAGGTTTATTGCGGGTTGGGAATTTACCAATATCGCTCGTGTCATAATAGGTAGTGATATGTTTTCGGGAGCGGGCAATGGTTAGTGAATCTAATATTTCAAAGAAATCAAAATCAATAAGATCCAATAATTTCTCAGTGGTACGATCCTCGATTTCCATTTTCGACCAGGTATTAAAAGCCGACTGTGCTCTTTTAAAAATGACATCAATACCGTTATTAGTATCTAGTTTTTCATCAATCAATGCTGCATCGCCTTCATAAGCCAATGCCAATTGATTTTTTAAATCATTGAAACGATTATTTACTGGCGTTGCAGAGAGCATCAGTACTTTTGTTTCGATGCCTTCTCGCATCACTTTTCGGATTAGTGACTGATAGCGATTTTCTTTATCTGAATACGTCAATCCTGCATTTCTGAAATTATGCGATTCATCAATTACCACCAATCCATAATTTCCCCAATTCACGTTGGCAAGATTTCGACCATTGCTCATTCCCGATTCACGAGATAAATCGGTGTGAAACAAAACATCATAATTGAAACGGTCTTTCGCCAACATATTGGTTTTATCGTTGTGGCGGAATGTGTTCCAGTTGGCTTCCAATTTTTTGGGACAAAGCACCAAAACATCTTTATTACGCATCTCATAATATTTGATAACGCCCAAAGCGGAAAAGGTCTTTCCCAATCCCACACTGTCCGCCAAGATGCAACCTTTGTATTTTTCTAATTTATTTATCGCACCAATAACAGCATCTTTTTGAAAATTAAAGAGTTTATTCCAAACTACCGTATCTTTAAAACCTACACGATCATCCGGAAGATTATCCAAACTAAGATCATCTAAAAAATCATTAAAAATATTGTAAAGCGTAATGAAATAGATAAATTCTGGACTATTATCTTTAAATGCTTTTTCGAAATATTGCTGGACTTTTGCGGTGACTTCCTCCAAATTTTCATCGTCTTCCCAAACTTGATTAAAATACTCTAGATAAGCTTTTGCATTTGGGAAATCTGTTTTCTGAATTAAAGTAGGAAATCCTTTTTTGGGTGTAATTCCTAAATCTGCTGTAGTGAAACTATTGACATTTGTCCACGCATAAGAAGACTCATCTTTATTCTCTGAATGAATCATTCCCGATAAAGGATAATTTGTCTGTTTGTTCGATTTGAAAATCACCTTATCCCTTACCCATTGGCTACATTCTTGGGCGATGGCACGTTGTGTTAATTGATTACGTAAGCGCAACTCAAATTCACCACCACATAAATCTGCTTCTTTAAACAAATGTGGAATAAAGAATTTTGGCACTTCTTTTTTGAAATTTTCCTGCAAGAAAGTTGGCGACGTAAATATAAAACGCAGTTCTTCGACATTCTGTAATTCTTTCCGCAAGGCCTCAAAAGCATATATAGAAAACGAAGAAGCGGCAATAGAAAGTTTGCTTTTTTTACCAATGCTTTCTTTTAGATCATCAATTAGGCGGGTGTTTATATTGTCAATTAATTTCATAACTTATTCCGAAATCATTAAAATTTCTTTTCTTCTATCTAATAAATCCCCTATTTCTTTTCTGTGATTTAATATTTCATCATTCCCCCATTGCTTCTTATGATTTGTAATATTATAAATAATTTTCTGCTTAGGTGGAAGATTTATTTTGTAATATTTTCCATCGATAGCAGCTTTTCCGGTTGGATGTTCATTGTTCATTTTAGAATTTGAACTCTTATTAATTAAACAAAGATTACCCAGATTGTCAAGCAAACCTTCATTGATTTCATTTTTATAGGACTGAGGGAGATGATGTTCTACTGAATTACGATAAGTAAATTTGAAATCAGAAGGGAACTGCACCCAATATAAATAATCAATAAAATTGAATAAAAAATGTGGAGCTTTGACCCCTTCATCAAACTTGGTGGAGTCCATGTTTACATCGAAATGATTTAAAATAATTCCATCAATAAAATCTAGAAATTCATTATCACTAATGTCAAATCTCTGTTTATCAGAGAAAAAAGCTATAATATTTTGCAACCAATTTTTATATTTTCTGTTCCTGAATGTTACTTGTAATAAAGAAATAGATTTTATTAATCGGTCCTGGTCTTCAAAAGTATTTTTATATTTTAAGCTAGTGGAAATTTTATTTTCTGCTTTGGAATAATCATATCGATACGGCTTTTTAAGTGTCCACTTATAATTTTCTTCATCTTTCTCATCATCTGTTGCCTTAACTATAAATCGATCAAAAACAGTCCGATAATAAAGTAAATCATTTATAAAATCTTTGGCATCAATTCTTTCTTTCAAACTATCATAAACTGAAATCAAATCTTTTTCATTTAACGGAATCTCTGTTTCATTACCAGATTGATATTTGACTTTAAAAATATGCATCAAAAAGTTGGAAAAATCAATGATCGATTGATCTTTACCAGCATCATCAATATCATCAATTTTATCCGAAGTATTATTTCCCAGTGATTGTTTTTCTAATGCATCATTAATTGAAAATCCATTTTCTTGCTTCGATTCTTCTTCTAAAAAATCAACGATATTAATTTTGTCGTAATTTTCACCAAAATATTTCCGCCTATCTTCTGCAGAAAATAATTTCTGAATATGTACATCCATCTGCGAACACGCATCCCATATTTTTGAAAATTCATCTTGTTGTTTTTCAAAATAATTACCGTTTTGATCTCTCAATGTTTCCATCAAATAAGATTTCAGAATTTCGTGTTTCTGAAGTTGTTCACCGCGGTTATTCATTATTTCAAAATAAGAAGCGACATCTGTGTCCTGAGGAATTTCTACCCTAACGAGAATTACATTTTCAAATACAAACTTTTTAAATTTGTCAAAATCTTCAATATCGAAAAGCTTTTTTCCCTCAACTTCATCAGGGTTGACAATGGATTGTTTCAACAAATCTACTGCGTTTATAAGATGTGAAACTTTATAATTAAACGTAACATCTTTGGTGCTTCCGTTTCTAAAATAGGAATCAAAAAAAGCTTCCACCTCTGGTCTTGACTCATAAAAAAGTTTAGGCTCTTTAACTAGTCCCAATATTTTCAGCAAAAGAGACAGCGTTGTTAATCTTTGCTGACCATCTATAACTTCATAATATCCATCTTTTCTTTTTAGCACTACCAAACTACCAATAAAGTAATTTAAAGTTGGATTTTTTTTTGACTTTTTAAAGTTTTCATACAAATCCTGAAGCAGCTGCTCTATTTCATCTTGTGCCCACGCATAATTTCTTTGATACAGGGGAACAATGTATTTACTTTGAAATATTTCCTGTAAACTTTTATTTAAATTCTTTGTTTCCATTATGCAAAACTATATTTAGTTGAATTCACTTTCTTTTCATCTCCCGATGTCAAATGAACTTTTTGTTCCATAAAATACTTAATGATAAAATCTACATCCTTTTTACAAACTACTTTTTTATTGGCCATTTTTTCCAATATAATTAAATCAGAATAGGTTTGAGCATTTTCTATAATATTAAAAACCTGGTTTTGAATAGGATAATCAGCAACACTTGCATATCGCACCTGTTCTTTTTCAAGACGCAGTCTGTAAACCAATAGGTATAATGTTTTATGGTATTTGTTCACGCCATCTTCTCCAAATTTATCAAACATCAGCATAATCAGAGATTTATAAAGCTCAAAAAGATATTGATCTCCATCACGGTGCGAACCAGAATATTTACAATTTTTCTGAATAAACTTTTTGAATTCCTTCATGTCTTCATATTCAGAATTAAAAAGCCGCTTGTAGATTTCAACATAGGTTTCTGTATACTCAAAGAAGTCTTTTCCATTCACAATATTTTGATTGAGTAAAGCAAATGGACTAATATTTTCAGGTGAATACTGCTTGAATCTTGACTTCACACCATTTACAGCAACACCTAGCGACTTAAAATAATTCTGCATTACAACCTGCAACAATTCTTTGTTTTGATAAGGGAAATCAATCGGATGATTTTTATTAACCGTTATACCTTTAAATTCTTTGATTTGCTTTTTATCGAACTCCAATGCAGTTTCTTTGCGACTCCACAATCTGGTTCTGTATAATTGCTCATTGACCAATTGTCTTAATAAATCTGAGACCTGATCACTGTCTTTGTTCGATTGATACCGTGCCGCACCTTCCCATGTTTTGTCACAAGCTATTTTCTCCTCAAACGTATTACTTTCCATTGCACGGATATGGTAAGCCTTCAAAAGATTATATGCTTCTAACTCTTTGCCACGTCCATTCTGCGAATCAAACATCTGGAATGCTTCGGAAAGGTCACTCACTTTAATTTCTACAAATTCGCAGTATTCTAAAATATACTTCTCAAAATCTCTTATATCATTTCCTATATTTTCTTGTACCCAGGAGTCTATAAAATTTTTGTTGCGAATAATCGAATTAAGTGAATCCTGATGCTTGTACAGTAGTGAATTTCTCAAACCAGAACCTACCTCACTATCTAAAGATTTCAGGACAAGCAAAATAGTGGTGATACGCTGTTGACCATCAACGATATTAAGTTGCGAATCTTTATTGTCGTTATTAAGAATCACACTTCCAATTCTATAAGAACTTTTACCCTCTTTCCAGCTGTTAGTAATATCTTCTAATAATAATCGGACATTATCTTCTGTCCAGCGGTAAGGTCTTTGGTAGTTTGGGATTTCCATACGGTCATCCAATACTTTAATGACCTTTTTGATTTCAGCGGTTATTTTGTCCAAGTTCTTAGTTTTTGTTTTTATTAAAAGTACTTTCAGCTTCAGTTCTACAAATCATTCTTAAACCATCAAGTTTATCTGCGAAAATGTTATATTTCTTTGTGCGTGGATCCAAATCAAGTGTTGGATTCAAAATCTTTATCACATCTTCTTCAAAATTTCGCAACTTTGAATAAGGAATAGAATGCTCATCTTTCCAATATCCAACGATCAGATTATTACACATCCAGTTTGTCAGCAATTGTTCTCCTTCTGAATTAAAAATATAATTCAAAATCTCTCTCTTTTCATTCTTTCCATTTCTAGAGAATGCAAACAGTTTAAAATCATCTTTTAAGATCGCACCAAGAGATCGTCTTAATGTAGAGCGACCTGTACTTTTATTATGGAAATGATTTCCCAAATCTCTCTTCTTCAAACTTTCCTTTGCAATTCCAACATATAAAACTTGATTTGGTTTTCCGAAATCTTTTAATGTAGAATTATCTTTCAACATGAAAGCATAAATACCTGGGCAAGTCGGATAATCAACATGTTCATTTACATGTTTAGCAGTGTTTTTTATAGATTGGATAATTGAATTTAACATAATGATTAAACTTATTATATAACCTTCATTTCAGTTTCTGGGGAGAGTTGCTTCAACAATTGCTTCACATTCTCCTTTGCGGTATCGTCTTTAAAACCTTTGTCTCTGAATACAATACGCATCGGTCTTTCCTTGGCGATTTCTTTGGCAAATGCTTCATCAATATCGGTATCGAAACAGCAGTACAGAGAATCTCCAGCTACGGCAAAGACTTCTTTGCCTGCGATGGTTTTATGTTCTATGGGCAACGAAAGTTCTAAGCCCCAATCGAGCATAATCTGGGCGATTAAATCTTCTGCAGTTCGGTCTTCTTTTACGTTATCAGCAAAAAGATCTAAGGTGCTTTGGTTATAATCTTGTGGTTTGTAATACACATCCTGCATATTGGACGAATCTAACCGATAAACACGGAAACCATAATCCTGCTCATCTTTGAAATCTGCAAACAAGCCGTCTTTTTTAGCTTTTTCTAGTTTTTCTTCTTTTATTTTATGGGCAGCACGGCGGATTCTTTCTTTGCCTATTTCGCAGATGTTTTTGTAACCTGCTTTGTAAGCTTCACTTTTTTCATCTGTGATTTCGGGTAATTGGACCATGATGTATTTCCGTCGTCCCTGGTCTTCGGCGTTGAGTTGCATTACTGCGTGAGCGGTTGTTGCTGAACCCGAAAAGAAGTCAAGGATAATATCTTCTTTAGTTACTAAGTATATCATTCTTTTAATCAATCTAATTGGTTTTGGAGTATCAAAAAACGAGTCGCCATTAAAAATTTTTCGTACTTCTTGACTAGCTTCTTGATTATGTCCTACATCATCAAATTTCCAAATAGTTTGTGATTTAATACCATCTTGTACTTCGTTTAGAAATCTCTTTATTCTCGGTACATTTCCACCTTTTTCTCCAAACCATATTCGATTTTCAAGAACCATTTCGTTGTACTTTTCTTTGGATACTCGCCAACTTCTCCCCGATGGCGGTGAGTAAATACTACCGTTCGGTGTTGTTATTTCATAAATACCTGACTTTTGTACATCTTTCCTCAATAAATTATCAGAGGTCCAAACTCCTCGCGGGTCATTATCATAATTTTTATATCTTTCATTCATTTGCGAGGTGCGGGGAAGCAGATGAACATTTAGTAGTTCTTTCGATTTTGCAATAATTAATATATGGTCGTGATTTTCACTAAACCATTTAGCATCATTTTGGGGAGCAAATTTTTTCTCCCAAATTACGTTTGCGACAAAATTATCTTCCCCATAAATCTCATCACAAATCTTACGCAGGTTATGTACTTCGTTATCATCAATAGAAATAAAGATAACGCCATCTTCAGATAAAAGATTCCTTGCCAGTTTTAATCTTGGGTACATCATAGAGAGCCAGTCAGAGTGGTAACGTCCGCTGGTTTCGGGGTTGGCTACCAGGCGTTGGTTGTACTCATCTTTTTGCCCGCTTTCAAAGAGTTCTTCTTCTCTGGCTTTGGCAAAGTTATCTTTATACACAAAGTCCTTCCCAGTGTTATAGGGCGGATCTATGTAAATCATTTTTATCTTGTTCAGATAGCTTTCCTGCAAGAGCTTCAGGACTTCCAGGTTGTCGCCTTCTATGTACATATTTTCTGTGGTATCAAAATCTACAGAATCTTCGCGTACAGGACGCAGCGTATTGTTGGTCGGTAAATTGGCAGTTACAATAGCTTCGCGTTTGCCGGGCCATTCCAAGCGGTAACGTTCTTTTGTGCCTTCCACGATATCGGCGCTCAGTTCCTGGCGGAGCAAATCGAAGTCTATTTTTTTTCCGTCCGCTGCTTCGGTTACGCAGTTGGGAAAAAGGGCGGCAATTTTTTCGATGTTTAAGCCGGTTATATCTGGGGATTGGAGGTCTAATTTATCGTTCATTTATTTTGTATTTAATCTTTAACCCTATTTTTAAATTTATCATCCTTTAAATCGAGGTTCAAGATTATTTGTTTTTTATTATTTTTTATTTTTCCGATTCTAAAAACAACTTAAGAAACTATAAATGAGCATGTTATCTTAATTTGTTTCTATTTTTATTTTTCAGTTATTTTTTTTTGAAATCATTTTCGTTTTCAAGTTTTTAACATAAAAAAACCAGCAATTAGCTATCAACAATTTATGTTGTTTCGCAACTGTTTTTCGTTTCATTTCGCTTTTTTTTAGCTATACTATCTTGGTTTCAGTATCCCACTTTTTATCTTTATATTTTGTTTCCGAATTCAAATTAAATAACAACCGATTACAAATCAATAGGTTATGTTTTATTTCAGAATTTTAATTAAATAAAACTTTTTAAGCCCAATAGGGAATATATCTACTAAACTTTTTAGAAACATTTTCTTCTTCTTTTGGTTTTATTTTTCCTGCTGTTATGGCGTCTTTAATAAGCAGTGAAATCTGAGAGGCTTGCTTATCGTGCATACCAAATCTTTCTCTTAAAGAGGTATTGTTAAAACCGCCGGTTGCAAAATAGCTGATAATACTGTGTTGATACGCCGCCTCTATTCGTTCATCATTGGTCATTTCTGCATACGTTTTGGGCGCATACATGGTAACTCGAAAGGAGTTTTCTAATTCTTCAAATATTAGCGGAGGTAAGCCATATAACTCAATACTGATTACCGCTTTCTCAAAACCCGATCCTCGTTCTTCGCAGATGTTATATCTTCTAAACGCAGCGGCAAGAATTTCATTCCTAGATTCGGGGGTGGTACGAATCAAGCGATCAATTTTTTTGGTCGGAAGCAATCTTCCAGGATTTGTAAAAACAATTCGGTCATCAAAAATTTCCACCATAGGACCGGTGCCGCGAATAGTAAAATCTTGATGGATAAGTGTATTGGCAACCAATTCACGCAGAGCAATTTCAGGATAAAGAGAAGTATCAACTCTTAAAGCGTTTTTAACAATTTCGCTATCTTCTAATAATCCCCTTATAAATGCTATCAAGGCCTCAAAACCAATAGCATATCCTTTCCTACCCGGAAATTCTTTACTTGCACCCGCTTTATTTTTCCCTTCATATTTAATCAGTCTGATCGATTTCCGAACCAATCCATCGAAATCTTTCAAATCTTTGGCAGCTGTAATAGCACCAAAATTTGTTATATAGTATCCTTTCCCATCAGCATTTACCAACATCTTCTCATCTTCCAGCCAATTCATTATTTCTTTTAAATCTGAGGGCGCTGGTTTTTTCAGCAATTCTAATATTTTACTAAAGTCCAATAAAGTTATCACTTCAATTTCACTTAGCAATTTGGAGGCATGAAGTTCTTCCCAAGTTGGAGATTTACTGTTTAACATCATAGCGCCTACTTCTGGGCGAGACGCTTTCCGGCTAGAACCTCCACTTCTTATAAAACTATCTTCTAATGTTTTTCCGTGTAAGAATACAGGTTTTATTGCACTTTCTTTAATGTAAATAATCAAGATATCTTTGTCTTGATATTTCTCGATGGAATAATCAATACTCACTAATGGCTCAACACCATCTCTACATAATGAGGCAAATTTATCTACAATACTAGTGGCATCATCGGTGGAAACTCCGATAACTTCCTTTGTGTCATTCTTTATTCCAAAAACAATGAAACCTCCACCGGGCATATTTGCAAATGCGGAAATATGCTGACATAATTTAGCATTATTGGGTGAGAGACTTTCTTTCCAGTCCAACTCGTTCAATTCTACAGCAACCTTTCCTAAAGATTTCTTTAAATATTCTAATGCTTTCTGTATCCAACTTTTCATCTTTATATTTTTGTTTCCGAATTCTAATTAAATAAAAAACAACTGAAAATCAACATACTATCTTTTGATTCTGAATTCTAATTAAATAAAAAGTAGTTCGAACTAACGTATTATTTTAACTGCGCAATTTCTAATAGTTTACTGTACGTAGTAATCACATCAAATTTCACTTCACCATTGCTAATGGTTTTAAAATGTTCCTGTGCACAGTGTATTTTTAACTGTTCTATTCCTCTTAGATCGTTTAGGTTTTCGGATCCTTTTGTTTCTGCGACAAAATAAATATGCTTTACTTTTTCTGTGTCCAACACAATAGCCCAATCGGGACTGTAGTTGGCAACTGGTGTAGCAATATAAAAACCTTTGGGTAACTTGGCATAGACGATCACTTCTGTTGCCTGCTCTAAATTTTTGGTAAACTCCCGTTCTATTTTAGAATCTGTTTCTAAGAAATCATAGATGTGTTTTTTCAAAATTTCATCGGTTCGCAAAATATTTTTAGCATTGGTAAAAACTGTTGTTGCATCAAAAGATTCATCGGTTTTATGATAGGCAATATTATTGATGATGAGCGATGCCTTAGTTTCATTAATGAGTTTGGCACATTTAGCAATAAACTCTTCCGGATTTTTTCTTAATAAATAGAATTGACCTTCCTTAATTGATTTCAAAATGGCTACCACCGTACTGCGCTTCAAGTTGGTTAAGGCTTCAATTTCTCCCACAATATCATAGGCAACCTGTGTATATAGATCTGTCGATAATTTTTTGGAATCGGTTTTGGTAACGGTAATTGCTGTTCCCTCTTTCAAATCTTCTTTTGAAACTTCACGCATCTCTCCGGTTTTAATTTCATATTTCCGATCCGAAATATGCAAATCTGCATTAATGCGTATTTTACTTTGTTCAATGAGTTTATCCGTATCAAACTTCACTTCATAAACTGTTTTCAAACTGATTTTTTTCCACAGTTCCTGAAACTCCTTTTTCGCGAAATTTTTATTTAATGTTAATGGAATTGTTTTACGATCATCTTCAGGAGTTAGACCATCACCGTTATAAACTGATTGCAATAATTTATTAACTGCAGAAGCATACGCCACTAAATTTTCTGGAACAGGAACTTCATTCTTTTCGATCAGTTCTTTTCCCTCTGGCGTTATTTTGTCATCTTCGTCTAAAATGTCGTGTTTATAAAGAAATTTGTTTAGTTTTTTCGCCTCTTCATCAGTCAGGCGAATTGTTTCCCCTGATTCATTGGTCAAGACTTTACCTAAAAAGAATTTGGTATCGGCTTTTATTGGTCTGTCTTTTAATGATTTTGCAATTTCAGTTTGTAAGCCTTTAGCAAAATCTTCATAACTTTCAGAAGCGATAATTGTTAATACATTAATGTCGTGCACCTGTTCTCCTACCAACTCAAAATCCTGACGTATACCTCTTTTATCTACACACAATCGCATACCACGACCGACTTCTTGTCTTCTTCGGGTCTGACTTCCGCTATCTACATTCTTTAATGCACAGATTTGGAAGACATTTGGGTTATCCCAGCCTTCTTTCAAAGCAGAGTGTGAAAAGATAAAGCGTGTAGGTTCTTCAAAACTCAACAACCGTTCTTTATCCTTCATAATTAAATCATAAGCGGAGACATCATCAGAATCATCGCTTCCACGTTTAATGGTAGAATCAACAGGTTTCCCTTTCTTGTCAATAGAAAAATATCCATTGTGCACGCGATCTGCATCATCCCGGTTGAGATATTCTAAATAGTTTCCTGGCGCATAGGCTTTATGAACTTTTGCTGCATCAGTCTCTATGACATAGTCCGTATATTCCTGATGAAATAAGTCCAGAAAATCATTGACGGCATTTCTGTATTCTTCTTCAAAAATCTGTGCATATTCACCCAAGACTTCTTCACCCATTTCATCATACTTACGGTATTTCTCAACCGAATCGATAAAAAATAATGACAAAACTTTAATTCCTTTTTCAAAAAGAAATTTCTCTTTCTGCAAATGCGAAAGAATGGTTTCTCTAATTTGTATGCGACGAAAAGCCAATTCATCTTTATCATTTAAAATATCTCCTGGATAAATATCAAGACCATTAATAACTATTTTGTTTTGATAACCATTTACTTCGGTAATCAAGCAATTTTTATAAGCAGGAAGATTTCCGGATATCTCATATAGATCTGTTCCCTGTTCTAACTTTTCTCGAACTCGCTTTACGCCAGTACCATTTCTTTTTTCATATTCCAGAAAAGCAACAGGTGGTTTATTTGCACTCAATGAAATGTGCTCCAGATACAAATATCCGGTAGTTCCGGTAGAACCTTTTAAGTTGATTCCTTTAACCTGAATTTTCTTTACTAATTTTTTATTGTAAGCATCAAGAGCATCTAATCTATAAACCTTATTGTATTCTTCGGCGTGTGTGGCAGAATACCTTAAAGTACATAAAGGGTTAAATTCCTCCATACTTTTAAGGGTTACGGAACCTTCCTTTCCAACAGATTGTGGCTCATCTATAATGATAATTGGATTGGTTTGTGCGATGATATCGATGGGTCTTCGGGAGCCAAATTGATCTAATTCTTGATGTATTCTCCGAGCATCGGCTCCACGAGCAGCAAATGCCTGAGTATTAATAATCATCACACTAATGCGACTGTCTGAAGCAAAAGTTTCTATATCTTGAGGTCGGGAAGAATTGTAAATAAATGGACTAATTTTATGTCCATATATCTCCTGAAAGTGATCTTGAGTTATTTCAAACGTTTTGAATACACCCTCTCGAATAGCAATGGATGGTACTACAATCATAAACTTACTCCAACCATATTTTTCATGCAACTCATACATTGTGCGAATGTAAGTATAGGTTTTCCCCGTACCAGTCTCCATTTCAATGGTAAAGTTATATCCTAAATTTGCCCCTTTTAAAATATCTAGGTTTTTGTTTTCTATAAGATATTGCTCCCTCTGAATCGCAATTATATTTTCTAAAACTTGCTTATCAGTAATTTGCACAGCACTATTTCGATATCCAATATCTTCAAAGACATCCCCTTCGAAAGCAGAACTTTGATAAGCATTATCTGACGCAATCTCTCTTGTTTTCTTTAATATCTGTTTACTTCTTTCCAAAGTAAAGCGATTCGTTTTTAAGGATTGCCCTTCAAAACATTTCACGATGGCTGCAACAGCCTCAATCTGAAAGTTTTGCTCTTTAAATTGTAATTTCATTAAAATTATAAAATAGGTAAGAATTTAGAAAGTTTAAATATAATAAGAAAGATGAAGTAAACCTTAACGATAAATGAAAATTGCTATAATATTTCTATGTTATACTGCAAATGTTGTACATGAGAATATTTATGTGAATTTATTAATGCTTATTATTAATTTGTTTTCGCAATTTTTTAATTAAATAATAAGCATTATCACGTTTATCAGTCATGTTAAAACTACTCTTTATTTACCACAAAACCATTCATTCAAATCTTTAAAGTTTTCATAAATCAATGAGCAATCCTCTACGTTTTCATAACTATTTAAAATACTTTTTACTAAAGATTTTCCATTCAAATCATTATCTAAAAATAAATTTATCTTATCATAAAACTCAAGTCGCTTTTCTATATTGAAAAACATTGCAGTAGAATTTAATATTAGGAAATCTGAAACTTCATCTTTACGCATTTGGCGATATGTCAGATAATCAAAAAAACCTTCAAAAATGCAAATTTCATTTTTCGGATTACCTTCACTTTTAATTAAAGTTATGTCTTTTTTACCCAGGCAAATTTTGGAATATTTATTTCGGATTTCCACTCCTCCAGAATCGTTGAAAAAGGCGATTCCAAAATATTTTTTGCCATGCAATTGATAATGTATTTCTTTTACCAAATGTCTTTGTTCATAGACTTTTCTCGATTTGAGGTATTGAATTAATGCCGGATGTTGAATTTCCTTTACTTGAATAATCTCATAATCTTTAGAATCATTCGGTTCTTGAATTAAATTTTGCTCCGAAAAATTTAAATTATTCAGATATTCCAAAGCTTCAGAAACTGAACATTTTTTCATGAACTGAACAATTGAAATAATGTCGAAGTTTTTCCCTGTTCCGAAATCAAAAGCTCTATTTTTTGTAAAATCCACGCAAAAGCTCGGTGCTTTTTCTTCTCGATCTAATGCAAAATAAAATCCTGTTTTGAAATTTTCTTTTACAGGAAATAGATTGAAAGATTCTAAAACCGTTTTAATATCAATTTTATCTTTAATTTTTTCGCAGTTCATTTTTTTTCTTTTTTAAAGCAAATTTTTTATCCACATTCTCCTTTTAAATAAAAAAAAACTTTTATTTACTTTTATAATACTTTTAGTGTTTCTCTGTATCGCTTTATGATAAGTGCATTAACTCGTTTTTGACATGAGTGCAATTCCGAATTTGAGATGAGTGCAATTCCGAAAGTGAAATGAGTGCAATTCCGAGATATTGCTGATTTCTGCATGAGTGCAAATCCGAAATGAATTTTTTGTTTTACTTGTTTTTTCATACTTATCCATAATTAATGGTACTTACCAACATTTTTACTCTGCTATTTTATTTGAAATGAGTGCAATTCCGAAAACAAAGCTTTAAAAAATTAAATTTTAACATTTCTTTAACTTTAGCGAGTGCAATTCCGAACTGGAGATGAGTGCAATTCCGAAATGGAATGAGTGCAAATCCGAATTCAGATAATAGTCGGATATCCATTCGGAATCAATTCTCCTACTTTTGTTTTTCTGTATTCCATTATCATAAATTCTTGTAATACATTTAGAAATAATTTTCCTTGAAATTCAGTTGATTTTTTTCGGATTAATCTATTTCGTTTTATGAATTCTTTGAAAGATCTTTCAATCAATTCTCTGGTTTGTGAGATCGTTCTGTATTGATAAGAAAACTGAACCATTTCTGAATTCTTTAATCCGTACCTCTGTTTAAAGTAATTCAATCTCCTCGTTACTTCAGTTTTTACATTCGCAATTTTTGGTGAAGTTTCAATAGGAACCTCTTTTGTATTGAACGGATTTATTGATATTAAATCTCTTCGACAACTATAATTAAATGACAAATCGTTGTATTTTTCAAGACTTATTTTTACTGGTTTTAAGAATTTAAAACAAAAATCGTTGGCAGATTTGTAGTTCAAACCAAACTTATTGTTGAGCGTAGATAGCTTTAAAGTAGTTCCGTTTTCAGGCAACTTTGATAGCCAAATTGCAAAAATAATATGCTTATTGTTTCGGATGTTATAAACCAAATTATATAGAATGTAATTGTACTCCGGTATAACCAGTAGCTTTTTCAGCCAATAACTGCTGATTAAAAACGTTGTGTATCCTCTGTGATCATAACACGGAATTGAAATAAGACCTCCGAAAGTTTTAATTTCTTTTCCCTTGGAATTTAAAGATTTATACCATCCCATTTTAAATTTAGTCAGAAATTCATAAGCTGCAACAACTTGTTTTGAAGAACCACTCGGCGAAATTTTGCTGTTTTTAATTTTAATAGAAGCGAAAGTGTTGTTTTCAGTCTCAAATTCTTCATCGAAAAGCGTAAGTTGTTTCGGTCGATCGTCTGGACGAAATTGCTCGTTACCAATAATGGAAATAATATTGAAAATTACCCGAAGTGCATTAATTGGAATATCAAAAGATTCGTTGCCATCAAAAATAAAATCGTCCACGAAATGGTTTCCCAATCGTATTCTGTCGGGAATTCTTTCATTCTTATTTTCAAATTCCTTGCGGATTATCTTTATATCTTTTTCTGGAACGATCATAAATAAATTCAAGATTTTTTGGAATTAAAATCTTCCTTTTTGTCTAAAGTGTTTGAATTATTTCAATTCAATTTTTTCACTTTTCAGCGTTTTAATACCATCATTAAGCGTGTAATATTTAAAAATATTTATTCCATCGGCTTTGAAAACTCTTTTCTCAACCTTCCCAAAATTTTGAATTTTCACTTTTTGAATCCCTTGGTATTCAGCAAGCATTCCTTTAATTGTTACTTTTTGACCGAGCTTTAAATCTGATATTTTCATTATTTTTATATTTCTGTCTATAAATTCCACATAGATAATTATCTACATTTCTAATCTTAAAAATTTGATAGCTTTGGAGGCGTTATTCTTGGAATTGAATTTATAGAAAGTGAATTATTTTGTGTGGAATTTTTCAGATAAGGCAGCACACTTTTTAATGTAGATTTCCAATCGGTTATTGGTCGATTTGCACTATTTTTCCAGCCATTATTTATCCAATTATCATATTTCGAATGAATTTCAAAATCTATTTGAGGTTCGTAAGTTTCTAATTTTTGAGCGTACTCTAAAAATTCTTTAATTGAAGGAATGTTTATATTTCTTTCAACACTACTCGAAATCTGTTGTGTACTTTTTTTAATAGAATTTACCTCTACCAACTTTGGTTCAAGTTTCTTCTTAAACTCTTTAACTTCTATTATTTCAGATTGAACTTCTGGTTCTCCAAATGCATCTTTAAAAATTAATGGATAATCAGAACTTAATTGAAAATCAGAAGGTATTCCATTTCTTGACTGGTATGAAATTATACCAAATTTGCGCAACCTTTCTTTACATACTTTTACTGTTTTCCTTGTCATTTTAAGCTCTCTACTTATCTTGCTATCAGACACTGTGAATTTTGTGTATCCTGTATCAGATCCAATTTTTAACAAATAGAAATAAACAGAAATAGCAGATAAACCTAAAGGTCTATTTTCATTAAACTCCCAAATTCTACGGGTAAATTCCAGGTAACTATACTTCATTGTTTCCAAATAATTTTAAAGCCAACTCTTTATCAATGATGATGATATTTCCGTTTTGAATAATTGCCTTATCCAATATGCCGGAAGCTTTCACATATGAAGCTTTCGACAATGAACATCCTAAGATTTTTGCCAACCCTTTCATACCGTATTCGTATTTTTTTTCAGAATTTAATTTCTTTGATAATTCTAATAATTGCTCTACAGTAAGTTTTCCAACAGGTGTTTGACCATCTATTTCCCTCATTTATTATAATTCTTAAATAGTTCTATTGCTTTTTCCGAATTAACTATGATTTTTCTACCATTTTGAATAATTGCTTCATCGAAAACACCACAACTTTTCAGTTTACTAGCATGATTTATTGAACAACCAATTAATTTTGCTAATCCAGCAAGACCATAAACATATTTTATACTTGTGCTATTTTGAGAAATATTTTTTTCTTCAATTTTAGGCATCCTTGAATCTAAGAGCTCCATAAATTCTCCTATCGTCAATTGCCAAACTGGTTTATTAGAATCTTCCATCTATTAATTATATTTATTTTTTGTAGATATTTTCCAACATTATTAATATTAAATTTTTTATAGTAGCATCATATAAAATTATTTTTAATAAATCACATTCTTTTATTATAGTATTTAGTGTACTTTGATTGTTTTTACTATATTTGCATTGCAATTAGACCGCAAATATATAGATTAAAATCTATTTTTAGCAAAATAATAATGATAAATATCAATATAAACTATGACAATTACAGAAAGATTACAAACGTATATGGAGTTCAAAGGATTGAATCCTAATAAAATTACAGTTGAAGCAGGTTTATCGATTGGTTTAGTTGGAAGAGCTATAAAAAATAATTCAGGATTAAATTCCGATACTATAGAAAAAATTCTACTTACCTACACTGATTTGAGTTCAGAATGGTTTACTTCGGAACTAGGTGAAATGATAAAGCCGAATAGTCAAGTTATTAATAGTAATGGATCTTCAAATAGTGTTAATAGTAACATTAATGGCAATGTAAATGGAAATTTTACCATTTCTCACAGCGAGTTTACCGGTATGATTGAGCTTCAAGCAGAAACAATTGAAAGACTGAAAACAAGTCAAGATCAATTGACAGAAAGCATGAGACAAGTTAGTTTGCTGATAGAACTTTTAAATAAATAGTTATGTTTAAATACATCATAATTAGTTCAATTTTTTTTGGAGTTTCATTGCATGCTCAATCACATAAAAGAATTTCAAAAAATTCACAAAGTAAAATTGCTGCTAGATATGAAAATTCAACGTCTCCCGTTGCTGATAAGGATAAAATAATTAAATCTCAAAAAAGAATTACCATTGAAATAATTAATAATGGAGATTGGGAGAAATTTGAAGAAAATAGCATTTGGCGATTTGTGAAAATTAATGATGGAAATTTTTCACAAGTATTAAATACAGAGTATGGCGTACTTCGAATTAGTGAAAATCTAATGGGAACTAAAAATTGGAAAGATGAAAATGGAAATTTTAGCTTCCGATCTATCTCTGAACCTTATAAAATTTCACAAGAATTTACTGGAAGTAAAAATGATAAAGGTCAAAATAGAAATACTTTAATTGAAAAGGAAGTATATAAAACCACCACTCCAATTTCATCTTTTTCATTTAAAATTTATACTTATCCTAAAAATAACAATTCAAATGAAAAAAAAGAATTGTCGAAAATTATAAATATCTATTCAGAAAACAAACTGATTCAATCATTCAGTTATACTTATGATGAACTATTAAAACTTGGAGGAATCTCCATTGATAAACTTGAAGTTAGCAATATAGAAAACAAATAAAATAATATGGTAGTCAAATATCACACTCAATTTTTGCTTGACAAAGAAAAAGACAACACTACAGCAAAAATCCGCTTTAGAATTAAGTGGGAGAATAATATTGTAGCTTTCAATCTTGGACATAGGGTAGAGATTGACAAATGGAGTACAGAAACTCAGCGTTGCAAAACTAATACTACACATGGGAATAAAAAAATATCTGCAAGTATTATAAACAAGAAAATTAGCGAATATGAATCAGCTTGCGAGCGTGTGTTTCGGAAATTTGAGTTAGATAAAATCGTTCCTGACAGCAAAAGTTTTAGAAATGCTTTTAATTTAATAATTGGTAAAGTAGAAAAACAAGTTATAGTGGAAATAAAAAGTTTTTTTGAATTATTTGACCAATTTACTAAAGATGAATCTCGATTAAACCAATGGACTATTTCAACAGAAGCTAAATTACGTTCGATTAAAAAACATCTTTTAAATTTTAATCCGCAAATAACATTTGAAGATTTTACAGAAAGTGGACTGCTTGATTATCAATTATACCTCCAGAAAAAACTTAAATTTAAAAACTCAACTATTCTGAAAAATTTCTCATTCTTGAAATGGTTTTTAAGATGGGCACTTCGAAAAGGTTTTCATAAGAATAATAGTTTTGAATTGTTTAATCCTAAATTAAAGTTGGTGCGAAAAAAAATTATATTTCTTACTCAAGATGAATTAAAAGATTTAAAACAATGTTCTATTCCAGCAGAAAAACAATATTTAGAAAGAGTTAGAGATATTTTCTTATTTCAATGTTATACAGGTTTGAGATACTCAGATGTAGAAAACCTTAAAAAGACAGATATTAAAGAAAATTTTATCGAAATTACTACGGTGAAAACATCAGATAATTTAACCATTGAGCTGAATAACCATAGTAAAGCAATAATTTTAAAATACGAGGATGAAATCTATAAATACAACAAAGCGTTTCCAGTTATTACTAATCAAAAAATGAATGAATATTTAAAAGAATTGGCTGAAATCGCTGAAATCGACGAACCAATTCGCGAAACCTATTACAAAGGAAACGAACGAATTGATGAAGTAACACCTAAACACGCTTTACTAAGTTCTCATGCAGGAAGGAGAACTTTCATCTGTAATGCTCTTGCATTAGGCATTCCTCCACAAGTTGTAATGAAATGGACTGGTCACAGTGATTACAAAGCAATGAAACCTTATATTGATATTGCGGACCAGACTAAGATTAATGCGATGGAGAAGTTTAACTTAATATAAACCACTGTTGTGACTGGCATCCAAAACTCTTTACGTATAATAGAGCTTCTCCTAAATTTTCGCATTTTTTAAAAAAAGCCGATAAAGTGCGGACTAAAATCCATTATAAATAATAATACCAATAAGAGACTTTTTTATCTTTTTCAAATTATATTTACCCCCATTCTGTACCTAGGCTAAAAAGGAAATTCATAATCATCTTCTATATTTTCTTCATCACCTACTGAATCCGAATCGGGAATCCAATCAAAATATTTGTTAAGAATTACACTGATATTGTGGTAGTAATAAAATTCACGAAGGTCGATTTTTAAATTGCGGTCGCAGAAAAATCCTGCAGCGTAATTCGCAGATTCGGCGAAGCCAAATCTTAAAAATTCAAACTCTTTATCGCATCTTACCAACCAATCTTGGAGCGAAGGCAAATCTGCGACAGGTATTGACATAAATTCTAACCAATATTTCTTTGCCAAACTCTCGCGTTCTACTATCTGCGTGTAGTATTTTAAAGTACTTAACGGTTTTTTAATTTCACTCTTATACCGGTAGGATTCACCTGAAAATGCCTCCGAGATATCATCAAGATCACCATATTTATCAATCCATTGTTTATAGAAGTTCTTAGATAATATCCCTTCCTCTTTTATCTGTCTATTTAATTCAGCAAAGGCAGCAGCACATCTTTTAACTTCCAGAATATTTTTAGCAGTAGGAATATAGGTTACTTCATCATCCTTATAAAAAAAGATGCCAGTCATTTCCTCTTCGATTTCTTTTTCTTCAGTACAAAAACTACCGCAATTATAGATATCTAAATAATCATTTTTTGATTCTTCGAAAACCATGCTCATAAAACTATGTCCTTCGGAATTGACAAAAGAATATCCGGTTTTACCTTTGCTACAATTTTGGCAAACGCCTTTATATGCTTTATAATCAAGTTTTGAATAGTTTGATGTTTTTATTTCACTGAAATAACGTTTAAGTTCAGAAACAAACAGTTCTTTAGAAACATCCTGATAAGGTTGATCGTCATTGAGTAAAATGTCCAGCATGTCGGCATCTAATTGCTCAAATGCTTTGATTATGAGTTCTTTTTTGTTTTCCACTTTTCTAAATATTTATAATGAACTTAAAATTTGCATATCAATAACTAGGAGAAAAATATCTCATTAATATCATCGAGAGTTTAAAAAGGGAAATCGTCCTCCTCTTCAGTAATTGCTGAGTCTTGCTCAATCTCTTTTGATATGTTTATTGCTGATGTAGAACACACGTCATTTATAGTATTAATTTGCACTATTTTCCAACCCTTTATATCGGTATACCATTTGCCATTGTACTCCCGACTTTCAACATCAAAATCAATGGTGTACGTTTTGGATTCCTGAAGTGGTACATTTTGTAATTTATCTCCCCAAAAAGAAATACAAATTTTTTTAGGAAACTGATCTTGGGTTTCAAAAATTAAATCCTGTTTTTTCCATTCTCCATTTTTACCTGTACCATTTTGTTCTGTGAGGATATTTGCGAGTTTTGCTGTTATTTGCATAATTTAAAATTAAAGCGTAAGTTTTATTATTAAGTTCTCATTACTATTGCAAAGGAAACAACAAAGAGTGCAACTGATATGCACTCTAATTTTTTGGTGAAAGAGGGTATGGTAATACAGCATTAATTTCCAGAAATTTCCATGCTTTAAAATCATTAAACCGCAATGGATTATATTTCCTAATTGCTAGATTAATCTCGATACTGGAAGCCTTAGATTCTTTAAGTTGAACATTTTATAACTTATTTATTGGGAACTTACTTTGGGGTTTAAAACTAAATCCTATCTATTGTAGTACCTATTTATTTTTTTTTGCCCCATGTGTGTAGGATTCTGCTAAGTATTCCTGAAAAGTTAAATAATTTAATCATTTGCTTTTTTCAATTTAAAGGCAACCCATCCCCAATCATTCTTCTTTTTATTGAATGATAAAATTGCTTTTACTTTTATCGCTTGTCCATCAAGGATTCCATTGTAGTCAATTAAATTTTTATCAATAAAGCAATCTTCTAAAAATCCAATTCCTGAGGGAATAATTTTTATATTTCCTGCAAAGTCCCTAATCATTTCGGATACTTGATTTTCGGAATATTTGACGGTTGCTAATCTGTAGAAATCCTCCTGTGGTTCACCACTAAATCTAACTTTTAGTATGTTTCCCTTTTGTGGATCCTTTAAAAACTTATCGTATTTAAAGAAACCTTGCTTTGTTTTACTTTGAATAAAGTTTAGCATTTTTTTATCATTGTTTACAAAACTTACGACAATTGTTTCCTCTAATTCATCTTGAAATAGCAGTTCTTCTGCAAACGATGAATGATTCTGATATAAATCAAAATTATTCTTTCGAGCCTCAGTCTCAGAAAACCAAGGTTGCAAAATCCATTGTTGAAGTTCATTAGGAATACTTGATTCTTTTTGTTCTTTTATTTTTAAAATTCGATTGATTTCTGTTTTGGCTTCAGAAAACATTTTCCTCTCAATTAAAATCTTAGCAAACCTTTGGCGAATTTTAACCAAAAATTCCTCCGGCGTTGAAAGTGATAGTGCTTTACATAAACAATTAAAAACAATCTCTGGATCATCCTTGTATATTTCACTCATAAGTTGCCACACCCAAAAATCATTTCTCTTCTGCTTAGCAAATGGGAGAAATACTGAAAAAACATCTTCAGTCTCACCTAATGCCATGAGCATTTTGACTTTGAAATAAGACGGATATTGATATTCGGGGTGGTCGTCTATAACCTGATCTAATTTTGGTAGAAAATCGTGAATCTTTTCCTTATCAATTTGCCTCTGATATCCAAATTGATCTAAAGGCGTTCCTTCTGACAATTTTTTTGCATAAGCTGTGAAGATCTGTTCAGCAACTGCCATCATTTTACGGTTATTAAATTCTTCAGACAAATAATCTTCAGGTCGCAAGTTATCCAATCCACACCAATCGATCACTTCAAAATACTTTGAAGTTTCTTTAAAAGCCTTGTGCAAAACTCCAAAGAGTATTGAAAATTCCTTGGATGGTTTTGTAAAATGAAGTTCTTTTATCTCTTCGAAAATTGCATTTAAGTGATTAAAGGCTTTTTGTTTTTCTTTAGTTAGATCTCTTAATATTTTGGTGATTGGCCAAACCAGATTATCAAAAAGCATTTTATCATCTGGAGACAATTTAAGCGCTTTTATATGCGAAAGGTTTTCTATAAATGCATTTATATCATTTTCTTCAGCGTTTTTCTTCAAATAATCATAATACACCCAGGAAATGGAACGTTTGTTCCACATGTTTCCAGGATCATTCGCTAAATCTTGTAGTGCCATTTCTAAGGCTTCTTCCAATTTTCCTGATTTTCTAAGTACTTTAACTTGAGCTGTTGGCATAATCTTCAATTTTCATTAAAAGGTTTTTAAGTTTTATATCATCCGTGGCACCAAATGTCTTCACTATAGCCGTCGAAAATTCTTTGGTTTTTTTAAAGAAAAACTGGATGTAGGATAACGGATTATCGGTTTCAAAATAATATGAAACAAAATAGTTTTCTAATTTTTCTACAACATTTGTAATCCGTACATCTGTATCATTGCTTGCCGCTTGGACAACAGTATATAGATCTGTAAGAAAATCTTCCGATGGCTTATAATTATTTTTAAAAACGACTTCGTTTCTTGCATTTAAAACAGCCAAAACATATTCTTTTGTATTGCTACTGACGACAGAAGTTGTTTTAAAATCCGTACTGAAATAACCGGCTGCGTTATGGGAGATTTGAGCTATTAGAATCTCGTCATTTAATTCAATTGTATATTTTTCAGTCCATTCTTCACTTGCTATATTTTTTATTTTTAATACGGTATTTTGACACTTATCCATTATATTCCAGTAGAGCCAACTTTTACATTTATGATCCGTAATTTTATGGAATGGCGATAATGGAACATTCTCAAAAGAAAATGCTCCCTCGGGTATGTTAGAAAATGTTCCAATATCTGAAAACTTCAGAAGATAATATTTGCCAAAATTTGGATAATTAGTAGCGTAAACGCATTCTGAAGCTCTTGTGGTTGCTGTATAACTCCATCTCAAAGGCTCCTTTTTCAGGCTTACTCTTCCGTAGTAATCTACAAAAACAGTTTTCCACTCACCACCCTGTGATTTGTGTCCAGTAATTGCATACCCATACTTTACTCTTAGTGCGTTAAAGAAAACGTCATTCTTTAAAAAATTTTTAAAATTTTCCGATCCTACTCTTTCATTTTTATTCGAATCTCTAAATCGCATTACGGCATTAATATAAAGCGCTTTCATTTCGTTGATACTTAAATCCCGGGAAGTAGATTCTAATAAATTTTCATGAATGAAGGCTTCAATATCTTCATCAAAATCGGGAAGACTGAGGATTACTTTCTTAAAAGTGAAGTCTATTATCTTTTTTACTTTCCTCCCATTTTCGTCGACGAATACAGGTGCAGAGTGCTTAACTGTTTCACCAACAGAAATAACCATCGCAAAATCGCCATTATAAATTTTGGTCTTGTATGTAGAGTAATTGTTATTAATGATTTGAACGATATCACCTTCGGAAATATGAACTTTTCCGGGAAAATATTCATTTCTTATCTCTTGATTGTAATGTAGATTTTGAGCATTAGAATAAGTAATGATTACCCCATTATCAAAATCAGTTTTAGGAAAAAGTTCGCAATATCGCTGGACAAGATTTTTACCGTTTAGATTAATAAATTTAGTATTATCAAAACTAAATTGTAATTCTTTGAAATCTGGTTTCTCTATACAACTTCTAATCTTAAAAGCATTCTCCAGAATTAGGCTACTATTTTGCCGTACAACTTCAGTTAATAATCCTTCGGAAACGGAAAGGTTTTTTTCTACATAAAAAGACTTTTCAAGTGCCCATGAATTATTATCACCTACTGGTAATAATTGTGCAGGATCACCAATAACAATTAGTTTATTATTATTTTTCATCTGCAATCTGCTGAAGGTCAACAAATCGTTCAAAAGTATATTCGTACCGAAATCAAAAAGTTCATTTTTTGAAAACCGACTCGAAATCATAGAGGCTTCATCTACTATTATTACAGTTTCCTTCGCTAATTCTTTAAGAGGAAAAAAATATTCGAAAGAATGTGAAGCTTCATCTTTTGCTTCTGCATTTTTCGCCACCAAATTATCAAAACTGTAGATTGTAGAATGTATCGTGCTGCCGTAACCTGTTTTATTCCTCAGTATTTTAGCTGCTCTTCCTGTAGGTGCACAAATCTCAAACTGTTTTTTTTCCTGTAGTAAATACTTTATCAGTCCCTTTATTAAAGTTGTTTTACCGGTTCCCGCATAACCTTTCAGGAGAAAAACCTGATCGTTACTTTCCAGAAAAAGTGCTAAGCGATTTATCGCTTCCTTTTGATCATGATTGAGTTCTATATCGAAATGAGAAAGAAGATCCATAGCTATGTTTTATATGACAAAGGAATTATATTGCTGTGCAAAGGAGGTGCATAAACAGAAATTATTTGGAAAATTTATTTTTCAATTTACATAATTGGTCGGCAAAACTTGGTTTTTCTAAAGTACTTTCGATATTAGCAAGATTCACATTCTTGTCATCCAATATAAAAATCAAAAAGTCAATTAATTTTTTAATTTCCAAATAATCTAGCAAACCAACTTCTGGATGTGCTGCTTTTTCATTTCTTACATTGTAAATTTTTGTCCAATCTTTTTCACCAGATGTTTGTAAGCCATATCTAAAAATCAAAATTGAAGAGACCACTGCATTTGTATCTAATCTTCTAGAAAAATCATTATCTACTTCTATTTTATAATTGCCTCCTTTAAACTTTATTGCTGATTTATAAACTGGAGTATTTCCATTTTTTTTGATAAAATCAAAAATCAAATAATCATTATTATTATGGACAAGATAATTACTGCCGTTTGGATCTTTTCGGAATATATTGTCTTTTGAAATAAACTCTTCAACAATTAAAAACAATTGCAAATAGGCATAATTCATATATTTACGCGAATGAACAGAATCATATAGTAACTTGAAGGCTATCAAAATATTAACTTCAAATTCTGGGGCTAAACTAATTAACAATTTAAAGTCATTCCATACCTCTTTTAAATATTTTCTGCTACTAGCAATCTCAACAGATTTCATTAGAGAATTAATTGATCTTACAGTAAACATTTCATCTTTACTATTCTCAGGACTTTCTTTTATAACAAATCCGTCTGCACCAGCTTCCTGGATCGCTTGCAAATTCCAGATTTTATTGGTGGCCGAAAAAATTATAATTTGAATACCTGGATTATAACTCTTTAAACTTTTTAAAATTTGCATTCCTGAAACTTGATCAATATCTGTTTCTATTGAATCAGCAGAACACAACCTGAAGTCTAGTAGTACAATATCATAGTTTATTCTTTGACTGCTTGGGTTAATTACCTTATTAATAGCTCTTTCAACGATTTGATCTCTCGAAATTTTTCTGTAGTCTAATTCTAGTGTCGAAAAATTCAATTTATTTAAGTCCTTGAAAATATATTTAAAAATACTTTCCCACCCCTTCTTATAATCATTGTCAATATAAAGTATTTTAGGTTTCTCGCTAATTTCAACCTGCTCACTATGATTGTTATTATTTATTAACAAAGTAGATTCAGTTATACTGGTAAAAGATGTTGAAGGGAAGATTGTTTGTAAATATTTAAAGTAAATGTTATTTTCAATGTTATTAATTACTCTATTCGCGTCGTCATAAAAAACTTTAGGTAATGAATATATTAACTTATAAATAGCCCATTCATTCGCAATACTGTGCGAGGAATCGTAGTTCTTAGGAATTGTCAAATTTATTTTACCTATTTCATGTGGTAATTTACCAATTGTTAATGCAGTATTTTCTTTTAATACTGCATCTGAAAAAGCTCCGTGGGTGTAATCAATTAGAAATACATTCTGGGTCTTCAGAATGTCAAAATAATCATTAGTAATTAGAGGATGATGGTCTACAAAACTATATATGTAAATTGGTTTTAACCTATTAATAGTGTCTGTACACCGAATATGAAGCGCTAATCGAAGACCATTAAAATCTGATAAAGTTGCGCCAAAACTTATTGGAAGAAAAATAGAATCATACTCATAATCCTCAAACCATTTTTCAATTTTTTCATTTAATTGAATATCTTCTACATCCTTGTTAAATATAGTTTCACTTCTAGTTTCTTCCCCAAAAGGAGATTGTATATCTACGCGTGATCTTAGAAATAATGTTTTTTTTGAAGAAGGAGTTTCAATTGTTGAACTTTGATCAAAATCTTTCTTTTTTAAATCCAATTTTGAGAGTAAGTATTTCTCAATATTATGGTTTTCACCGTAGAAAAGAAAGCTAATATCATATTTATTACTTTTTTTAAAAGAAGAAATAAAAATTTCAAGGTTTTGATAAAGAATATTTACAGGTAAACTACCTGCGTTACTTTGTAAATTTCTAGTATTATTACTGCCACTAAAGGAAACATAATACGCAGAAGGATTATCCCTTGCAAAGTCCTCTAGCTTATTTCTTATGTCATTGATATCTTGAGATTGAATATTAACTTCATTATCAAAAAATGATTCGTGAAACAGGATAACACTTTCACTACTAAAAACATTTTTCCTATATTCCAAATCTTCCATATCCGAATATGAATATATCGGAACAATATACTTTTCATATTCCTTAAATTTTTCTGAATCCCAGCCGGCTTTTACCTGGCGGTTAATTTTATCATCAATTAAGTATATCATCTTTTAAATTTTAATAAGTATTCAACTCCACCGTCGAAATCTTTTGGTACTTCAGTGTCTATTGGTTTCTCGCCGTTCCAAAGATTTATTTCAGCAAAATTAGAATCACCAAAATCAGCTCCTACATATAAGTCACATAAACCATTAATTTGATTTGTTATGATGCTTTTCATCGAATTACCAAAAGGCTTCTCTATTGTACTTTGTATAGATTTCAGCCAAATAGCGTTTTTATGATGTATTGAAAAAGTAATCTCGTTTTTATCTTCGTAAAATGAAAGTATAATGTAAGGCTTTTCATTAATTCCATTTTCTTTATTTACCGTTTTTATCAAGTTTATAATTTTGGAATAAGCTTGTAGTAATTTATCTACATCTGTATACAAATTGATAGTACTACTAAAATTTTTACTGATTTCCACATCAGCCCAATCATTAAATTTATAGTCAATCCCTCTTTTTATAACTAATTTTTTTAAAGAATTTTCGCTTTTAATATGCCACAAGGATTTAAAAAATAATACAAAGTCATTAAAGAAAATTATATTATTTCCAGTTATATCGGAAATAAAACTTTCTGGAAGTTTAAAACCTTCGTTTTCATACTCCTCTATAAAACTATCTGAGGGATTTGGATAAATTCCAGGATTTTTATTTGCCCAATCTTTTAATATCGAGTTGCTCCAAGACATTGTAATCTTTTGAGTAGACCAAGGAAGTTCCCCATAAATATATTGGTTTATTAATGCATACATACTTTGAGTAAGAGAAAATTCTTTTGAGATTTTAGTAAATTCATTTTTTATTAAATCTAAATGGAAATCAAATTCATATTTCCCATTCGATTTAGAAATTAGATCAATCATATCATTGTCAATTGTGTGACAAATTGTTTTTAAAATGGTATTTTGGTTAAATGCCAATAAAGCCCTGTACAATTTTTCAGGTTCAATGTAGATTGGTAAATTACTAGTATTTGTTGTATTATAATTGTTTTTTATATCAATTTTTTTTTTCGATTTTATCTCTTCTTTAGGATCTACTATTGGTAATGAGGAATTTGGGATCGTATGAGATAAATTATCTGAAATTCTAGTAATAGTTCTTACACTTTTCTCTAATTCATCAACCCTTTTATTTAAATCCTTCCCTAAATTTCTGTCCTTTTCAATTTCAATCTTAGTAAGCAACAATACCCTCTCTTTTTGAGAAGGTGTCAATCGTTTATTAGTAAGAAGATCCTGTATAAAGTCGTATTTATCTTTTGCCATAGAATTTATAATAATGCGATTAGATCAATTCTATTGTTAATTTTTGGGGACTTGCCAGAATAAAATTTTGCCATCGCTTCGTCAATACCATTAGTCTCCCAAGTATCTAAAATTTGATCGGCTGATTTATTTCGCAGTGAAAGTTTCTCCAATCTTTCTTTTAGACGCAAATAAGTTGAATTATCTTCTCCCTTTACCATTTTCAAATAGTTAAGCTTGCCTTCAATAACATTTTCCATGAACATCGGAGTTTTCCCAAGATTCTTAATATGTCCTTTATCTTTGACATATCCATTTAGAAATAAAACAAAAGCTTTCTCTGTGCCAAATCTCTCCCAGAAACTTAACCATAAACGAATCCTTTTTACATAAGTTTTCGTCACATTTGAAAATTCATTAACCGTAATACCTGTAACCTCCTGGCGCACTCCTGATTTTTGTAATCTTACCTTATCCTGGTTTATTGTAAAATATTGGTCATTAATAATTCTGTTTAATTCCTTTCGAAACTCTCCTTCCTCCTGATATACATTTTGCATAGAACTGAAAGTAATATCATCTGCGTACCGACTATATTTAACACCAAATCTTTTTGCTAGTCCGGTTAATCTATGGTCTAGTCTTTCACAAATAATATTTGTAAGCATAGGTGATAAAGGTGAACCTTGAGGCAAGACGCGTTTTACGGTCTTTTGAATTTTGCCATCTATAATTCTTTCCACAATTGTATTTTCGCAGGCTAACCAAGCAATATAATTCCCAAGTTCTTCTCTACGATTTTGTTTATTAAAATTAAAAGGTGGCAAACTAAGTCTGTTCAGTATTCTCCCAATTTCAATGCTGGAAAAAAAATCTTTCAGATCGATATTAAATACATAGTTGTTGCCACAATGTAAATTAGCATTATCTACGACAGACTTACCTTCAACAAATCCATAAGCTGCGGAATGTGGTGTGAATACGGTCTGAAACATCAAATTAATACATTGCAAAACTACTTTCAATTTATTCTCCGGGGCATGTATAGTTCTCATTCCTCCGCTCTTCTTCTTGATTTCAAAAGAATGATATCTATTTTTATTATTAGGATGAGCTAAAGTTTTAATTAAATATTCATCAATTCTTATCCTATCTGTAAATTCAGAATTTAATTTTCTTTGACAAATTTCTATCAGGATACAGAAGCTTCTTAAATCTTTAACAGATGTAAAATATTTCTTTATAAATTCTTTGTCTTCTATTGATATATTCTTTTCCATTTCCTTTTTTATATTTAAAAGTTCAAAAGCCTGTTTATGTTTTCTTTATTTATTTAGTTATCAATATAAGTGAGGGTACATCTGAGACTACATTATTAAAATAATATTAACTACTATAATGAAATAATATAAATCTGTACTCATATAAACCATTATCAATTTATATAACTGACCTTCATTATTCCCAGTTTTCACTGAGAACACCTACAAAAAACAGTAGGCGAAATCAAAATCTTAAAAACAGGCTTTTCAAAGAACTCTTATTGTTTTACTAGTGCAAATTTATCTTGCTACTATGCAAAGGAAGTGCACTGCAAAATTTAAATTTCTCTATATGATAAAAAATCGTAATTTCCTCCAAGATATTTATCAATTTCGAAAGATGAGATATACTTAAAATTATATTCCTTATTCATCATTAAACCAATTGGCGAGAATAATTGTGGCTCTAAATTTCGCAAAGCTTTAATTACATCATCGGTATTTTTCCCTAAAAAATTTGCAATAATTTCCGGAGATTTCTCTTTGTAATAATCCATTTCATATAAACGTGCAAAAATTTCAAACTTAAATAAATGGTTTGATAATTCATTGCTAATATGATGATCTTTATTAAAATTTTTCCCTAAATCAATGTTGAATAGTTTGCAAAATCTTTTAAATGAAGCATGTCTACCAGTTAATTTGTAAGCCACAGCTCCCATTCTTGTTGGTAAATCTATATTTGCTATTCTTGTATTTAAGTTCTCGATTTTCATATTACAAATGTATTTTTAAAGTGTGCAAAGGGGATGCATTAGTAATTTTTTTCTGCACTAATTAATCTATTTCTTATTTTTCCCTGCAATCCAACAGGTTGTAGAACTTTCATTTGTTCGCCGAAAGATAGTATAACGCTTTCCAATTCATAGTTTAATTTAAGTTTGAGTGTAAGGATATTATCTTTTACTTTTTGAGAACCATGAAGTGGTTTAGTTATTACATAAGGAATGATGCTGGCAGTCATTTCTATTACAACTTCTTCAACATCTTTCTCTTCGTAATAGGTTACCCCAATTATATCTTCAAAATATTCGTTAAAATCGATAGCCGTTGGTATATACTGAATTTGTACACTTTCCAAAAATTCAATTCTGTCTAAAGGATAAATTTCTTGTCTAGAATTATTATGATTCCAGCCTAGAAGAAACCAACGATTGTTATATTGCTTGAGGTAATATGGAGAAACAATAAAATTTTCAGAGCAATCTGAAGTAAAAGGTTTATATGTTAAATTAAGAGTAAACTCTTCATTAATATAATGATATAGTTGATTTAAAAAATCTTTACCTTTTAAATATTCATTTTCTTCAAAAGCCACTATTTGTTTGCTACTCAACCTGAAATTAAGCGCAGATTCCAATTGAACTTGCATTTCATTTATCCATCCAAAGCCCGGAATACCTTTCATCCTAGACATCATTACTAAAGCGTCTTTGACAGAAAGTAATTCTGAAGGATTTAATTCTTTTTTGGTAATCGAAAATGTCATATCTGAATACCGGTAATAACTACTTTTTCCATCTTTTATAGTTTCAATGGGGGCATCATAGCCTGCCGAACTCTTCATAAATGCGATATCATACTGTAAAGCTCTTTTCTCTATCGAAAAATCATAACCATAATATTCCGTAAGTTTTTCTGAGCAGATTCTAACTAAATCCGCTAGAAAAAATTTTTTATACGGATTAGAGAAACACTCATCAAGTGTTCGATATCTAAGCAACGCATTTTTAGTAACTGCCATTCAATAATTTTAATAATGCAAATTAATCATTTTTCCATGCAACATACTTGCACATCCATCATTATATTAAACAAAATAATGAATTTCTCTCTGGGGTTAAAAAAAACAATATATAATCTATATTAAACGAAGAATAAAGTAACCCAGTAAAGCGCCTAATAATACAGCAATGATAAAGTGGATTATATTAAATTTTTTCTTCGCCAGAGTTGCCCGTAATTCGGTAATTTCAGTAGAAGCATTGTTGAGATTAGCTCTAAGTTTTGCAGTTTGTGCATCAACCGTGGACTGCATGTTTTTATCGTGAAGGATAGATATTTCTCTTTTGTAATTAGCCATTTCCTCTAAACGCTGTTTCTGCTGCTCCTGAAAGTTTTTTTGTAAATCCTGTAATTGTTTCGTCGAAGATTCCTGAAATTTTTGAAATTCTTCGTTCTTTTTTGTTAACTGCTCTGATAGTGTTCTGACACGCTTTTCGTGAGTTTCAGTAATCTCTTTCTTCAGTTTTTCCACTTCTTCATTTCTAATTTTCAGTTGATCGTTAAATGATTTTGTCTGATTTTCGACTTGTTCTTTATACGTCTTCTGAGCTTCTACAAATTCTTCATTCTTTTTTTTCAACTGTGAGTCAAGAGTTTTTACTTGTTCAATAAATTGTTTAGAAATGTCTTTTTTAACTTCATCAATTAATAAAGCTCGAGAGTTCGATTTTTCCTGGACCAGTTTATCCACAATTAAGTGTAAACCAGCACCATAATCATGTGGCAAATGGAAACGGCGGTCTGCTAATTTATCTAAAAGGGATTCATTTACAGTATGTCCGATTGCAGTGACGGAAATTGAATTCAAACTGATAAAATACTCTGCAAGGGTGCTATCATTAAAGACTTCAAAGCTTTGTTTGTCACCTCCGCCGCGGACCAAAGCAATTATGTCATAATTAAGATTTAAGAGTTCCGAAAGTTGTGTTAAGATTGATGTTGGTGAAGTAATATTACAGGTATATTCTACAATTTCAAAATATTTTTGAGATACATCTAATCCTTCACTAAAATCCTTTTGTACTATAGCATTATGCCCATAAATATTTGCAACACGTACTATTTCATTATTTAATAATTTTGTTCGAATTAAGGTATCAAGATCTTTCGAACCTAATTCAAGTTTTTTTTGGATTAATTCAAATTTTTTAAGATCATCTTCTGAAAATGACCCTTCCTCCTGGGCAATTATTCCATCAACTACAAAATTTATATCTATGCGCGAATTTCTTAAAATTTTTTCGATGTATCCCTTCAAAGTATAAATCTCGTTATTTACTATTTTACTTCGAAGCAGTGCTGGAATTTTAACTGTGATAGAAATACTGTCAGCTTCCGAATATAATGTATCATAAAAATAATTGGTGTAGGATTTACCTCCACCGAAAGCATATCTCCCTCGTAAATGAATCAAATTTTCTGTTCCCGGTAATCTTAAAGCATTATTAAATAATGCTAAAACTGAGGTTGGTGAATATACTTCGTATGTTGTTTCTAAAATCTCCAAAATTTCTAGGTTTAAAGTGGGTTGGATGTACTAATTTAGCGTCCAGCTAAAATTAAGCATAAAATCCTATTTTTAAGATATGACACGTGAGAGAAAAATTTATGATTCCGCTTTTAAGATAAAAGCAGTACAATTTCATCTAACTCAAAATTTGATTTTAAATAATATTTAGAAAGCTTAATTCCACTATTTTTCTACGTATTCTCACTTTGTTATAACAGAAAATTTGATTTGAAATTCAATTTATCTTAGTCCCTGTTTCCAAAATCAGGGACTAAATCGGGGATTGTCTATTGGGATCTATGATTATCTATTGGGATATAAATCTACATAAAGAACTGGTTTTGAGAAAAATGAGTATTTATTGGGTTCTATAAGGATATGCACAAAGTACCATCCTCTCTACAATTTCAGTTGATTATCAATCACTTACGATAATTACAGCCAAAAATACAGCCAAAACTTGTTAAAGTTTTGGCTGTTTGTTTTCTATGATATTACGTGATATTTAAAGTACGAAAGGATATCTAAGAACTGTTTTATTATGCTATATGTTTTTGAAACCGAATAAGAGGCATGTTGAATGGTGCAGAAAATTACCGCGCAAAGGAAGGTCTATGCAACATAACTAATTCTACTCTGGAGATATTGCAACAGATATATCACAAATTAAACTTGATACCCCAATAATTTTCTAATCTGATAAAAAAACCTTTCAATCAATCTTAAATCTTGAGTTACTATTTCCGCATTCCCCTTTAGTTCTTTATCGAAAGGAAGAGTTTTATTATAGGAGGTTTTCAACCCTTTCGGAAGAATAACATCCACATAATAATTACCATCTTTATCGGGCGTTAAGGAAATATTTTCAACTTTTCCTTCTACGATGCCAAATTCCTGATAACGGAAATTATCTAGTTTTATTAAAACCTTTTGTCCTTGGGCAATTTTTCCAGAATTTGTTGATGGAACTTGCATTCTTCCCACCACCGCCGCTTTATCTTTTGGCAGAATAGACAAAACGGCATCCCCGGATTTTATAAATTGATTTTCTCCCCAAAATTGTTGAAAACTGGCAATACCATCTGTAGAAGAAATGAGTAAATAATTTTGTTCCCAATCTTTCAGCGATTTTCTCAGCTGCTCAAATAATTGTAATGTTTGTGAAGAATAGGTAATTTTATCTTTTTCAGTATTGATAGAAGCTCCACTTTTGCTTTTATTAAGATTGGAAATTCCTTCTGCCATTTGGGATAAAGAAATATTGATGTTCTCTAAATTCTGTTGTGCTTGAAGGAATTTTATCTTTTCATTTTCCAACTCCATCGCAGCAATGACTCCCTGATTAAACAAGTCTTGTGAACGTTGATAATTTTTCTTACTCAGTTCATATTTTGCAAACTCTAGATTTTTTTGTTGTCTTAACGTAGAAATTCTTCCTTTATATTCAGAAATCCCTTGATTAGCAGCTAAATTTTCTGGCCCATAAGGTTGAAGTCGTGTAAATAATTTTTCGTCCCGAAAAGCTTTTGCAAAAATGTTGTAATCATTTTGTAATTCGCCTAATTTAAATCTTGAAGTTTCATTAATAGGAAATGAGAAAATTTGATTGGGAGAAATAGAATCTACCAAGTTTTTGAGTTTTAAAACATCCTGATAATTGGCGGTAGATTGCAAAACCATCAAAACCTCATTCTTTTTTACTTCTTGTTGATTCTTGATGAAAATTTTCTCGATTTTGGAATTGATTCTTGCTTCTAATTTTTCAGGAGGATTTTGAGAGGTAACAATAATTGAAGCAGGAATAAACTCAGGATATTTGATGAAATAACTCATTAAAATGATCATTCCCAAAATCACCAAAATCAGTGAATTTCCCCATCGGATCATCCAATGTGGCGGTTGCGTGAGAATATCCTGCACATTTTCTGAACGCAGTTCTAAATTATCTAATAGGTCTTTTTTAGTTTCCAAGTTCCAATTGATTTTTAACAAGTCGGTAATATTCTCCTTTTTTTGCCACTAATTCTGAGTGACTGCCTTCTTCCACAACTTTTCCTCTATCCAACACTACGATTTTATCGGCATGTTTTACGGTTGATAATCGATGAGCAATCACAATAGCCGTTTTTCCTTTGAAGAACTTTTCAAGATTTTCCATGATTACTTTTTCGTTATTGGCATCTAAAGCACTCGTCGCTTCATCGAAGAAAATATATTCCGGAGATTTGTAGACCGCTCTTGCAATGAATAATCTTTGTCTTTGTCCGCCACTTACTCCAACTCCTTCATTACCGATTTTTGTATTGTAACTCAACGGCAAACCTTCTACAAAATCTTTAATGTTTGCAATTTCAACGGCTTTTCTTAATTTAATTTTATCGATATAGTCTTCGCCAACTGCAATGTTTTGTGCAATCGTGTCATTAAAAACATAACCTTCCTGCATCACTACTCCGCAATGATCTCGCCAAGTTCTGGGAGAAATATTTTTCAGGTTTGTATTTCCTAATTTTATTTCACCTTCATTGGGCTCGTAAAATTTCATTAATAATTTCAGCAGTGTCGTTTTTCCACTTCCGCTTGCACCGACAATTGCTGTGGTTTTTTGATAAGGAATACTCAAATTCAGATTTTCAAAAACAAAAGCATCTGAACCGATGTATCGAAACGAGAGATTTCGTACTTCGATATCTTGTTGCGGAATTTCAGAAGTATATTGTTCATCTGCATTTTCTTCATCTTCTTTATCGTGGATTTCACCTAATCTTTCCAAAGAAATTTTAGCATCCTGAGTTTGTTTAATAAAATCAATTAACTGCATCAAAGGACTGTTCAACTGTCCGATAATGTACTGCACAGAAAGCATCATTCCCAAAGTAAGATTGCCTTCCAAAACCAATTTAGCGGAAAGAAAACTAACCAAAATATCTTTTATTTGGTTAATGAAATTTCCCCCGACAGATTGCCATTGTTCTAATGACAAAGATTTTATCTGAATTTTGAACAGCTTGACTTGCAGAAATTCCCAACCCCAACGTTTCTGCTTTTCGGCATTGTGCATTTTTATTTCCTGCATCCCATTGATGAGTTCAATGACTTTACTTTGCTCTTGGGAAACTTGGGAAAATCTTTTATAATCAAGTTCTTTTCTCTTTTTCAGAAAAAAAGTAATCCAAAGCACATACAGGACTGCACCGATTATGTAAACTAAAAATAGTCTGTAATCATAAAACAGCAATACAATACTGAAAATAATCAGATTGACTAAGGAAAATAAAGTATTGAGCGAAGAATTGGTTAAGAGTTGCTCGATCCTGTGATGATCATTAATGCGCTGCATAATATCTCCTGTCATTCTCGTATCGAAGAAACTGATGGGAAGTTTCATCAGCTTGATAAAGAAATCGGAGATAATGGAGATATTGATTCTTGTGGAAAGATGAAGCAAAATCCAGCTTCGGATTACTTCGATACCCATCTTTCCTAAAAAAAGCATTACTTGTGCGATTAAGACAAGATAAATAAAATTAAGATCCTGGTTTTGGATTCCAACATCTACAATACTTTGGGTAAGAAATGGAAGTATCAGCGACATTAAACTTCCTGCCAACAAACCAATTGCTAACTGAAAAACGAGGGATTTGTATTTGAAAAGATACCTTGAAAGAAAAGAAAAACTGGCTTTGCTTTCTTGATCATCAAATTCAGTCTGAAAAAATGCTGGCGTAGTTTCAAGAATTAATACAATTCCTTCTTCTGTATTTTCGTTGGCATTTTCACCAATCCAAAATTTGATGAATTCTTCTCTCGTATAAGTAATTAAACCATAACTGGGATCAGAGATATAAATATTTCCTATTTTATCAATTTTATAAACCACAACAAAGTGTTGCTTATTCCAATGCACAATACAAGGAAGAGGAACGTCTTCCACCAAGGTTTTGAAATCAATTTGCACTCCCAAACTTCTGAATCCTAAATTTTCAGCAGCATCACTTAAACCAAGAAGACTACTCCCTTCTCTTGTCGTTTCTGAAAGGTTGCGGATCTGTTGTAAGGGGATGGTTTTACCATAAAATTTACTTATTATACGTAGGCAAGTTGGTCCGCAATCTTTATTGTCGGGTTGTTTGTAAAAAGGAAATTTATTCAAAATAAAAATATAAAACTTACTTATTAAAATCTAGCATATCAAAATAATTACGAATCTTCTACTTTTTTATCTAATAAGGATATTCTTCATATGCTGCATTGTATTCTATTATGGTATATCTTTTTTGAAAATTATCTGAAGATTTTATAAACAGTTTTAATGCCTTTCTTTTTATCATTTAGAAAATAATAAGTTTGCGCTTTGTAGAATTGGGCATCTGAAAAATTAGGGTATTGTTGTAAAGACTTATCAAAATAATTAATCGCTTATTTAAATCTTGTAGTCCGTAATAAATAATTCCGATTTTAAATAAATCGAGAAAATGCAGGATTGATTTTCTATCATTGTATAATTTCATTAATTAATTCAAATTATCTTTGGTTCTTCGTACATGTTTTACTGTGTGGAAATGATCTACTGAAAAAAGGTCATTTTTGTTATCTTAAATTTTTAAAAATCCCATTTTCTAATTCTGAATAATATAAAATAGTTCTGAAAGAATTCGAAAAAATTTCACTCTTTTACATTGATGATTTTGATTGGTTGATAATCCAAGTAGATATTATATTTAAACATAAGTATAATTATTATTTTTCAATTTCAATAGAATTCGTCATACGCCGCATTTGTTTTGAAAGTTCATTGTCTAAATTTTTTATGTCTTTTCGAATTTTCAAGATGTTTCCATCATTCAATAGGAATGTATAATTGCTATTTGAAATGTGCATTTCCTTGATGTTTGCATTAGTATCTTTGTTTCCTTCGTCAATAAGCTTATTCAACTGCATTTGGGTTATTTCTTTTTCTTTTTTTGAAAAATCATGTAATTCTAGATTTTCATTTTTTATAACTTCTATTAAGCTAAATTCGTGGTTATTTCCTTCATCATAGATTTCAACAATTAATCCTGGTAATCCTGAAAATTTATATGGACCTTCAGAAACCGGAACTTGTTTTGTAAACCAAGCAATCCAACTTCGCCCTTTATAATTTGTTTGTGCTTTCTGACATAGATAATCTCCAATTTTTTTTTCTTCATTCGCAAGAATCCATATCGGACGATTTTTTTCGGTGATTTTCATTCGAATTCCAGCATAAACTGTATGGTATATCATTTTGTCCTTCAACAAATCTTTGGATATATTATACGTGAGGTTAGAATTGTGTTGTAGAAAAAACAGCCGTTGTACAGCAGTTGCCCCATTTTTACTTAAAATTGAGTCGTTATATCTTTTTGCTTCATTATAAAAATTAGATTCTTTTTTACTAAGGTCAACATCGAGGGTCATTATATCTTGAACAATGGAATCTTTCTTATTACCATCTGGTATAAAACTATATTTGTAATGAAACCTGTATTGAGAAAATGAAAGTAAAAACGAAAAAAGCATTAAAACTGAAAGTATTTTTTTCATAAATGTAATTTAAAACCACAACTATCCACATATCACAATATAAGGAATAGTTGTGGTAATTTGTAAAATTATTAAGCTCCAGTTGACATTATGTCACAAGCTGCCGTACACCCACCAACAGTTAGATATTCTCCCAAATATCTAACTCCACAATAGCATGAGAATCCACCGGTTACAGTTTTCAATTCCTCTCTCGAAAGTTTCTTTAAATTTTTCATAATAAAAAACGTTTTAGTTATTTGCCATTATTGACATCTCAAACTTAAAATTAATATATGAACAAAAGATGAAAGTTATGTCGGAATTGATAAATCTTGGGATAAAAATTATTTAAACACCTGACACAATGCCTTTTGTGAAACATAGCATCAAATGAAATAGCGAAAACCCCTACTCAGAAATAAATAAATTTTATTGAATTCGATCAAATTTATTAATTCTAAACTTTTTACTGCGTCGCTTAAACCTAAAATAATTCTTCCTACTCTTGTAGTTTCAGAATGATTGCGAATTTGCTGTAAGGAATGGTTTTGCAGAAGTAATTTACTAAAGATTTTAAGTTAAGTTGAACTACAATCTTTGGCGCCTAGTCCAATTGTTTATAGATGAGAAGTGTTTCATTTCAAAATATCTTCGTCTTCCAACAATTCATCAATAAAATAGAAAATATCTTCCCGCTCATATTTATCTGGAAAATGATTACCATTTATTAAAAACATCGGGGTGAAATTTAACCCATGGATAAGATTCTCCTTTCCAATCCTTTCAAGCTCCTCAACATTAGCATAATTCGAAGAAGAGTCTTTTTCATTGGATTGTTTCTCATCTTTATTTTCAAACCAAAAATGAAGTGATTCTAAAAATTTTAACTCTCCTTTTGTTTCATAAATATTTTTTAATGAACCAATAAGTTGCGTTAATTTTTCATTTTCTTTCTCTGACGATAAATTAAATCTAATTTGTGAAGAGATTTGATTTGGATAATTTTTCAAGAGTTTTTCTAAAATTTCGTGGGCATTTTTACAAAAGCCACAATACGGATTGGATACCAAAGAAATATGTAATTTAGCATTTTGATTTCCTAAGAAAAAACCATTCTTATTATTCTCAAAATTTATTTTATCCTTAGTTATAAGCTCTCTTTTGAAAACCTCATAATTTCTTTTGAATTTCAAATTTTTCAGATTAGACTTTCCTAATGAATCATTTTTTTTCAATAGATCATTAATGTAAATTACTCCAGTAAACACAACAGCAAAAGTAAGTATACTCTCTAAAACTGCAAATGAAGAAATAGGAACTGCAATAAGAAATCTGCTTAAAATAATTTGAAAAATTAGAAGTGTTATGATGATTAAACAAATTTTACAACTGGACTTTTCTACAAAAATCTGAATATAGAGGGAATAAAAAATAGCCACAACAGTAACCCAAGAGGTAATTTGCAACAGTACACTTGTATTTGGTAAAAGCAGTCCTAAAATAACAATTGTTACAAAATAGATTAAACTGAAATCTGAAAGTTTCAAACCAAAAACATTAATCGAATCAGAATTTATGATTTTACTGCAGGAAGAATCTGTTTTTTTCTCTGTATGTCCACATATTGAATTTAGAGTTTTTGAAGTTATACCAAATTTTTCAGAAAAAATTTCAAAGGAAATATAAACTCCAATAATTGAGACCATATTGAAGACAAAACTTACCCAATCATTTTGCAAAAAATTATATATGAGATACAATCCCAATAAAATTAGAAAAAAGACATTGTATTTTATCGGTTTTTTTGAAGTAGAATTTGAGATTTCTTTTTTTGTAAAAAGTAAAACGAAGTTTTGAGAATGTTCTAATAATTCTTTTTCAGTGATACTTAACTCTTCTCCTGAAAAAATTTTGTAATCTTTTTCTTCTTTTTTAACTAAGGAAAACTGATCCTTATAGATAGTAATAAATTCTCCAGGTATTTCTTTCCAATATGCTTTTTCCAATTCATATGCATCATTTTTAACACCTAAAAAGTTAAGTGTATTACTGAGAGCTAGAGCTGATGGATAATTGGGGTGGGATTGAAATTGGAAATTAAATTCTTTTAAATCTATTTCGAGTTGCTGTATTAATTTTTCGAATTTCATTTAGTTCTATAATTATTCAATAAATTAATTTATTATTGTGAGTTTGTTATATAACAAATTTCTCACAGAGAATGGAATTGAAATTAATCCTTCCTGTTCCCAGTACACATATGAATATTTTGTTTTTTCAGAATGATTAAAATCTGTCTTCACTTTTTTAAAATCATCTGTTGTTAGAAATTTTTTCTCTAAAACTTGTACGTTTTGTATTAATTCATATTTAAAATCTATTTTTTTCTGAGAAATAAAACTTTTGTAATATTTTGAAAGACTCACTATACTTTTAATAGACGGAGTTAATTCGGAAAATTTTTCAGAAACATTGTAGTTTGTTATTTTAGAGGAAAGACCCAACATTCTTTGTTCTTTAATTCTTGATGGAGTATAATATTCAACAAAAATATTTGAGGAATTTTCGTTTTTTTCAATTTTACCAATGAAGTCTTTTTTAAGTCTAATCTCATTAGTTTTAGAAAAGGTAAAATCTCCCCAGCGGTTTAATAGAATTTCTTCGTGGAAATTAAAAGGTTGAATCTTAGAACCAACGCTTAAAGTTGTACTACCTAATTTTTTATAGTGTTCATTTATTAGCGGAACATTTTTAAAAATTCTGGATTCCAAAATATTATAATCAACAATTTTATTTTTTGATAATGATATATAGTATTCAATAATTCCATCGGAAAAGGATTGAGGTTCATTATCAATTATCTGATATGAAATATAGTAGGATTTAAGAACCACGAAATCTGGATTTTTTGCATTTAGAACGACTTCTTCTATATCTTGAACAGGATTCAAATATAATATGGGATTATTTTTAAAATTAGACCAGGTTAATTCTTGTGTTTCAAAATTTGTGTGAAATATTTCTATAGTATCTGAAGATGATATTTGGGTATTACCTATTAAGTTAAAATCCAATATATTCCCTTCCTTATTTGATATACCAAGAATCTGTCCTGTTTTTGATATAAGTGTAGCATTGGAAATAGGTTTTTTTGTAGTGTTACTAAAAATAGTTTGAGAATGAGCTGTGCCAAAAGACAAGAAGCAAATTATAAAAAAGTAATTTTTCATTATAATGATTTTGTAAAAAACATGCCCGATTAAGGGCATGCTATAGAAATTAGGCATGTTATTGCCCCATAGGCTGTGTAGATTTTGGGCAACGTCCCCAATTAAATGTTGTGTTACCAGGAATACCATCAAGTACTCCCTCGATACAAAAAATACCAAAAAGACCTCCAGACACTGATTTCATTTTTTCATTTGAGAGTTTGGTTCCTTTTGCTTTTAAGTTTTCTAAGTTTTTCATAATAAAATTTTTAATATAAATTAATGTTTTTTTTGTCATATAATCCCTGACAAGGGTTTTTGCTAATCAGCTATATTGAATCTTCCGTACTGTACACATACTGAAGAATAAATATTCTTTATTTTAAGAAATTGATTTCTAAAAACTATGATGTCAGTGTATTTTAATTTAAATTTTCTTTTAGGTATTTTTCTAACTCTTCTACAGAAAGGTCTTTTTTCAGAATTTTTCCATCTTTATCTAATAAGAATGTTGTTGGAAATTTATTAATTCCGTATTTTTTCGATTCAATTCCATTTTTGTCTAATAGATGTTTCCAATTTAGTTTTTTAGTAAAGATTATTTTTTCCCAGTCTGGAATATATTTCTCTCCATCTGTAGAAACACTTATAATCTCGAATCCCTTTAAATAGTATAGGTCATAAATCTTTTTATATTCGGGCATTTGTTTTAAACAAGGAGCACAATGTGAGAACCAGAAATCAATTAATGTATATTTTTTACCTAGAGAGGACATAATTTTTCCTTTTTGCAAATTCATTAACGGAAATAATTTACCGTTGCTAAAGTATTTTGCAATATTTAGATCCTTTTCCAACTCTATACCTGTTCTGGTTTTTTTAATACTTCTAGACATTTGCTGAAACGCTTTTTCTTGGTATTCAGTAAATCCGAAAGTATTCAATTTGTCAGCGATAAACCAAAGTGGAATATATGAATTAGTGTTTTTTTTAGCGTATTCAAAAATGATACTATCCTGTTGGATGTGAACATTTTTACGCAAGAGTTCAAAATCTTTTTTCTTACACTCTACATTTAATGAATCTTGCGAACATTGCTTTATTTTTTCTAAAATTACCATATCCTTATCTATAAACTTTTTATATAAAGGCATGAATTTGTTTTTTAGTTCTACATTAATTTTTGAGTTACTTAGTATTAATGGATAGTATAATGAAAGAGAGTCCGCTCTAATATCTATTGAATTGACTCCTTTGTCTAAGAATATCAATCCAGATAGATTTCTTTCAATTATAATTCGATAAGCATGAGGGTATGAAAACTTGTTTTTTATAGAAAATCGCTGATTTTCTATATTACTTTTTAATATACTATTCTCGTAATACGTTTGTGGTATGAAAACGTTACTGAGTAGAATCTCTCCGCTACTAATGTCATTTATTGTTCCTCTTATTTCAAAAGAGTTTTGAGATTTTACGATACATAATAAGTTAATTAAAATAATACACAGGTATTTTTTCATATTAAAGTCAAGTTAAAATTTGCTCCAAAAAAAAGATTTGGAGCAAATTAATTAAATACAAAATCCTGAACCCAAACTTCCGCAATTGGGACCAGAACATGTCACACAAATTTTCCCTGAGCCGCATCCGGCATTACTAAAGCACTCAGTTTGCATTAGCCCGCCATTTATTGCTTTTAGATCATCCCTCTTAAGTTTTTTTAAATTTTTCATAATAAAATATTTCTCTTTTTTCCTACTCTGTAAGCTTTTCGGATACCGCTTGATTTATCTGCGACAAATATCATATTACTAAATATTTTTTCCAAGAGGTAGATGTCGAAATTGATAAATTCAGTATAATGCAATCGGTAATTGATAAAAATAGAGGTAAAATAATAAGTTGCTTCAATGATTTATAATTAATTAAAAAATACTTTAATATTTGACAAACAATTTGTCGTTAAATCTGTACTATTGTAAAAATTTTGTGAAATGTGGAAAAACCAGTTAACGATTCTGCTTATTCTATGCTTTAATCTTATTCTCTGCCAAAGTGTAGTAGGGTTTAAGATTCCAGATTCCCTTAAAAATAGAAGTGGAAAGGAACTTATTAAATCCTATGATAAGGTATTCCGAATTGATAATGTAAAATCAGAACTGTATGCAAATACAATTCTTCGTAAAGGCAAAATGACCAAAAATTCTAATTTAATTTATGATGGTTATTATAAACTTGCACATGTGAAAGGTCTCGCTTCTGAAAATGGACATCCTTTTGCAGATTCTCTATTGCAATTGACAAAAAATTTTATTTCAAATGAATATCCTGCAAAAGCGCATATCATAAAAGGGACACTATTATATTATGACTTTAATTATTCGAATGCACTCGATTATTTCATTTCGGCACAAAAACTAGCAAAAGATAAAAATAAAGATCAATATTTTTACGTAAAAAAACTTATTGGCATTCTAAAAACTGCTACAGGAGAAAATGAGGAAGCGCTTCCTCTCTTTATAGAATATTATCAATATGAAAAAAATAAAATAGAAAAAAATAACGGAGATATAAAAAACTATATAGGATCTATTTTTTCTCTATCAAACAGCTACAGTAAAAATGAAAAGTATAATAAAAGTAAATTTTACTCTAGTGTAGGTTTAAAAGAATGTCAAAAGTATAATGATTATACCTATTACACATACTTTATACTGTCTGATGGCATTTCAAACTTCTACCTAAAAAATTATAAAGCAGCGATTAAAAGTTTTTTATCCGTAGAAAAGGAGTTCATAAAGAATAAGGATTATGAAAATTTAGCAATTTCTTATTATTTCCTTGGTAAGACTTACGATCAGACTCAAAGAGAAAAAGCAGCGATCAATTATTTTTTAAAGACTGACTCATTATCTTTTGCGTTAAATAAATTTCTACCTGTAACACGTGATGGATATGAAAGATTAATAGATTATTATAAAAAAGAAGATAATCAGGTTGAACAATTGAAATATATTAATCACTTGTTTTATGCAGATAGTGTAATGGCTCATAACAACAAATATATTGCGAAAGACATCTACAAAAAATATGACACCCCCTTATTACTGCAGGATAAAGAACTGTTAATTAATAAACTATCAAATAAAAACAATTCGCTGCAATGGTTTCTTATATTTAGTTCACTATTAGTTCTTGTTTTATTAGTTATATTTTTCCGAACCCGAAAGAGATTACGAGGGTATCAAAAGCAAGCTATTATTCTTCTGAAGAATGTGGAAATTGAGAATAGTAATAAAGTACGCACCGTAGAAAGTGAGAACAGATTAAATAACTCTCAAAAAGGCAAAAGCACTTTGTCTGAAGAGAATTTCCAAGAAATAAAGACAAAAATAATTCATTTTGAAAGTAGTAAAGGTTTTAAACAAAACAATCTGACATTAGATAAACTTGCTAGAGATTTAGATACAAACCGTGACTATCTATCCAAATTTATAAATGAGGAAAAAGGAAAAAATTTCTCTCAATATTTAAACGAGTTAAGAATTAATTACATCCTTTTAGAACTAAAAAATGATAAAAAATTAAGAAAATACACCATTAGTGCTATTGCAAGTGAAGTTGGATTTAGTAATTCAGAATCATTTTCGAATGCTTTTAAACGAACTACTGGTACTTTACCTTCCTTTTACATTAAATTACTGGAAAAAGAAAATAATGCATAAATACTTGATCAACAGAATTCTAAAATTTAATCTATACGATATTGATAAATTTAGAGAATGATTTATTCATTATTTTTTAAATACGCCCTACTTTTATAAAAAATAAATTCAATCAAAATGAAAAAGCAGAAAAAAACAGGAAATAAATTATCATTAAACAAATTACAAATTGCTAAAATTACTACTGGCTTGAATTCCATAAAGGGGGGAGATGGAATAAACACGGGTAACGATACCGTTCTTGATAAAACAAAGAATACAATTGAGGTAACAGTAAATCCATAAATTTCTTTCTAAGCAAGTTGTCAATTAAAAGATCAGTAATTTTGAAAGATAATTTTACTGATCTTTTTTTATCATCAAATAATGAAGCAATTATTTTCTTTCTTTTTAATTCTATTTTATGGGTTATCATTTTCTCAAAAAATCGCTATAAAACAATTTTCTGAGACAATCGATTTTAATCAAATTGAAAGCTTGGTACAACATCTCACTTCTGAAATTCCCAAAAAATATAATGAAAAAGATAAGTCAACCTATTTTGATAATATGTATAGGGTCCGCATGGTTGCTGGTAAATATGATTTAGCACTTAAGGAGTTGGATTCGGTTAGAAGTATTTTCATAGACAGCAATTCTACGATTGCAAATGCAATGGGGACACAACATGAGATTTATATTAAAACCATTATTAATCCAGCTGCCAAAAATAATTTTGAATATATCTATAAGACTGAATTAAAAAAAAAATATGCAACATTAACTGCTAAATCACAAATCATTTTACCTCTATATTTTAAAGGTGATAGTGATAAAATAAGGAAAGGACTTGTAGATTTACTGCAAAAAGAGTTTATCGGAAAAGATAGTGTTGATGTAAAGACTGCTTTGAAACTTTGCAGAGACTATAACGGTTATATTGTCGTAAATAAATCTTTTCATCTGGCAAATGAGTATTTAAAAGAATTTGACGCGGAAAACTTTACGGTCAAAGACAGTTTTTTGATAAAAAATAAATCCAATCGCGATATATCTATAAGAGTAGTAGTCAATAATAAAATTAAAAAACCTGAATCTACAATTATCATCAATACAATTTATGCTGATGAAGATGATATCAATGACGCTAAAGTGAAGGCAAGTTATGGCTATAACTGTGTATACATTTATACTCGCGGAAAACATTTAAGCAATCATAAAATTGAACCTTTTGAACATGAGCAAGAAGATATTAATGAAGTAATTGACTGGATCATAAAGCAACCCTGGAGCAATGGCAAAGTTGGAATGATTGGAGGAAGTTATTTGGGTTTCAGTCAATGGGCAGCAGCCAAAAAATTACATCCAGCTCTTAAAACCATAATTCCTCAAGCTTCTGTGGGAATTGGCTTTATGGATTTCCCTATGAATAACAATGCCTTTGGTTCATATTCTTTAAGATGGCTCAATTATGTTACAAGCAATAACACCACGGATGCTGCAAATTTCAGAAATGAAGAAAAGTGGAATTCAATTTATAAAAAATGGTACGTAAGTGGACTTCCTTTCAATAAATTAGATTCTATTAGCGGAAACAGAAACGAAATTTTTCAGCGTTGGTTACAACACCCTAGCCAAGATCAATTCTGGAAAAACATGGTTCCTCATAAAGAGGAGTTTGCAAAAATCAATATCCCGATTTTAACTATAACTGGATATTATGATTCCGATCAGTTAGGAGCACTTTATTATTTTAGGAATCATTTTAAATATAACAATAACGCCAATCATTATTTAATAATTGGTCCTTATGATCATTCCGGAGCACAGGGTTACATCAAAAATGAATTACTAGGATATAAAATTGACCCTATTGCAGAAATTGACCTGAATGAAATCTCCATGGAATGGTTTGATTATATACTAAAAGAGAAAAATAAACCAACTTTTTTGAAGGATAAAATTAATTATCAAGTTATGGGAACCAATCAATGGAAACATACGTCATCAATTGAAAATTTTGATGAATATCAACTCAAGTTTTATCTTCAAAACCAGAATAATCAATTTGTCTTATCTCAATCAAACTCAAAAAAGAACGGTTTTTCAAAACTGAACATTAATTTTAAAGATAGAAGTGATGC
>NZ_JBGZYM010000034.1:0-3954 GCF_041824135.1 Kaistella sp. | reverse complement strand
TTTCTTGTCTTTCAGACAAAACGAAAGCTTAGTTATTAGCGGCTGCCTTTGTTTCAGTTCGTTAATTTTAGTTTCATCATAATGTCCGTTTGTTCATCTTCCCCAAGTTTGAAAATATGTTTGTCAAACTCTACAAAACCGTTTTTCTTATAAAAATTTATTGCTCTCGGATTTTCTTCCCAAACGCCTAACCAAACATAGTCCGCATTTTTTTGTTTCGCAATTTCAATTGCTTTGTCATACAGAATTTGTCCGACTTTTTTGCCGTGAAATTCTTTAAGCACATAAATTCTCTCAATTTCAAGAGCTTTGTCGTCTTTTAGTTCTGTTTGCGATTGTCCGAAGTTGAGCTTTAAATATCCAATAATTTTGTCGTCAATTTTTGCAAAGTAAAACTCTGCATTTTCGTCATTTAATTCATTAGTTATTTTGTCAATTGAAAACCCATCTTCTAAATAGCTTTTCATATTTTCTTCGGTGTTACTTTCAGAAAACGTTTCATAAAAAGTCTGTCTGCCAATTTCTTGTAATTGCAGAATTTCGTCTTTTTTTATTTTTGATATTTGTACTGTTTCCATTTTCTAAATTTTCCACTCATAGTTAAGCCACTCATTATTCTCTGTCGCACCTAAGCGTTCATAAAATTTTTGTCCTGCTTTGTTCCAAGGTGCAACTGTCCATTTTATTTGATTGCAATTGTTTTGCCTCAATTTTTAAAGAGTTCATAAGTTGTTCTCCGATTTTCTGTCCACGATAATTTTCGTCTACATAAAGCTCTTTCATAAATTGCTGGTCTGTTTTGAGCCGTGTATGGAAGAAAATAATAAACCAGCATTCCCGCAATTTTGTCGATGTCGGACGCTACAATGCAATGAAAGTCTGGTGGATTTTTGCGAAAACCACTATCCTTTACGATTTCTGGCGTAATAGCAAAACTGTCAATATATTTTTCAAAAACAGCAAGTTTTTCCATTAAAGTCCAAATTTTTTCGCTGTCTTTTTCTTCTGCTTTTCTTATTATAATGTTCATTGTTTTCTTTGTGGACTGTTAGTCGGATAAGGTTGCCGCTAACGGTCACGCATAGCCGTCAGTGCCGTAAACTTAAGATAAATATTCTTAGAGAACGCAAATTTGATTTACCTGAGTAGCCTCTGACGAAGCTAAAAAGCAGGCATTGCGGCTATGCAATGTTGGCGGTAGTTCTTACTCTCCAAGATTTAATTCGCGCTGAAATTCGTTGAGATACATTGATAGATGTAAACCATCAACTAATCCATGATGTGCTTCAATTGAAATTGGAAGAAGCTTTTGGTCGTTTTGCACAAAGAATTTTCCAAAGGTAATTTTAGGAACTGATTCAGTTTTATCAAAATTTGTTGGATGAAGCAATGCAGTAAACTTGTGCCATGGGAACGTCGAATGGCGAATCAAATTCTTTTTAATATCATCATTGTTGAGACGAAGACCGGTGGAATTATTCACAGCGGCAATTTCGGATTGCAATTCCAGATTGAAGCTTGCGAAGTCTTTTGAAAAATTTACAAATGCAAAACCAAATGTTCCATCTGACCTTCCGATCGTAGTTCCGGCATGAATTTCATCGAACAACACAACATTTTGATCAACAATTCTGAGTTTTAGTTCTTCGACTGAATTGACAGCTTTCATGGATTTAAATAAGTAATATGCAAAGAATGAATAGCCGTTTTCTTTACAGTGTGCGTAAGCTTTCGAGCAATCGACCTCGGTTACGATTCCAAAATAAGGACTCGTCATCTTAGAGAAAAACTCAAAATGTTCACGACGGTTCCAATTTTCAATGTCAATCTTTTTCATCATGGATGGATCATGCAGCTTTAGAATTACCGCCAACGTTCTCGCGCTACAAGCAGTTTGGGATTAAATTAAGCCTTATCTTCGGATTTGCCAAAACTTCCAAATACAAACCAATTTTTCCATTAAGCCAAATCCCCAAATTGCTTGTAGCGTGTGTTGGCGGTAGTGGTTTTATTCGATTGCATCATTAATTTGTTTCTCTAAATCAGCCAAGTTTTCAAATTTTAGAAACTCCAATTCCTTTTTATTTGTTTTTAATTCTTCAACTAATTCTAGAATTAAATCAAATGGGTCAATTTCAAAACCAAACATATTTTGGTCAAAATTTGTCCCTACCAAAAGTTCATCGTTATCCATTCCGATGCACCAATTTTCGATAAACTCTGACAAACTTATTTCCGCTAATTTATATTCTTCCCATCCATTTTTTATGCAAGAATTTGCAAGAGCTTTTTCAGACCAAAAACATATAATTCCAATTGGCTCACCATCTTCATCTTCAAAATCATTTGAGCTTGAGGTTGCAAATCCCTCTTCGGATTCTAATCCATAGACAATATTTGTTTCGCAAACTCTTTTTATGAATTTTTCATGTTTTAATCTGACGTCAATATGGTTTTTCAACATTAAGTTCTGGTTTTAATTTATAATACTTCAGCAGTTTTTTTCTGTACCATTCTAACTAACGTTTTGTTAATGTTTTGTTAATTAAATATTTACAAAACCATTTTTTCTTATAAATTCCCTTCATTTTTCCGCTCTTCCGCCGTTAGCTTACGGGGTCAGGGCGGGAGTCTAGGGGGAATTACCGCCAACGGTTCTCAGCTATACGCAGGCAGGGTATTTTACCACTGTACTTCCTACGAAGAACTGAACTTCAAATATACCACTTTCCTGTCCTACGAAGCACGAAACCCCTGCTTGCGTATAGCTGATGTTAGCGGTTCGGGCTTCTTTATTTAGTTGTCTCAAATACATTGTCAACGATTGTTTCTACTGCATTTTTTGTTCTCGGTACACTGTCAACAAGTAAATATTCACGAAGTCTGTTAGCAATGATTTCAGGTCTTGGATTATCAATAAGTCTTGGGTTTAATTGTCGTAACCAAAGTGATTGGTTTAATCTTTCGCCTATTGTTGTGCAATAAATTAAACTGTCAAGTGCTATCAAACTCAAAGGTCGTCCAAGTGTCAACCACTTGTTTGCTCTGTTCCAAGTGAACTGCGAACTTGCGGCAAGTTGTCCCCAGCTAGAAGAAATATTTTTTATTCTTTTACTAACTTTTTCAATCCAGTCAAGTGTCTGGTCGCTTTTGAAATAGAGAAGTGCGGAAACATTTTCGGATAAAAATTTATCGTCTCCGCTTTCTAGTTCAATTGTTAGAATTTTAAATGCTTCGTCAAAATCCAAACACTTTGCTATTGGTTCTGCAAATATTTGAAGTTCATTTTCTCGTCTGTTAATCCATTCTTTCTTTATCCATTCTTCTGCTGTTTTACCAACTACCTTCCCAGCAATTTCATAGGCTTTGTAATTGATAGCTCGATTATAATCTACCTTTTCTTTAAGTCTTTTAAGAACTTCCAATTTGTCGAACTCTTGAAGCTCGTTGATAACAAAATCGTCCGTGAAATACTGAACAAATGAAAAGTCAATAAGTCTGTTTAAATCATTTCTGATTTGTTCAAAGCTTGGAAATGGAAATTTTTCAGCGTCAATTACTTCAATGTCCGATTGTGTAGCTTCTCCTGTGTCGTAATCGTAAAAGTCATCGTGTAAATAGTAACCGTGTCCGTGAATTGCAGTTAAGTTAAAAAACTCTAAAGGTCTTAATGCTTTGTTTAATAGTCTGTCGTGACAAGGCAAACACAAACGAAAAGGATTTTGTCCTTCGTCCGCAAGTTCTTCAACTTCAATTTCTCTTATGTTGCAACTTTCACATTTCATTGTCTGTGTCGTTTTTTAGCCTGACCGCTAACGTTTACGTATTGGCGATGGTGCGGCTGTAACGTGGAAACTTTCTTATTATAAATTACTCTTCGGAACATCTAAAATGCTTAAACTTACGATTCCTCCGCACTATTGCCAATACGATGTTAGCTGTAGTTTCTTTATT
>NZ_JBGZYM010000033.1:0-22800 GCF_041824135.1 Kaistella sp. | reverse complement strand
TTTCTCCACAAAAATTTTTGCTTCTGAACTTGGATTAGATTTCAACTCAGAAGCATTTTTTTTATGCTCTTCGTAAAATTTTTCAGTCGATTGATCGGATTTTGTTTTTTGTAAAATATATTCCTGAACCCAATAATCAAAGCGTTTCTCTGCTTGCTTTTTCCGATTTTCTTCAAAGGTGTTATTTGATATTTTTAAATTGATAAAGCTTTCAATCTTTTCATAAACCTCTTCTAATCCATTATTATTTAAAGCAGAACCGAGCAGCACAGGAACTTTCCAGTTTTCTTCTTTTGACGGTAGAAAATGTAAAGCGCGAAGTAATTCAATTTTGGTATTTTTCGCTTTGAGTCGGTTATCTTCTTCTACTTTATTAATGAAGATTAGATCCACCATTTCCATAACTCCACGTTTAATGCCCTGTAGTTCATCGCCACCACCAATGATCTTTAAAAATAAGAAAACATCGGTAATGTCGGAAACCAGAACTTCACTTTGTCCAACACCAACGGTTTCAATTAAAATATAATCATAACCAGCTGCCTCACAGATCAACATCGATTCAAAAGTAGCATTGGCTATCCCACCTAGAAATCCAGAAGTTGGACTTGGACGAATAAAAGCATCTTTTTCCGTTGCCAATTGTTCCATTCGGGTTTTATCGCCAAGAATAGAACCTTTGTTTAAAGAGGAACTGGGATCAATCGCTAACACAGCAACTTTCTTTCCGTGTTGAATGGCTAACTTTCCAAAACTTTCAATAAAAGTAGATTTTCCCGCGCCAGGAACGCCGGTAATTCCAACTCGAACAGACTTTCCGGTAAAAGGTAACAGTTCTTTTAAAAGCTCTTCCGCTTGCGCTCGATGCTCTGATTTTTTGCTTTCTACCAACGTGATCGCTTTTCCGAGCAATCGTTTGTCGCCGGACCGTATTCCTTTTATGAGTTCTTGGTTAGAAAGGGTTTTCATTGATTCAAAAATACAAATCTTTTGTGAAATCATTTCATTTGTGATTTGGGTTTTTAGAGAATGGAAGATTTCTATTTAAGGATCATTTAGAAAACGCCATTTTAATTTATGGCGACCAAATAAATTTAAAAAGAAAAATGCCTATTTTTGAATAAACTAAAATTTAAGAAAATGAAGATCCTCACCAGAAATCAGAAAAGTTCAACTTATTATTTTTTAATTACCGCCGTCAGTGCCGTAGGAATTCTGTTTTCTTGTAGTCCTAAACAAGGAGTTGCCGGAACAAAAACGATTACAGCCGAACATCTCGCGCAAGGAAAAGTTGTCTTTAATAATTCTTGTGGAAAATGTCATGACTTACCAAACCCAAGCGATCATAATGCACAGGATTGGGTCGGAATTATGAACTCGATGGCGCCGAAAGCAAAACTAAATGAGGAGCAACATCAAATGGTTTACGATTATATTGTTTCTGTAAAATAATTTTAAACTAATGATAAAGCCTGAGATCAGTTGGGATGATTTTGAGAAAATCGATATCAGAACGGGAACAATTCTCTCTGCAGCTGATTTCCCAAAAGCTAAAAATCCTTCCTATCAGTTAGAAATCGATTTTGGAGATCTCGGAATTAAAAAGTCTTCCGCACAGATCACTGATTTATATCAAAAGGAAGAGCTCATCGGAAAGCAAATTATTGCAATCGTCAATTTTCCTAAAAAACAGATCGCCAACTTTTTTAGTGAATGTTTGATACTGGGCGTAATTGGCGAAAATAAAGAAGTCACCATTTTGAGTACGACATTACCAGTTGAAAATGGCTTATCTATTGGGTAAAACTATTGTTAAAAACTAAGATTATGATTCAAAATATTCCTTTAGAAAAAGTATTATTTCTGGATATTGAAACCGTTCCGCAATTTGGTAATTGGGAAGATTTAAATGAAACCGATCAATATCTTTGGGATAAAAAAACAAAATTCCAGCGTAAAGAAGAATTTACCGCGGAAGAATATTACACCGAAAGAGGTGGAATCATGGCAGAGTTCGGTAAGATCATCTGTATTACTGTTGGAATAGTAGAAAGAAACGGAAAGCTGAAGATCAAAAGTTTCTACGGCGATGATGAAAAAAAACTGCTGGAAGAATTTGGTGAAATCTTTAACAGCCCAAAACTGCGGGACGTGATTCTTTGCGCTCATAATGGAAAAGAGTTTGATTTTCCCTGGATCGCCAGACGCTTTTTAATTAATGGAATGCAACCGCCGCTTCCTTTTCAAATGTTCGGAAAGAAACCCTGGGAAATAGCGCATTTAGATACGATGGAACTTTGGAAGTTCGGAGATTATAAATCTTTTATTTCATTGGAATTATTGGCTCATCTGTTCGGAATTCCAACTCCGAAAGATGATATCGATGGTTCAATGGTGGCGTCAATCTACTACATAGAGAAAGACTTATTTAGAATCGTTCAATATTGTGAAAAAGATGTCTTAACTTTGGCAAATGTTTTTCGGCGAATGCGTCAGGAAGATTTATTAGAAAAAAGCGAAAATTAAACGTTCCCAATTAGATGAAATATACAGACGAAAAGATTGCCGAAATCGGTGAAAATATTATTGTAGCTCTCAAGACAGTTTATGATCCAGAAATTCCCGTTGACATTTATGAATTAGGATTAATTTATGATGTACAGATTTCTGACGAAGGTGCGGTGAAAGTGATTATGACTTTAACGACGCCCAATTGCCCGGTTGCTGAAAGTTTACCTGCAGAAGTTCGCGAAAGAGTAACGGAAGTGGAAGATGTAAAAGAAGTCGATTTGGAACTCACTTTTGAACCTTCCTGGAACAAAGATATGATGAGTGAAGAAGCCCGATTTGAATTGGGAATGTTCTAAAAAATAAATGCCGGAAATCTCCGGCATTCTTTATTTTATAAAAGTTTTTTACTCAAATTCAAACATCACCGTTCGTTGAACATTTGGGTGAATTGATAAAGCTACTGGACAGTTAAGTGCTGTATCTTCAATAAATTTCTTCTGTTCAGAAGTAAATTTTCCCGGAATTCTCACGATACAAAAAATCGTTCCGATTCTTTTCGGTTCCGGATGAGTTGATTTTTTCAATTCGCAAGTTGCACCGATAATATTGATTCCTCTTGGTTCTCCCAGAACAGCCACCGCCATTAACATTGATTGTCCAAAAGAAATTCCGAAAATATCTGAGGGAGAAAATAATTCTGAAGTTCCACCTTCTCTTAATGGCGCACAGGTCGTAATCGTGGCGCCTGATTTCTCGTGTTGTGAAACGATCTTGAAGTCACCTAAATAAGTAATTGTTGAGGTCATAGTATTGTGTTTATTTTATGATAAAGATAACGAATTCGTTTAACTTTTAAAACAAAACATCTATCATACTTCTTCTGTTATTAAAAATGGAAAATATCCTTCGCTTTATTATAAGCACTTTCGAAATTGAGTAAATTTAAGGTATGATCGATCTTTTCAACCGCCATAAAATTAATCACCTGTTCAGTCGGCATATTTCCAACCAGATCATCTTTTGCCATCGGGCAGCCACCAATTCCTTTGATGGCAGAATCAAATCTACGGCAGCCATTATCGTAGGCTGCTTTTAATTTTTTATAAGAATCTTCGTATCGATTATGAAAATGTCCACCAAAATCGATATCAGGATATTTTGCAGGAATTGTTTTAAAAAGCAGTTCAATTTGCTCCAATGATCCAGTTCCGGTCGTATCGGAAAGCAAAACATTTTTAACTCCAATATCATTAAATCGCTGAGCCCAGTAATCAACATCTGCTGCCTTCCACATTTCACCGTATGGATTTCCAAAAGCCATTGAAAAGTAAACATTTAGAACACGACCATCTGAATCTAAAAGTTCAGTGATCTTTTTAATATCATTAAAAGCTTCTTCCTGATTTTTATTGGTATTTCTATATTGAAAAGTTTCAGAAATAGAAAAAGGAAATCCTACAATATCTACCGCCTGATGACTGAGCGCTTTTTGTGCACCACGATAATTCGCAACGATAACTGAAAGTTTTGTATTAGAAACACCCTTATCAATTTCATCGACCACCGTTCCTGAATCTGCCATTTGAGGGATCGCTTTCGGGGACACAAAACTGCCACAATCCAACACATCAAAACCCACTTCCATTAGGGAATTAATATAATCAATCTTCTTTTGCGTCGGGATAAATTCACCCCAACCTTGCATGGCATCTCGTGGACATTCGGTTAGAAACATTTCTATTTTTTGATTTTCTCAAATATACCAAAACTTTAAAAAACCATTAAATAAATTTTAAAATATTTTAAAACACTGACTACTATATATTTAAGTTAATTTCACATTCTACTTCAGCCTAAATAAATTCGACATCTTTACCTTAACCTCAACGTAAAATTTTAACTTTGTTAAAAATATGCAATTATGACTACCCTAGAATTTAATCTCGATTGGAAACTGAAATTACAAAACCGTTTCATTAATTATGTCAAAATATATTCAACCAGTGATCCGGAAAGTGAATCAACGCCTTCTACTCCACAACAATGGGATATTGCAAAATATATTTTCGAAGAACTAAAAACGCTCGGCCTTACCGATGTTTCCATGGACGAGCAAGGCTATATTTACGCTTATGTTCCTTCAAATTTAGAAAATGACGATGAACCTGTTGTTGGATTTATTTCGCATTATGATACCTCGCCTGACTTTAATGGAGAAAATGTGAAACCTCAAATCTGGGATGATTATGATGGCGGTGATTTAATTTTAAATAAAGAAACCGGATTCACTCTTTCTTCCTCAAAATTCGAAACTCTAAAAGATTATGTCGGGAAAACTTTAATTACAACTGATGGAACTTCTTTACTCGGTGCCGATGATAAAGCAGGAATTGCCGAAATCGTTACGGCTGCAGAATACTTACTGGCACATCCCGAAATTAAACACGGCAGAATCGCGCTGGGGTTTACTCCTGACGAAGAGATAGGAAGAGGAGCACATCACTTCAATGTAAAGAAATTTGGCGCAGAATGGGCTTACACGATGGATGGAAGCGAAGTTGGTGAATTGGAGTACGAAAATTTTAATGCAGCGGGAGCGGTTGTAAAAATTCATGGTTTAAGCGTTCATCCTGGCTATGCAATTGGAAAAATGGTCAACGCATCTTTGTTGGCAGCAGAATTTGTTCAAATGCTTCCGGAGAACGAAACTCCTTCTACGACTAAAGGATTTGAGGGATTCTATCATTTAATGGACATTAAAGCAGATGTTTCTGAGGCGAAGATTCAGTACATCATTCGCGATCACGACAATGAAAAATTTGAAGCAAGAAAAAAACATATCACTGATGTAGTTTTAGACTTCAACAAAAAATTTGGAGATGGAACTGCGGAAATTGAAATAAAAGAACAGTACCGCAATATGAAGCAGCAATTCGAAGGAAAAATGCATATTGTGGATATTGCAGAACAGGCCATGAAAGACGCGAACATTGAACCTAAAATTAAAGCCATTCGCGGCGGTACAGACGGAGCACAGCTTTCTTATATGGGTTTACCTTGTCCAAACATTTTTGCGGGCGGAATCAACTTCCACGGACCTTATGAATATGTTTGTTTAGAATCAATGGAGAAAGCAGTGAAAGTGATTATCAACATTGGGAGAGCAGTGAAGAAAAGATAAAATGAAAAAAGTATTTGCTCTTCTTAGCATTCTCTCTTTTATACTTCATGAGGCTCAACTTGCAAAAGTTGAAGAATTAAATCAGACGTACAAACAAAAATCTAAAGAGATCTCTGAAAAATACGACAAGGTTTATTCTATAGATAGAAAAAAAGAAGAGGTAAAGATTATTATGGACCGACTCGAAGGTTATGAGCTGGCCATTAAAGAAATTCAGAAAGCAGAGAAGATAGTAGATGTTCTGCGCTATCAAAACCAATATACCCAACCGCCAGAATATGAATTTGGAATCAATAGTTTTCGAAGTATGATTGGACAATACTTTAATACGGATGCTGTGACCTTAGAAGGTAGCGTTGTTAGAACGATGGTTCGGTTTCTTGTACATGAACATGGCAATGTGAGTAATATTACCGCTATTGGAGATTATAGAGAATTTAACCTCTTAACTACAATCACGTTTTACGAAATACTAAATAAAGGAAAATGGAAACCTGCAGAATATAATGGCATTGCAGTGCGATCAGTACTAGAAGTTCCTATTACCATGAAATTTGAATAAATAAGCCCATCGAAAGATGGGTTTTTTGTTGACTTGATCTTTTTTGTAAAATATTGATTGAAGTAAATAACTTGATGGTCGTGCGTATTTCTATCTCATTCAATATTATCTTCCACCTTTTCCACCTAATAAAACCATATTTAAAAGTGATCTTCTTTGGAAAATAAAAGATCAATACAGTAACTCAGCAGCTTAAAATTCTTGTTCTTAAATAAAATTAGATTGTAAATCAACGACATAGAAAACATTTCATTCAAATATAAACACAAAAAAACCACCACATTTCTGTGATGGTTTTGCTCCTCCTCTTGGGCTCGAACCAAGGACCCTCTGATTAACAGTCAGATGCTCTAACCAACTGAGCTAAGGAGGAGTGTTGCTCTTTGCGCTAAGCGTCTGCAAATATAAAAACTTTTTTAGACTTGCCAAAATAAATTCAAGAAAATTTTAAAATTTTCCTGTGATCCATTTTAAAATATCATTTCCGAAGATGATAACCATCAGTCCCATTAGGAAAATCACGCCAATCATCTGCGCATTTTCTAAAACTTTTTGCGGAACCGGTTTTCCGGTGATCATTTCCCAAAGTGTGAAAACTACGTGTCCACCGTCTAATCCCGGAATCGGAATTAAATTAAGAAACGCCAACCACACCGAAAACATCGCCGTAAAGCTCCAGAAAAACTCCCAGTTGATGGTTTCTGGCATCATCTTGATAATTCCAATTGGTCCCGATACTTTTTTGTACCCTTGTGTTTTGGTGTTGAAAACAATTTTGAACTGTTTGATCTGCATCGTCAACACATCAATCGTTCTCGTTAAACCTCTAGGGATTGCCTCTCCTAAAGTGTATTTTTTATTGACAGCTGTTTTGTCAAATGCTTGCTGGGCGAAAGAAGTATCATTAGCAAATCCAAGCTTGCCTTCAGGAGTAACTTTTACGTTCACTTTCTGTGGCGCATTATTTCTTTCAATATCTAAAACAATGTCTTTATTTTTTAATTCAGAAAGTTGCGGTGCTAATTCATCAAAGAATTTTACTGAGTTTCCGTTAATTCCAACGATTCTATCCCCTTTCAGCAATCCTGCAGATGCAGCAGCGCCTTTCGGAAATAGACTATCAATAACAACAGGAGAACGTGGCCCGAAATACATCTTAGCTTCATTCTCTGCCAATACATCTGCCACACCATCTTCGTTCACCGGGAATGTCACTTCTTTACCATCTCTTAAAACAGTTGCCTCATTTGCAAAAAGCATATTGATGGTAGAGGTTTCCATTCTTTCAGCTGGCTTACCATCGATTTTAAGGATTTTATCTCCGTTTTGCAGACCCATTTTTTGACCTGCAGAAGAGACAGAAACACCGTCTGTAAACTTTGAGTTATCATGAAATTTTTCCCCTTTAAAATAACTTAATGAAGAATAAATGAACCAAGCTAAAAAGAAGTTTACCGTAACTCCACCCAACATAATGATCAAACGTTGCCACGCTGGCTTGCTTCTAAATTCCCAAGGTTGAGCAGGTTGTTTCAACTGTTCAGTATCCATACTTTCATCAACCATACCGGCAATTTTCACATAACCACCAAACGGTAGCCACCCAATTCCATATTCGGTATCACCAATTTTTTTCTTTGCAATAGAAAACCAGGGATCAAAGAAAAGATAAAATTTCTCTACTTTGGTTTTAAAAAGTTTCGCGGGAATAAAATGCCCCAATTCGTGAAGAACCACCAGAATTGAGATGCTCAATATAAATTGAAATAACTGTATTAATGTCATTGAATAGGTTTAATTTATTTTAAAGAGTGCGAAGATACAAATTATCAAAAGTATGCCCAACAAAAAAGGTCCTCAAAAATGAGAACCTTTAATCTTATATATCTGATTTTCTTACAAGTTGAAAGAAACTCCGATCGCTCCGTTATTTCCAGCTTCAAGGAAGATACCAACGTTATTGTTGAAGAAATATCTAACACCTAAATGCGCTCCAAAATAAGTTCCGCTTTTACCTAATAAACCTAAATCAATACCTGGATAAATATCCCAGTTTGAAGGAAGTCCTAATGGCTCTTGTAAGTGAAAGTTTAATCTACCGAATACTCCAAAGTCATCATCTGCATATTTGTCGTTATCGTGGTCAAAAAAGAAGTTAGCACCCGCACCAACTGAAATTAGTTTAGATAAACCATAATCGTAAGTAGCAGTAATACCTGTACCATAACCCCAACCATTAAATCCAACCTGGATTTTTTGATCGCCTTTTCCTTGCCATGCTTGTGCAAATGCCATTTGTCCTAAGAAGAACATTGAGCATACTAAGAGTAACTTTTTCATAATGTTAAAATTTTTAATGTTATTTATTTAATGATACAATTCACCATTCAAAAATGAGACCACTTTATGATAATATTAACTTTTCATGTTAAAAAATTGTATATTTATTGACATTATAAATAATTTATAAATGAAAGCTTTAAAAATCACCGCTTTAAATTTAGATATTTCCTGGAAAAATAAAATTGAAAATTATGAAAAAATAGAGCAATCCTTTAAAAATGTTGAAGCAGATATTTTAATGCTGCCTGAAATGTTTTCTACTGGCTTTTATATGAGACCAGAAGAGATCGCCGATCGAAACGAAGAAACCCTAATTTGGATGAAACAATTTGCCAAACATAAAAACAGCGTCGTTTGCGGAAGTGCTTCTATTCATGAAGAAGGAAAATTCTTCAACCGTTTTTATTTTGTTGAGCCTAATGGAAATTTTTCATCCTACGATAAAAGACATCTGTTCTCTTACTCTGGTGAAGACAAAAAATACAGTGCAGGGAAAGAGCGCGTAGTTGTAAGTTATAAAGGTTGGCGAATTTTACTGCAAGTTTGTTATGATTTACGCTTCCCAATTTTTTCCCGAAACAATAGTGATTACGATGTTATACTTTACGTCGCCAACTGGCCAAAAAGCAGAATTGACGCCTGGCAGACTTTATTAAAAGCCAGGGCGATTGAAAACCAGGCCTACGTTTTTGGATTAAACAGAATCGGAACTGATGGAAACAATCTGGAATATCCGGAAAGTTCGTATTGCTTTTCCGCTGATGGAACAGAAATCTCCAAAACAGATAACAATATTGTATCGGCGAATTTAGATTTAGAAAAACTCCAGGAGTTTAGAACGAAGTTTCCGTTTCTATCAGATCGGGATGAGTTCTTCTATCAATGAAAAATTTCCTTCTATAATATAAAAGGAAATTTTTCATTGATAAGATTTAATTCAATCAAGAAGCAAACTTATTCAAAAGTGTCGTTAAAGTATTGACATCATGTACTCCACTTTCTTTGTAAAGCATTTCCCCTTTTTTGAAAACCGCTAACGTTGGTACTCCACGAACACCATATTCAGCAGCTATCGATGGAAACTGATCAATATCGATTTTTACAATTCTGGCCATATCGCCAATATTCTCTTTTACGGTATTTAAAACCGAAGACTGCACTTTGCACGGGCCGCACCAAGTAGCAAAAAAATCGATTAATACAGTACGTTCTGAATCTATAAGTTCTTTAAATTTTTGTGACATCACTTTAAATTAAATAGTTAATAATAATTTTTCAACTAGAAGTTTAGTTAGTTTATTCTTCTTCCCTTTTTTCTGGAACTTGACAAGCTCCCGCGGCACATCCAAATTTGAATATCGCCATCGCCATAAAATATAAGCCGAATGGAATCATGAACCAAACTCGATCATTCGCAGCGATGAGAACAAAAAATAGGCCTGCTGCTAAATAGAGAAATCTACTCAAAGTCCAGGTTTTCATTGGTTTTCATTGGTTTAATTTATTTTGAAGCGAACTCCAACCACCTCCATTATAAGCTTCGAAACCATTTTGCTGGAGAATCGATTTCGCTGAAGCACTTCGCATTCCGCTGGCACAACAAGTGATGATTGGCTTTTTCAAATCTAGTTTCTTCATCTCGCTTTGCAGTTGTTGCAAAGGGATATTTTTCGATTGTTTGATGTGTTCACCATTAAATTCCGCAGGGGTGCGCACATCAATTATTTGAGCACCAGTAACCAAAAGCTCTTTATAATCTACTTTATTAGAGTTAAAAAGGTTTTTAATAAAATCAAACATGCTCTTCTTTAATTTTAGATTTTTGGAATACCGAAAACATCAAATAGCCCATCACCATTCCGTATGCAGTTGAATTAAATGGTTTTGACGTAATTGCGCAGCTTCCGGTTGTACAGCCGATGAAATGATAATAAGCGTATCCTAAAATTCCACCAACTAGAATTCCAACTAAACCAAATTTATATTTTACTAAAAAATTCATCATTTTAAATCTTTTTTTTGAGGTTAAGAAAAATCTCACTTCCCTTTCTGGATGGAATACTGTTATAGCATTCTTCCATCTTTTGAACATTAAAATCATTATTAAAAAGATTCTGATATTCTAAGACACTTCCCCCAAATGGCGGACCGTCTTTTTCAAAATTCCTATTAAATAGTACGCCAACTATTCTTCCGCCTTCATCAAGCAGCTCATGCATTTTTTCTACATATTGAGGTCGTAACTCAGGACGAAGTGCGCAGAAAAAAGTTTGTTCTATAATCAAATCATAGTTGCCTTGATGATTGAAGAAATCTTCGCAAATTACCGTGACTCCTTTCTTATTTTGATATTTATCTTTTAAGATCTGAACAGCTGTCTTCGAAATATCTAAGATTGTAATATTTGTAAATCCGAGATTCCAAAGAAATTCTACTTCATATGCATTTCCACAACCTGGAATTAAAATGCTCGCTCCTTTATTGGGGTATTGTAAAATATAATCTTCAATTGCAGGCGAGGAGTAACCAATATCCCAACCTGTTGATTGGTTTTCCCACCTTTCTTCCCAATAATTTTTATCGAGCGTTTTTTGATCAAGAGAGAAATCGTCGTTCATTACCACTATGGAGTGAATTAAAGCGGATTCAACTCCGCAAGATCTTCACAATTGTTTATTTTGCTTCGTTGTTAATTGCAGTGACATTTTTTAGTGTCTTCGCATCATAAATATTTTCAATTCCATTTTTTTTCAAAATTTCAACTGCCTTTGCAGCTTGTTTTCCGCTGTTACAGAAAATCACAACTTGTTTTTGTTTTCGGAAAAAGTCAAGATTATCTTCAATTTGGGCTAAAGGAATATTAATTGCACCAGGAGCTGTTTTTTCAGCAAACTGTTCCGGAATCCGAACATCAACCAAAGTGGTTTCTGGATTCGTAACCATTGCTTTCACTTCTGTGCGAGAAGCGTCTGGCATTGGTGCTGCAGTTTTACAAGACCATAATCCCAGTGAAACCGCACCTATAATTAAAAGATTTTTTAAATTCATTATTTTAAAGTTTTGCTTTGACAGACGAAATTGCTTTTAGGAACACTGGTTTCTTTAATGGCACCAAATCCTCCTTCTATTTCTGTAAAATTTCTAATTCCTCTGGAGTTCAAAATACTTGCAGCAATCATGCTTCTGTATCCACCTGCACAATGCAGGAAGAAATGCTCGTCTGGATTTAAATCTGTAGCCCATTCATTAATATCAACCAACGGTCTGCTGTATGCTTCATCAACATGTTCGGCAGCATATTCAGTCTCGTTTCTCACATCGATCACTTTCGCATCTGCTGTTAATTGATCTGCAAAAGTTTCAACAGAAATTCTGTTCACCGTATCCACTTCATTTCCTGAGTTGTTCCAGGCTTCAAAACCACCATCCAAATATCCGATAACGTTATCGAAACCGACTCTGGCTAAACGTGTAATCGCCTCCTCTTCTGCATTTAGATCAGTTACCAATAAAATCGGTTGTTGTACATCTACGATCATGGCTCCAACCCAAGGTGCAAAATCGCCCTGCAATCCAATATTGATCGAATTGGGAACAAATCCTTTTTGAAAATCCGCCGCATTTCTGGTGTCTAAAATAAGCGCTCCTGTATCTTCTACAACGGCTTCGAAATCTTGTGCGGAAACTGGCTGTGATCCTTTTTTAAGAATGGTATCAAAATCTTCATAACCACCTTTGTTCATCGCCACATTCATTCCGAAATATTTTGGTGGCGCCGTCAAACCATCCAGAACTTCTTTTATAAAAGATTCCTTGTTAGGTTGGTTCAAAGCGTAGTTGGTTTTCTTTTGATTGCCTAAAGTATCAACGGTTTCTTTCTGCATATTCTTTCCACAGGCAGAACCTGCGCCATGTGCCGGATATACCGTAATATCATCAGCGAGAGGCATAATTTTATTCTGTAAACTGTCGTATAAAATTCCGGCTAGTTCCTCCTGAGTCATGCTCGCCGCTTTTTGCGCCAAGTCTGGCCTGCCAACATCGCCTAAGAACAAAGTATCTCCACTGAAGATTGCAGTTTCTTTTCCGTTTTCATCAATTAAAAGGTAAGTTGAACTTTCCATGGTATGACCTGGCGTGTGCAATACTTTTATTTTGATTTTTCCGATTTCAAAAATTTGTCCGTCTTCGGCGATGATCGCCTCGAAATCAGGATTTGCAGTTGGTCCGTAAACAATTGGCGCACCCGTTTTCTTGGATAAATCAACATGCCCAGAAACAAAATCTGCATGAAAATGAGTTTCAAAAATATATTTTAATTGAACACCATCTTTTTCTAACCGATCAGTATAAGGTTTGGTCTCTCTCAAAGGATCGATGATTACTGCTTCATTTTCAGAAACAATATAATACGCTCCCTGAGCCAAACATCCTGTATAAATTTGTTCTACTGTCATCATAATTATATTTTTATTAATAAAAACTCCCCCTTAAAAAAAGCAGAATTTTCAGTAAATATTATATTTCTATTAAACGTAAGCTTTATTACTTACTCTTCTATCTCCCTGTATTCGGTAACATTTCCCTGACCGTCAGTTGTTTTTCCACCGGATCCCAGAGCTCCTTCCCACATCATTTTTTCATTAGCAAAAACAGGTTCGCCTTTGGTATTGATTTTTTTAGCGATCAGCACTTCTTCAGGCTTACCATTTTGCTCGATTCTCACGGCAATATTTTCTCCTTGTGCAAAATAAGTAACCCCAATTACTTCGCCTTTGTCATTCTTTAACTTGGTTGTTTCCTGAACCAAACTAACTTCATTAGGATCTTTTACGGAGCCCGTGGTTGTGTTGCTGGTTGTGTTTTCTTTTTTACATGCTGTTAGTAAAAACAGTCCCAAGGTAAAAATCAATAAGTTCTTCATATTGCTATTTGTTGTTTAAAAAAAATTTCTTTAATAATGATAAATAATCCCATGATCAGTACGATCCAACCGAATGCTGGTTTCAATTTCCGACCATCTACGTTTTTTGCAAATGCGATTCCTACAAAAATCCCCAATACAGAAAGGGCTGAAAACGTCAATAGGAAAGTCCAGTCGTGAGCCACCATTTTCATGGTACTTAAAAACCCTAAAATAGAGTTCATGGCGATAATAAACAAAGATGTTGCAACGGCTCTTTTCATCGGCAAGCCAATGAGCATCACTAATGCTGGGACAATTAGAAAACCGCCACCCGCTCCAATCAATCCCGTTATAATTCCGACCAGAAGTCCTTGTGATATTAGAATTGTGTAATTATTCCCATTTTGTTTTCTGCCTGAAGGTCGTTCGTTTTTACGGATCATTTTAGTCGAGGCAATCAACATTAGGATCGCGAAAAGAAAAAGCAAGAACATGTCTTTGGTCATCGTAATTCCCCAACGATTGATAATATATTCTGGCAAATGAGGCAAAACTAACCTCCTCGAAAACAAAACACCTAAAACTGATGGAATACCGAAAATGAACGCCGTTTGAAAATCAATCATTTTCTCTTTGATAAAGCCTGCTGAACCTACCAAACTGGTCACTCCAACGACGAAAAGAGAAAGCGTTGTCGCCGTGATTGGATCAAACCCAAAAACGTAAACAAAGATCGGTACACTCAAAATACTTCCACCACCGCCTATTAATCCCATCACGAGACCAATAACGATTGCAGAAAAATATCCTAATAACTCCATCTAAATAATTTTAGCAAAAATACTCTTTAATTTTTGCATAAACAGTGACCGAAGTTACACAAGACCAATTACTCATTTAATTAAAATCTATAATTTGAAGCGATTTTGCACCAACTTCTACGGTATCACCCTTATTTTTTGCTTTGATATTTTGGAAAACTGGAGCGTGATCAGAAAAGGCGAGCACTTCTTTATTTCCAAATTGGAAAGGAGGAACAGAAATTCCGACGAATAAGAAGTTTTGGTCGGTTTCAACCAGCGTTCCTTTTTCAATTTTATCGTGTTTTTCTTTTAATTCTCCTTCTACAAAAGCAAGGCTTTGTTCTGCTTCTCTAAGTGTTTTCTCATACCGAAGCTGCATATCTTTTGCTTGCGTTTGCTGGGAAAAATCTTCGGGATCATGAGTGCTTTCTTCATCAAGATCAGACGCAATCTTATAACGCTCAACCGATTGTTTCAAACTTTCGATAACAACTTTTTGTTCTTCGATAATGATGTTGATGATATCTGTTCTTTTCATGATTTTATTTTTTGTTATCTACCAAATTTACAGAAATTTTTCGGGAACCTGTTTTTAGAAAAGCCAACATTTGGCAGGTCTTAATTTTTCCAGTACTACCAGCTAAAATTCATATTGATAAAGAAATTACGTCCGGGCTGTGGAATCTTATTCCAATCTGAATAGGTGGTAAAGTTTCTATCAAAGATATTTTCAACACCGATCTTCGTATAAATTTTAGTTTGACCTAAAGGAAGTAAATATCCAAAGTTCGCATTGAAAATCGTATAAGCTGGAGTTTCAGACTCTCCATATTGTGGTGCAAAATTCTGATATTTTGTATTTCCAAAAACGGCAACTTCCGAGGAAAATTTATTCTTCTCATATCTTAAAGAAGTTTGATAACTGAACGGACTCATAAAAGGCAGATTACCATTCTCATTATCTTTTCCTCTGGTATAAACGAATTGCGTTGTCCATTTTAAAGGATCAGCGATTTGTAGTTCTGTAGATAAACTGATATTAAATAAAGTGGCGTAATCTAAAGCAGTATAATTTTTCACTCCACTTGCGCCAATCGTCATCGGCACTAAATTGTCAATTATTTTACCAACGATGTAATCAGAAATATGAAAATAAGAGGACGAAACTTTAGCGCTGTATTTTTCTTTTTTTACGCCTACAAAAGCATTGGCTTCTAAGGAAGATTCGTTTTTAAGATTGGGATTTCCGATATAATCGTATTTCTCAAAACTATTGAATAAATAAAATCCATAACCTTCAGAAACCGACGGCGCGCGATCGCCATATCCTAAACCAAAACCAGCCTGAAATCCATTTTTATCAAACTGATAATTCGCAGCGAAACTCTTTAAAACTCTGGTTTTTTCTGCATTCATTTCTGGATAAAAAATCTGTAAACTGTTTAAGCCAAATTCACTTTCGATCTTGTTCTGATGCATCGTTACTGAGGCTGATAATTTCAAACTAGAATTTTCGGACAATTTAATTTGATCTTCTAAGTAAAGTGCCTGAGCAAGCGTTCTCACATCCGGCCACGTCAACATGAACATGAGTTTTTCGCTTTTGTCTTCCGGATACATCGTCATTTCTGCACGGGATTTATTGTAAAACCCATTGATATTCAATAATAAATTATGATTGTTGAAAACTGCTTTCAAGTGAGAATAGTAACCATAAGTTTTACTCCAGCCAGGCATATCCATGTGAATAGGAACGTTTGGTCGTTTGGTATCATCCATTCTGTGCATGATAGTATTAAAGTAAACTTTGCTTTCCCAACTTTTCAAGAAATTGCTTTCTGGCAACATCTGGAACTTTAAAGAAGTAATCAAAGCTTCAGCAACTGACACATCCATCGGCAAAGCAGGATAACCGACATCATTGGCTTTGTCATAAATTACAGACGCTTCTAACAATTTATTTTCACCCAACTTCACTCCAGAAATTCCGGAAATATTTATTTTTTGAAATTGAGAATAAGGGATTTCGATATTGCCACCAGCTTTATAATTCTCGGCATCACGCATCATAAAATTAACGTCGGTGTAGAATTTCTCCGATTTAAATTTTGTTCCGGCACCAAAGATCTTTTGTTGATTCACTGATTCGTAACCGCTATTAACATTAAAGTTCCATTTATTTTGACCAAAGATCATTTTGTTTCGTTTCAAATCAATAGAACCGCCAATGGTATTTCCGTGGCAAGATCCTTCCTGACCTGAACTGATGCTGGCTTCCATTAAATTAGAAACTTCGATGTAGGAAGTAATAGGATCCATTTTATCGGTACACGCACCAAAAATCCGCATTCCATCAATAGTGACCAAAGTTCTTTCCGTCGGCAATCCATTAATCAGTGGTTCCCAGGCATAAGCACCGCGTTTTACCATATCAACCTTCGCAGATTTCTGCAGATATTCATCAATTGAACCTAAGGGTTTATTTTCTTTGCTGGAAATTTTAGTAGTTCCAATCACAATAACTTCTTGAATATGTTGTGATTTTATAGAGTCTGATGAATATTCCTGTGCAAAACCATTGGTAAACAGAAGAACAAAAATATTCACAAGTGCGTATCGTTTCATGATAAAGCTTTTGATTAGTAGGATGACTGTAAACCTTTAATTAAAAAGATTTACCTCAAAAAAAATTAGAGAAAACCAAGACTAATTACTTTTAATTGGACTAATCAGCCTTGATTATTTTTGTAATGAATTTAGAAATCGATTTCGAAAAAGATGGTGCTCGCAAGATTGGTTTCTGTAACTTCCTGTCCGCCTACAACAGTTCCATCAGGTTTTGCTAACTGCAAGTTAATTTTCCAGTAACCCGTCATGGTTAAAGCAAGTTTACCATTGTATAATTTTCCAGCAATTGTTTGTGTTGGATGAACATTGTTGGGCGAACTGTGATTTCCCATTCCTGGCATTCTTGGATCTACTTTTACCGTGTAACCATCTACCACCGGGAAAGTCATCATATCCTGCATTTTCCAAACGCCGACAGTCAGATCATTCACTGCTACTTTTGGAGATTTAGGTTCGATGAAAGCCACGATATATTTCACACCATCGCTTCCCAGAAAAGCATTCACTGTTTTTTTGGTTTCAACAGGAACATTTATTACGGTTGTTGCAGAGTAAGAATTAGATCCAATCGTATAATCAATTTTCAAGTCCCAGTATTCGGTTGCATTTCCTGGCATTTGGAAAACGATGTAACCAGCATACAAAGATCCGTCAGAGTTTACTTTTTGAACCGCAGAATTCGGGGATGAATGCATCATTGAAGCCATGTGCATCATCGGCTTCCAAGTAATGGTTGCGTTTTTTTCGTACTGATTGGTGGCTTTATTTTTAATGCGAAGGGTAATATCATTGTGACCCAAATTGGTTGCGCCAGTTTTAGAATACAGTTCTATGATATGAGTATCATTGGAAATTTCTTTAATTTTTAATAAACCTTCGATCTCCGTGTTTGGATTAACTATTTCGACAGAATCGTCATCAGAGGTACGACAAGAAATTACAAGGAATGCTATTGCCAATAAGGCAAATAGAGTTTTGAATGAAAATTTCATTTTTTGAATTTTAAGTGATAATTTGATTTAAGATTTTCTCTTTAGAAGAGTAGGTTAAACCACTCCTGTTTCAATTGAAAAAGAAGAAGCTCATAGAATAGATCAAATTACACTTGCGGTGGATGCGGTAAAATACGCAAAGAAATTTCTGGAATAAACAATTCACGATAGCTAAAATTTCTACCTTCAGCAGGAGCCAAATTTTGCTTTTTAATAAAATAATCAGCAGGTGAGGTCGGCAAAATATTGAATTCGAAAGCGTATTTCACCAAATTAAAAGGGTTCGTACTTTTCTCACTCTCTATTTTCATTTGACATTTCCCGTGACATTTCAAACTGGGCTTGTCCCTGTTCACACAATGAATTTCATAAAAATCCTGGTTAATCTTATAATCGATCATAAAAAGCGAGTTCTGAAAACTTGCTCCAAATATGATAAGTGATAATATGACCGTTGTTATGGATTTCATGACGAGTCAAAATTAAGACTTTTTCATCTTAATTAAAAATGACATTCATCAGTTACGACAATTAAGAAATTTCTGTCAATCGATTTATAATCTTTATTATTTTTTATCTTTATCCATTCAAATAAATTAAAGATGGTAGATAAAGCAAAATTCATCCAGGAAATTTCTACAAGATATACCCCAAAAGGTGAATTTATCACTTTAGGAAAAGCGATGCTCGATGGTGAAGTCGTTACGGAAGTTGATGTAACTATTCCTTTAAAAACAATCAACCGTCACGGCTTAATTGCTGGAGCAACGGGAACAGGCAAAACAAAGACGGTTCAGGTTTTTGTGGAGCAACTTTCGCACGCCGGAATTCCGTCTTTGGTTTTAGACATTAAAGGAGATTTCTCCGGAATTGCGGAGCCAGGAACAGAAAACGCCATTATTACTGACAGATATTCCAAAACAAAACTCCCTTATCAAGCGCAATCTTTTCCGGTGGAACTTATGTCGATTTCTGGCGAGAAAGGCGTAAAGCTTCGTGCGACCGTTACGGAATTTGGACCTTTGCTTTTAAGTAAAATTTTAAATTTGAATGATACCCAGAGCAGTATCATGTCGATTGTTTTTAAATATTCGGATGATAAAGGCTTGCCTTTAATTGACCTCGAAGATTTGAAGAAATTATTGCAATATCTGACTGATAACGACCGAGGAAAAGCGGATTTAAAAAGTAGTTACGGTTCTATTTCACCGGCTTCTTTAGGTGCAATTTTACGTTCAATCGTTGCTATGGAACAACAAGGTGCAACCGAGTTTTTTGGCGAACCGAGTTTTGACGTGCATGATCTATTACAAACCCGCGACGGAAAAGGAGTTGTCAATATTTTAAGAGTTCAAAATATCCAAAGTCAACCCCAGCTTTTTTCTACCTTTATGCTTTCTCTTTTCGCAGAGATCTATATGACCTTTCCTGAGGAAGGCGATAGTGGAAAGCCAAAACTTGTTCTATTTATCGATGAAGCACATCTTATTTTCAAAGAAGCGAGCAAAACTTTATTGGCACAAATTGAAACGATGGTAAAACTCATCCGTTCAAAAGGAGTTGGAATTTATTTTATTACTCAAATTCCAGGTGATGTTCCAGAAAATGTTTTGAGCCAATTGGGAATGAAAATTCAACATGCGTTGCGCGGTTTCACGGCGAAAGACAGAAAAGAAATTTCGAAGGCAGTAGAAAATTATCCGATCACCGAATATTACGATGCCGGACAACTCATACAAAATCTGGGAATTGGTGAAGCATTCATCACGGCTTTAGACGAAAAAGGAATTCCAACTCCTTTGGTTCATACTTTTCTCATTTCACCCGAAAGTAGAATGGATATCTTGACCGAGTCGGAAGTTTCGGATTTAACGGGCAAATCTGCCTTGGTGCAAAAATACGAGCAAACCGTCAATAAAGATTCTGCGTACGAAATGTTGACCACCAGAATGGACCAAGCGGTAGAAGATGCCGCCCCAACAATAAAAAAATCCGTCACAAAAGAGCAACCCAACATTTTTCAAGAAGTCATTGGCAGTAGAGCCGGAAAAACTTTTATGAATACTTTTGCCAGAGAATTGGGTAAGTTTGCTTTAGGAATGATCACAGGAAAAAGACGATAATTTAATCACAATAATTTGTATTCAGTAATTGATATAGAAAGCAACGGTGCGCCTTTCCGTAAAGAAAGCATCATCGAAATCGCCGTGTATAAATATGACGGCCATCGTATTATCGATCAGTTTATTTCTTTGGTCAACCCCGAAAGTGACATCACGCCATTTGTACAGAAATTGACGAAAATATCGCCGAAAATGGTTAGAACTGCACCGAAATTCCACGAAATAGCCAAAAGAGTGGTTGAGATTACGGAGCACACCACTTTAGTTGGACATAACATCGAATTTGATTATCGAATGCTTCGGCAGGAGTTTAAAAGATTAGGTTATGAATTCAAGACCAATACGATAGACACGATTCCTTTAGCCAAGAAATTAATTCCCGCGGCAGAAAGTTACAATTTAGGAAAGCTGGTGAAATTCTTAGGAATTCCATTGGTTGATCAACATCGCGCGTCAGGAGATGCGAAAGCGACTTTGGAATTGTTTAAACTATTAATGATTAAAGACAAGGATTCTGAAATCATTCAACAACATCATGATGAGGTTAACGCCAAATCTTATTTGAATAAAGTTCGCGATCTCACCCAGGATTTGCCTGCAGAAAAAGGGATTCTCTATTTCCAGGATCAAGACGGAAAAATTATTTTTTCTGATTTTGTAGATGATTTAAATAAATTTTCAAAGGGAGTTTTCCACTCCAAATCCAAACGATGGATTACGATTCAGGAAGACGTGGAGCAAATTCAATATGAATTAACTGGAAATGATATTCTGGCGAAACTCATGATGAGAACTAAAGGTTTGAAAAAGAGTGAGAAATTAGCCTTCGGTCTTTATCACAAAAGTGATCAATATTTCGTCGATAAAATCAGTAATCAGCAAGTTGATAAACCGTTATTGAAATTCAAATCTTTTACGCAAGGAATAAAAGCAGTAAGTTTTATTAAAAGCCGAGGCGATTTAAAAGAATTAAAAAATCTACAACAATTGATCGCCATTAATAAGAAAGATGAATTGTGGCTGTCAACAGGAAGAACACTAGGTGAAAAATCATTCTTCCTTTTCGAAAAAGGGAAATTAAGTTCTTATGGATTTTACGACTTATATACCCAAATAGAATCATTACAAAAATTATCAAGTTTAAAAATTGAAATCGATTTCTTAACCGCAGATCTGCAAAATGATTTTAAAATGGGACTTTTGAGAGGAGATTTTGAAATTGCGCCAATTCCCTTAAAATAAATAGTATAGAATTAAATTAAAAATTTTAATTTTGACCAGAATTTAACGAAACAAAATAATGAACGTTCTTAACTCTATAAAAAAGGTTGCTTCTAAGGGAAAAAAGTTTTTCTCTAAAGCAAACTCTGTGGGTTAAGGGCAGGTATTTTAACAATATTTTGAAGCAGGCCTTTTTGGGGTCTGCTTTTTTAATTTAAAAAAAAACAAGATTTTATGACCGATAAAAATTTAATGAAGATCGCCGAGGAATTCGGGACACCAACTTATGTTTACGACGCAGAAAGCATCAAAAATCATTATGAAAAACTAACGTCTTCTTTTCATAAAAGCACCCGGTTTTTCTACGCTGCAAAAGCCCTGACCAACATTAATATTTTAAAATATATTAAAAACTTAGGTGCTGGTTTAGATTGCGTTTCCATTAATGAAGTGAAATTAGGTCTGAAAGCGGGATTCACTTTTGATAAAATTCTCTTCACGCCTAACTGCGTTGATCTTTTGGAGATTGAAGAAGCGATGGCTTTAAAAGTTCATATCAACATTGATAACATTTCGATTTTAGAACAGTTCGGAAACAAGTACGGAAACTCCTACCCGATCTTTGTGAGAATCAATCCGCATATTTACGCGGGCGGCAATCATAAAATTTCTACGGGACATATCGATTCTAAATTTGGAATTTCGATTCACCAACTTCGTCACATCACCAGAGTTATGAAATCGACGAACCTTCGAATAGAAGGTCTTCACATGCATACTGGAAGTGAAATAAAAGATCCCGAAGTTTTTATACAAGGTTTAGAAATTATGTTTGAAATGTCTGAACATTTCCCGGATTTAAAATACATCGATATGGGAAGCGGCTTCAAAGTTCCGTACCAAGACGGTGATTTAGAAACTGATGTAAAAACATTGGGTAAGAAAGTAGAAAAAGTCCTGGCTGAATTCCAAAAAGAAACAGGGAAAAAATTCGAGTTATGGTTTGAACCGGGAAAATATTTGGTGAGCACCAGCGGACATTTTTTGGTCAAATCAAATGTGATCAAACAAACAACAGCAACTGTTTTTGTGGGAATCAATTCAGGATTTAATCATCTAATTCGTCCGATGTTTTACGATTCTTATCACATCATCGAAAATCTTTCTAATCCAAAAGGTGCCGAAAGAATTTATACCGTCGTGGGAAACATCTGTGAAACCGACACTTTTGCCTGGGATCGAAAATTAAATGAAGTTCGCGAAAATGATATTTTGGTTTTTAGAAATGCCGGAGCGTATGGTTTTGAAATGAGTTCTAACTTTAATTCGAGATTAAAGCCTGCCGAAGTTTTATTTTTAGATGGAAAAGCGCATTTAATCCGACGACGCGAAGAATTCGAAGACTTACTAAAAAATCAAATTGAAGTGTTGTAATGTCATGTTCTGAACCATTTTTATCAAAGGGTTTTTCGTAAATTTACCTTTTAAAAGTAATAGTATGAAAAAGTTATTTTTCCTTTTCATTTTCAC
>NZ_JBGZYM010000032.1:0-7350 GCF_041824135.1 Kaistella sp. | reverse complement strand
CTTGAATTGTCAAACCAAGCGCAACGTTTTTCGAAACAGCACCTCATAAGCACATTTCCACCCCAAACATTTTCTGGGGCGAAGGTTGATTTTGTCGGTAACCGCTTGAATCTGCGCTGCGCTGTATTGGCCCAAATCCTGACGCTTGGGAAAATACTGACGCAGCAAACCGTTGGTGTTTTCATTGCTGCCCCGCTGCCACGGCTGGCCAGGCTCCGGAAAATAAAACGGTACCTGCAATTCGTCACTCAGCTGCGCATGCGAGGCAAACTCCTTACCCCTGTCCGGCGTAATCGAGCGCAATGGCATATCACGCAGTACGTCGAGCATTCCTGCTTTGAGTGCTTGTGCATTTTTCTTGGGCAGCCAAACCGTCATCAAATACCGGCTTTTGCGTTCCACCAGGGTTAACAAGACCGCCCCTCCTTGTTTGCCGGCTACGGTATCCGCTTCCCAATGGCCAAAGCGCGAACGGTTGTGTGCCGAAACCGGGCGTTTTGCCAATGGATGGCTGATGGCGATTTTGCCCCGTTTCTCCACCTCTGCAGACTTGCGCCGCCGTTTGCCTTTGTGGCGCAGATGCCATCGGGCTTGTTGCCCGTCCCGATCCGGGCGACCTTGTCGGATGGCGCGGTAAATGGTGGCATAGCTCACACTGAGGGCACTGTTTTCCTGTTTCATGCGCGCCTCGATCTGCTCGGGTGACCATTGCCGGTCCAGCAGCATTTCCTGTACGCAGGCCAAGCGAAGTGCACAGGCGAACTTGGGTTTGGGACGGCAACGGGTTCGCCGTTGCCGATAGTGTTCTTCTGCCTCGCAGGCACTGTATGGCCGGGCAGCTGCATTGCGCCGCAACTCGCGTGAAATGGTGGATTTGTTGCGGTTAAGCACCCGTGCCATGTGGCTGATGCTGACGCCTTGGTTGAGCATCAGCATGATACTTTCGCGCTCCAATGGTGTAAGATGCCGGTAGGTGTTCATAAAGCCTCCTTGTATGCTTTTTGTGTGGTAACAAAATCATACTGCTTTATGGGCACCTCTTCGCATTTGTTGCATTTAGATTGTCAATTCAAGACATAAAATCAGACTTGTGATAGAACATCATCTTGCCCAAGAAGCCAAAGAACTCTTTGATGGCGAGATAGAACTTGATGAAAGTTATTTTGGCGGTATCCGTAAGGGCAAGCGTGGTCGTGGTGCTGGTGGCAAAACTGCTGTATTCGGTCTTTTAAAGCGAAATGGCAAAGTTTATACCGCCTGTGTTAAAGACACCAAAACCGATACGCTGATGCCTATTATTACAAGCAAAATCAAGCCTGATAGTATTGTTTATACAGACTGCCACAAAAGCTATAATGCTCTTGATGTGAGTGATTTTAAGCATTTTAGAATTAACCATTCCAAAGAATTTGCAAAAGACTCTAATCACATCAACGGCATCGAAAACTTTTGGAATCAAGCCAAACGAGTGCTTAGGAAAGTACAACGGCATTAACAAGAAACATTTTCATCTTTTTATCAAAGAATGTGAGTTTCGCTTTAACTACGGCACACCATCTCAAAAGCTTAAAACATTGAGAAAATGGTGTGGGATTTAAATCTTATCTACGTCGGCCCCATTTTAAATCATTGATTTTCTATTTTGTTTATGTTACACTTATTTTCAATGTTATATATTTGGGAGGGATATTTGTGGAAAGTATTAATTTTACACTTTGCACGCCTTATGAGAGAAACAGAGTTTACAATTTATGGTATAAAATATATTTTGAAGAAATGGGTAGAAATAAAAATTATGCCAATCATGATTTAAAACAAATATCTGATGATATGGAAAATAGCTCAATTATTATTCTTGCAAAAGATAATAATGAAATAATAGGAACTTCAAGAATCCATATCTATCCTGATGTTGCTGGAAAAATACCTTACTATGAAGACTTGTACAAATTAAAAAATTTTTCCATGGAAAATAATGGAAAAATTTGTATTGTTACAAGGTATATGGTTGATAAGAGTTATAGAAAAATCGGATTGGGATTTTATCTTGCTTTGGCGACTGTAAACTATTGTATAAAAAATAATATTCGTTGGATTATTATGGATTGCAGTCCAAATCTTTATGAATATTTTGAGAAAATAGGCTTTTCTGATTATTTGAGCATACTTCATCATAAAGAATATGGCGAGGTAAAAATTATGAAATTTGATGTATTTCAAAATCCTACAAAAATTTTGAACGATTCAAAGCATCAGTCAAAACTTGAAAAATTAATTTTGTTTTAAGGAATGTGTGTAGAACTGAAATATTCTTAGGTACAAATGAAGAAGAGTGGAGGAAAGCTCAAGAAATTATATCAAATGCTACTATTGGGATTGCTGGTTGTGGTGGCATTGGTGGTGCTATGGCTCTTCGATTGGCTCGTTTTGGTGTAAAAAAGCTAAAACTTGCTGACCCTGATAATTTTGATTGGTCAAATATCAATCGCCAATATGGTTCAAGCAAAGATACAATAGGGCTTAATAAAGCCGAAACTGTTGGTAATTTAGTTTATGAGCTAGCAGGAGATGTTGATATAGAAATATACAAGGACGGAATCACGGTAGAAAATGCAAAAGACTTTGCTAGTGGATGTGATTTAATTCTAGACCAATTAGATTTTTATGTAGTCAAAGAAAAATTTGCCCTGCACAGAGCTTTTAGAGAAAATCAAGAAACCAAATTAATTTTAGCTTGTTCTGTTGTTGGTTGGAATGCTCATTTATACAAATTTGAAAAAGATAGTATGAAAATTGAGGATTGGTATGGAATAAATGAAAATACTGAAAAAACACCTGAATTAACCGAAAAATTAATAAAATTATGGTCTCCAAAACTTCCTTTGTTTCCCACTTATGAAAAAATTACTCAATGGATAGAACAAACAAAGGCTGTTCCAATTTTTACTGGTGCACCACCTTTAGCTGAAGGAATATTAACACAAAGGGTTATATTATCTTTAATTAACAAAGAATTTCCTCCTTATGGAAAATGGTTGCCACCAATTCCACAAATGTATATTTTTGATGCTGGAACTCTATCTGGTGAAATTGTAACATCAGATGGAAATTTTAAAAATAAAAAAGAGTTGGAAATTCTATGGAGTAACTATGATAAATAAAATTTTATTAATTTCCCTTTCTCTTTTTGTCAATGTATGTGTAGCCAATGAGTATTGGACTACAATTAATACTGATTCTAATAAATTACGGTGTGCCGATGGCACATCGTATAATTTCCATTACAAAAAAGGAAATGAAAATTTATTGATTTTTTTTAATGGTGGCGGTGCTTGTTGGGATTTTGATTCTTGCAATAGTATTGATAAAGACAAATACCAATTAAATACTTATGAAGAGAATAGTAATCTTCCCTATAATCAGCCTAATTATTGGGGTGGTTTGCTTGATTTTAAAAATAATAACAACAACATAAAAGATTGGAGTGTATTAAATCTTCCTTATTGTACAGGAGATTTATTTCTTGGAAATAAAAATACAATTTACAAAAAAAATAATAAAGAAATACAAATTTTTCATCACGGAAAAAATAATTTGAATTATGCACTTGAATGGCTAAAAAGCAATGATAGTAGGCATTTTCAAAAAAAACTAATTGTTGGCTCAAGTGCTGGCGGTTATGGTGCTATTTTGAATTCCAATTATGTTAATAAAGTGATACCATCAAATCAAACTTATGTTTTTTTTGATGCTTCTGATGGTGTAGTTTCCAAAACTTTTGAAGATAAGGTATTTTCAAGAAATAGTGTTTGGGGATACAAGCCAACATCAACAAAAAGAAATGACTATATCATTAATAGATACAATCAGATTATTTCTAGTAATCCACATATAAAATATGGTTCATTTACCACTTCAAGCGATATTATGCAAATATTATTTTTTAACATTATGAATAATAGCCCCAACAATTGGCTGAATATCTCTAATGAATCCATAAAAGATTGGCAATACAAATCTTCTGAAAATCAAAAATTTTTATTAAATAATAGAAATTATTTTACTTATATACAAGATGATTGTATTCATTCTGGATTAAGATATAATGATAGCTTTTATAATTCAGATAAAATTTCTTTCAATATTTGGTTTCAGGATTTTTTGAATGACAATAACTATTCAAAAGGAAGCGAATACTTATTCAGGAAAACTTTCTTTACCGAAGAAGAAAGAAATAAGTGTATATTTAGAGCAGTTAATTCAGTAAAAAGAGGTTAATTATGACAAAAGCCCCTATAAGAAACCAAAGCGATTTTATAGAAAGTGCAAGCGTAACAGCCTTAATGCGGTCATTATTATCAAATGAAAGTAATTTTCTAAAAAATCCTGATTATTTAGCAAAATATTTTGTAACAGAGAAATGGGGTATTTTTTTAGAAGATATAGAAAATTCAAAAAAAATACTCTCCGATAGAGTTCCAGGCTGTATGAATTATCATTTAGTCAGAACAAAACAATTTGATGAATTTTTATTGAATTGGACTAAAAAAAATAATTGTGGTCAAATTATCTTGCTTGGTGCTGGTCTTGATAGTAGAAGCATTAGATTTCATCAAAATTTGTCAAATTTTGATATTTATGAGCTAGATTTATATTCAATGCTAGAATATAAACAAAATATCATCAAGAAAAATAATTTTTTATGCAAAAGTAATTTTGTTCCTATAAATTTTGGCGTTGATAATATTTTAGATATTTTCAAAAAAAATAATATAAAATCAAATCAACCAACATTTATATTATGGGAGGGTGTAACATATTTTTTAGAAGAAAATACGGTTAAAGAAATTCTTGCAGATTTTAATTCTTTTTTTGAAGAAGAATTAACCATAACATTTGATTATGCCTACAAAGACTATATTGATGGCAATTTGAATTTTTTTGGTGCAAAAGAATTAAATAGAGAATTACAAAATATTGGAGAGCCACATATTTTTGGCATAGACCCAAATGATGTTAATTCTTTCGTGAATAATCTAAATTATGTCATTTACGAACATTTTACAGCTAATGATTTAGAAAATAAATTTCTAAATAATAGCTTTAACATTCACGGATTCCACGGAATATTAAATTTAGTAAAAATTTGATTTTTTATTAAATTTAATTACAATTATCTTTATTTCAATAAGGTGTATTTATGAAAAATTTAATCAAAGAAAATGAATGTCTAATTATTGGCAATGTTTGGGATAGCCTATCCGCTATTATTCACGAACAAGCAGGATTTAAGGCATTAGGTACTACTAGTTGGGGTATATCAAATACTTTGGGGTACAAAGATGGTCAAAATATATCATTTGATGACCTAAAAAATGTTGTGTCTCAAATACTAAAAGTAATTAATATACCTTTATCTGTTGATATAGAAGCTGGCTACTCTGAAGACAATAAAGAAATAGTAGAAAACATCTTAACTTTAGCTAAAATGGGTTGCTCGGGTGTAAATTTGGAAGATTCTATACCAAATAATGGATTAAAAGGTAAAGATAAATTTGCTATTTTGGTTAGAGAAATTAAAGATGCATTAATTTCTAATGGTTTTGATAATTTTTATTTAAATATCAGAACAGATACTTATTTGAATCTTGAAAACCCATTAGAAGAAACCAAAGATAGAGCATTATTATATCAGAATAGTGGTGCTGATGGTATTTTTATTCCGTGCATATCAACAGAAGAAGATATCAAAGAAGTTTTATCAGTTATTGACATTCCACTAAACATTATGTCTATTCCTAATGTTACAGATATTGAAAAATTCAAAAATATTGGCGTAAAAAGATTTAGTTATGGAAACGCTATGTCGGATTGTATTATTTCAGAAATTGAAAAACTTACCAAAGCAATAATTTCCAATAATAATACATCGTGCTTATATGAACACGCCAATTTAACAACAAAATTTAAGTAAAATGAAAAATAATCAATACAATGTGCTATCTGTAGATAGCACATTATTTATTCTAAATGAATCAAAAGACCATTATTTAAAATGGTTATCAGATAATGATTTTCCACCAAAATCATATCTAGAACACCCTTTAAATTCAGAAATTGAACTAAATAAATACAAGAAATTATTTCTTAATAATTTCAAAATTTCATTAGGTGCTTTTATTAGAATAAAAAGAGTATTTTTTATTCTAAATAATACAAAAAATTACAAAAATAATTTATTGTATTATTCTTTTATAGAAACACCTATTGGATTAATGGTTTCTATATGCTCAGAAAAAGGTCTTTGCTTGCTTGAATTTATAGATAGAAAAATGCTTGAAACAGAGATTAATGAATTAATTAACCATTATGATTCAAATTTAGTTTTTAAAGAAAATGAATTTTCTTTAAAAACTAAAAAAGAAATACAAATGTATTTTTATAAGAAATTAAAAAAATTTAATATTGAACTTGATATAATTGGAACTGATTTTCAAAAAATTGTTTGGAAAGAGTTAATCAACATAGATTATGGAGAAACACTATCATACTCAGAACAAGCATTATTATTAGGTATGCCAAATTCAACAAGAGCTGTAGCAAGTGCCAACGGCAAAAATAAAATTTCTATTATTATACCTTGCCATAGAGTTTTAAAAAAAGATAAAAAACTTGGTGGATATGGTGGTGGAATTTATCGCAAAAAATATTTATTGGATTTAGAAAAAGATTAAAAAATATTTACAACTGAACATTTGTAAATATACTGAACACCTAACAACTCTTAACAGTTTAAAATATGTGAATTTCCATATCAGAAGCAAGGCGAAACTGGGACGTTTCACGCACCACTATTCACAACAAAATCAAACAAAAATTGCTTTCTAAAAACGAAAGCGGATTGATTGACCCTGCCGAGATGAGTCGAGTTTTTGGAAAACCAAAAACAAAGCTAAACAAACTGAACACTCTGCACAAAACAGACCAATGAACAGCGTTAAACAGTCAAATTTGACTACTTGAACAAGCCTTACAGTTTGAACAAGAACGCACAAAAGACCTACAAAACCGCTTAACAGAAGCCACCGAACGCATATACGCCCAAGAAAAGCAAATTTTTGAGTTACTGGCGACAATCAAAGACCTATCGCAGGGTATAAAACGCCTTGAAGCACCAAAACGCAAAAAAATTTTAGGAATTTTTTAAACCTTGAATTGTCAAACCAAGCGCAACGTTTTTCGAAACAGCACCTCATAAGCACATTTCCACCCCAAACATTTTCTGGGGCGAAGGTTGATTTTGTCGGTAACCGCTTGAATCTGCGCTGCGCTGTATTGGCCCAAATCCTG
>NZ_JBGZYM010000031.1:0-88277 GCF_041824135.1 Kaistella sp. | reverse complement strand
CTACTTATTTTTGGACGAAAAAAGAAAGCTAGGTTTAGTAAAAAGGATTCAAAAGCAAATCACTAAATTTGGTCTGACTAATGAAGATATCAGTTTCGCAACTAGCTGATTGTAAGTAAGAAATAAAAACGTTAGTCAGAAGCTTATAAAAATAACATACATAAGAAAATGGAAATTATATCTAAAATTTTAGAGGATTCTATAAATGAAGATAAATATTTAAGTATTTGGATATATAGTGATGATGAAACATTTTGGTGTGGAAAAATTCTTTCTTTCACAAATGATATTTTAACGTTTCAGCATTTTACGAAATATGGAAAGAAAGATGGTATCATATTTTTCCAACTAGCACAAATAAAAAATATTGATTTTGAAGACCAATACACTAAATCTATTGCATATGTAATTCAACATTCTGAAAAAATTGCAAAAGAAAATTCTATAGAAATTACAATCTTAGATGATGAAAATTGGAAAAATGATATATTAAATCAACTGAATAAAAAAACTGAAATAATAAGTAGCATAAAAGTTTATGGAGAATATTACACAGGTTTTATTTTTGAAGTTGATGAAGATAGCTTTATAATCAGATGCATTGATTCTCTTGGGATGGACCAAGGATTATCTATGTTTAAAACTGAAGATATTACTGATTTCAAATTGAACGACATTGATAACCGTAAACGATTGTTACTTTATAATTGGAGAAAAAGCCTGCAGATAACGTAGTATTTGCAAAAAACGCGATTAACGTTTTCTTTGAGAATTCATTTAATAAAACACGCAAAAATGCTTTGCATCTTTCAATTTTCACTAATATAGAAATCTGAAAAAGCATTCTGCTCCGGGAGGTTTTTCTTTCCACTTTTGGTTTGCAGTAGCCCGCCAACAGAAATATCCTAACGTCAGTATCGGTATTTTTAAAAAGACAATTCTTACAAACAATCATTTAAAAATAAAGCAACAACAAAAATTATATTAACCGATGAGGACAAAACTCTTATTTTTATTTATTTCATTTTTCTTTTCGATGCAAATTAAAGCACAAAAAATGGAACACTATAAATTAGAATTTCCTACAAGTTTTATACTCGGAAAACAGGACTTTTTAAAATCACAGATATTTATTTCAAAAAAAACATTATTAGAAAATGGATATAGTATAAGCAACCCTGGAAAAACAAATGAAAAAGAAAAAATTGCTTTATTTTCTGAAGGGTTCAATACCGATGACATTAATCAAATTTATTATGAGATTTATGCAAACAAACTTTCAGCAACACAAGAATCCTTTTATACAGTAGTTTTAGAATTTAACTCAGAAGAGAAATTGAATATAAATATGCGTATTGTGGATGAAGCCGGTCTATATTATCCAAGTTATTTTACCACTGACAAATACTTAATTATAATTGGTTGCGAGGATAGAAATTTGTTAGAAAATATTTCAAATTTCTACACAGAAAAGGTAGGAGCTCAATATTACTATCCTAAAAAACAACAATAAACTAACGCTAACATCAATTTGGCAATATGTCGGGTTTAGTGATAAATCGAAGATTGTCGTTCCTTCAAGTTCAGTGTTTATGAAAAGTTTTGGCTCCTTTATTCGCCACACCGCCAAGCGGAAAACGTTATCAAACATTTAAAAAAACACTATGAAACGATGGAATTATGAAATAAAAAATAATCCTAAAGATATTAGTGAAAAATCAGAATCTGCACTTAAGCCTGACGTCTATCAAAAACCTTTACTTTTATGCTATGACCAGCAAAAACCTTAAAAAACTTCGCACTATTTTAGTTTGTTTTTCGATGGTGTTCACTATCACAAACTGTTCAGAAAACAAAGCAAAATATATTGAGTTTACAAAAGGAAGACAGATGGATCCTCAAGCTCCGCGATTTGGGATAAAACTATCTGATGATAATCATGTTTATCTATGTGAGGAGAAAATGAATTCAGAAGAGGGATCTCATGCTTTAGGATATCATACGGGAAAATATAGATTTTATAAATCGGAAGGTAAAATCGATTTTTCGAAATATGAAACTTTAGTTTTAGAAAATTTCTCCACGGAAATTCCCAGAAACTTCATCAAAATTGCTGATGCAACTTTTGAACAAATCAATTTCAACTTAGAAAACCAAAACAGGATTCAAAATTTTTATGAGGTACAGCTACATTCAGATCAAGAGAATCTTTACAATCAAATTTGGAAATTAAAAGAAGACTTAAAATTTATGCAAATCGATTCGGTATACTTTCACCAAAAATTATTGCAGGAGAAACTTCCTGAACCGCCACCTCCGCCGCCCGCAAAATAATTTGAGCATCTTAACTTCAAAAATTAATCTATAAAAACCCCTGAAAGTTAAAGGCGAATCGACTTTGGAACACCAAATTATTATCTGTTAATCCTCGGAAATTTGTGTTTCATGAACGTGCTTTTCAACCATATGTTTGTGTCGCTGATGTTTCATTTCTTTACTTTGACGCAGCTCCTGAAAGTGGTGATTCATGGTGTTGACAAAAAATAAAATCAAAATCACACTGGTAAACATATAGAACACATTAAAGATTTTACCCGAATCACTTTCTGGTAAAACGCCCGCATTTCCGGTAGTAACCATTGTTGAAACGGCGTAATTTAAACAGTCGATCCACCGCCAATGTTCAAAATATCGAAATCCAAAAACACCAATCAGTAAAACGCCTAAGGTGGTGTAAATTAAATAGCGGTATCTCTTTTTGTTTAAAAAGCTTCTTGCAGTTGAGAAAATCATTGTATGTAATTTAAAAAGTAAATGTATTAAATCATCCCGAATATTAGTACAAGAACGATTTGTTCTGAAATTTAATTAATTGTTTCAACTTTCTTTAATTTTAATTTACATTTTTAAAAGGATGGGGAACGTTGACAGTTTTTGTTTGGCATAAAAATAATTATTCAATCGAAAAATCTATTATCTTTAATCCTCAAATTATTTTTGAATGTACTCAGGAAGAAATTTATATTTAAAATCTAGAATTTAATGAACACAACAAATTTGTCCAAAAGTGATTTGTCTGATATTGCAATCATCGGTAGCGGACCGACTGCACTGTATTTGCTGAAATATACCAGTGAAAATATTGATATTCTAAAAAAGGAAATTTCTAAAATAACCATTTTTGAAAAAGAGCAAATTTTAGGAATGGGTATGCCCTATTATCCAAAAACGACAGACATTTATAATCTTGCCAATATATCTTCTGAAGAAATTCCCATGCTCCAGGAATCGTTCGGAGACTGGCTTCGTCGCCAGGATTCCGCTTTATTAAAGGAACTGAATGTTACCGATTTACCTATCGATGATTCTGAAGTGTACAGCCGCGTTTCTTTAGGCCATTATTTCGAGGAACAGTTTAAAAAATTGATTTCTGTTCTGGAATCTGCCGGAATTCAAGTATTACAAAAAACAAGTTGTGAAGTTTTAGATATTTCAAAAGAAGATGATGGAAAATTAACCATCACAGACTGCAATGGCGAAGATCACCGCTACTCTACCATCGTCATTGCCAACGGACATGAATGGCGAGAAGAAGACCAGCCTAAATCAGGATATTACGCTTCTCCGTGGCCGATTCATAAATTAATTCCACAAAATAAAGAAGGTTATAATTTCCCGGTCGGAACTCTGGGCGCGTCCTTAAGTGCCTTTGATATCGTGACTTCTTTGGCCCATCGACACGGAACTTTTACTAAAGTTAATGGAAAACTGAGCTTTGAATTAAATAAAGAAAATCCCGATTTTAAAATTGTTTTACATTCCGCTGAAGGTTGGTTGCCTCACTTACAATATGAGCAAAAAGAACCGATCCGGGAGATTTACCGTCATTTTAATCGGCAACAATTATTAGATTTAATTGATGAAAATGGATTGATGCGCATTGAAGATTATTTTGATGAATTATGTCGACCTGCTTTAATAGAGGCTTTCCGCAAAGATCGTTTGACGCATGTGGTTGATCAACTGCAAGATTCAGATTTCAGTTTCAAAGATCTGGTCGAATTGATGTCGGAGAAACATGAGTATGTGAATTCTTTCGAAGGAATGAAGAAGGAAATGATCACCGCTAAAAATTCCATTAATCACAAAATTCCAATCTACTGGATGGAAACTTTGGATGATTTAATGTACAGTTTAAATTATCACGCCGAACTATTACCTGCCGAAGATCATCTGTTTTTTCATAAAGAAATTATGTCGTTTCTAATGAACGTCATTGCAGCTTTGCCTTTGCAGTCTGCCGAAATTCTTTTGGCTCTTTATGATGCAAATTGTATCGAGTTAAAATCTGGATTTGTCAATTTTCCCGAAGATGCTTTCGAGAATAACGAAACTAAAATCATCGTACAATCAGCCGATGGTAGTGAAGAAGAAATCAACTATCAGCTTTTCGTAAATTGTGGTGGCGGCAAAAAACTAGAATTAGCTGATTTTCCATTTCAATTTTTGGTCAAGCAAGGCGTTGTAAGCGTTGCAACTGCAAAATGTGCTGACGAAAAAGTTTGTAGAAAGCAATCTAAAACTTCGGATAAAATAGAATTAGTTAAAAATAAAGACGGTTTAGAAATGAAATTATCCGGTATTCAGATCGACTCAAGTTATCGAACCATCAACAAACAAGGACTTATTAATAATTTCCTTTATGACATCAACTTCACGCATACCAATGGATTAAGACCGTATTCGTATGGCTTACAAGCGTGCAGCGCAACGAGTTTAATTCTGGTAGAATCTTGGCTCGCAGAAATTGTGAATGATAAAAATGTCAGCGAAGAAATAGAAACCATTACCGAGTTGTATGAAGATATTGACGGATTGTAAAATACAGTTAAAAAAAACCAAATTTAAATGACCAACAGAGATTTTTTTAAGATTTTAATTAAAGTCGTCGGGCTTTATTTTTTCATTCAGGTACTTTTCACTTTTCTACCGTCGCAAATTGGATTTTTAAATTTCACCAGCGATTCCAGCAGTATGGTCGGAACGATTATATACGTTGTACTTATCATTCTATTCATTACAGCAATACTTTATTTTCTGATCAGATTTCCCGAAAAAATAATTGATCTATTTAAGTTGGACCAAAACTTTGATCAACAAAAGATTTCGATAAATAACTTCAACCAAAAAAATATTCTAACCATCGCCCTGATCATTATCGGTGGCTTTTTAGTGATTGAAAACATCAACACTTTGCTGTCCGGACTTTATCTGGTTTTCAGAAAAAGTATGAATCCATTATTTCCGGTAAGTGAAAACTCATCGATTGCTCTTATACTTCCTGCATTAAATCTACTGTTAGGAGGAATCCTTCTTACCTTTCGAAAAAATATTACCAATTATTTTGAGAAATAAACCTAATTAGTAATGTATTTAAATTTCACTCCTCAATGAAAAAATTTCTACTATTTATCACCCTTCTTTTCATTACCTATTCTTACGGACAAGCTGATGTAGGGACCAACTTTAAATTACTTTTCGAGCAGGAAAAGTATGATGAGATCATTAATTACAAGCCAAAAGATCACCAGCAACTTACTGCAAACGATTTGTTTTACAAAGGCAAAGCGTTTTACATGATGTCAGCAGATGAACAGGCCAATCAGTATTTTAACCTGGCAATTGAGAAAGGTCCAGTTTTCGGCAGCATGTACTTTCACAAAGGAATGATTCTTTTGTACGCCAAGAAATTCAATGAATCACTTCCTCTTTTTGAAAAAGCCATTTCATTATCTCCAACCGAATCTGATTTCTACGCCGGAAAAGCTGAAGCATTTTCTGCTTTAAAAAAGACAGATTCGGCTCAGGTTTATTTTGAAAAAGCCACTCAACATCCTTCCTGTAAGCCAAGAGCATTCGTCATGCTGGGTCAGATTTATCAAGGTCAAAATAAAAACGAACAAGCGTCAGCTTCTTACAAAAACGCCTTGAGCCAACTAAGCGAAAACGATGAAATGCATCAGAATACTTCTTTCAATCTGGGCCTCACCCAGCAACTTACGGGAAAAATCAATGAGGCAAAAAACACTTTTGAAAAGCATATTATACTCTACCCGACCGATTATCAAGCCGTTGCCAAAATGATCCAGATCTATTATGCGCTGGAACAATTCGAAAAAGCAATGCCTTTGAAAACGATACTCTACGCAGCGCATCAAAACAAGCAACTTAATTCTGATATGGAAAAGCAATTTTGCTTCGATCAGTTTATGTGGAAGGACCGAAGAGTCATGGCTTTCGAAAAATTTGCCGAACCTGATGATTTTCTTTTTGCGAAACATCATTTTTATGTCATGACCGATAATAATGAAATTGACTATCAGATCGATTCAGAATCCAGTGCCGCAATTCGAATGTCAAAATCAAAAAATAAATACGTTTTATGTTTAGTGAAAGATCAGTCGCATCACACGTATTGGCAATATGTATTCAATGATGACTATCAATATCCCGCCCTGAAAGTGGCCGTTTTAAGTATTCTGAACGAAAATATAAAACCTGCCGCCTCTTTTATTCCGGCAAAAAAATAAATGGACCGCAATTGACTTTTCGTTTAAATACCTCCGAAATTTTATTATCTTTATTGCCAATTAGTTCACTCTATTCCGCTACAGATAGCCGTACCGCACCTATTAAAAATTTATGCACCTATTTTATTATCTTTTAATTTCCGTCTGCATTATCTTCAGCATTTTACCCTTGGTTCGAAATCAACACTGGATTTTTCGGGTTTTGGAATTTGCGCGGTTTCAAGTCGCCATTCTTCAGTTGGCAGTTTTGGTTTTAGTACTTCTCTTTTTTACTCCGAAAACACTAATTTTTTGGACGACTGCCGCGGTGACTTTAGCTTTAATCGTTAACCATGTCGTCATTTTAATTCCGTACACCGTTATTTATAAAAGAAAGCCGGTGCAGAAAATTTCTAAAAACTCAGATCTGATCTCGATTATTTCGGTCAATGTTTATCAGTTTAATAAAGATTATCAGCAACTCATTACTTTGATCAATGAAGTTCAGCCCGATATTCTATTAACCATGGAATCTAATCAAGCTTGGGAAGATGCCTTAACCGTCATTGAAAACGACTATCCCAATTTTAAAAAAGTCCCTTTAGAAAACACGTACGGAATACATTTCTACACCAGATTAAGAGTAGAAAACATTAAGGTCAATTATTTTATCTCCGATGACTTACCGAGTATCGAAGCGTCTCTTTTGACAGAAAATGGAGAACGCTTCACGTTTTTTGGCGTTCATCCGCCACCGCCAAGTCCGACCGAAGAAGACACCTCAAAAGAAAGAGATGGTGAATTGCTGGCGGTTGCAAAAGCAGTGCGGGAAGTGAAAAACCCAGTCATCGTAACTGGAGATTTCAACAATGTCGCTTGGGCACGCTCCTCCATTTTATTTCGGAAAACTTCAGAATTAATTGATCCGCGAATCGGACGCGGATTTGTGGCAACCTTTCACGCCAAGTATCGACTGTTGCGCTTTCCCATCGATCTATTTTTCCATTCCACCGATATTTTCATCCAGGATTTCAAGACTTTACGCAATATTGGCAGCGATCATTTGCCGCTTTACTGTAGTTTTTCTATCAATAAAGAGGAAGATCTCCAGGAAGACGAAGTTGAAACCTTGCACGAAGATGACTTAGAACAGGTCGATGAACTTATCGAAAAAGGCATTGAAGAAGATGGCAATCGCCCCACCGTCGCGCAAGAATAGATTCAGTCTGGAATTGTGATCGATGACTCTGATTTTTAGGAGCATCAAGATTGCGACTTCTTTGAAAACCCGTCACGCTGTTCGCTATATCCACTCCCTGCTGTCGCAGAGTCGCGGGATGCCGCTGCCATCGTGGCTAGAACGACATGCAGTTTTTATTTTCACAGAATGATTCGGCAGTAATCTGAATCAAAATTATTTATAAATATATTTGTTAAAATTTAGAGTATGCAGTTAGTAAAAGTAGGAATTTGCGCCTTTGGAATGAGTGGAAAAGTGTTCCACGCTCCGTTTTTAAAAGAACATCCGGGATTTTTTATGTCGGCTATCGTAGAACGGTCCAAAGAAGAATCCAAAAGTAAATATCCAGAAACTGTAATTTTCAGATCGGTAGAAGAAATGCTGCAAAATGCGGACATTGATCTGGTCGTCGTCAATACGCCTGTCCAAACCCATTTTGAATATGTGAAAATGGCTTTAGAAGCAGGAAAAAATGTCATTGTCGAAAAACCATTTACCATCGACGTTTCCGAAGCCGAAGCTTTAGTAAAATTGGCACAGGAAAAAAATCTGTTCTTAAGCGTTTACCAAAATCGCAGATTCGATCGTGATTATCTTCAGGTTCAAAAAATAATCGAAGCAGGAAAACTAGGAAATTTAAAAGAAGTAGAGATCCGCTTCGATCGTTTCCGCACTGAACCAAGTGCGAAGGAACATAAAGAAAATCCGAAACTGAGAGGTTCGGGATCGCTTCATGATTTGGGTTCGCATCTTATCGATCAGGACACCCAACTGTTTGGCTTCCCCGATAAACTTTTTGCCAATGTTTTTTCAATGAAAGGTCCCGATTTCGCCAATGATTATTTTGAACTTCTACTCTATTATAAAAATCATTTACGCGTAAGATTAAAATCTTCCGTCTTCAGCAAAGAAGCACATTACGCCTACATTCTCCATGGCGACAAAGGAAGTTTCTTACAGGAAAGAACCGATGATCAGGAAAAAGAATTGGTTTCCGGTGCCATTCCGAGCTTCAACGAAGACTGGACAAAACCTTTAACCGAACCAGACGGAATCTTAAATTATTTAACTGAAAATTCCGACACCGAAAGAATTCTCACTTCCAGTGAACCGGGAAATTACATGAATTATTATCAGGAAATTTATGAACATATCGTTTTTGGTTATCCATTACCTTCACCTGCAGCAGAAATTATTCAGAATATGAAAATCATTGAAGCCGCTTTGGAAAGTTCGAAAGAAGGAAAGGTTGTTGGTTTAAAAGATTGCTAAATTTCGTTAAATCGAGATAACCATCATCAGATTTTTCTATGTCTCACAAGGTCTCTTTGGAACAATATTTCTATACCTTGCTGTCACTAATTAGGAGATAGAAAATGACGAATAGACAATTAAATTTCAACAAAGGTTTTACGTTCAAAAAATATACGCCCGAAGAAGTTTCCCATTTCGACCGGGTTTTTGACGTTTTTAAAGATTTGCTGACCCACACTTCCGGCGATATCGAAGAAGCTTTCGAATGGCTGGAAATGCTGGATAAAGAATATGATATCTTCACCGACGAATATACGCTGGCAGATTTTGAGGAAGATCTGAAAAAACGCGGTTACATCAAAGAAGAAAAAGAGGATAAAGACGGAAATACCGGCACGGGCAAAGGAAAAAACATATTGACCGCAAAACTGGAAGCAGCGCTGCGTGAATTTGCATTGGACCAGATTTTCGGAAAATTGAAAAAAACAGGAATCGGAAATCACAACACCAAAAAAGTTGGAGTTGGCGATGAGCGAGATGGCGAAAACCGAAACTTTCAATATGGCGATGATCTTTCAACTTTAAATATGACCGAAAGTTTGAAAAATGCGCAAATTAATAATGGCATTTCGGACCTTCGATTAACCGAAGATGACCTCATCGTAGAAGAAACCAAACATAAGGCTCAAATGAGTACAGTGTTGATGATCGACATCAGCCACTCCATGATTTTATACGGCGAAGATCGAATCACGCCCGCCAAAAAAGTTGCCATGGCTTTGGTCGAATTGATCAAACGAAAATATCCAAAAGATTCCATCGACATTATTGTTTTCGGAAATGAAGCCTGGCCGATTAAAATCAAAGATCTTCCTTATCTGCAAGTCGGACCTTATCATACCAACACGGTTGCTGGTTTGGAATTGGCGATGGATATTCTGCGTAGAAAACGAAATACGAATAAGCAGATCTTCATGATCACGGATGGAAAACCGAGTTGCATCAAATTACCGACAGGAGAGTTTTATATGAATAGCAACGGCTTAGATCAAATGATCGTTGATCAATGTTTGAACAAAGCTGCACAAGCACGAAAACTAAAAATTCCCATAACCACTTTTATGATCGCTCAGGATCCCTATTTGCGGAAATTCGTAGATGCTTTTACCGCTCAAAATAAAGGCAAAGCTTTTCTCACCGGACTTTCAGGTTTGGGAGAAATGATTTTTGAAGATTATGAGAAGAATAGAATAAAGAGAATTTAATAATTAGAGACTAAAAGAAGATAGACTGATAGATAATAGACTCTCAAATAGCAGTTTACGAGACTAATGAAAATCTTTGCGCTTATTGCGTTTTTCACTTGGCGTCTTTGCGAGAAAAAAATAAAAATAAATCATAATATATAAATGAAAAAAGATATCACATTTAAAGAATTAAAAGATTCAGGTTATACACACAAAACCATTAATCAAGAAATTCAGGCAAATTTAATTGCCAAGATCAAAGCAAAAGAGCCCGTTTTTGAAGGACTTTGGGGTTATGAAGACACTGTAGTTCCACAGTTGAAAAAAGCCATTTTGGCCGGACATCATATCAATCTTTTAGGATTGCGTGGGCAGGCAAAAACCAAAATTGCCAGAAGTATGGTTAGTTTACTTGATGAATATATGCCGATTGTAAAAGGTTCTGAGATTAACGACAGTCCTTTTAATCCGATCTCCAAATATGCTCGCGATCTAATCGACGAGAGTGGCGACGAAACCATGATCTCGTGGGTTCACCGCTCCAATCGTTTCTTTGAAAAACTGGCAACACCAGACGTCAATGTATCCGATCTGATTGGCGACATCGATCCAATTAAAGCAGCGTCTTTAAAGTTGCCTTATTCTGACGAACGTGTTTTGCATTACGGAATGATTCCAAGAGCCAACCGTTGTATTTTTGTATTGAATGAATTACCCGATTTACAAGCGAGAATTCAGGTTTCTCTATTCAACATTTTACAGGAAGGCGATATTCAGATCCGTGGTTTTCAGTTGAGAATGCCGTTGGATATTCAATTTGTCTTTACGGCAAATCCAGAAGATTATACCAATAGAGGAAGTATTGTAACCCCATTGAAAGACAGGATCGGTTCTCAGATCTTTACGCACTATCCAAGAACCATCGAATTGGCCCGTCAGATCACGGAGCAGGAAGCCCAGATTTCTGCACAGGACAAAGCCCAGATCACCGTGCCGAGTTTGGCAAAAGATCTTTTGGAAGAAGTTGCTTTTGCAGCGCGTGACAGCGAATATGTAGATGCGAAAAGTGGCGTGAGTGCCCGATTAACCATCAGCGCGATGGAAAACTTGATCGCCGCAGCGAAGTTACGTTTGATCGAATCGGATGCTGAAAACACGACGATCCGTTTGGTTGATTTCATGTCGATTATTCCATCGATCACCGGAAAAATTGAACTCGTGTACGAAGGCGAACAGGAAGGTGCAGATCACGTAGCGAAACTGTTGATCGATAAAGCAGTAATGACGCAGTTTGAAATGACTTTCCCACGTGTTCCAAAACTGGAAAAAGACGGCATCAAAACGCCTTATACCGACGTCATTAAATGGTTTAATAAAAATTCTTTAGAATTAAATTATGACGATACCGATGAAGATTTCTACATTAAACTCAATAATGTAACGCCACTTAACGATATTGTGGAAGAGTATGCTGAAAATTTCAGCGATGAAGACAAAGACTTTTCTAAAGAACTTATTTTATGGGCATTAACTCTTAATAAGAAATTGGACAAATCAGAAAATGAAAGCGCTTTTACTTTTGATTCCGCAGGAATTGGAAAATATTACAGCAATTAAGTTTTAGAAAAAAGAAGTCATTATAAAAATAACTTCACTCCATATCAACCTCATTTAAATTCGAATTTAAATGAGGTTTTTTTTTAGGAATAAATAACAAAGCCAATTGAAAATATTTTATCCAAATACAAGTTTATTTAATCAGGTATGGCTTTGAAAGCGGTTGATTGACTTAGATTAACATAATCCTTTTGTTTATTTGCGGTTTAAAGAAATCTGGACGAATCTTACATTTCGATTTCTATATTTTTCAATTCGTATATTTCCTCTATTTCAAACAACTAAAAACAAAATTCAGTTTCTATGTAACAAATATTTGCTTCCCCTACTTACCAAGCAAATCTTTAAAACAAATAAAATGAAACATTTAAAAACGATCATCGCCGTTGTTCTTTTTGCAGCAACTTTTAATTTCTCATCTGCGCAGAAAAAAGAAACCCTCGAAAATTCAACTTTATGGAAAATTGAACATGCCGATCTACAACAACCTTCTTATCTATTAGGAACTTTACATATCCTGTGTGCAACAGACTTTGCAATTCCAAAAAAGGTCATAGAAACTTTAGAAAAAGTAGATGCCTTGGTTTTGGAAGTTAACTTAGCAGATCCGCAGGAAATCAAATTAATGCAGGAATCAATGAGCCAATCAAAAAAGATCTCAGAAGAGCTTTCTCCAAAACAGTATCAGCAACTGGATCAACTGGTCAATAAGGTAATGGGCGCTCCGTTGGTTAACTTTGATTCTTACGGACTATCGATTTTGCAATTCTTAATGATAAGTAAAATGTTGCCTTGTACCGATTTTAAATATTACGAGATGGAACTCCTTGCCTCAGCAACGAAAGGTAAAAAAGAAATATTCAGTTTAGAAAAAGCTGCAGACCAAATTGAAACGATGAGAAAGGCTTATCCGACCGCTTTCGCTCTTGATCAACTGATGCTGTTTGATTCTTATAAAAAGGATTTTAATGAAGCGATTCAAAAGTATAAAAAAGAAGATATTGAAACGACCGTAGATTTAATTACCAAAGATAAGTACATGGATGAAAACGCCACCCAATATATGCAAGTCGATAGAAACAAAGACTGGCTGGAAAAAATGCCTCAAATGATGAAAGAAAGAAGCAATCTATTTGCAGTTGGTGCCGCACATTTAACCGACGATTACGGACTGATCCATCTTTTAAGACAAAAAGGATACACTGTTACGCCAGTTACTCATTAGAAATTGATTTCATGAAATTAACGGAACCAGAATTTTTAGCACTCATCACCGAACACAAAGGGATTCTTTATAAAGTCTCCAGGATGTACTTCGATCAGTTGGAGGATCAGCAGGATTTCTTTCAGGAAATCATTTTGCAACTCTGGAAATCATTAGAATCATTTAAAGGAAACAGTCAGTTTTCTTCCTGGATGTACCGAGTGGCTTTAAACACGGCGATCGTCTTCTTCAAAAAAGAAAAAAGGAAACCCGACAGCTATACTTCGATCAATATTGATCCGGTCGCTTACGACGGTTACAATGATGAAAAAGACCAGCAACTCGTTCATTTTTACAAAGCCGTGCAGGAATTAAATAAAATTGAAAAAGCTTTAATCCTCCAGTTTATAGAAGGTTTTTCCGGAAAAGAGATCGCTGAAAACTTAGGTCTTTCTGAAGTCAATGTTCGCGTAAAGACCAACAGAACAAAAATTAAATTACAGGAAATTATAAAAAATCAAGGATATGAATTTTGATAATCTAAAACAAAAAATGGACGCTGAAAACATGGATAACACTCAGATTCCTACAAACATAAAAGATCTTAAAACCAGCAATATGCCGATTGAAAAAGTACGAAAAAGAATGATCACTGAGATTATCGTCCAGTTGGTCTGCATCATTTTATTTTTTATTTTTCCAAGTTATATTACAATGAATCCCTTAGCAAAAGGCGTTTATTACATTATGATGTTTGTAATTGCACTGATCACTTTCGGCTACTTATCAAAAATGGTTTGGTTTCTAAATAAGACGAGCAAGCTTTCGGGAGACAGTAAAGAAACCGTAGTAGGATTTATATATGATCTAAAATTAACTTTAGAAGTATACAAAACAGCCGGTATTGCGGGAAGTCTTTTACTACCTTTCCCTATGATTGCACTTGCTATGGGACATGCGACTAAGCATGAAACCCTTTTCAATAATCTTATATCATTAAATTTTACACCAATACAGATCCTTACTATCGCGCCTGGATACCTTGTCTTCGCCCTGATCGTTTATTTCGTCACGCAATCCTGGTCGAATTCTCTCTATGTAAAACCAATCAAGGAGTTAGAGAAAACATTACAGGAGTTCGAAGTCGAAAATTAAAATAGTAAGCATTGTTTACAACAATAGCGATTTGGATCTAACCTGAATCGCTTTTGCATTTCCCTTTATCTTGAATAAAAAAATTTGTTAGTTTTCAAGTATTCTATTTTTTATTTGGGCGCCTATTTACATCCGAATTTATACTGAGCCTGCCGAAGGACTCCCACTTTTTTATGGGTAGCTTCGACTCCGCTCAGCCACCAATAAAAAAGAGTTCCGTTCAGGTTGGGGCGTGAGATTTTCGCACCAAACAAGATTCTTTTTAAAACGGAAGCTTCAGTATAATGGAAATCATAAATTTATTGCTAAAAACCCGAAGTTTACGTACTTTTGACAGAGGATCGAATATGCTCATCTATACTTTCAGAAAACCAATCTAAACCAAATCTATGAACAAACATTACTTAATGTCCAAAATGAAATCATCTGGAATCGCCTACTTGTGCTGGTTTTTTGTAGGTTGCCATTATGCCTATTTAGGAAGATGGGGTTTGCAAATTTTATTTTGGATCACAGCGGGCGGATTAGGAGTCTGGTATTTCCTGGATCTATTTCTTATTCCGGGTAAAGTGAACCGGCACAATCAAAGAATTGCCGATCAAATTCAAGACCTCGAATTAAGAGAGGAACAAAATAAATACGGTCGACTGAAAACATTTTAAACTTCTTCATGTTAAAAAAAATAACTAAAGTTGGCACCCTTAGAAAATGCCGGTTTAAAAAGCAATACTGAACATAATTTATATTATAAAGAATTCCAAAAGTTCAGCTGCTAAAAATCCTATGGTATGTTAATCACAACGCAGATTGTGTTAATCTGATGTTAAACTGATCAATTATTTGTTTCAATTTCGGAGTATCTCTTATCTTTAAGAAACGGTACAAAACAATTACCGACTCAACATTTAAAATAATTTTTTTATGGAAATATTAATCAATACCGACAATAATATTTCTGCAAGTGCAGAAATGAGATCTTACCTGACAGCCGATTTAGAAGCTTCATTTGAAAGATTCGCCGAACATTTAACCCGACTGGAAGTGAAAATAAGCGATGAAAACGGAAATAAGGAAGGTGATAAAGACAAAAAATGTGTACTCGAAGCACGCCTTAGAGGTATGCAACCATTAGCAGTTACAGGTCACGGAAATTCAATCGATCAGGCATTGGCTGAAGCTTCTTCAAAAATGAAAACTTCCCTTGACACGACGATGGGGAAATTAAGAAGTTATTAGAACAAACTCGACCTTCATATTATTAAAGACGCTTTTTTTAGAGCGTCTTTTTTATTTTTCTCATTACCGTTTACTACAGTCCAACCTCTCCAGGCTGAATCAAGATCACTTTAAAAAATAGTGCGCATAATTCGTAATCTAAACATTTTTTAAAAATAATTCTCTTTCCGTACCTTTGAAAACTGTGGTCAGCTATTAAAAATAAGTCTGTAAAAATAGGACCCATTAGAAGATCGGCAATTTTATAATGAAGATGGAAAAAGAAAAAACCACTTGGACTTTCTGTCCCGACTGTCAGGGTCTCGGCAAACAAAAACGCAGAATCAAAAAGAGTTTGCGACTTCGTTACCAGTCAGAGTTGGAAGCCTTCGAAAAATCTGATGGTGAAGGCGAAGCTCCGGTTCGACCAGTAGCGCAACTCTATATTTGTCCGACCTGTTCGGGTTCTGGATTAATTCCTGCTGAGAATACACCGATTCCCGATGTTGAAAATTATCCACACGTTGCCATTATTGGTGCTGGAATTGGCGGCGTTGCTTTGGCGATAGCTTGTCTGCATCGTGGAATTCCTTTTACGCTTTATGAACGTGATAATAGTTTTGATGAACGCTCCCAAGGTTACGGCTTGACTTTGCAACAAGCCAGTAAAGCCATTGAAGGTTTTGGAATTTTAAAGTTAAAAAAAGGGGTAGTTTCCACCCGACATTTGGTTCATACACCCGACGGAAAAGTCGTTGGCGAATGGGGAATGCGTAAATGGTTGGAAACAGAAACCGATGCGAAAAGTTCATCAAAGAAAACCAATATTCATATCGCCCGACAAGCTTTGCGTCTGGCTTTACTGGAACAACTTGGCGGAAATGAAGCGGTTAAATGGGGACATCAACTTCTGGATTTTAAAGAAAATACAGAGTACGGAATTGACCTCAATTTTCAAGTTGGTGGAACAATAAAAACTGTCCATGCAGATCTTATCGTTGGTGCAGATGGAATCCGCAGTGCTGTTCGGAACTTATTAATTGGCGAGGAAATTTCGCCTTTACGCTATTTGGGTTGTATTGTCATTCTCGGCATTTGTCCTTTGTCTGCACTTCAAAATATTGAAAGTGATTTACTGGATTCGGCCACCGTATTTCAAACTGCCAATGGTAATGAGCGAATCTACATCATGCCTTTTGATTCACAATCGGTGATGTGGCAATTGAGTTTCCCAATGTCAGAAGATGAAGCCAAAGACTTGAGTGCGAAAGGAACGAAAGCTTTGAAAAAAGAAGCGATTCGCAGAACGCTATGGCATAATCCGATTCCACAGATTTTAGCCGCAACTCAGGAAGCACAGATTTCGGGTTATCCTGTTTACGATCGCGCCCTACTCGCTTCAGAATTATTAGAAAAATTTGGACCTGCAACATTGCTTGGCGATGCAGCGCATCCGATGAGTCCGTTTAAAGGTCAGGGTGCCAATCAAGCTTTGCTGGATGCCCTTTCTTTAGCTCGTGAGATTTTCAAAAATTGCAAACGTCCATCTCACTGGCGCACTGCTGGACTTAGAGAAAGCGTCTTAACAACATTTGAAAAAGAAATGATCATCCGCAGTTCCACGAAAGTCGAAGATTCCGCCGCCGCTGCGGAGTTTTTACATTCAGAAATTGCACTTTATGAAGGTGATGAGCCGAGAGGAAGGGTTTTGAAGAGGAAGAATTTATAGTAATTCGGTATCTTTGATGTACTTGATTACAACTAAAACCATTGACAATAACTTAAAATCCAATGAAAAAAACCATATTTATCCTTTGTTGCTTAGTCGTAAACATTCTATTAGCTCAAACTGAAAAAGGCAGCCAGTTTATCAATTTAGACCCACTCAAAGAAAACGAATTATACAGCTTGCAAAACAACGGTTGGGCGGTAGTAAAAACCACTGAGGATCAATTTTATCTAGCCAATTTTTCAAACAAAGAATATGTTCTTCACCTTTCTCTAACGTGTAAAGATCCTAGTCGGAAACCAAAATATTTAATAGAATACAATAATAATTACGGTGACAAGGCATGGGGCGGACTCGACTTTGCGTCTTCTCAAGTAGATAATGGTAAAAAAGTACAATTTGAAATCGATCAAAAAAACATTGAAAATCCTTTTCAAAAAAATACAACTACCGCTTTTGAAAATTTCAAAGCTGCGTTGAAAAAAAGCAAAAACCTTAGTCTAAAATTTTACAATGAGGAATTTAACCCCGAAACTGGAAAAGACGAACCTCGCTTAAATCGTGAGATTATTTTCAAGTTAGAGAATAGTCATTTACTGGATGTTCCCACGGAATGTGGAGAAGATGAAGAAGACACCACCGAAGTCCCAACAACAATAGTTGTTGAAGCTGCTGAATAAATTTAATTTTAAAATTTCATGCTGAGTTTGTTTAAACATCTCATAATAAAAATAAAGAATTCTCTACAACAAAAAAACACAATCTCCTGCGAAATTGTGCTTTTCAATTTTTAAAAGACAGGAAATTAATCCGCCATTGCTTCACCGTCTTTTCTGTAAATGTAATTGCCATAAATATGACGTCTGGCAAAACGACTTGGCGAATCTGAATTGACCATTTTAATATATGTATTTCTTGGAACACCGATGTATTCGAACATTTTCCCATTCAAATGCTGAACTTTCAAAATAGATTTCTCTAAATAAAAATCCTGGATATTCGATTTTGAAATGGTTTCTGTATATTCTTCTTTGTACTTTTCCTGCGTCTCTGGATTAATGCTCACCAAAAAATGGTAGGCTTCAATGACAGATTTGCTTTTCTCTTCGGCATCTAATTTTCCCTCTTCATCATTCACAAATTTATCAGGATGCGCATCTTTCATCGTGTTCCGGTAAATTGTTTTTAAATCTTTTAATGTCGCGGTTTTGTCAACCCCAAGAAGCTTTCTGTGTTCCCCTACTCTTTTCATATACAAATATTTTCTGATTTCGAAAGGTCTTCTGTAATCATCACCATTATCGATATTTGATAATAGTCAGTCAACTACTTACACCTTTTTTGCGGGTGCAAAATTAGTGAATTAAATTTTAATCACACCATGCAAACGATACTGATTTTGAGGAATTTAAAGATGAAAATTTTGGAGATTCCAAATTTCGTTTATTGAGACCTGATGACAGTGTTTTTAACAAAATCCCGATAGACATCGGTACGCCAAATTTATCCAATACGCTTTTAAATAAAGCATAAAGGTGCTACGTTCAGCAAAGGAGAATTCACATCACCTCCTTTCTAAGGCAGCATTCTCCAACTTTTATAAAATTGATAAAGCAAAAAATATTTGTTGACTTTTGTGGTTGAAAACAACTAATCGCCCATCTTTCGGCTTTCCGTACCCATCCATTTATCCCAAAAAGTAAAGTACAAACCGTAATTGGTATTGAATTCTTTGTGATGATAATGATGATGTGTTGCGTCGATCCACAGTTTTCCGAATGTGCTTTTGCGAAAAGATTCTGGATACACTTCGATATCCAAATGATTGATCATACTGCTGAACGTCATTAAAATCAGGTAACACAGCAAAACATAGATATTAACAGGAACTACCATTAAAATAATGGGAACAATTAAAGCTTCAATAATACTTTCCCACGGATGAAAGGAAAAGGCAGTCCACGGCGTGGTGCTCAAACTTTGATGGTGAACCTTGTGAACGACTTTATAGATCTTCGGGAAATGCATCGCGCGATGAATCCAGTAGTAATAAGTTTCATGCAACAACAGAACAATCAGCAGACTCAAGGGCAGATACCAATATCCGTATTGAGAAGCATCCAGATAAACAGCAGTGAAATCATTTAAATAAAGCCAGTAAGTAACAGCGCCAAAAAAGGCGAAAATCGCCGATGAAACAACGCTCCAATAAATCTCCTTTTTGACCTGTTCCTTTTTTAAAGGTCTTTGACTCAATAATTTTTTGTCGGTTTTGTTATTTTTCACCTTAGAATAGTAGGCATAGAAAAAACCCGCAGTCGTAAAATAACGAATCAGCAGAATCGCAAAGAAAACCAATACATAACCAATAAAATATCCCATTTCTGAATTGACGGTGTGATAAATTTAAATAACTGAATTTAGGTCAAAGCTAATGAATTTCCACTGTTCTTAAAAATGAAATTTAGCGCAGAACACCTTCGGGAAACTGAACTTTATCGGGTGCATCATTTATTAGCGGTAAAGCATATTTTAAAATCCGATTTCTACGTCCGGTCGTGTCAGAGGGCTCTACCGGATACGAAACTACGGCCTCCATCCAGGCGTAAATATTATTTCTGAAATAAACCGCAGGCTCCCATTGCGCATGTTTTTTCATATCGTATTTTGGATATTGCGCCGCGAAATCTTTTCGTGCTGCTTCTAATAAACAATCTTCCACAAATTGAAGATCACTCGTAAATGCAATCTGAATAGCAGTTTCATTCCAGATAAAAGGAATTTGTGGTCCTGAATAATTGATGATCTCTTCACGTAAAATCAAGCTGTTCGGAAAACGAATGGTTCGTCCGCTTCGTCTGTCATTTCCCAGATAATCACCACTACACTCTAGAATAGAAGTATCTAAATAATTAATTTCAATCACATCTCCGCGAAAACCTTTGATTTGAATACGATCGCCTACCAAATAAGAACGGCGCAAAATCAAATAGATCCAGGCGATAAAAGAGGAAATGGGTGCTTGCAAAGCAAAACCTAAAACCAAAGAGATCAAACCAAAACTTACGGCCGCAGCATATAAATTTTGAAACAAAAAAGAAGCTCCGACAATCAAACTAAAAACTATTGCCAAAAATCGCACAATTCGAAGAAGATTGTATCGGTCGCCTTCAAGATGATTTTGACTATTGATTAACCGTTCAATCAGTTTGCTGATCAGGAAAATAATGGATATCAGAAACAAACTTAAACTGAGTTTCCGAACGAAAGGAATGTAACTACTCCAAGATTCAAATAAAGGCAGATTGATGAGATAGTAAATGGCGATAAGCACTACTGCGACGGAGCCGTAGATGATCACCCATTTTTTATTATGTTGGTTTTCCATAGAATGTATTCAAATTTTAAAATAAAAAGGGAAATTGAAACCTCGTTGAGACTTTAAAGTTAAAAAAATATATGAAAAATATAGACCTGCGACAAATCTATAGGCCAATTAATCATTGAAACGTTTTAGAAAGATAGAAAAAGCCGCTATCCTCTGAATAAAAAGAAATCGTTTTTCATATCCTCAATTTGCGAATCTTCATTGGTGATGATGTAGTCAATTGCTCTGGTTGTGAAATCATTTCCTTTTTCAGTTAGAGAAACAATGCCATGTTGGATGGTAAAGAGATTATTTTTCAATCCTAAATTCAGAACAGTTTTGCTGCGAACTTTTTGCCAGTTAATATGTTCGTTGAGATGATTCACATGTCGTTCTTTTACTTCATGATGATTTTTAAGATGCAGAATAAAAGTGATCAACGACACTTCGATCCGCTGTTGTTTTTCCCGATAAAGCACGGCAAATAATCCTTTGCTTGGCGCAAATAAATACACCACTAAAAATACTAGACCTAACATGGTTGCAATACTTCCGGCAATAGACGCATCTAAATAATTAGCCGCCCAATAACCTGCAACCGTGCTGAAAACTCCGAAGAAGCAAGCCAATATAATCATTTTCGTAAGGTTCGTGGTCAGCAAATAAGCAGATGCTGCCGGAGCAATCATCAACGCCACGACCAGAATTGCACCTACGGCATCAAAAGCTCCAACCGTTGTAACCGACGCCACACTCATCAAACCATAATGAATGATCGCTGGAGAAAAACCCAGAGAAGTGGCTAGTCCCGCATCGAAAGTACTCAATTTCAATTCTTTATAAAAAGCCAACAAGAGGGCAATTGTTATCAGTAGAATAATCCCGATGACCCACATTGATTTCGGACCGAGATCCATTCCGTCATAATACAAACGGTCAAAAGGCGTAAAAGCCAATTCGCCCAAAAGGACCGCATCAATATCCAAATGAACATCGTTGGCATATTTAGCGATCATAATAACACCGATACTGAAGAGTGCGGGAAATACCAAACCGATGGCGGTATCTTCTTTGACCAGTTTGGTCTGCTGAATTTTCTCGACCATTACGACCGTGAGTACTCCAGTTAAAGCGGCTAATAAAATCAGTAAAGGTGAATTTAAATCCTGAGTAATAAAAAACCCGATCACCAATCCAGGTAAAATAGAATGACTGATAGCATCACTAATCATGGCCATTTTTCGAAGCACCAAAAAGGTCCCGGGAATGGCGCAGGCAATCGCAACTAAACTCGCGATGATCTGTATTTCTAATTGAGCACTACTCATCATTCAGGTTTTGATTATACATATTGGTGGCAGCTTCAACGCCTGCTGGAGTCAAACTCCACATATTTCCATGCAGCGTCACATAGTTTTTACTGACGAGCTGCCGAAGTCCTTTTCGGCTGTATCCTTGAAAATTATTCAGAATTTTGATTGCGTGCGGATGCGAACTGTCTTCGTGATCTTCAATAATATGATACATAAAGGCGAGCGTCTTTTGAAATTCTAAATCGTTTCTGTTTTTGATCAACCTGATTTGTTTGAATAAAAGTCCGCGCGATGGTGAAAAAATAAAGGAGAATAAAACAAAAACCGAGGCGACTAAAACAATCACTGGTCCGGTTGATAAATTATTTTGAGTGGAACTGATGGCGGTACCAAAAACCCCAGCACTTGCTCCTAAGATGGCGGCGAGAAAAACCATTAATCCTAAACTGTTCGTCCATTGTCTGGCTGCAGCTGCAGGTGCTAAAAGCATCGCGGACATCAAAACTACGCCGACTGTTTGTAAGCCGAGAACGATCGCTAGAACAATAAAACTTGTTATTAAAAGATCAATGAATCTGGTATTAAATCCCAGAGTTTGCGCGTAGTCTTTATCAAAAAGTAAAATTTTAAATTCCTTCCAGAATAATAAGAGAACGATTAAACATAAACCGGTGACAATACTCATTAACCAAACATCGCTTTCTACCAAAGTAGCAGCTTGTCCAAAAAGATATTTATCTAAGCCGGCTTGATTGGCGTTGGGTTGTTTCTGAATAAAAGTCAACAGCAACATCCCGAATCCGAAGAAAACGGAAAGAATTAATCCTAACGCAGTATCTGATTTCAAATGGGTTTTGGTAGTAATTCCACGAATCCACAACGTACCGATAAGTCCACTTATTAAGGCTCCAATTAAAAGGACATTGCTGTCTTTGGAACCTGTAATTAGAAAAGCTATGGCAATTCCTGGCAAGGCTGCATGAGAAATCGCATCACCCAGTAAACTTTGTTTTCGCAACACCGCAAAACTCCCCAACATTCCGGTAACTCCGCCCAAAACAGCAGTTCCCAAAGTAATGGTTCGCAACGTGTAATCGCTAAAAACGAGTTTGATGTATTCTACTATATCCATCTTATTTCTGAATACTTACTTTGTAATTAATGCCGTAGGTCTTAGTCAGATTATCATCATTAAAAATATCTTTTACAGGACCGGTCGCAATTTTCTTCACGTTTAGAAAAGTGACCCAATCGAAATATTCAGGCACCGTTTGCAGATCGTGATGCACTACTACAACGGTCTTATTGGCTTTCCTGAGTTCTTTTAAAATATTGATGATCGCTACTTCAGTTGTTGCATCAACCCCTTGAAAAGGTTCATCCATAAAATAAATTTCAGCATCCTGCACCAAGGCACGCGCTAAAAATATCCGCTGTTGTTGTCCACCAGAAAGCTGGCTGATCTGTCGGTCTTTAAAAGAAAGCATTCCTACTTTTTCTAAAGCTTCCAAGGCTTGTTTTTTTTCTCTTTCTCTGGGGCGCTTTATCCAACCTAAATTACCGTAGGTTCCCATCATAACAACATCAACAGCGGTGGTAGGAAAATCCCAATCTACGCTTCCTTTTTGCGGAACGTAGGCGACCTTTTTTCGTTGGGAATCGTAGGGTTGATCAAATATAGTTACACTTCCGGCGATGGGTTTTAAAATTCCTAAAATGGCTTTAATTAAAGTCGATTTTCCGGCACCATTTGGTCCCACAATCGCCATCAACACGCCTTCTGGAATCTGCAGATCGATATCCCACAAAACGGGTTTGTAATTATAAGCGACCGTAAGATCATCTACTTTAACTGCTATTTTTTCCATTATTTGAGGGCGCTAACGATGGTGTGAACATTAAATTTAAACATGCCGATATAAGTTCCTTCTGGAGTATCTGGATTTCCTAAAGCATCAGAAAATAAAGTTCCGCCAATGACCACGTCGTGATTTTTTGAATTTACCGCAGCTTGCAACGCTTCCACTGTTCGTCTCGGAACAGAACTTTCGATGAAGACAGCTTTTACTTTATGATCGATAATATACGCAGCAGTTTTCTGAACATCCTGCACGCCTGCTTCGGTTGCCGTGGATAATCCTTGCAAACCAACAACGTCAAATTGATACGCTTTTCCAAAATAATTAAAAGCGTCGTGCGCCGTAACCAATCGTCGTTGATCTTCGGGCAGTGCTGCGATTTCCGCCTCGATGTCCAGTTGTAAAGTTTCTAGCTTTTGTAGATATAACTTTGCATTTGTTTCGAAAAACTGTTTGTGTTCGGGCATTGCTGTCGACAGCTGTTTCTCTACAAAGACCGTTATTAGTTTCCAGTTATTAACATCAAACCAGATATGAGGATCATAATTCGAAGCAAATAAAGTAGAACCGATCAAATCTTTTTTATCCAAAGCATCAGAAACTGCTACTGTATTTATATTTTGCTTTTTCATTTTTTCAAAAACTTCTACCAGTTTACCTTCTAAATGAAGACCACTGTATAAGATCATATCAGCATTGGATAGTTTCGAAACGTCGCCTTCACTGGCTTTGTAAAGATGTGGATCAACGCCGGCTCCCATCAAACCTTCCACCACCACTTTGTCACCTCCGATATTTATAACCAGATCTGTAATCATGGAAGTCGTTGTTACAATATGGAATTTTTCATCTTTGGGTTTGGTCTCTTTGCAGCCAATCAGGAAAACGCTTAAAAAAGCGATGAGTATAAATTGTTTCATTAATCTAACATTTGCTGCTAAGGTATAAAAAAAAGCTGGTTTACAATTCATAAAGATAATCAAAGCCAATATATTATAGATAAAAACACGAAAATAATTCAACGCTAAACGAATCGAAATTCAGTATTACGACCAATATTTATTGGGGTTGACCGCTCTGTGTTAAAGTCTTATATTTGCCGCAAAAAAAAATGGACTTCATTTATGAACCATGGCCTTGGTATATTGCCGGACCAATGATTGCCTTAACGATGTTTTTACTTCTCTACATGGGAAAGCATTTTGGAATGTCTTCGAATTTAAGAACGATTTGTTCGATCGGCGGCGCGGGAAAGATATCTTCATTCTTTCAATTTGACTGGAAAAAAGAACGTTGGAATTTGATTGTGATTGTCGGCGCAATCATCGGTGGCTTCCTCGCTTCGAAATATATGTCGAATAATGAAGTGAATATCAATCCAGAAATTGCCACTCAACTTTCTGAAGAATACGGAATTAAAAGTGCTAACACCGCTTATCTGCCTACTGAAATTTTTAACACGGAAAATTTATCCAATCCTTTTACGCTGGGAATTTTAATTCTGGGTGGTTTCTTAGTCGGTTTCGGAGCAAGATATGCGGGCGGCTGCACATCCGGTCATGCCATTTCGGGCTTGAGTAATTTACAAGTTCCTTCATTGATCGCAGTGGTTGGTTTTTTCATCGGTGGTTTAGTGATGATCCATTTATTATATCCATCTATATTCGGTTTATGAAATTTTTAAAATTTTTAATAGTAGGTATATTTTTCGGAATTGTGATGTACAAATCAGAAGCTGCCTCGTGGTTTCGAATTTACGAGATGTTTCATTTTGCCTCTTTTCACATGTACGGAATTATCGGATCTGCCGTAATGATAGGAGTAATTGGTGTTCAAATTATTAAAAGAAGAGATTTGAAAACAGTCGAAAATAAAGAGATGCATTTAAAACCAAAGCATCCAGGGATTTATAGATATCTAATTGGAGGTATCATTTTCGGTTTAGGTTGGGCCTTGACTGGGGCATGTCCGGGACCGATGTTTGTGCTGGCTGGAGCTGGTTTTTATTCCATTTTAGTAGTTATTGCAGGATCAATTTTAGGAACTTTAGCTTATGGAATTTTACATAAAAAACTTCCACATTGATCAATATAAAATGTCAATTGTTAACAGACAACTAATTATTAGAACCTTAAAGATTTAAAAAAGAATAGTTAAATCGTTAATTTACCTTTTAATATTTTCCAAGAATATTGGCTTTACGGATAAATTTCAAGCTTTTCTCGGTATCGGTTGTGGTTACTAAACTAATTCCGACATATAGAATAAATGAAATTGAAATCCCAATGATCGCTTGTTTTGCTGACGCTATTTCCCAAGCAACAGGCAGATCTGCACCCAAAGCAACCGTCAGATTATAAGTGGAAAAAAGCAATCCAAAAATCATGGAAACAAAAGCGGCTTTTGAAGTTCCCCGCGCCCAGAAAAACCCTACGACTAACGGCACAAATGCTCCACTCGTCAGGAAATCTGAGGCGATCCACGAAATGGTCAATACCGATTGAATTTTCAAGCCATCACCAAAGCAATTGCTGCGGTAAGAAACGTGGCAATTCTCGCCACTGTCACGCTGCGTTTTGGACTTGTATTTTTATTTATATATTTCTGATAAACATCTACGGTTAAGATAAAGCGCCCGTATTGATCAGTGAATCCATGGTCGACATAATTGCCGAACATAATCCCACAAACAAAACAGCGCTCAAAATCGGACTTCTCAATTTACTGATTAGATCTGGGATAATTCCGTTTTCCGGAACTGTTTCATATAAAACAGAACTGAACATTCCGGTATAAGTCACCATTAAATAAAGTGGAATAAAAGCCAGGAAACTCATCAGCATCATCTTTTTTGCGTCAGATCCTTTTTTCGCTGCCGAAATGCGCTGCCAAATATTGGCCTGAATCATCCATGAAGTTCCAAAAGTAATAACATACGCCAAGTTATCTGCGACATTAGAGAAGAAGGAAGTATAGCCTTCTTTTGCTTTTACCACTGCGGTCATCTTTACTGCATCAAGGCCGCCAGATTGAGAATACGTAAAATAAAATAAGAAAATTGCGGTAAAAAGAAAAAATACAAACTGTAAAAGATCCGTCAGCACTACTCCTTTGAACCCACCAAAAAGGGAATACGTCAAGACGATCACTGTTCCTAAAATAGCACCATTTGCATATCCGATATCAAAGAAAGCGTGAAAAAACCGACCAATTACGATGACCTGAACCGCAGATGCGATCACCATAAAAATAATAATGAATATCGTTAACATCAATGCAACCTTATCATTAAAGATACATGAGTGCTGTGGCGATCAAAACAGGAACTCCGTAAATCCAAAAAGAACTTAATCCATTTTTATGAGCGTGATCCACCAGATCGATGGCGGATCCTCCTCCCCACCAGGAAGCGATAAAGGTGATCGCAAGCAACCACGCCGGCAATTTTCTAGAAGCCAAAAAGTAATCCTCGCTGCTGTCGTTTTTACTATTCCAGATTCCAATGGCAATAATTGCAATGACATACACGAGCAACAAAATGATGGTAATGGTAGTTCTTGGCATAATGGCTGAATAAGATTTTAAAATCTGCAATAATAACTCTTTCAATTGGATTTCAGAAAACGACTGCAAGTTATCAATGACTTTTTCACCGTTGATGATTTACATCTTTGCGTTTAGTGACCAATATATTTAAAACTATCGCGCCTTAATTTCAATATTACTTTCAGAAAAGTGAAGGTATAAATCCTTTCCTTCAAGGATTATTTCACCACCTCGTTTTAACTTCTTTCCACTAAAAATCCTACCTTTGCCTCTTAAAATTTTTAAGATAATGAACGCTTTTATTGAAGAACTGAAATGGCGCGGGCTTTTTGCCGACATGATGCCAGGAACCGAAGAACAACTGAATAAGGAAATGACCACGGCGTATATAGGCTTTGATCCAACCGCAGATTCGTTGCATATCGGAAGTTTAATCCCTATCAAAGTTCTGGCGCATTATCAGCAACACGGTCATAAACCAATCGCTTTAGTCGGTGGCGCTACGGGAATGATTGGTGATCCATCGGGAAAATCTAATGAGCGAAATGCTTTAGATGAAGATACCTTGAACCATTACGTAGATTGTTTGAAGGGTCAATTGTCTAAGTTTTTAAATTTCGACGGAACGGAGACCAATAACGCAGAACTCGTCAACAATTACGATTGGATGAAAGAAATTTCTTTCCTGGAATTCATTCGTGATATTGGTAAGAATCTTACAGTAAATTATATGATGGCCAAAGAGTCGGTGAAGAAAAGAATCACGGGCGAAGGCGGCGCAGAAGGAATGAGCTTTACAGAATTCTCTTATCAACTGTTGCAAGGATATGATTTCCTTCATTTGTACAAAGAGAAAAATGTAAGACTCCAAATGGGTGGTTCTGATCAGTGGGGAAACATCACGACTGGAACAGAATTGATTCGCCGTAAGGTGCAGGGAGAAGCTTTTGCTTTAACCGTTCCCTTAATCACCAAAGCCGATGGTTCTAAATTCGGAAAATCTGAAGCGGGTGAAAATTACTGGCTCGATCCGAAAAGAACATCACCTTATAAATTCTACCAATTCTGGGTGAATGCTACAGACGCGGATGCTGAACGTTTTATAAAATTCTATACTTTTTTAAGCAAAGAAGAAATCGATGCTTTAATTGAAGATCATAAAGTGGCTCCACACGAAAGAAAACTTCAAAAGAAATTAGCAGAAGAAGTTACGGTTTGGGTTCATAGCCAAGAAGAATTTGAGAAAGCGGTGAAAGCTTCTGAGATATTATTCGGTCGGTCAACAGCTGAAGATTTGGTGAGTTTGGATGAAGCTACTTTTCTGGAAGTTTTTGAAGGAGTTCCGCAAATGGAGATTTCAAAATCTGAAGTGCTTGGAACTAACATAATCGATTTAATCTCTGAGAAATCTGGGTTTCTAAAATCAAAAGGAGAAGCCAAAAGAGAATTAACCGGAAATGCAATTTCCATCAACAAAGAAAAAGTAAGTGAAACTTTCGAAGTGGCTGAAAAAGATTTAATCGATGGTAAATTCCTTTTATTACAAAAAGGGAAAAAGAATTATTTCATCGTGAAAGCAATTTAAAAATAACTGACATTCATCATTATTAACAAAGTATTATGAGAGCCGGAGCATTTCCGGCTTTTATTTTTAAGCTTTTCATTGTATCTTTGTGAAATAATATATACTATGGTTATCATCCTATTTATCATAGTCCTTTGGTATTCTGGGCTATTTTTTCAAACATTTTTCCTGCACCGATATGCAGCACACCAATCTTTTAAAATGTCAAAATTTGGAGAGAAATTGTGTTACGTTCTAACTTGGATTACGCAGGGTTCTAATTACCTTTCTGCTTACGGGTATGGCGTTATGCACAGAATGCACCACGCTTATGCTGATACTGAAAAAGATCCGCATTCTCCGAAATACGACGACAATTTGTTCACCATGATGTGGCGTACTAAAAAAATATATGCTGACATCAACAGTCAGAAAGCGATTATTGAAGAGAAATTCACCAAGAATGTACCTCAATGGGCAGCTTTTGACAAGTTCGCGAGTTCTTGGGGTTCAAGATTAGCTTGGGGGATCGCTTATACGGCATTCTTTTATTTCTTCGCAACCGCTTGGTGGCAGTGGCTTTTATTACCAGTTGCTTACATGATGGCGCCAATTCACGGCGTAATTATTAACTGGTTTGCCCACATTTATGGCTATACAAACTTTAAAGTTTCTGATACTTCTAAAAACTTATTGAGATTCGATTGGTTAATGATGGGTGAAGCGTATCACAACAATCACCACAAACATGGCGGAAGAGCCAACTTTGGTGGCGTAAGATGGCATGAAATGGATGTCACTTATCAGATCATGATTTTGTTAGACAAAATGAAGTTGATTAAACTGAATCCAGTCGCAGTAGTTGTTAAAAGAGAACATTAAAATATAAATCGTCTCGTCATTTTTTTGACGGGACTTTTTTTTTGTGCCTCCTTCATTTTCGTAACGAAAAATTTTCATGCCCGCATTCACGTTAAACTTTAGTTAATGTTTTTATTACCGATCTCGTGGCTTAATTTATGCGCCACTGTTTCAATAAACAATCATTAAATATTCAAATTATGAAAACTAAATTGTTATCCGTTGCCGCAGTGATCTTACTTTCAATTGGAGTTTCTGCCCAAGAAAAAAATACCGTTAAACAAGAAATAAAAAAAGATGCAAATGCAGTAGAAAACGGCGTAAAAGACGGTGCAGAATGGACTGCCACCACTGCGAAAAAAGGAGTGAAAGCTACGAAGAAAGGCGTGAAAAAGAGTACCAAGTGGACGAAAAAAGCCGTAAAAAATACAGGTAAAGCCGTAGATGAAGGTTATAAAGACACCAAAGATTACGTGCGAAAAGAAACGAAGTAATTTTTCGGAAATATATTTATAAAAAAAATTCAACCTTTAATTTTGGTTGAATTTTTTTTGAACTTTAAACGAAGAACATATTATTTTTGAACCTGAATTTCTGGTTGTAGTTGCTGAATAAAGTCGATCAGGAAAGGCAATTCCTCGATATCTTGATCGGTGATAAATCCGTTGTAAGTAAGGACATCCAAATCGATTTCGCGCGGCGCATTTTTGTTGTCAGTTCTCACTCTTCCTAATAAAGCTTCCGTTTGTTTCAAATGCATTTTCAATTCTGACAGACTTTTTTTCGTATGTAAAAGAACGGCTCCATTTAAAAACTCCGGTTGCTCTTCAAACTTCAAAGGCTCTGTTTTAATAAAAGAGGTACGCTGCATAATGAATCCAAATTGCTGCAGATGACCTAAAGCTTTTGAAAAATTCTCTTCTGAATCAATATTAGAACCCATTGCGATAATCGCCGCATTATAACGGTCTTTCCCATCAATTTCAACGAGTACATTATCTGCAAAACGCAAGGCATGCGGTTTTTCAACCCTCACTGTAATTTCCTGTATCGCTGAATCAGCAATTTGGATATGATTGTAAATTTTATTAGCCAAAGCTTCGATGAGGTGAAAGCTTTGCTGGTCCACAAAATCAATAATTCCTTTGGTGATTTTTTTATAATCTACAGCATATTGTACATCGTCGCTTTTCGACGCCATGGCAGTATCATATTTAAAGGAAAAGGAAATAATGACGTCCTGCAATTTTTCAGTTTCCCAGTCGATGAAACCAATGAAGGAACGAAGGCGTAGATTTTCTACCCTGACAATTGATAATTTAGGATTATAGGTTGAGCCCATATTTTTTTTCTATTTGATGTTTGTTTTTGTTTTATTTAAATTCTTAAACTAAATGTTCTCCACCGTCAATATATAAGATCTGTCCGGTGAAAAATTGACTGTCTAAAATAAACTGAACGGCTTTTAAGATCTCTTCTAAATTCCCTATCGTTTTGAGTGGAATATTTTTAGCTAAATCCCATAAATAACTTTCATCTTTCCCTGGAGGAGGAAGAATCAAACCTGGTCCAATTCCATTAACCCTGATATTTGGAGCTAATTCTACCGCAGAAATTTTGGTGAAGTCTTTCAATAATTTTTTACTCAAAATATAATCTAGGTGGACCGTCTTATTTTTTTCAACTTTAGTATCAACGAAGTTAATGATATTTCCTTTCCCATAAACCTTCGCAAATGCTTTGGTTAGAAGATACGGAATTTTAAAATTAATGGTCATTTCTTTGTCATACAATTCGCTTCCCTCATCTTTAAAATTAGATGGAATAAAATCTGAAGCGCAGTTAACCAAAATTTCTATAATGATTTTCTTCTTTTTTAAATCTGTAAAAATTTGATCAAAATTATTTTCTTTCAAAAAATTGATCTGCAACAATTCTACCTTGATATCGCTATAAATGGATTCTATTTCGTCTTTTAATTTTTGAGCTTTGTCTTTAGAAGAGTTATAATGTAAAACTAAATTATAATCCTGCTTCGCAAGATGAACTGCGACTGCTTTTCCGATTCTGTCGGCGCTGCCGGTTACTAAGGCATAATTTTTCATAATTATTTTTTGGGCTAAATAATGCTCAAGTTAAAGGGTCTAACTTGAGCACATTAAATATTTTAAATACTGATTTTAAAAACTTTCTTTCACGATGAAATCTTCGGCAATTCCTAATGAAGCTAAATGACCTTCAACAGCTTCCATCATTGGTGGTGGTCCGCAGAGATAATAATACTTTAGATTTTCTTCAGAATATTTTTTAATTATTTCTGGTGAAATGTATCCATGTTCGTATCCATCCAAATCTTCATTTGACAACACATTGATGAAGTCTTTATCAAGGATAGCATCGAAATAATCTTCTAATATAATATCAGCTTTTCCTTTATTAGCAAAAATTAATTTATTTCCTTCGAGTTTATTTTGCTTTTGTAAATTTTTTAAAATAGCAATAAATGGGGTCACTCCGGCTCCACCTGCTATAAAAATTCCTTGTCCTTTAAAATAAATATCACCGAATGAATCATAAATGATGACCTCATCTCCTGGCTGTGCAGAAAGCAATTCGTTGGTCATCCCGTGATGTTCTGGATAAGTCTTTATGGTAAATTCGATATGGTCATCTTCCGGCAATGAAGTGAAAGTAAAACAATTTTTCTTTTCATTCCAGTCCGGCTTGTTGAGCGCAATATCTGCAGCTTGACCTGGAATATAAGTCAGACCTTCTGGCTTATTGAGAACGACTCGCAAAACATCGTGGGTCAGATGCTCTATTGATTTTATTTTAGTTATTGTTGCCATAATCACTAATTTGTAGTCATAAATGTACGACTAAAAAATTCTGAAAGTAATCTCATATTAAAATGATTCACCAATAGGTAAGATTGATAAAAAGAATCACTGCATCATCAACCATTTTGATGAAAATTACAAAATTGATTTGAATAAAAAAACCGAGCGTTTACTCGGTTCTGTTATTTTAAGGATAAAGGTATTTTACTTAGTAAGAATCTTCGTGAACTGATAAAACTGCTCTTCCACTTGGATCGTTGGCATTTTTAAAAGCTTCGTCCCATTCCAGTGCGATCGGTGTAGAACAGGCTACCGATGGAACAGAAGGAACGGTTGCCGCGGCAGTTTCACTTGGAAAATGTTCTTCAAAAATAGTTCGGTAGCGATACTCTTCTTTGTTCTGAGGCGTGTTTAACGGAAAACGAAATTTAGCATTGATCATCATTTCATCCGTCACCTCGTTCGCCGCAACCTCTTTTAAAGAATCAATCCAGGAATAGCCAACGCCATCAGAGAATTGCTCTTTTTGTCGCCACGTAATCCCTTCCGGCATTAAATCTTCGAAGGCTTTTCTCAAAATCCATTTTTCAATTTTCGGTTCGTGCGCAGTTACCATTTTATCTTTCGGATTCAATCGCATGGCAACATCCATAAATTCTTTATCTAAGAATGGAACGCGACCTTCAATTCCCCAACTCATCAGAGATTTGTTGGCACGTAAACAATCGTATAAGTGTAGCTTGTTGAGTTTTCGGACATTTTCTTCGTGGAATTCTTTTGCATTCGGCGCTTTGTGGAAATACAAATAACCACCAAAGATCTCATCACTTCCTTCGCCTGAAAGAACCATTTTAATTCCCATTGACTTAATAACTCTCGCTAATAAATACATCGGCGTGGAAGCGCGAATCGTAGTCACATCATACGTTTCCAAATGATAGATCACATCGCGAACGGCGTCTAAACCTTCTTGAACAGTGAAATGAACTTCATGATGAATGGATCCAATATGATCAGCGGCTTTTTGAGCAGCGATCAAATCCGGACTACCTTCCAATCCCACTGCAAAACTGTGTAAACGTGGATACCAAGCTTCCTGCGTGTCTCCACTTTCAATTCTGTTTCTGGCATATTTTGCGGTCACTGCAGAAATAATCGAAGAATCCAAACCGCCGGAAAGTAAAACTCCATAAGGAACATCGCTCATTAATTGTCGATGAACCGCTTCTTCCAAAGCTTTTCTAAGTTCAGCAATATCACTGGTATTATCTTTAACATTTTCGAAATCTTCCCAATCTCTTTTGTACCATTGCTGCATTTCATAACCATCAACACTGTATAAAAAATGTCCTGGTAAAAAATTTTCGATGGTTTTACAAACACCTTCCAGCGCTTTTAATTCTGAAGCTACGTAATAACTTCCGTTTTTGTCCCAACCTTGATATAACGGGCAAATTCCCATGTGATCTCTGGCAACAATGTAAATATCGTTTTCAATATCATAAATGGCAAAGGCAAAAATTCCGTTCAGTTTATCAACGAAATCTTTTCCATATTTTTGAAATAAAGGAATAATGACTTCACAGTCCGATTCTGTTTGGAAATTGTAGTCCGGAAATTCTTTTCTTAATTCTCTGTGGTTATAAATCTCGCCATTGACGGCTAAAACTATTTTTTTATCTTTTGAAAACAAAGGTTGTTTCCCAGAAGTCGGATCGACGATCGCCAAACGTTCGTGCGAAAAAATCACTTTATCATTTTGGAAAATTCCACTCCAGTCCGGACCACGATGTCGGATTTTTTTCGACATTTCTAAAACCTGTGGTCTTAAAAGTTCGGTCTTTTGTTTTGCATCAAACAAGCATACAATTCCACACATTATTTTATAGTTATTAAGTTTTTAGTAATAATTGATTAAAATTCTAATGCAAACATATTATAAACCTTTATAAATCGAAAGCAAAAATTAACAAATATGAAAATTTTACTATTATTAATTTAAAAAGAGGAAAAATTTAAGTTTCGATAGATATTTTATCGACTGAAGTTGAATTTATTTTTTAGAAGAGCTCTAATTTGACGAACAAAAGCTTTAAGCAAAATCCTTCTCAATAATCTCCTCCATACAATACTCCGCAATCGCAGTAATCGTCACAAAAGGGTTTACTCCAATCGTGCCGGGAATTAAAGAACCATCAATCACATATAAATTCTGATGACCATTCAATCTTCCAAACTGATCGGTGGCTTTTCCTAAAACAATTCCGCCCAACGGATGATAACAAACATCGGCGCCGAAACCATTATGAAATAGCAGATGAGCACGGGTTCCGCCATTGGCCTTATTCATGGTTCTGAGGAAATATTTCGCATTGTCTTTCATGTGAGCTGTGTGCGATTTGTTCCAGTTTAGATCCAGCTTCTGTTCTTTCACATCGTAAGTTACTTCCCCAAACTTCTTCAATTTATTCACCATCAAATAAAGCGACGTCGCCACATTCATACCCATTGGCAAAGGTGCGATCTCCACAAAGAAGGGATGTTTTTTATCTTCCCAATAATCGATTCCACCCACCGGAATAGTTGACTGCTGAAATCCTGTGCCGCCTGAAAATGCTTTTACCCAATTTCGTCCGGTCATGAAATTACCATTGTTACCCCATTCTTTCCCAATGTTTTCATCAATTGGAAATTGAGTTTTTGCTTTAGACTTTAACAATAATTCCAGTGAACCCATAGTTCCGGCAGCTAAAATTAATTTTTTAGTATTGATGGTTTTATGTTGAATTTCTTCTCCTTTTGTATTGATGACTGAAATATCCATAGTATAACTCTTATCCGGATTTTGTGAGATATGATTCACCTGATGAAGTTCCAGGATTTCTAAATTTCCGGTTGCGGTTGCTTTTTTCAAATAGGTTTTGTCGAGCGTATTTTTGCCGTGATTATTTCCGTAAATCACTTCACCCGCCAAAGCAGAACGCGGAACTTCCTCTTTGTATTCCTTTTCCATGTATTTGAAATCGTAAACATTCGGTACACGGACTGTTTTGAATCCCGCTTTATGCGCTTCTTCTTCTCCGACCCGATTAAATTTATAGAAATCACAATCCGCGAGAAACTCTTCAGAGATCACATTGGTTTTAAGTTCTTTATTGGCCAAAGGAAAATAATGTGAATAAAATTTTTCGGTATCTAAATTTGGAAAAATCTCCTTGAAATACTCCTTCTTCGGAGTTACCGCCATTCCGCCATTGACTAAAGAACCACCGCCAACTCCACGTCCGACCCATATTTTTATATGTTCAAAATCCAGACGGTCGAGTGCGCCGGTAAATTTTTCTAATTTAAAAAGATTGAAAAAGGGCGCAATACTTTTTGTTTTTAACCAAGCTGCCGAATGCCCAGGACTACTCATTGCCGAAAATTTCTCACCAGATTTCTCCCAATCCAAGCCCATTTCTAAAAGCGTCACGGGAACATTTTTTTCACAAAGACGCAATGCCGCCACAGAACCTCCATAACCGGAGCCGATGATGACCACTTCTCTATCAATCATTTCTGTAGGTTTTAACGATGGAGTTTCTAACGGATTTTGTGCTTTTCCAAACAAATTGCCTGATCCTAAAAAGAAAAAGGCAGCGATTCCTAAACTACTCGTCTGGATAAATTCTTTGCGATTCATGATAAATACTAAACAAGAACCGTACTACAATAGAATGTTAGAATAAATTTCACTGTGCAACCCACACTAGTAATTTAAATTGTGTTTTGCTATACGCGAATATTCAAAATTTTCATCCAAAAAACTGAAGTCAATTTTTAGGATTCAATATTAAAGAAACGGAAGATAAAGGAAATTTCATACAAAATGAAAACAACAGCCAGCACATAATGAAAGGTTTTATTTTTGATCAATACCGCCATTATGCATAACAGAATATGAGCAATAATTCTAGGAAAATATTCTGGGGTCGTCGCTAAAAAATAATTATTCCCTTTTAAAAAGGTATCGACAATATCGGCTGTAAAACATAAAGCTAAAACGGAAAAAAACCAGTTCTTCCGAGAGAAGAAATAATCTTCGTAGCCTTTATAATCCTTTAAATCATCAGGATATAAGATGGCGCACAGAAGATAATACAGCATGATATAAGTAATGATAAAAAGGTAATCAGCAAAATTCCACTGGATAATTAATTTCAGATTAAACTCCCACCACCAAAAATGGATGATCAACAGAAAAATATAAACTACCCATAAAAAATGCAGCAGCGAAAATTTCTTTCTGCCCGGATGTTGTATAAAATTGACAGATCCTTTAATAAGATGCGTCAAACTCAAACCCAGAATAATCGCAATAATCGATTTAATATGCATGAATTCTTCCATAGAATAATATTACAAAAAATTCTAACATCAATTAAAAACGAAAGTTAGAAATTCAAGGAATAATATCGAGAAGCGTTTAAAGTGAGTCGATTGGGTACAAAAAAATCTATGAAATGTGTAAACCAAAGATAGCGTTCCGGTGGAACGCTATCAGTATATTAATTTGTAAAAGAAGGCTGCTCTTTATTCTAGCCCGGATCGCAACGACATCCTTTTTTGAGGAGGAACGACGAAGAAAAGGTACAGTGGAGAGCCGGACCAAAAATTCAAAAGAATAGAAAATCGTGTTGCTCCCAAAAACTATTATGCTTTTCTCTCGATCAGCGCCATGTAGAAGCCGTCGAAGCCCGAACTTGGCATTACTTTTTCTTCTTTGATCAAAGTATATCCTTCGTTATTTTTCAGGAAAGTCTCCACTTGCTCATTGTTTTCACTCGGTAATATTGAACAGGTTGCGTATACCATTTTTCCGCCTTTCTTCAATATCTTGGCATAATCCTGAAGGATTTTTTCCTGCTCTTTTCTAATTCGGTCGATGAATTCCTGATCGATCTTCCATTTAGAATCTGGGTTTCTTTTTAAAACTCCTAGTCCTGAACATGGTGAATCGATTAACAAACGGTCTGCTTTTTCGTGCAGTCTTTTGATGACTTTATTATCGTCGATAAAACGAGTTTCGATATTGTGTGCGCCCGCTCTTTTTGCACGGCGTTTCAATTCTGCCAATTTCCATTCGTAAATATCAAGAGCGATGATCTGACCTTTGTTTTTCATCAAAGCCGCTAAGTGCAAGGTTTTTCCACCAGCACCAGCACAAACATCCACCACGCGCATTCCTTCCGAAACATCCAGAAGTTCACCGATTTTTTGAGAAGAAGCATCCTGTACTTCAAACAAACCATCCTTAAAGGCGGACGTAATAAAGACATTTTTCTTTTGCTCCAGCTGCACCGCATCCGGATAATTCTTGATCTGGAAACTTTCTACTCCTTCGTCTTTTAGATCAGAAACCAATTCTTTGGCCGTCGTTTTCAAAGTATTCACGCGTAGGATCGTTGGAGCCTGTTCGTTCAAAGCTACCATTTCTCTTTCCCAACTTGGACCGAGTTCTCGTTCTAAAGTCTCTGCCAACCATTCTGGAATCGAATGTTCGATTGCTTTAGTGGGAACATTATTTTTCTTTAATTTATTGAGGATCTCTGCATTTTTAATACCGTCGAACTCTTCAAATTTCTTATAATGCGTTTTGGTCCAAAGGCAATACGTCAAAATCATTTTATAGATATTGGCTGGTTTTACGCCTTCGCCCATATAATATTCGATCCGTTTTTTCCATCGGATAATGTCGTAAAAGATTTGAGCCACCACTTTTCGGTCTTCGCTGCCCCATTGTTTATGTCCTTTCAAAAGTCTTTCGATTACCTTATCGGCATATTTTCGATCTTCGAAAAAAGTTTCTTGCAAGGCATCGTGAATTCCGATCAGTAAGTTTCTGTGTATGAGTTCCATGTAGGATATTTTAAAAATTTAATTTAGTCTCGAACCTTCGGACTAAAACTTTTGCAAAAATAAGGTTTTTAAACCGAAATATAAGAGGAATATTTTGGGCGCACATTTGACTTCATCGCATAGGAAACATTATTTTCTTGGGCGCACATTTCCAGCTTTTCGTTGCAATCTTTTTTTCCCTCACCCACGTCCATTGCAAAAAAAAGGATTTCCACTGCAATCTGGGGCGCAGATTTCGCTAAAATTTAGAGTAGTTTTTTTGAACTTATCATTATATCTTGATTATAAAAGAAAAAGCGGAAGAAAAAAGTTACAATTCTATTTAAATACTTTTAACAGCATTGTTGACGTGATAGCAACTATCAATAACAGGTTTTGAAAAAGATTCTGATTGATGGCAAATCCTTTGCTGTGATTTACGCTAAATTTGCCGAATGCCTTTGATTCAAGATACTGCTGTTAAAAAATTCCTTCCTTTAATTCTGGCAACGTCCATTTTTATGCAGATGTTGGACTCCACGATCCTGAATACTTCTTTACCGTCCATCGCGAAAGATCTTATGGAATCACCATTAAACATGCAAAATGCCATCATCTCTTACGTTTTAACCTTGGCTTTATTTATGCCGGTAAGTGGATTTTTAGCAGATAAATTCGGAACCCGAAAAGTGTTTATTGCTTCCTTAATTATTTTTAGCCTGGGTTCTATTCTTTGTGCGGCTTCGCAAAACCTTAACCATTTGGTAATTTCCAGAGTGATTCAGGGAATTGGCGGAAGTTTGATGACGCCAGTCGGACGCTTAGCATTAATTAAAACTTTTGAAAAAAAGGAATTGGTAAAAGCCATGAATTACGCAATTATTCCAGCGTTAATTGGACCGATTCTAGGACCGTTAGTCGGTGGCTACATGGTCGATTATTTATCCTGGCACTGGATCTTTTTAATTAATATTCCGTTCGGATTATTAGGAATTGTGCTCAGCTTAAAATACATGCCGGACTATCGATCCAAGGAAATTACCTTTGATCTGAAGGGCTTTTTAATCTTTGCGTCTGCGTCTCTCCTACTTTCTATTTCACTGGAATTGTTTGGAACTGCTAAAAATACCACGCCCGTTTTACTTCTCTTCACTTTAGGGTTTTTAATGATTTATTATTATTACGTTCATGCTAAAAAGACAGAAAAACCTATATTCCCGTTGAATTTATTTCAGGTTAGAACTTTTCGCGTGGGGATTTTAGGAAACCTGGCAACGAGATTAGGAATCAGTGCTATTCCGCTTTTACTGCCTTTGATGATTCAGATCGCGTACGGACAAACCGCTGTTGTTTCTGGTTGGATCGTCGCCCCGATGGCTTTAACCGCCATGTTTGGAAAATCTTTCGTGATTAAAATCCTGGATACTTTTGGTTATCGACGAACTCTGATGACGAACACGTTCATCATCGGATTTTTGATTGCCTGTTTGGGACTTCCAGGAATTAATTCTTCTATTTACTGGTTTGTACCCATTATAGCGGTGCTCGGTTTTTTCAACTCGATTCAATTTACAGCGATGAACACCATTGCGATCGCAGATTTACGCGATACGCACACGAGTAGCGGTAACTCATTACTCGCTGTGAACCAGCAACTGGCGGTAGGATTCGGTATTGCGATTGGTTTAATTACTTTAAAATTATTTGAGAACAACGCTGCCATCACGCACGGAGAAATCCATCTTGCTTTTCGTTATACTTTCTTTTTGGTTGGTTTGCTAACGATTCTTACTGGGTTTGTTTTTAGAAGACTTCATATCAGCGATGGTGAAAATATGAGATCTAAAGCATAACTAAATTAAAACCTTATCGAAACTAACCTTGACAAGGCTTAACTATTCTACTGTTAAGTTAAGCTACTATTACAGTTAAACTTTATTTCAATACACCGTTCAACAGTTTTACAAAACGTAATTAAAAACGCTTAACTTTTTTGCAATCTTCTTCATTTATTTGCCATTCGTCTCTACTGCAGTTTAAAAAATTGCATTTCTATTCCTAACTTATCCTATATCAATGTTTCTGATTGCTTCATGCCGTAAATTTGTATCTGTAAAAAAGAAATACAATGTCAGTTAAAAAAGTAGAAATCATCGTTCAGCCCAGACCTGCGCATTTTGTGGGTGACGGCTTCAGAGTGCATAATTTTATTCCGAGCGGTCAGCGATTGGATATGAAACGAATGGATCCGTTCATCATGTTGGATTACAATTCTAAATTTAATTTCGGTCCTACTTCCACACCAAGAGGCGTTGGCGTTCATCCGCATCGTGGGTTCGAAACGGTGACCATTGCGTACCAGGGAAAAGTAGAACATCATGATTCTGCTGGTGGTGGCGGAATTATCGGACAAGGCGACGTGCAATGGATGACCGCGGCTTCTGGAGTTTTGCATAAAGAATTTCATGAAAGAGAATGGGCGAAAAATGGCGGAATTTTCCAAATGGTTCAGCTTTGGGTAAATCTTCCAGCGAAAGACAAAATGAGTACGCCACAATATCAGGCGATTTCAAATGACAATATGCTTAAAGTTGATTTGGGAGAAAACGGATCTGTTGAAATCATTGCCGGAAATTATCAAGATCAAAAAGGTCCTGCAACAACTTTCAGTCCGGTTCATTTGATGAACGCTAAATTGAAACCAGGTGGAAAAGCAGAGTTCAATTTCCCAGCAAACTTCAATACCGGAGCTTTAGTTATTGAAGGAAGCATCATGATTAATGGAGACGAAAAAGTGTCTACCGATCATTTCGCCTTATTTGAAAACGAAGGTGAAACCTTTACGATCGAAGCCACTGAAGAAAGCATCGTTTTAATTTTAAGTGGTGAACCATTAAATGAACCAATTGTTCCGCATGGTCCATTTGTAATGAATACGAAAGAAGAAATTCATCAGGCATTTGATGATTATAATAATGGAAAATTCGGATTTTTGGAAGATTAACGATTTATCAATTTTATAGTATTGAAACAGCCATTTTGTGGCTGTTTTTTATTTTACCAATATTTAGCGTATAAAATTATAAAATCAATAATTTTCACCTAAATACTTTAAGGCAAATAACCGATTTAGACAGAATAAATAATTATCGTCGATTAAAATTCCTAACTTTATTCCTTTAAATAATATATCATGGAAGAAAAGAAAAAATTGACGAGACAAACTGGAGCACCTGTTCCAGATAATCAGAATACGCAAACCGCTGGGCCAAGAGGACCAATGTTGATGCAGGATTATTGGTTTTTAGAAAAAATGGCCAACTTCGACCGCGAAGTTATTCCCGAAAGAAGAATGCACGCGAAAGGTTCTGGAGCTTTTGGAACCTTTACCGTAACGCACGACATTTCCCAATACACCAAAGCCCATATTTTTAGTGAAATCGGAAAGCAAACAGAAATGTTCGCAAGGTTTTCTACCGTTGCTGGCGAAAGAGGTGCGGCAGATGCGGAACGAGATATTCGCGGTTTTGCTTTGAAGTTTTACACCGACGAAGGAATTTGGGATATGGTTGGAAACAATACGCCCGTTTTCTTTTTCCGTGATCCGATGAAATTTCCAGATTTGAATCACGCCGTTAAACGGGATCCAAAAACCAATATGAGAAGTGCTCAAAACAACTGGGATTTCTGGACTTTGTTACCAGAGTCTTTGCATCAGGTAACCATCATCATGAGTGATCGGGGATTACCGAATGGTTACCGACACATGCACGGCTTCGGAAGTCACACTTACAGTTTTATCAATCACTCGAACGAAAGAAACTGGGTGAAATTCCATTTTAGAACCCAACAGGGAATCGATAATCTAACCGACGAAGAAGCGGGAAAACTTGTTGGAATGGATCGTGAATCTTCCCAACGTGACTTATTCGATAATATCGAAAACGGTAATTTCCCAAAGTGGAAAATGTTTGTTCAAATTATGTCCGAAGCTGAAGCAAAAGCCTATCGTTTCCATCCATTTGATTTAACGAAAGTTTGGTCTAAGAAAGATTTTCCTTTAATTGAAGTGGGAGAATTTGAACTGAATAAGAACGCTGAGAATTATTTTGCTGATGTAGAACAAGCCGCCTTTAATCCAACGAATATTGTGCCTGGAATTGGCTTCTCACCCGACAAAATGTTGCAAGGAAGATTATTCTCTTACGGTGATGCACAGCGTTATCGTTTAGGGGTAAACCATTATCAGATCCCGGTAAACAAACCCAGATGTCCTTACAACGCTTATCACCGAGACGGACAAATGCGCGTTGATGGGAATTACGGTGGCACCAAACATTACGAACCGAACAGTTATGGTGAATGGCAGGAACAACCTTCTGCAAAAGAACCGCCGTTAGAATTGTCAGGTGATGCTTATGCTCATAACTTCCGCGATGATGATGAAGATTATTTCACCCAACCAGGCGATTTATTCAGAATTATCAAAGCTGATGGGAAAACGGAAGCCTTGTTTCAGAATACCGCTGCCAATGTTGGAGGTGCAGAAAAATTCGTGCAGATTCGCCACATTAGGAATTGCTATCAGGCAGATCCTGAATATGGACAAGGCGTAGCAAAAGCTTTAGGCTTGAGTATGGAAGAAGTCAACAGTTTCGATATGACTCCATATGATCAGTGGGCTCCTTCAAAAACAAAATAAAATAAGAACTAGGATTAAGTAAGGTTGATGCAGAGCGGAAATGTTTTTAAAACATTTCCGCTTTTTTATTTCTTAACGAAAAGCTTTTTACCATTGTTTTTTTCAATATTTTAATTGGACAATTTACAGCATTCTTTTCCGCGAAAATTCCCGATTTTTGCGCCTTCAAAATATTAATGCAGAAGTTTTAAATAAAGATGCTTAAAGAAAAGAATAAATTTATTGCGACTTTGCTTGCATTTGCAGTCATTCCGATGTCGGGTTTGGCAACTGATATTTATCTGCCTTCCATGCCGAGTATGGCGCTCGAGCTTCAGCAACCGGAAACTAAAATTCAACTAACGCTCACTTTATTCTTGATCAGTTATGGCGTCACTCAGATTTTTGCGGGAAGTGTCGTAGACTCTTTTGGAAGATATCGTGTTTCGCTCGTTTCGCTGGGATTATTTATGGTAAGTTTTTTAGTGACCGCGGTAACCAAAGATATTATGGTGATCTACGCGATGCGTGTTTTACAAGGCGTATTGGCTGGTTTTGCGGTCGTCGCCAAACGTGCATTTTTTGTTGATGTTTTCGAAGGCGAAAAAAGGAAACATTATTTGAGCGTCATGACCATCGTTTGGTCGGTCGGTCCTATTGTCGCCCCTTTTATTGGTGGTTATCTACAGAAACTTTTCGGTTGGCAGTCCAATTTTTATGTCTTAGCGATTTACAGTTTTCTGTTATTGATTTTTGAGCTTTTATTTTCTGGAGAAACATTAAAAGTAAGAAAGCCATTTGTGATCAAATTTGTTTTAAAAGAATACGATATACTATTCCGAGCGAAAGATTTTTTCTATGGAATGCTGATGTGCGGCGTAAGTTATGCGATGGTTATTTTCTTTAATCTTTGTGGCGCCTTTATTATCGAACACGAAATGGGTTATTCAGAAGTGGTCGCTGGTTACGTTTCTTTAATCCTTGGATTGGCCTGGATGGCGGGAGGATTTTTAGGTAAATTTTTAATAGAGAAAGATTTTATGCCTAAAATTAGATTGGCTAATTATACCCAGTTGTTTTTAATTCTATTGATGATCGTTTCTTCTTTTTATCTGAACACTATTTACAGTTTGGTTGCTTTTGCCTTTGTAATTCATATAACTGCTGGCTTCATTTTTAACAATTATTTCGCCTATTGCCTTGGGAGATTTCCAAACTCAGCCGGAGTTGCCGGTGGACTCACGGGCGGTGTTTCCTATATCATCACTTCTGCAGTAAGTTACAGCATTGTTGCGATCCTTCGACCAACCATGCAGTTCGATGTTGCAACAGGATATTTAATTATGGGAATTTTGGGATTCTTTATTTTAAGCATGACCAAATTTAGAAAGGCGTATAGTTGAAGCGGTAAAGTTTTATCATCTTAATGTTGAATAAAGAAAGGTTGTCTTTTGGAACTTTACAGAAATACTTTTTCGATCTTGAAGGTAAAAATTTCACAATTTAAATTCTATTTAAATTTACCTTGCAGAAAAACACCAGTATTGGTAAAGATGTTATCGGAAATTAGACATTCTTTTTTTCGAATTGGTTTCTGAAGCTTTTTCTTAAAAACTGGCATTATTATAGCTCGATCTGGACAGATCATTACAAACCAATTAAAAATAAAATAAGATGGCGACACAAAATTACGATATGATCAATATCGAACAGAACGACAAAACTTTTGACCTTTTTTATGATGCTGAAAAAGCAGGTTTTCTGGAATACAATAAGAACAAAGAAGGAATTTTAGAAATCACGCATACCGAAGTTGATCCAGAATTTGGTGGAAAAGGCTTAGGAACTGAATTGGTAAAAGCAGCGGTTGAAGATGCCCAAAAGAATAATTTGAAAATAAATTCACTTTGTCCATATGCGAAAAAAGTGATTGAAAAAACACCAGAGTTTAAAGATCTTTTGGTTGAATAAAATTAAAAATTAAAAACCGCTGTCACTCTGAGCCTGTCGAAGAGTTTTTAATTAAAATAGATTTTCGATTGTAAATCCTTCGACAAGCTCAGTCTGACAAATAGCAGAAGAGAAAACCTTTCGGTAGAAGTACGGAAAGGTTTTTTTTGTGTCTGAATTTGAAAACCAGCGAAATCTGCGCCCCGGCTTGAACGGAAATCCTTTTTTTGGTGCCGCGTTTAGCGGTGGCGAAAAAAGATTGGGAGTGGAAGACGGAAATGTGCGCCCCAATAAAATAAAGTACGATTCGAAGTAGTTAGAAAGACGCTTTAATGCTACCAAAAAAAACTATATTTGCTCATAAATTTTCAAAAATGAACACAGGAACTATTTTACTCTTATTTGTTTTCGCCTATTTTATCGGGCTCTTGGTGATCTCTTATATTACGAGTCGGAATGCCGATAATCAGTCTTTTTTCATCGGGAACAAAAAAAGTAAATGGTGGCTGGTTGCCTTCGGGATGATCGGGACGAGCTTGAGTGGCGTGACGTTTATTTCGGTGCCGGGAACAGTCGGGAAAATGACTTCCGGCGATTATGCGTTCGGTGGTTTTGAGTATTATATGCTCGTTATCGGCTTTTTTATCGGCTATTTTATTGTGGCCTTCGTGCTTTTACCGCTTTATTATAAAATGAACCTGACCTCTATTTACACCTATCTCGGTCGGCGTTTTAATGTAGAAGCACATAAAATTGGCTCTATATTTTTTATTATTTCACGGTCGATTGGAGCAACGGCGAGATTGTTTTTGGTGGTGAATGTTCTGCAGATCTTCCTTTTAGAAGGATTAGGAATTCCGTTTTGGTTGACCGCTGCAGTTATTTTAATCATGGTTTTACTTTATACTTTTGAAGGTGGTGTGAAGACGATTGTAATTACCGACACGCTCCAAACTTCGTTTATGATCATCAGCTTGATCGCTTGTATTGTATTTATCTTGTCACAACTGAATCTTTCTGCAGGCGAAGCTTACACCGTTTTAGCTGCAAAAGATTACACCCATTTCATCAATTTTGATGTCAATTCTAAAACCTTTTTCCTGAAAACTATTTTGGGTGGAATGTTTATTACCATTGCTATGACAGGCTTGGATCAGGAAATGATGCAGAAAAATATCTCGGTGGACAATCTTCATAATTCGAAAAAGAACATGCTGACTTTTGCAGTGACCTTGTTAATTGTGAATCTTGCTTTCTTATTTCTAGGTGGACTACTCTATCTTTTCTCCATTGAAAACGGAGCGGTTTATGGTGAGATTGTAAACGTTGTGAACGGTCAGGAAAGTATCACGAACGCTTTTGGATTTAAAGATTCGGCGACGGGTGCGATCAACAATATAATGGGTGATGACTTGTTTCCGGCACTCTCGCTGCAAGGATATTTTCCCTTATTTATTTCTGTCATCTTTATCATTGGTTTAATCTCAGCGCTCTTCCCGTCTGCGGATGGCGCATTGACGGCGGTTACCAGTTCTTACTGTGTCGATTTGTTGAATATGAATGAAAACAAAGAGAAAACGGAAAAGCAAAAGAAGAAAACCAGAATGACCATTCACTTGATATTCACCGTTATTTTCTTTGTTTTGATCATGGTTTTCAAAGCCATCAATGATAAGTCGATTGTCTATCTCATCATGGAAGTTGCAGGTTATACGTACGGACCACTTCTGGGGCTTTTCGCTTTCGGAATCTTAACGAGGTATCAGATTGTAAAGAAATACGGAATTCTGGTAGTGACTTTAGTTTCGCCGGTTTTAACGTATTTGCTTAATTATTTCGTGACGCATAATAGTGATTACAAGATCGGTGTGGAGCTGATCATTATTAATGGATTGTTGACTTTTATTGGGTTGTGGTTGATTAGAAGTAAGGGTTTGAAGTTGGTGAAATAGTTTTAGTTCTTGGCACTTAACCTTGTCAAGGTTCCAAACCTTGTCAAGGTTGTACAACAGTGAAAAATTAAAAATAGATCGAATCGAAATATCTTGAAAAAGTTGTGTAAAACTTTAAAAGCAAACTTATGGATATCAGAATCACTTCAATAGAACCAGATTGTTTTTATCACATCTACAATCGTGGTATCAATGGTGACGTTATCTTCAAGTCGAATAGAAATTATTTATTTTTTCTACAAAAAATAAAAGAGAACCTGCTTCATGTTTGTGATATCTACGCATATTGTCTAATGCCGAATCATTTTCATTTGTTAGTCAAAATTAAATCTGAAACGGATTTATAAAACCTTGTCAAATTTCAGAAGCTTGACAAGGTTGAAGGCCTACATTCTCCCTAGCATATATTTTCAAAAAAAATTTCTAATATTTTTAATTCCTATTCTCAGGCGTTTAATAAAGAGAATAATCGACATGGATCATTAATAGAATCTCCATTTAAAAGAAAATTAATTTCACGGGAAGACTATTTAAGAAATTGCATTATTTACATCCATACAAATCTAGAAAATACAGATTTTTCCACTTTCCCATACTCTTCTTATAGAAGTATCTTAAGTAAATCTGAAACTTCTTTGATGAGAAATGAAGTTGTTGAATTATTTGATGACGTGCAAAATTTTATTCTATGTCATCAAAGAGGAACAGAATATGAGTTTTGAAAACTTCTGGGAAACTAACCTTGTCAAGGTTTTAAACCTTGACAAGGTTCTGAGCACAAATGAAAAATTCACTACTTTATTGGTTAATTCGAGATAAGTATTAGGTTCAATTACTTAAATCAAATCTTTTAGATATACCATCAAACTTTTGAAAATTTTTAAAAACATCCGAGCCAACAAATCGGATTTTTCATTTCCCCAACCATTAAATTATTGTAAATTAATATTATTAAAACTTTAGTTGTTAGGATTTTTACTATCTTTGATTGATCATTTGTAAAATATGAAAAGGCTAAAAGTTGGTGAAGTCATTAAAATGTTGGAAAAGGAGAGTTGGTTTCTCCACAGACAGAAAGGAAGCCATCGACAGTACAAACATCCTGATCAAAAAGGGACAGTAACCGTAAATGGTAAACCGAGTGAAGTATTATCACAGATGCTTTTGAACAGTGTTTTCAAGCAAGCTGGTTGGAAATAAACTAAAATTTAAAAAAATGCAAAAAATAAAAGTAATAATAGATTGGGATGAGAATTTCGGTGCAGTTTCAGAATTAGTGGACGGTTGTGTTGCAACTGGAAAAACATTTGAGCAAGTAAAAGAAAATTATGCTTCTGCTTTGGAGTTTCATCTCGAAGGTTTAGAAAAAGTGGAAATCCCAGCTGAGCTTTCTGGTGATTATGAATTAGAGTTTGAACTTACTGCTCAGGCGTTGTTACATCGATTTGATAAAATCCTTACCCGCGCAACACTATCGCGCATCACAGGAATTAATGAAAGACAATTGGGTCATTATGTTTCAGGATATAGAAATCCCAGAGCAGAACAAAGGAAAAAAATTGTAGATGCATTTCATCAGTTAGGAAAAGAGTTTCTTTCAGTTTCGTAAAATAAATCCTGCAAAAGCAGGATTTTTCATTTCCAAAACTCATCTTAAATTCTTAATTTAGCATTGAAAAACTATCAAACACAATCACCATGAAAAAATTACTAATTCTGAGCATGCTTCTCTTCGGGATGATCCATTCATTCGCACAAGATAACTTCGATATTTCTACTTTACGAATTGGTCCTTTTACCGTTTTCATGAAAGATAAAGCAGCAGAAGCATTCACCAAATCTAAACTGGTTGTATATGATGGCCCCAATGAATACAACAAAGGAAATAAAGTTAATTACAATGGGGAAATTGTTGAAATCATCATAATGGAAATTTGGGATGATGAAGGAAAAAAAGCAAATGGTTATCAGATCTATTCTTTATCGACGAAAAGTAAAAAATTCCGTACCAAAAGCGGGATGGGCGTTGGCAGTACCAAAGATGAATTAATCGATGCTTACAGAAACTACCCCAATTTCTCGGTCAACCAAATGTGGGATGAAAAAACCGAAAAACTATCCACCTCAAAAAGTAGTTTTGTACTCACCGACAATGATGCTGGCACCTATTTATCTTTCACAATGATCAATAATGTAGTGACAGAAGTAAATGTTCATATGAGTGAAGGTTGCTAAATTGCAGCAATTTACAAAATAGACATCCGGGCTAAAAACCCGGATTTTTCATTTCTCAAACCCATCAAAAATTCGTAAATTTGCAACCTAATAAATCAACAATAATGAGTAAATCTACTGAAGAGCTGAAATCTCTTACCACACAGATTAGAAGAGACATTTTAAGAATGGTTCACGCCGTTAATTCAGGACATCCAGGCGGAAGTTTGGGCTGTACCGAATACTTCACCGCCTTGTACGGGAAAGTGATGAACTACAAATTCCCTTTCACCATGGAAGGAAAAAACGAAGATCTTTTCTTTCTTTCCAACGGACACATTTCTCCCGTATTCTACTCCACTTTAGCGAGATTCGATTTTTTCCCGGTTGCAGAATTGGCAACGTTTAGAAAATTGGGAACGAGATTGCAGGGACATCCAACTACGCACGATGATCTTCCAGGAATCAGAGTCGCTTCCGGATCTTTGGGTCAAGGTTTATCGGTTGCGATCGGTGCTGCTTTAGGGAAGAAATTAGACGGTGATGAAAGCTTGGTCTATGTTTTACAAGGCGATGGCGAATTGCAGGAAGGTCAGAACTGGGAAGCATTTATGTATGCCGCTGCGAACAAAGTAGATAATTTAATTACGACTATTGATTATAACGGTCGTCAAATTGATGGCGACACCGACGATGTTTTGGACTTAGGAAATCTACACGCAAAAATGGAAGCTTTCGGTTGGACCGTTTTGAACGAGAAAAACGGAAACGATTTAGAAGCAGTGATCGCGATTCTTGAAAGAGCAAAAACTGAGACCGGTAAAGGAAAACCCGTTTGTATTCTCTTGCATACCGAAATGGGTTATGGGGTAGATTTTATGACCGGCACGCATGCTTGGCACGGAAAAGCGCCTAGCGATGAGCAGTTGGATACGGCTTTCAAACAATTATATTTAGAAGCTCCGGCGGATTACTAAAATAATTTGGGCAGACATTTCCGTCCTCCGTTCCCGCTTTTTTTATTTTTTATTCAAAAAACAAAAAAGAGCTCCACTCAGGCCGGGCTGCAGGTTATTTATAATTAGAAAAGTCGTTATAAAAAGTAATTATCCGTGAAAAGCAATAAATTAAATTCTTTGCGAACTTTGCTAAGTGAAACGCCTTCGCGAACGTAATTATAAGCAAATTAGTAAAGAAAACTTTGCGCCTTTGCGTTAAAAATCTTTTATAAGTTAAAAACGGAAACATCTTAAAATTCGAAGCAATTCGAGAAATCAAAACATCAAAAAAATGAAATATACATATACAGAACAAAAAGATACAAGAAGCGGATTCGGTGCTGGATTAGCAGAATTGGCAGATAAAAACCCAAATGTAGTAGCACTTTGTGCAGACCTTATCGGTTCTTTGAAAATGGAGAAATTCATTGAAAAAGCACCAGAACGTTTTTTCCAAATAGGAATTGCTGAGGCCAACATGATGGGCATCGCAGCAGGTTTAACCATTAACGGAAAAATTCCTTTCACCGGAACTTTCGCTAACTTTTCAACGTCAAGAGTTTATGATCAGATTCGTCAATCAATTGCTTATTCCAATAAAAACGTAAAGATCTGTGCTTCTCACGCAGGATTAACTTTGGGTGAAGATGGCGCAACACACCAGGTTTTAGAAGATATTGGAATGATGAAAATGCTTCCTGGAATGACCGTGATCAACACTTGTGATTACAATCAAACCAAAGCAGCAACTTTAGCCATTGCAGATTTCGAAGGACCGGTTTATTTAAGATTCGGACGACCAGTTGTTCCAGTTTTCATTCCAGAAGATATGCCTTTCGAAATCGGAAAAGGAATTCTGCTTCAGGAAGGAACCGACGTAACGATCGTAGCAACCGGACATTTAGTTTGGGAATCTTTATTGGCTGCAGATGCTTTAGAAAAAGAAGGAATTTCTTGTGAGGTGATTAACATTCACACCATCAAACCGTTGGACGAAGAGATCATCCTGAAATCCGTAGAGAAAACAGGAAGAATAGTAACCGCTGAAGAACACAACTACATCGGAGGTTTAGGAGAATCCGTTGCCGGAATGTTATCCAGAAAAAGACCAACCATCCAGGAATTCGTAGCCGTAAATGACACTTTCGGAGAATCTGCAACTCCAACAGAACTCATGAAAAAATACGGAATTGATTCTGATGCGGTTCAAGCAGCCGTGAAGAGAATTATGAAAAGATAATTTTAAAAGACGAAAAGATCATAGATCGCTGCGCTTTAAGAAAATCGACAAATCCACTGATCATTTCAGTGGATTTTTTTATACCTTAAAAAATTAATGAATGTGTTTTGAGAAAAAACTTATTATTTTAGCTTCGAAATAATTTATTCTATTAGGATAAAGTTTTTTTATCACTTAACAATGAAGAATCAGCTTGAAAATATAATAAATGTAATTTCAAATTACATCGAAATTAGTGATGAAGAATGGGAATCCTACTCTTCTAAGCTTTGCGTAAAAGAAGTTCAGAAAAAGGAAATAATTCTTAAGCAGGGAGAAATTTGCCGGGAGGTGTTTTTTGTGGTAGAGGGACTGTTAAGAGTTTTTTTTGTAGATAACGAGGGAGAAGAAAAGACCTTTCATTTCTCCTTTGAAAATACTTTCTCGGCCGATTATGAAAGTTTTTTGAAAAAGATTCCCTCCAACTATTCAATTCAGGCTTTGGAAGATACGACCATCGTGTTAATGTCTTACGAAATGTTGCATGATGGTTATAAAAGTCTAAAAAACGGAGAGCGACTTGGCCGATTACTCACGGAGGAATATTTCTTTATTTTCAACGATAAAATTCAGGCCCTGTACACGCAAAGTCCGATTGAACGGTATCATAATCTAATTGAAAAATTTCCAAACATTCTACAGCGCATTCCTCAGCATTACATCGCTTCTTATCTCAATATCAGTTCTGTGCATCTCAGCCGCTTGAAAAACTCCAAACCTTAAGGTGAACTGATAACATTTGTTATCGTCATTGGAACATTGGTTTACTAACTTTGTCTTTGCATTAAAAAGTCACATTACGAGATGAAAAATTTAGAAGATAAAACAGTTTTAATTACTGGAGGAGCCTCAGGTATTGGTAAAATAATGGTTCGTTTGATGTTAGAACGAAAAGCCAAAGTTGTAATTTGGGATATTAACCAGGAAAGTATTGATCAAACCTTAGCCGAATTTTCAACCAAAGGAAGTGTTTATGGTTTCAATGTAGATGTTTCTAATGTTGAACAGATACAGGAAACCGCCAATAAAGTGAAGCAGGAAATTGGCGTAGTTGATGTCGTGATCAATAACGCCGGAATCATTATCGGTAAATATTTCAGCGAGCATTCTCTATCAGATATTTCGAAAACAATGGACATTAATGCCAATGCTCCCATGTTGATCACAAAAATATTTCTTGATGATATGCTTGCTCAAAATTCAGGGCACATCTGCAATATTGCTTCCTCCGGCGGACTCGTTTCAAATCCGAAAATGTCGGTCTATGCCGCCAGCAAATGGTCACTCATCGGTTGGTCTGACAGTCTGCGCTTGGAGATGAAACAGATGAACAAAAAAGTAAATGTCACCACCATAATGCCGTACTACATCAACACGGGAATGTTTGACGGTGTACAATCCAAGATCCCTATTTTAGAACCTGAAGCCGCCGCCTTGACCATTGTAAAAGCCATCGAGCAAAACAAAAAGATGTTAAGCATACCCGGATACATCTATAGGTTTACCCGTTTGGGTCAGGCAATAATGTCCATCAATGTTTTTGACTGGTTCGCAGGCGATGTTCTCGGAATTTACAAAACAATGGAACATTTTACAGGTCGCAAATAGTAGGATCACTAAAGGCTTTATTTCAGACGTGAATCAAGTAGTAAAACTGGGCGGCAAGTAATCTTGAAGGTTTTAGAAGTGGATGTAAACCGAAAACGGGTTCAGTTGTCGATGGTTGTTTGATAAGCTACAGATTATAATCAGATGTATTTTTTTACAACACTAATTTTAATATACGTACAATTGTATAAAAACTTGATTTTTTTGTTTTATCAATAACATTATGGTTAGTTTCTCATTAAAATTATTAATTTAGACAAAATTATGTTTTATTGCGATTTTAACAATTGCCATAAAAACTTTTATATTTTTAAATAGATATTTTCATTTAAAATATTAACTATAAAATATTTTGAGACATATGAAAATCAAAAATTTTTATAAATAATTTGGGCACAATGAAGGAAATACTAAGTTTAATGGTTTCTTACCAAAAAAATACTTGGTCAGAAATTTCTGATGAGGTAACAATTGATTCCGTTTTAAATGAAATAAAATCCAACAAATATGAAATACAAATAAATACTTTACGAAATAAACTTGAAAATGGAGACAAAGAATTTTATGATAATTTTAAAAAACAATTACCTGCTGTAACATTTAGTGCTACATTTAATTTAAAAAGAAAAAATGAAAATCTAAAAATTTACAATGAAATTATTGTAATAGATATTGACAAACTAACTAAAGAACAAATAGAATTAATCTATAGCCAACTGAAAAATGATGAATATGTGTTAGCATTTTGGCGTTCTCCATCAAATAATGGATTTAAAGGTTTAGTTGCTGTTGAATATGAAATTAATGAAGAAATAATTGAATTAGAGATATTACACAAAAGAGCATTTAAAAAATTATTTGAATATTTTCAAACAAAATATAGTATAGAACTTGATAAAAGTGGAAGCGATCTAACACGACTTTGTTTTATGTCTTTTGATAGTAATATAGTTATTAAAACTGGTCATAAAAGATTTAAAGTTGTTAGTAGTGATATTAAAAATATTTCTAAAATAGAAAATAGGAAATCAGTTGCTCTGAAATTCTTTAGTAGCAACGATGCATTATTTAATCATAAAGATAAAAACAAACCGATTGATAGAAAAATAATGACTGACATAATTAGAAATCTTACTAACAAAAAACAGTCAATCACTAATTCTTATGAAGATTGGTGCAAAGTTGCAATGGCTATTTCTAATACTTTTACATATGAAATTGGTTTAAAATATTTTTTAAAGTTGTGTTGTTTAGACGGAGAAAAATACAATGAAATTATTTGTACTAATTTTCTAAATAATTGTTTCGAAACCAGAAAAGGAGATGTTAATTTCAGCAGTATTATTTATTTAGCAAATCAAAAAGGTTATAAAACTAAACATCAAAAAAATGGGGTTCTGAAGGAGAAAGGGTAAAACCTACACTCAAGTATCACTCTCAACAACGGTCTAACACTGCCAATTGGCTTAAAACCAGAGAGTCTAAATGGTGTTGACATTATATGTCAGTATCTTTGTCAATATGTGAGAAATCACTGTTTTTACTCGGAACCCCTTATTTTTAATTTAATGAAATCATTTGAAAAACACTTTACAGAAAATGAGATTTTACGACAGATTTGTAAAATTCGTGTGAAAATGGCGAAAAGTAAATCAAAAATTCATTTACTAAATTCATTAACATCCAATCCTAAATATAATTATCATTTAAATTGTTTAAAAGAGCCAACGAATGCATTTGAAGAGTATCAATTTGAATTAACTAAATTTCTTTCAACTATTTTACCACCTCGAAAAAAATGGGTTAAACTTGGCGAAGATTCTAGATTAAAATCCAATGCAATTAATAAAATTAAAGAAGCAAAGGAAAATAATATCAAGTTCAATAAACGAAATTATTTTCTTTCTTCTACCGATAAAAATTTTTGTTCTCTACTTAAGTCTATTAAAATTGAATCTAAAAAGAACCTCAAAGAACAGTGGTATCTTAATTTGCAAAATTTTATTCAGGAAATTATTGATATTTCACAAAGCCAAGAATATATAATTGAAAAACCGATAATTGTACCAAAATTAAAAGAGAAGACGGTAAAAATAGGGAATAATGAATGTCGACCAATCTGTTTGTTTAATCTGAAAGATAGAATACTTTTAAGTTTGACAAATAAATTTTTAACTCGATTATTTGACGGATACTTTCAAGATAGTTCATATGCTTTTAGATCTAAGAAAAATGATGAAAAAATCACTATATCTCATCATGACTGTATTAGAGATATTATAAAATTCAGAAAAGATAATATAGATAAAGATTTATATGTTACTGAATGTGATATGAAAAAGTTCTACGATACTGTAAATCATGAGATTGCTAAATCTTTATTTGACAAATTAATTATAAAAGCAAAAACGACATATCCGCATCTTAAATTTGACAATGCAATTGCAATTTTCGAAAGTTATCTACATTCCTTTGCTTTTAACTTTGATATGCCAAAAACAGTAGATTTAGATTATTGGAATTCTTATAAAATAAAAAATGGTGAGTTCAAGTGGATTTCTGATGATGTATTAAAAATTCAATATGATGATATAAGAAATGAACGAATTGGAGTTCCACAAGGTGGTGCTCTCTCAGGTTTAATTGCGAACATTTATTTAAATGATGTTGATATAGCCTTAATTGATAAAAAAGTTTTATATCAAAGATTTTGTGATGATATGATTATAATTTCAGAAAGTTTAGAAGAATGTAATGATGCAAAAAGTTTATACATAAATGCTTTAGAGAAATTAAAATTATTTCCTCACGAATTTAAAAGTGATTCGGAATTAATAAAAATCAATAATTACAAAATTAATTATAAACCATTTTGGAGTGGTAAATCGAAAGGACCATTTAAATGGGGGAAAGCTAGTAAAAATACGTTTCCTTGGATAGGTTTTATTGGATATGAAATTAATTATTTAGGCGATATTCGAATTAGAAAAAGTTCATTAGAAAAAGAATTACTAAAACAGAAAAAAATAGTAAATGAAATAAAAAATGCAATTGAAACTGACATGAGAAAGCCAAAAGGAGCTGCAACAGAATCTGCAATTAATAGACTAATTGGTATGTCAGTTGGACGAATTGGAATTGATAATTTTGAGGAAGCATCCTCTGACTTATGTTGGAAAAATGGTTTTAAAGAATTGTCGTTGAACGAACACTCTTCAAGACAAATAAAACAATTAGACAGAAATAGATGTAAACAATACTATAAACTACTTCAAGAAATTAAAGATCCAGAAATTGATGCAGGCGAGCAAGAAAACAGACAAATAATTAAGTATAACAAACCTTTCAGTTATTTTTATCAAGTTTTGGAAAGACAAAAAAAAATTGATGATTAAATTTGCTAATCCTGATACCTTTTGATTTGTATCTCGATCGCGCGTATTCGCAATGAGTGACGAAAATAAATGAATAAATATTGCAGTAAAATTTCAAGTTCTAATAAATTAACGATCTTATTAAAAATCAGCTATATCGAATTTAGTAATCGATTGTTAGCCCTTGCTACCACAAGAATCCTTTCGTGTGGTCGTTCTTAAAAAAATAATGATATTCAAATGATCTCAATTTCCAAATCCGCCATGCGAGGCAAAGCAGTTGGATTTTATTTTTTGTAATTTTAGGTCCAACATTTCTGAAATGCGAATAATACTATTTTTAACACTCCTAATTACTTCCTGTATGTCGAATTCAAATAAAAACCCTGAAACTGACCATGCTACAAATGATCACACTGAAAATAAATCCAACACCCAAATGATTTATAATTTTCCCGAACAGGACAAAGGTAAATGGCGGATACAAAATGATGTGGTCATGGGTGGCCGGTCTGAGAGCCAACTTAAAATGACTGAAGACAGTGTTGCGCATTTCTCCGGTCGTGTTTCCCTGGAAAATAATGGTGGTTTTTGCTCTATCCATCAAACTTCAGAGAAAGAACCTTTTATCATTAATGAAAAATCGGAGGCTTTTATATTAAATGTAAAGGGAGACGGAAAAAATTACAATTTTAGGATAAGAACTCCGAAAGGCAGACATTCTTATGCTCAAACATTTTCAACGAACAATAAGGGAGATTGGGAAACCATCACGATTCCATTTAAATCGATGCAGGCCACTTACAGAGGCGAAGTGGTAAACGTCCCGAACTACAACGGAGAAAATGTAGTTGAAATGCAGTTACTCATAGGCAATAAGAAAGAAGAAGACTTTGAAATTTTCGTCAGATCAATTGCGGTGAACTAATTTTACACCGCTTTTCATACATTTTAAAATAAAAGAAAGACCAATCCACTGATCATCTCAGTGGATTTCTTATCCGTCAAAAAACTGATGAATGTTCTTTGGAAAAAAACCTGGGACAAACCACGTATTTAGAGCGTGTTCTTTTAGATGTCAAATTTAAAATCATATTGTAACCCCTATTAGATGATTACCAATAAATTAAATTCCTTTTGATAATGGAGGCAATAATCATTATGCATTTCAAAATACAACGGTCTATTGATTTAATGTATTCTATTATCTTAGCGTAGCCAATTAAAGAATGGAAATCTTTCGTTGGAAGATTATAAAAAATAAGTCCGATGCCCATGAGCCAAAATTCCAATACAGATAACCCGAATGATGGGAGCCATACAGAAAAAACGCCGTTTGAACGCAGTCGCTTCGGGGGCAGCACCAAGTCGCCTAAAGTAAAAAGTGAGATTCCGGTTTCAAAAAGTGATTTGGGGAAAGGCGCTCAAAAACTCTGGCAGAATAAAACCACCCAAATTAACTGGAGTGTTTTAATTATATCTTCAAGTGTAATCGCGGCGTTTTCATTTTGGGCAATTGCGATGCCTGATCAAGCGAGATCAACAATGAAATTAGCCGTTAATTGGATTGCCACCAATTTAGGTTGGTACTACGTTTTGACGATGGCGCTGGTCATTTTCTTTGTCGTTTGGGTGGCAGTATCAAAAGCAGGAAGCTTGCGTTTGGGACCTGATGATTCGCGGCCACAATACGGACTGGCTACCTGGGCCGCAATGCTTTTTGCAGCAGGAGTCGGAATTGATCTGTTGTTTTTCTCGGTGACAGGACCGGTCGTTCAGTATTTGACGCCACCCTCGGGTGAGCCAGCATCTGCCGATGCTTTACAGGATGCGGTCGTTTGGACCATGTTTCACTATGGTATCGCCGGTTGGGCGGTCTATGCATTACTCGGGATGGCCATGGGATATTTTGCGTATCGCTGGAATTTGCCTCTTTCGATCCGGGCAGCGCTGTATCCGCTTTTTGGCAAACGGGTAAAAGGTCCACTGGGTGACGCCATCAGCACCATTGCACTGATAGGAACTGTTTTTGGCGTCGCAACCACCATGGGAATTGGCGTGGTGCTGCTTAACGTGGGTTTCGCAAAACTGTTTGGATTTAACGAAGGTCTGACGTTGCAAATTGCACTGGTTATTGGCGCCGTGATTTTAACTATTGCTGCCACAACATCAGGCGTAGATCGTGGGATCCGCTGGATTTCTGAATTGAATCTGTGGAGCGCCGTGGCCATGATGGCATTTATTCTGATTGCAGGCCAAACGGCATTTTTGCTCAACGGTCTTGTAGAAAACATCGGTCATTTTTTGGTGACGCTGCCTTCAAGAATGTTTAAAACTTTTGCCTATGTTCCGGACAGCAGTGACTGGATGGGCAGTTGGACCCTTTTCTTCTGGGCCTTCTGGCTCGCCTGGGGACCTTTTGTCGGCGTATTTTTGGCTCGGATTTCCCGGGGGCGAACTTTGCGCGAATTTGTAGTTGCAGCGATTACGGTACCGGTACTTTGTGACTTTATTATCGTGTCCTTTTTTGGCAACTCGGCACTGTACGAAGTTTTACAAGGCAACACGGAATTTGCCCAACTGGCAATCGAAAGTCCTGAACATGGTTGGTATGCACTTTTAGGAATGTTCCCGGCACCTATGTTCTTGATCGCTCTTGCCACGTTTTCGGGCTTGTTGTTTTACATTACCAGTGCCAATTCAGGTGCCATGGTAATGTCTAATTTTTCAGCCTCGATTCCTGATCCAAGTGAGGATGGTCCTAAATGGTTGCGAATATTTTGGGCTGTTCTAACGGCAGTGTTGACCATTTCTATGCTTCTGGCGGGCGGCGTTATTACGATGGAATATGCTACGCTAATTTTTGCGCTTCCGGTAACTGTTATTGCTTATCTGGTCATGTTTTCATTTTATAAAGCGTTACGGATAGAGCGTGCAGAACAAGAAGGAAAAGTAATTCGCGATCCAGCAATTACTCCAAGTGGTGGTCATATTCCGGAGCGTTCCTGGAAACAGCGACTTGGGCAAATGCTTACTTTTGCCTCAAAAAAAGAAGGAGTGCAGTATTTAGAGCGCGTGATTCGCCCTGCTCTTGATGACGTGGCGGCGGAATTTAGAGGTCAGGGTTATGATGCCGAGCGTCAGAATGCCGACCACGACGAAACAATCTCAACCATCGATCCTACTCGCCCTTCGGGACCTTTACTAAGGGTGTCAACGGATGGTGTTCATGATTTTTATTATCAGGTGGCAATGGTGGCGACACCGGCACCGACCTTTAGCGGAAAAATGGCGTCCGATACCGATGTTTATTATCGTCTTGAAGTCACTACCCAAACCGGATCAGGTGGCTATGATCTAATGGGATTGAGCCGTCAGCAGGTGATTGATGATGTACTGGAACAATATGATGCCTATATTACCTACATAAGAGCGGCGCGAGAGGAAGAAGAATAAAGCCCTTTAACCTTCACAAGGTTTTAAAGTTTGACAAGGTTTTAAAAATGAACAATTTAGTTTAAGAAATCATCAATCCATTTAAAATTTATAATTGCATTCCACCAAAGAAATATTGATTTTTCAAAATGAATCCAGCAGCAAAACCCATCATTTACACGTCGATCATTCCACCCGTACGATCGACGAGTTTCTGGTATTGTTGAATTCTTTTCATATTAAAATCCTAGCTAATCTTCGCAAAATGCCGCTTGGCGAAACAAATCGACTCGTTCGAGCGGAGAATCTAAAGGAAAAAATCCAAAAATGAAATTAGAAAACTTTTGGACTTAACATGCGGAAGATTAGACAATCGGCTGATCATTTCAGTGGTTTTTTTTGTTTGTATATTTGAATACATTAATGAAAACTTATGAAAAATATTTTATCAGTATTTTTTTCCTTTTTACTGCTTATTGCCTGCTCCAAAAAAAGTGAAAAGATTACAACAGAAAAAATTCATCCTGTTCTCCTTAAAATCAGTTATTACCCAAGTTTTCACCAACCAGCAGAAACGATTGTTAACTTCAACGAAAAGTATCTAATTTTTTATAACCCAAAGGAAAGTATTGTGGAACCTCCTCCACCACCAATTGAAAATGGTAAAGAAAATAAGGAAGAAAGTAATTATAAAAAGTATTTAGCAGAAAGACCAGAACTGGTCGCATTTAAAGTAAATTTAAATGAGGAAGATCTCAACAGCATTCGAAATGTAATTTCTACTTTCAAAGCAGATGATTTTATAGATGATCAGTATATAACTGCAATCGACGGAATGTCAACAAATATGATTATTTTATTGTCAGATGGTAAACTAATACAAATGAACCCTTTCAATAGTCCAAATGAAAAACAAAAAGCACTGTATAAAAAGGTGCTTAGTATTTTAATGGAGAAAAACATGGATAAAAATAACTCCATCATTTTACAGAAAATTGAAAACTATAACTGAACAATATCTCATTTTATTGGCACAAAGAAAAATAAACTCGATGAGAAAGAATCTCTTTAAAACTCAACTAAAATTAATGATGAGAATTTTTATAGTATTTACAGTTCTTTCAGGACTTGCCTCTTGTAGGACTGCATCGGTTCAGCAAGTAAATTCCGATATTAAAACAAAATTTGGGTTTGAAATTACAACACCAAACAAGGCCGTGTTTTTTGTAGAAAATAAAAAAAGCAAAGACCGTGTTTCAGATCATCATTTGGAAATCACAGATCTGTTGTATCAACAATTTGGACCTGCAACAGATAATTTCTTTATTGCCAAAACCAATGCACGGGATTTTAAATTTAATCTGGCAGATAAAACTTATTATATTGATGTTGAGAAATTACCGAAAAGAACTGCGATGATTTTATTTGATGGAAAACACAAGCCAATTATTGAGTATAATCCGAAGAATTACCGCAAACTGATTGAGAAAATAAAGTAAAAGCCACCGATTCGATCTGAATATTGATTGTCGAAAACAATGAAATTTTACTTTAATCTTTTTCTACTTTCTGCAGGTGTTGGCGCGGTCAACATCTTAATTTTCATCTTTTTATTACAATTTCAAATTCTTCACAACAGCAGTTCCATACCAAAGGAGCTGGTTACCGTTGGTATCATTCTCACCGCAATTCCGATACAATTTTATTTTTTTGAACTACTTCAAAAGAATTACGATTTCCTCAAAACCTCTGGATCTGGCGTGTTGCAATGGCGTGATCCGATCGTTATCTGGAATATCCATTTTCGCGCCGGCCTCTTTTAATATTTGGACGATCTGTTGGTAAGTTTCACTGCCATCACCAAGGATTACGGCTTCCATCAAGGCTGTCCATCCCAATCTGTTCACGTGATCGATCGGATAATTTTTGGTGCTGGCTAATAGTTGAACAGTTTCTACATGTCCACGTTCGCAGGCAGGAATTAAAGCCGAACCATTATACCGGTTAAAGACGTTAAAGCGCGCTCCGTTATCTAGAAATAACTTCAAAAGTTCAGTTTGTCCCGTTGCACCTGCGTAAAGAAAAGGACTGTCTAAGTTTTCTGATTGCTGATTGACATCTGCGCCATATTTTACCAGTAAAGCAGCCATTTCTTTCTGCTTTTTAATCGTTGCAAGTAAGATTAAAGATCTTTTTTGCAAATCAGTCGTATTAACGTCCGCGCCATTTTTTAAGGCTTCTTCTACACTTGATCGATCATTCTTTTGAACCAGATTGATAATGTTTGAAACGGTCATAATTTCTTTTTTAGTTTCCATCTTTTCTGAAGATGCACAATTGAACAGCAACAGTAGTAAGAGTGTCATCGTTTTCATAAATTAATTATTTAATAAACGATTGTTCCGTTGTGAACGAGTGATTTTACAGGAGAAATTCGCGAAACGGCTTCGGCTGAGCAACTGGCATCAATCAAAACAAAATTAGCTTGATCACCAACTTTTGGCCACTGCTGAATCCCTTTATCGTCTAACGGAATTGGTCCTGCAGTTGCTAATTTCAGCATTCGTGACAAGTCATACTCTGTTGATTTGCGGTATAATTGCGCGGCAAGATTTGCTTTTTCAAGCACGCTTCCGGTTCCAAACGTATTCCATTGATCGACGATGCTATCGTTGCCTGTCATAACATTTACCCCATATTTCAGCAACATGGGAATCGGCATGATCAATCCGCCAAGCGGAATAGTAGAAACGATGCCAATTTGAGCTTCAGCAAGCTTTTCCGTGATTTCTTCCTGCTTACTTTTATCTATTTTTCCAAGAATAAAACAATGGCTCAAAAAAGTTTTTCCTTTCAAACTCTTGTTTTCATTCACTTTATCAATTAAATATTCAACGGTCTTTAAACCTGATTCTCCGGTTTCGTGAAGATGAATATCAATTCCTTTGTTGTGGTCCAACGCTAGTTGAACGGTGAAATCCATTGTTTTTTCGATCGCCCCGTCAATAGAAAAGGGATCTACTCCACCGATGAAATCAATGTCCATTTGAGCCGCTTCTTTTAAATACGGAACCGAGTCGGTGTAGAAAACGCCGTGTTGTGGAAAAGCGACCAGTTCTGAATCAAAACCAGTCTTCTTATTTTCAAGCGCTATTTGCAGATTTTTTAAAGACTGTAATTTGGAGGTCGGCTCAATATTAACGTGGCTTCGGGCAAAAGTAGTTCCTTTAGATTGTAGTAATTCAATCATTTTCTCCGCTTTATAGGTTGAATTTTTCAGCAGTTCTGGAATAATTTCTTGCTCCAACGCAATCATTCCTTTAATGCCGCCAGTTCTCTTTTTTACCGCTTGCCATTGATCACCATAATAGGTTTTATCGAGGTGAATGTGCATGTCTCTAAAAGCCGGAAGCATCAATAAACCTTTGGCATCAATCGCTTTTTCATTGGGTTTGTTGGCGGAGATCGATTTAATTTTCCCGTCACTTATTTGAACCATAAATAATTCTGTCTTCGTACGGTCCACTTCGCCATCTTTATACTCAAAGCCAGTTTCAAGTCTAACATTCTTTAGCGTAAAATTTCCGCTGATACCCTTTAAATATGGGTCAGTTTCAGGTGAAGCTGCATTGAGAGAATTTAAAATTCCTGACCCAAATGTTAAGCCCGCAACGCCCAAAACAGAATTTCTTAAAAAGTCTTTACGTGAAATACCCGAATTCTTCATATTATTTATCGTTTGTCCAAATCTAGCCCTAAAGATAAGGCGAAGAATAAAGAAAATGTATATTAAATAGTTTTTAAATATTTACATTCCGTTGGTGCAATTATTTCATGTTCTAATTCTAATGTCGTTGAATCAAAAACATTTTAATATTATTTATGAAACCTCCAGACAAACCTACCATTTACACCATCGGTCATTCTACCAGAACGATCGAGGAATTTCTGGACCTGCTCTTTTCATTTGACATTAAAATTTTAGCAGATATTCGAAGACTTCCAGGTTCGAGGAAATATCCGCAGTTTGATCAGGATGCGTTGAAAAAATCATTAGAAGAAAACGGAATTGAATATATTTACATTGAAGATCTAGGTGGCAGAAGACCCGCAAAAAAAGATTCCAAAAATACGACCTGGCGCAATAAATCCTTTCAAGGTTACGCTGATTATATGGAAACCGACTCTTTTGCAAATGGTGCTGCAGAACTGGCAAAGTTCGCTCTGGAAAAACCCACCGCGATGATGTGTTCCGAAGCAGTGTGGTGGCGGTGTCACCGTTCGATGGTTTCAGATTATTTCAAAGCAAAGGGTTGGCAAGTTTTACATATTATGGCACGTGGGAAAGCAACTGAACATCCTTTTACTGCTCCCGCGAGAGTTGTGGGAGATCAGGTTTTATATTCAGAAGAGAATTGTGACTAACCTTGTCACGGTCCTCAAAACAAATACTCTACTAAACTTTGTCAAAGATTTTAACTTTGACAAAGTGGAGAAAAAACTTTAAAAAAAATAGCAATGAAAACAAAATTTAAAATCGGCGATAAAGTAAGCTGGAATTCTGAAGCTGGAAGAGTTTCGGGAACGATAATTAAAGTTCATACCAAGGATTTCGATTACAAAGGTTACACCCATCATTGCACCGAAAATGATCCGCAGTATGAAATTAAAAGCAGCAAAACCGATCATATTGCGGCGCACAAAGGTTCGGCATTGACCAAAGAATAAAAATCATTATTCTACATTTGTACTATGTTTGATTACCGACTGAAAGTTTTTCACACCGTTGCCAATCGTTTGAGTTTTACTAAAGCTGCCAACGAACTGAATATATCGCAACCCGCTGTGACCAAACATATCAAGGAAATTGAAAACCAGCTCAACACCAAATTATTTGACCGAAAAGGAACCACGATTCAACTCACGGAAAGTGGAACAATACTTTTTGTTTATGCTGAAAAAAGTCGGCAACTTTTTCGCGATTTAGAATTTGCAATTTCTCAACTCACCAAACAGGAAAAAGGAAAACTCAAAATTGGCGCCAGTACTACGATCGCTCAATATATTTTACCTGAAATTCTGGCAAAATTTAATTCTTATTATAAAGACATCAATATTGAATTAGTTACTCATAATTCCGAAGACATTGCAGTTTTACTAAAAAATGGAAAGATCGATCTGGGAATTGTCGAAGGAGAATCGAAGTCTTCTTACTTTGATTATCAGAAATTCAAGCGCGATGAAATCGTTTTGGTTGGTAAAGCGAATCATCCTTTGGTAAATAAAAATTTTAAAATAAAAGACTTATACGATATCGATTTAATTGTAAGAGAACAAGGTTCGGGCACGCAGGAATTTATACAAAATCAATTAAAAAAATCTGGAATCGAAGTTCAGAAATTAAATATCATCATGCAATTGGGAAGCAGTGAAAGTATCAAAAATTATTTACTGCATTCTGAGGCGATGGCGTTTCTATCGATCAGTACGATTTTACAAGAACTGAAATACGATCAACTCAGCATCATCGACATAAAAAACTTTAGAATTGAACGGGATTTCAATTTTATTACTTTAAAAGGTGAACAGTCAGATCTCATCGATCTTTTTAGAAAGTTCATCAATTATAACTAATCGTTATAGTCAACAACAAAATGTGATGAAAAATTGAATGATAAATAGCCGAAATTTGTCTTATCAAAATCACTTAGAAAATGCAAACTACTTTAGAGAAAGATCTTCTACGAAAAATATTATTTTTTCTTTTGGTTCTATTCTGTGTTTCTCCCTTCGCAAGTTCTCCCGTCGCTTTAGCTTTAGGGATCGCTTTTACGATCATCATCGGAAATCCTTACGAGCAGAAAGTTCACAAATATATTCACCTTCTACTGCAAATATCGATCGTCGGATTGGGATTCGGATTACAATTGGACGAAGCGCTAAAAGCCGGACGTGAAGGAATTACTTTAACCATTATGAGTATTACTACGGTGATGGTGCTCGGTTATTTCCTGGGAAAATTTCTTAAAATCGAAAGACCTTTATCTTACTTAATATCCGTCGGAACCGCGATTTGTGGTGGAAGTGCCATCGCTGCGGTAACACCGATCATTAAACCAACCACGAAACAAATGTCTTTGGCTTTGGCGATTGTGTTCACCTTAAATTCTGTCGCTTTATTTATTTATCCAGCGATCGGACATTTATTGAATATGACGCAGGAACAGTTCGGCTTGTGGTGCGCCATCGGAATTCACGATACCAGTTCTGTAGTTGGAGCTGCCAATAAATACGGTGATATCGCTTTGAAAGTGGCGACGACCGTTAAATTATCGCGAGCTTTGTGGATTATTCCAATGTCACTTTTAACGATGGTCCTGTTCAAAACCAAAGGAGCGAAAATAAAAATCCCGTGGTTTATTGGCTATTTCATCATCGCTATTCTACTTCATACTTACTTTCCAATTTTTGAGGGATTTAGTCACATCGCAACTACCGCAGCAAAATCTGGATTGAACCTCACTTTATTCTTCATTGGTTCTACAATCTCGATCGCGACTTTGAAAACCATCAGTTGGAAACCTTTATTTCTGGCCATCGTACTTTGGGTCATTATTAGTGTCGGCAGTTTGTTGATGATTTTAAAATAGCTTTTTTACTAAACCTCATCTCTTTAAGATCACTAAGACTTTCGCTGAATTCTATTTTAGCGAAAGTTTTTATAAATTTGCACCACCGCATTTTGCCTGAAATAGTTCTACTTTTAAGAAAATATTCAAATTACGGCAAGTTCATTTCGTCGCTACTCATCTTAAAGCAATCCTTTGGAAAGAAAAAAAATCGTTACCCAACACTATTTCAGACTCATCGTTGCCTCAATGATGGTAGGTTTGGCAAGTGCTTTATTGGCTTTTACCTTAAAACATCTGACCGAATTTTTTGAGCATTATTTCTTTAATTTCGTTCAGAACCGATATACGGTACTTTTTATTATTCTACCTTCAATTGGAATTACGGCCATTTACTTTCTAAGGAAATATCTTTTTCAAAACAGAAAAAATAAAGGAATTACCGAGATCTATAAAACTCTGGATCAGCGAAAAGATCATTTGCCGTTATTCAAAATTCCTTCTCACTTTATCAATGGATTTTTGACCGTAATTTTCGGTGGTTCCACCGGCGTAGAAGTTTCTACAGTCGTTGCTACAGCGACGATTGGAAATTACGCTTACGAAAAAGAATTCTCAGCGAGAATGTACAAACGGGAATTGATTTGTGCCGGAGTGGTAGCCGGAGTTGCCATTTTATTTACAAGTCCACTGGCTGGATTTTTATTTGCCATGGAAGTGATCGCCAGAAAAACAAGAAAATCGCTCATCATCGCCTGTACTGCTTCAGCCTTGATCAGTTGGCTGTTTATTGAACTCTTCGATTCGGCAAGAATTCTTTCGACGAAAGTAGAAGACTGGAACTATAATGCAATTCCATTTTTTCTTGTACTCAGTATTTTGGGTGGAATACTTTCTGTTTATTTTACGCTTTTAGTCACCAGAATGAAAAAGCTTTTTAGTAACATTTCTAATAATTTCATTCGGGTCAATTTAGGAGCAATCGCTGTTGGAACATTGATTTTCTTTTTCCCGACTTTATATGGCGACAGTTATCACGGTTTGCGTGAAGTGCTCACCAATCCTATAGAATCATCATCTGCAGTCCCTGTTTTATTTCTATTGGCCGTGGCGGTTTTAAAACCTTTAGCTTCCTCCTTAACCTTAGGAGCTGGCGGTGATGGCGGTGTTTTTGCGCCAAGTATTGTTGCCGGTGCATTCTTAGGATTAATGGTCGCCTTTATTGGAAACAATTATTTCGGAATGAATTTAATTCCAGTGAATTTTGCCTTGCTTGGTGCGGCTGTTACTTTATCTGCGTCTTTGTACGCGCCTTTTACGTCAGTGATTTTAATTTGTAACCTGCTTCCAGACGGGTATATTTTGTTTGTTCCAATTCTGATCTGCTGTTTTATTTCTCATCAGTTTGCTAAGAAACTGCTGTCTTATAATGTTTACACGCACGACTTTTATCTGAATTCAAAAGCCTCTTCTTAAACCGATTTCTTTTTAACCACAAAAGTCACAAAAGCTTTGACAATAAAAGCCCATAGTATTGCTGCAATAAAGTACACAAAACGTTTATAGATCTATTGACTTTCACTTCATGAACTTCTATTTATAATTTTTGAAGAATATCTTTGTGACTTTGTGGTTTAAGAATTTGTCGTTTTGGTAGTTTAAAAAATTTATCAAAATAGAGATCCACTTCAAAATAAATGAAATGGATCTCAGTAAAAAAACAGAAAATTTAGTTTAGTCTAATTTTGAAAAGTCTTTTCCAGCTCAATTGCTTTAGGGAAAAGAATATTGTTTTCTAAGTGAATGTGCGTGTGCAGATCTTTTTCAAAATCTTCAAGCATTTTATAAGTCACTTGATAGGTTCCGCAAGCATCGTCTGGGAATTGATAACTATTGGTCAAGTCGTCAATCTTTACAAATAGGTCACCTACTACGGTATGCTCATGTTTCATCATGGCAACAGGACTTTCTACCGTACCAAAGCGTGGTGTTTCTAAGGCTTCTCCTTTTTGTTTGGCGTTGACCATTTTTTTAATGAAAGGGAAGAGAATTAGTTCTTCTTTTTTCATGTGTGCTGCTAACTCTCCGGAAATTTCTGTAAAGATGCTGGTGATCTCAAATAGTTCAGGATGTCTGTCGCCATGAACTTTGCACAGTTTATTTAAATACTGAAGAAGTACCGTAGAATTTTCCTCTACATATCGGTGATGCGTTTTCTCAACATAATCCGCCAATAGGTCTAACGGCCAAGAATTGAAATCGATATCGCCGGATTGTAGATTAGCTACATTTGATAATTCATTGTAAATATCTTCTGCCTGGTATTTTTTGTTCTCACAAGCTTCTTCAACAGTTCTGTCGCCTTTACAACAAAAATCGATTTTATATTTGCGAAATACTTGTGCTGCTCTGAAATCTTCTGCTACAAATTCACCGATGGTTTTTTCTTTCGTTAACATGATGTCTTATTTAATATTATGGTACAAATGTAAACAATTTTTTAATTCGGACAAAATTATCTTAATTAAAATTAAAGAAATTTTCAAATTTAATTTAGAGGAAAAATTTAAAGTATAAAAGATGAATTACTTAAGCCAGACCAAACCGTTTTCAGTTCTGATCGCTAAGTCATAGAAAGAATATTTTTGGGTCATCGCCACCAAGTTATCGCGGACAATTTTAAAATCATCATGAACGGGACAAGGATTTACCGACGAACATTTATGCAGACCTAAACCACAATTGGTAAAAATACCGTCGCCGTCAATTAACTGAACAACATCAAAGATCTTGATCTGTTTCTGTTTATCCAGCTGAAAAATAAAACCACCCTGTTTGCCACGGACTGATTCCAGAATATTTGCACGACAAAGTTGCTGCAAAATTTTAGCTGTAAAAGCTTCGGGAGCATTGACTGATTTAGCGACCTCTTTTACATTCGCACGCCGCTCCTGATTGCTTTGTTGCGCAATATAAATGGTTGCTTTTATGGCATATTCACAAGCTTTTGAAAACATGATCTTCTTTAATTATTTAAAAAATTGCCATTTAGGAATAATTGCTAAAAGGCCTACCCCAACGTACAAGAACATATTGGTAACATCGGTGTAAAGAAAGGTGGTCAGAAAGAAACTGTGCGTCAGAAAATGGGTCAAGACCGCCAAAGGAAAAGTATAAGCCGCGATTTTTTTATAAAAGAATATAAAAATAACGGACATAATCATGATTAGATCAACCAGAAAGATAAAGTAAAAGTAAGCGGAAGGAATATTAATTTCCTGATGTTGTGAAAACTCATCTACATCAATACCAACGCCCATCAGCGAAAAAAGCATCAAGGCGGCTAAAGACAGGACAAATCCAAAATCCTTGTTTGGACTTTCATCCTTAAAATTATCATTCATAATGGTAAAAATAAAAAAACTTTTGATAAAAAATCAAAAGTTTTAGATATTGTTGATATAAATCAGTGTTTAGATCGTAACCGCTCGGATTAGTCTGTTTTTATCTGAAATATGTTCTTCCATAGAGATCATACTTTCAGTTCTCATAACATCCTGGATGTCATCAATCTGATAAATGATTCTTTTAGCATCTTCTGTATTCTTCGCTTTTACTTTGCAGAAAATGTTATATTTTCCAGAGATCACACTTGCTTCAATAACGTTAGGAATGGTTCCCAATTCTTTTAAAACATCCTGAGTTCTATTTGACTTGGTCAATAAAATTCCGATAAATGCGGTAAAGTGGTAATCTAATTTAGAGTAATCAATGTTAAGTGAAGAACCTAAAATAATTCCTGCATCTTCCATTTTCTTAACACGTACGTGGATTGTTCCTGCTGAAACGTCCATTTGTTTGGCGATCTCTGTAAAAGGCATTCTGGTATTTTCTACTAAGAAATCCAGAATTTTCTTATCTATTTCGTCGAGTTGATAATTCATTTTTATGTTATTATATATTTAATAATAGTATCCTATATTTTTTGCAAATTTACGAAAAAATCTGAATACACAAAAACTATCTCAAATATTAATACATTTTAACTAAAACCGAAACTTTTACTTAAATATTCTTAATTTTTCACATCGTTTTTAATGGAATCTGTTTTAATTGGCTGTTCCTTCCGATTTTGATTTTTGTTCTTTTTCTTTCTTTTAAAGATTGTATTGAAACTTTTGCTATACACAACACCCACTCCGTAGCTTTGATTGGCTCCAGCGTTGCCAGAAGCTGCACCGTTGAGGCCAATATTGGTTGGTTTCGAATACCCTCGAAGCAATCTTGTTCCATCATTTTTCTTAGACCAGTCATATTCTACAATTCCTTCTCCAGAAAGATAATCACTGCCGGCATTTTCGGACTTAGAAATCGGAATTCCCAAACCGGTCTTCACCGTAACTCTCGGAGATAAGGCAAAACTTAAACTCGCATTGGCGCGATCACCGGTGTTAGAACCGGCATCACCTTTCAAATAATTTAAATCGACCTGAAATTCATTACTGATCGTGTTTAAAACCGATCCTAATTGTTTAAACAATATATTGTAGCCAGAACTTTCGGCAAAATTTCCGATGTTGATATCAAATCCAGAATTGGTATCATTGAAACTGTTAAGTACCAGGATTGACCCAAACTGAATGATCTTCTCATCTTCATTGCTCATTTTTTCAGCAAGAGTCTCCTTCAAACTACTGGAAACATCCTGAGCGGAAACTCCTAATTCGATCTTCGGATTGTTGAGCGTTTGTGTAATTTTAGTAGAAAGAACGACATTAATTGGTTGTAAAGTACCCAGGTTTAAATACTGTCCCGCATTCGTTACCGTACGCAGATAAGTTGCATCAATATTGAGCTGTGGCGCAATCGCATCACCATCCCAACGGATTGAACTGCCTTTTGATATTTGGAAAGTACGGTTAAGAATCGCTTTTGAAACAAAAGTTCCATTATCAACAATATAATTTCCGTTCATCGCAATGGCTCCTGTTCTGCTCATGGTAAAACGCAGTCGCTCGGAATTTCCACGTACGCTGATATCACCAATATCGTCTCCTACCAAAACATTTACGGTTGTTCCTTTATCGACCTCTAAGTTAAAATCGACGTTCATATTAGCACCCGATTTCTTCTTGACTTCCGTTGTAATCGCACCACTGTCGTCGCGGGTTAGAAAACGCAGCATCTTAAATTCCTCCACATTTGAAGTAGAATTCGAGTTAAAGGTAAATACAGAATTATTAAGCGCCTTCATTTCTGGCGTCGAAATACTTAATCCAGAAACTGGTCCATCAACGTAGATGGTTCCGTTTCCATAGACTCTTCCCCAAAATAAATCGTAATCTTTTTGAGTGGTGTTCAACAATAATAAATTATCGGCCCGCATTACTAAGTTGACTCCCATTGATGATAAAGTTTCAAACTGAATCGCTCCAGATATCGACCCACTGGAGTTAGAACGACCATCTTTTACACCAATATCATTCAGAATAGCCAAACCTCTTGATAATGAAACTACAGTGTCATCAAACGAATAATCAACACCCGTAAAGTCCAGCTTTAATCCAAATTTAGTTAAAGCGATATCACCACTATAATCGATATCGTTTAACTGGCCTGTTATTCTTAAATCACCCGAAGCTTTACCACGAATGTTCGAAAATATACCCTGTACAAATTGTTGCGCAAACGCCACATCGAAATTATCCATTTTGGCTAGTAGATCAAGTGACGGCGAAGGCGTATTATTATTGATCGTTCCGGTGAGGTGCAAATCATTATTACCTATAATTCCCGTTGAGATCGCTTTTATATCAACATCAAACACATTAGGAATCGGACTGTTTTTGGTTATAATTTCTATCCTTCCCATTTCCTGGCCGTTCATAAAAATATCGCTGATCTTTAAATCGATGAGTGGTTCCAGATTATTTTTGTCCATTTTGATATTAAAATTACCATTGGCAATTCCATTAATATCCATGTCATTTTTATTCTTAATTAAAGCGAAAACTTTAGCGATATTTAAGTTTCGAACTTCACCTTCTGCAGAGAAATCTTTGGCAGATTTAAAAACAGCATCTTTTAAAAACAATTCACTGTTATCTGAGTATAGCCTCAAATTTTGAATAAGAAAATCACCCATTTTTTTACGATACGTTATTGAGTGATCTAAAACCGGATCAGTATCTACACTCCAGGCTACATCATTAACCGTAACCGTTGTCGGTTCAAAACGGAAGACAAAATCTCCAGCACTATTGGTCGATTGATTTAAATTGATGGCATATTCCTTCATCTCCTGTTTCACCTCATCTTCAGGAGAACCAAGTTTAAATTTTGTGGCAATGTGCAGCAGGTTGTTATTTTCATTATTTCCGCTGAGCGTAATGTCTTTTAATATATTTTGGTTGTACTCTATACGGTCAATTTTCGCAAAGATCTGTTCTTCTAAATTCGCGGTATTGATCCTTACCATCAATCGATCAACCATGGCGCTGTCTTTCGAAACCTGATCTCTCTCATTGACTTTATAAGCTGGATTCGCAAGCGCAAGTGCTTTATCGGCGTCGGTAATATCCTGCTTTTTCGTCATCACATATTTGAGTAATTCTGCATCTACATTTAAAATCAGATTGTTAGAATTGCCATCGTAAGAACCATCTATTTTTGCTCCTTTTGGAATATGAAGTTCTGGCATAAAGTAATTGACAAGACTTTGTTTCACATCGAAATCCATGGTAAAGTTTTGCCCTCGATATAATTTTCTCGGCGGTGGACCAACCAATATTTTTCCGAAACCGTTTTCTACCATTCCGACTAGATCTCCCAAATTAAATTTACCGGAGATTTGTCCATTTACAGCGCCTGGGGCATCTACCGAAACAATACGGTTTCCATTTTCGAAAAATGCTTTTACATTGGCCTGCGGAATATGAAACTTCTGATTATTCGCCGCGAAATTTATATTTTGCAAATCAGCATCGAGTGTTAAATCATTAATATTGGTCATTGAGACTTTTCCATCAACGATACCGCTTACCACTTGAGTTCCTTTTGCACCCGTAAAATAATTGATGTTTAAATAATCAACATTGGCCTTAACATCTGCATAAAGTTTTGAAGTGCTGAAATCAATCAGACCTTTCACATCGGCTTTTGCCTGATCATCGTTAACATTGATAATTCCGTTGTATTTTTTATGATCCAGAATTCCTTCTAAATAAACATTGTTAATGACTTTATCGGTAATCTCGATTTTTGAAATTTGAGATGTCGTGCGAATCACCATGGTGTTGACATCGAAACTTCGACCATCCACATTAAATTTTCCACTGATCAAACCGACTTCTTTACTTTTGGTGATCACCGAAGTATTCAAATCATTGACTTCCGCAAAGCCTCTGTATCTTGGCATATTGGTGCTGTAATCTTCCAGATAAAAATTATTGATTTTCGCCTGCCCGATTCCCGTGATTAAACTGGCTTTCGGAACATAAACCTGCTTTGGTGTTACCCGAGCTGCACCATTATATTTCAAACGTCCGAAATCATCGGCAAAGTTTTTCATTTTTGAGGAAATGAAAGTCGGCATCATGGCTTTTAAATCTTTATAGGTAAAGTCGGCCGCAAGCGTATTGGATTCGATTAAAAAATTCCCTTTTAAAATATTAGAAATCTTCATTGATTTCGTCTTTATATTTACTTGAGGGTTGCGAACCAGGAAATCATCCAATCTGAATCCATTTAAAGGACCCGTCATTTTACCGGAAATATTGATCGGTTTATAATTGTCCCAATCCGTTACGAAATAACTAATATCATAACCACTGATCTGACTTCCTTGTTTTAACTGCATATCCCACTTCACTTTATTAGTAAAATCGGACCAGGAGCCATCATTCAAATTCAATTTTAAATCTCCCTGAAGCAAAGAATGATCGGTATTAAGGGTCAAATCATTTAAAGAAAGAAAATCATGGTTCAATTTAAAATCTGCAGAAAATGTATCCACGAAATGTTTTTTACCCCATCTTTCGGTCGTAAATCTCATATTATTGATTTGTGCAGAAACGTCAGAACCGATTACTTTCAATTCAGGAACGACCAGATTTACATTTTTTGCATCGAGCCATTTTCCAGCTTCACCTTCACTATTTTGATTGATGATGGAGACTTTGGAATTGGTAATAAAAACGCGGGATTTTAATTGGAAAGGTTCTTTCTTAACCGTGGACGATGGCGTATTGAAAAGATCTACAAACCGAATGAAATTTGAAATACTGTCTCCTTTATAAGTAATAACTTTAAGGTCGAGCTCATCTAAAGATAAGGATTGAAACTGCAAATTTCTAGAATTACTGATGATGGTAAACCAGTCAGAATCTGCGTATAATTCTTTCGCCTTTAAAAACCGAAAATTCTTGTGATCTTTAATGGCAACCTTATGAATATGAATATCTCCGAAATAGTTCACATCAACACTTTCAAAAGACATATTGGCATTTAAGTCTTTATTAAGTTTCAAAATTACCTTTTGTGCTGCCCAGTTTTTGGTTGCTGGTAAACTTACAATGACGAAAAAAGAAAGAACGAGAAAAAGAGCGGTCCAAAAGATGACGAGCAATAACTTAGCCCACCATTTATAACTGGTTACATCTTTTGCAGCCTGTTCACCGAATTCTTTCGCTGTTTCAACCGGGTGATTAATGGCATCAGAAGCGAGATTGGCGGCATCTTTTACCGTTTCTTTTACGCTATCCTGAACGCTATCTACGCTTTTCTGCACAGAATCACCAATGTTTTCAGCAATCGATTTTTTGTTTTCGTTATCGTTATTATTCTCTAAATTTGCCATTGTTATGAGTGACTCAATAATTTTAGGGATAGAATCTTCTTGCGACGACACCTCTGCGGCTGTTCTCAAAGGTAATAAAATCCTCTCCAACATCGCTGCCAATCAAGAAATCCACAACGAATATGGTGGTGTGGTTCCCGAATTAGCGTCTCGTGCACATCAACAAAACATCATCCCAGTTGTTGAAAAAGCAGTCAATAAAGCAAATATACACAAAAAAGATATTTCTGCTATTGGTTTTACACGTGGTCCTGGACTTTTAGGATCTTTACTGGTCGGAACTTCTTTTGCTAAATCTTTGGCAATGAGTTTAGAAATTCCTTTGATTGAAGTGAACCATCTGCAAGCACATATTCTGGCGCATTTTATTGATGATGCCAATCCAGAACCTCCGAAATTTCCTTTTCTGTGTTTAACAGTTTCTGGTGGACATACGATGATCATTCTTGTGAAAGATTATTTCGACATGGAAATAATCGGAAAAACCATCGATGATGCTGCTGGTGAAGCATTTGATAAGATTGGTAAGATTTTCGGTTTAGATTATCCTGCGGGACCAATCATTGATAAATTATCAAAAAATGGTGAAGAAAATTCTTTTAAATTTAATAAACCGAGAATAGACAATTACAATTATTCCTTTAGTGGAATTAAGACTTCGGTCCTTTATTTTATTCAGAAAGAAGTTCGCAAGAATCCAGATTTTATCAAAGAAAATTTAGATGATTTATGTGCCTCTGTTCAGCAAACTCTTGTTGAAATTTTGATGGATAAACTGGAGAAGGCCGCCAAAGAACTTAACATCAATGAAGTTGCAATAGCAGGCGGCGTTTCGGCGAATTCAGGTTTACGTGAAGCAATGCAAAAAAATTCAGAAAGATTAGGCTGGAATATTTACATTCCCAAATTTGAATATACTACCGATAATGCGGCGATGATCGCTATGGTTGCCAAGTTGAAATATGACCGTGGCGAATTTGCCGATCTATCGATTTCTGCTACGGCGAGATATGATATTGAGGAGAGTTTTAAGAAAGAAGTTAAAATCATAGATTAAAAATCACCAATCTACACATGAAAATATTATTTGAAGAAAAGACCCTCGTCTCCCACTCTAAAAAAAGTTCCCGGTATTATTGGATTCTAGAAACAGTTACCGGAACAAGAGCCGCTATCGAAAACGACACCGACTCGATGACTGCAAGTTCGGAGAAAGGATACATTCAGGATATTAAAGAAGAGATTTTAGAAAAAATTAATGCCGAACATATTTTCAGTTTTCCTTACACGCCGAAAGAGGGAGATTATCTATCATTGAAAAACAATTTGAGGAAATATGAATATTTAAATTTAATATTCATTAATGGCAAATGGATCGAAGAGATTTATGACTGCAGTTACCGAGAATGTGACACCGATATTTACACCACCATCAAAACGGGTGTAGCCTTTTTAAGTGAAAACATAGTATAAAATCGCATTCATTTGAAATCGCATTTATTCAGTAAAAACGCGATTGCATTTGGCGATAAAAAAAACAATCAGCTTCAAATGAAATTATTTTACGGTGAAATTAATGACAATCAAGTCATTATCGATAATGAAGAACAAACGCATATTGTTAAAGTATTGCGGATGAGATCAGGCGAAGAAATATTTGTCACGGATGGCAAAGGAAATCTGGCCAAAGGAAACCTGGTGTTTGAAGGTAAAAAAGTTTCACTTGACGTAAAAGAAATTAAAGAGAATCTTCCCAATTTCTCGCCGAAACTTCATATTGCGATTGCACCAACTAAGAATATCGACCGTATCGAATTCTTCGTGGAGAAAGCGACCGAAATGGGAATTGCAGAAATTACAATATTGCAAACCGAGAAAACCGAAAGGAAAAATCTGAATATTGATAAACTGCGAAAGCAAAGTATTGCAGCTTCAAAACAGAGTCTGCGTTTTCATTTTCCTGTCATTAATGATCTCACTAAATTTTCCGATTTTTTTAAAGAAGTCAATTCAGAGAATACTTTTGTGGCGCATTGTAATGAAAATCTGGAGCGGATTGATTTGAAGATGCTTCGACAGGCTCAGCATGACAATCCTATCGACAAAGGAGAAAACATCACTTTTTTAATTGGTCCGGAAGGGGATTTCTCTGATAAAGAAATTCAGCTTTTGGCAGAAAAAGGAGTGAAAGCTGTTTCACTTGGAAGCCAGAGATTGCGAACGGAAACGGCGGGAGTTTTTGTTGCAGCTTGGAACTATGCTGAAAATTTAATTGGTTAAATTATTTTTTAGTTAATTCTATCATGTACTCTCTCAAATCGTCATTAACAAAATATTTTTTTTCTTCTACTTCTATGATGGTCGTGCTCATACAAAAATCTATTCTTTTAGAACTTTTGTAAAGAAATCCGTCAATTCTAGCATTAATAGTCCAATCGGAGTCTGCAGGTTTTAGTCGAGACATAAGGTCAAATATTTTCCTAGTTTCCAGTTCTGATAAAACCCGAAGCTTAGTCTGTTGAGATTGTACTAAATCTTCACAACTAATCGATTTTACGGTTGTTGTATATAAGTTCATGTAATGAATTTGAGATCGTTTACGACCACAAGAAAAAGAAATCAACATGATCAAAAACAAACCAACGAAAATTTTTACTTGACTTTTCATTTTAATTATCACCTAAATATTTTGCTAAAATTCGCTCTCCACTTTGTAAGGAATTTACGGCCCAGCGTACTTTCATTTCCCACATTTTTTCTTCGGAAAGTTTATAGTCCAAATTAGATTTCATTAATTTCTGTTTGAGTTCATAGACACAAATCGCAGCAGCGACGGAAACATTAAAACTCCTAGTAAATCCATACATTGGAATGGCTAAAGTCTCGTCCGCAAAATCTAAGATCTCGTCGGTGACTCCGGCTGCTTCCGTTCCGAAAACCAAAGCAACAGGTTCGGTTATTTGAAAATCTGGAAGGAGTGTTGCGTTATTTTCTGGGGAGACCGCGACGATCTTATAACCACGGTTTTTAATTTCTTTGATCGAATCTAAATGGTGTGGAAGCTTTTCTACTTCTACCCAGGTTTCGGCACCTTTGGTTACGCGAAGGTTTGGATTGAATTCATTCTCACTTTCCATGGCCACAATCTTATGAAATCCACATGCTTCCACTGACCTTACAATCGCAGCGGCATTTCGGAACTGAAAAACATCTTCGATCACCGGCAAAACAAAATCTGAACTTTCGGGAGCAAAATGATTGATTTTCTGCAGTCGTTCGTCAGTGAGAAATTGTTGAAGATATTCGAAAGTTTTCTGGTTTTTCATGACGTCAAAAATACTGAATAATTTGGAACATGGAAAGGCTTAAGAAGCTACGAATATTGATGGATGATGTATAAAAATTAATAATTTATTTTTTTACAAAAACAATTTAAGATTAGAATCACAGAAATTACGAAAATAGAATTTCCGCATTCTTTGAAAAATATTTTTAGAGTGGGAGGCGCGAGCGAAGTGAGCGCTAATAGGTCTAAGTATCAAGCGTTCTTCAAGATGTCAAAATTAAATTGATGTGTTGACTCAAATGCGGACTTGCGATAGGGATCGCAGTGGAAATCCCGGAATAAGTGTGGGCAAATATAAGCGGTCATTTTATAAGCGGCTGCATGAGGAATTGCAACGAAGAGCCCGGTTTTTTAGATTTTTTGCGTGGGCATTTGGTTTGGCAAAAATCTAAAAAAATCGCCCAAAAAGGAATTTTTAATATTCTGCGAAATGCTGTATTTTTGGAAGATGAAAAGAAAAGTGCTCCTGATTTATACCGGCGGGACGATCGGCATGGAAAAAGATTACGAAACCGGAAGTTTGATGGCCTTCGATTTTGGAAATATTTTTCAGAAGATTCCGGAAATGAAATTGATCGAGTGTGAAGTTGAAGTTTATCCGTTTGAAAAACCTTTGGATTCGTCGGATATGGGTCCGAAAGAATGGAAAATGATCGCCAATCATATTGGTAAAGAATATGAAAACTACGATGGATTTTTGATTCTTCACGGCACTGACACTATGTCTTACAGCGCTTCGGCGTTGAGTTTCATGTTGAAAAACTTACGAAAACCAGTTATTCTGACAGGTTCGCAACTGCCCATTGGCGATTTGCGAACGGATGCGAAAGAGAATCTTTTGACGAGTCTGTATTATGCCAGTTTGTACGATCATGATGAAGCGGTGATTCAGGAAGTAGCGGTTTATTTTGAGTACAAACTTCTTCGGGGAAACCGAACTCTGAAATATTCTGCAGAATTTTTTGATGCCTATCAAACTCCAAATTATCCTGTTTTAGGACAATCGGGAGTTCATTTAAATATTGAGAAAGATTTTTTGTGGCGCTCGAAAACCAACGAGCCATTTACGGTTGACACTCATATTTCCCAAGATGTTTTATTCTGGCGAATTTTCCCAGGGATGCATTTAAATCATTTTACGGAAATCCCCAATGTGAAGGTTTTGGTGCTTCAGGTTTTCGGATCTGGTACTATTTTCAATACCGCAAAAACAAAGAAACTTTTGCAAACGCTGCGACAGAACGGAACAGAAATCGTTGTAATCTCACAATGTGTGTCGGGTGGAATTAGTTTTGGAAAATACACCAATTCCAATATTTTTAGAGAGATCGGAGCCATAAGCGGAAATGACATTACGGCCGAAAGCGCTATTACGAAAGCGATGCATCTTTTGGACAATCCAAATTACGAAGGAAGTTTTGCGGATAATTTCGTGAAGAATTTGTGTGGTGAGGTTTCTGAAAATTAAACTTTGAAATTTTAGCAAGTTCGATTTTTAGAATTCAATTAATTACGCTATTTTTGCAGTCTTCAATTCAGAGAGGTGTCCGAGTGGTTGAAGGAGCTAGCCTGGAAAGCTAGTGTACGGGCAACTGTACCGTGGGTTCGAATCCCATCCTCTCTACAAACAAGTCTAACAATCAACGACTTAACCAAATCAGGGACTAAATCAGGGACTAACGTTCCTGATTTTTTCTTTTATTGACATTCATCCATGCTGTTCGTTTTTGGAATATTCTTCTAATTCTCTTTTCAAATATTCAAAAATAACCACCATACCGTATGTGTCTCTTTCGCAGTATTTCAACAGATTCTCTCTTAACTCTGCCGTATTTAAATCATTATTTAAAATACTTTCATGAAATAATGAACTTGCACTTCCGCCATCGCTTATTTCCAAATAGCTGTAAGAAAATTCAGGTGCAATTGCTGGAAGTACAGATTTAATGGAAGCAGAATTTCCCATTGCAGGAAGATAAAACCACCGTTTATTGAAAATTACCAATAAATCTACAATTCTGGAAATTAAACCGAAAAGAAAATCAGAATCTTCGGGAAAATCTCGCGCCAATTCTTTTAGTCTTCCAACTTCAAAACTTTGATTATAAGTGACGATACTTCCATTCCCAAGAAAATCCAACTTCATTTGCTCGATCATTTTCTTTCTCGGATCGATCGTTGGATTGTGGAAATCTTTAGGATCTGCAAGAAACTCTCTGTGTATTATTGTAGAATCTGCATTTAAAATATGGAGTGAATACTGAAAAGGAACTTGTTGATAAGGTCTGGTTCCATCTAAAACCGGAATTGCTGCAAATATGGTTTCAAAATCGAAAAAATGCAAAGGAGTTTCCCATGCATTTAAAAAATCCCGAATAGATGCCAAATCTTTGTAGGACTCGTTATTTTTAATTCCATTCACCTGCAATTGTTGCGCAAAAGTTAGATGATAATCTTCTGCAATATCCTCCATTTTCAAAATTCCATTCTCATAAAGTTGCCAAGATTTGTTTCCCGATCTCGTCAATTCAAAGACTGATTTTTCGGGAACATGTTTCCAACAATGATGGCTAAATTCACAACCAAAAGGACTGCTACAATGTGCGCCAATATTAATAATCGGTTCTATACCAGCATCGAGAATGGTCAATAAATTTTGAAAATTTTCTTCCACCCAAGGTTGCATTTCTATAATGGAATTGGTAATATCTTCTAAATGAAAAAACTCAGCAGTAATTTCACCGTTTTTTACATATTGATTATTGATGTGCATTAAAAAAAATCGGTCAGGAACACAGCCAGATTGCGTCATAACGAAATATTGGAAGGCGGCATCCTGATAATGATAGTCTTTTACTGAAGTGCTGCTTTTGACTTCAATCGCCCAAATTTCATCATCTTTTCGGTGCAAAATATCAAGCATCACCAAAGCATTATTTGCGGAAAAAGTAGCTTCATAAATGGTTTCCTCATTTTCAGAAATCCATTGTTTGGTTTGGTTAATCGAGTTTTTAAAGTCGGTAAAATCTTCTGGAGTGGCATCTTTTCCATTTGGAAAACAATTTTGCGCCAAGGCTCCTACCGTATGTCCTAAATCGAAAATCTGTTGAGTGGAAGCACTTACCGGAATTTTTAAATCTTTTCTAAAATATTCAAAATAGATTTTTTTGGAACATTGAACGCCCGAAACAAAGCGTGATTTGGAAATGGACTTCATACTTTTTACCTTAAATTTTATAATTTTTCATCATGTTTTTTACCTCGTTGTTCAAATGTTCTTTAAAACTTTTGGGAGAAATAACCTTTACATTTCCCCCTTGTGAAAGTACTTCGCGCTCAAAATCATAAGTTGGAACTAAGGTTACTTGTACTCTATATTCCTTATCATTATCAATTAAAACTTGTTGGGAATGATGCAGTGAAAGGGTTTTTATGTATTTTCCCTGTTCAGGATTAAAGGAGAGAACAATTTCTTCCGGTTCTTGATTTTCCGTCGCAATAATTCCAAAAGAATTGATGAATATTTCTTCAATATCCACTTTTTCTGGTTTAAAGGTGGAGTTTGAAATTTCCAAATCAGAAATACGATCCAAACCAAAAGTCTTTAGAAAGAAATCTTTGCCATCTCTTTCATTCGCCAACAAATACCAACGGTTTCGAAATTCCTTCAACGCATAAGGTTCGATCGTTCTTTTGTGGGATACACCTTCCCAGAATTTCGTATAGTTTAAAGTAATGATTTTTTGATGCGTAATCGTGTGAACCAAACCGTGTAACCAATGCAACCCGCGGGATTTTCTTTGTTCGAAAAACATGATGTTTTTTCTACCTTTTACTTCGCGATATGCTTCTACAAGCAACAAATTATCAAAAACATCGTCCTGGTTTTCATCGAGTTCATCTGAATCAATGACATACTTTTTCAAGGATCTTTTGTATATTATTTCTACTCCAAAAACTTTCTTAATCGCTTTTTTATCTCGGAGAAAAGTCCGTTGTGCAAATCGTAATTCATCTAAATCAATATCTTTTTCTTGATACTTTCGATGAAGATAATCGCTGATTTCTTCAAAAGAAGCGCCTTTGTCTTTCTTTCTTCTCAAAAATTCTTCAATAAATTTCAATCGAAGCATTTGTTCATTTTTTGCCATTTGGTTTTATTTTGGTGTAAATATAGAAAAGTTAAACGCCAACATATGACGGTTAAAAATTATATTTTCAAACCAGATGATAAATCCAACGGATAAACAAATTCCTTCGGAGCATTCACCAAATTATAATGTTCATCCAACAAACTGCCATTAATAAAAGTAGTATTAATCCCATTTTCTTCGCCGTATGCTTCATGAATATGTCCGAATAAATGAAATTTCGGCTTGAGTTTTTTGATCGTTTTCAGTAAATCTTCGCAACCTACTTCCAAACCTGAGATAGTTCGATCCAGAATTCCAAAAGGCGGACCGTGCGTAATTAAAACATCAGTTTCTTCAGGAATCATTTTCCAAAATTTCTGAATGGGTTTTCCGCGGTCTTCATTAAATGCCCAGTTGAAAAAAGTAGGTGTTATTGGTGAACCCCAGAAACTAATTCCTTCAATCGTAACTCCACTATTACAAAGGTAATGGCATTTTGAGGACAGTTTTTTTCTAATAAAAGCGGCTGACCAATTTTCAAAATAAAAATCATGGTTGCCAGCAATAAAAATTTTATGAGCATAGTCTAGACACTGAAACCAGTTCAGGAAATCCTCTACTTCATGATCTTTACCCATCCTAGAAACATCGCCACCATGAATAATGAGATCTGCTTTCGGAAGTTCTTTCAGTTTTCGGTGTTGTCCGTGGGTGTCTGAAATAAATACTATTTTCATCAACGGAAATTATCTTTAAATTTATTAAAATTATCCAAGAGTTTTTCAATATTTTCTTTTCCCACAGGATTTTGGCTGTGAACATAAAATTCTGGAAGTTTCAAATTTTGATCAAGGCAATAATCTACCAAAAACTTGGCACAATCGTAACCTGTTTTTTCTTCACCAAGATCATGATCAAAGGAAATGAAATTGGGCAAACCCTTATCTGCAATGAACTTTACAAATTCATCAAAATTATAAACCCGCTGGAAATTTTCGGGAGTTGGTCGAACGTCGTCTAAGTAAAGTTTCATGGGTTGATTTTTCAATTGCTCGAAATCCATAACTTTTGTCCAAACTTCTCCATTATTTGAAATAAAATACCCTCGATTGCAACTTAACAAAATCAGATTTTCATCAGATGCAATATCCATAATGGAATTCATTGACATTGATCCATCGTAAAGGAATTGCCACGATTTTCCCCGATCTTCGGATTGAAGTAAATGAGTTGGATCTTCAGGACAGATTCTGATAAATTTTCCTTTAAATTTTATTAATTGAGCCATAATTTTTTTCTATTCAAAAATAAAGATGCACTGAGACAAAATAGGTCGGATAAAAAAAATTCCTTCCGACCTATTTTGTCTTAATCCTACCCTAATTTAGCACGAAAGATTAAGAATATGCTGAACTCCAATAACGAAACAATTTTCTACCGCGAACTTGGGAAATCGCTTTATGACAACCTATTTATTTACAATGAAAAGAGAAAGTTCGGAATTCAAACTTATGATTTTGAAGTGATTATTCCGGCGATTTATAAGGAAATCAAACCAGCATTCAAAAACCATTTCTGGGCGCGAAATTCCCATAAGTGGTTTTTGTACAATTTTAGTAATCAGAGAATTACAGACCAGCCTTTTACTATTGTTAATTCATTTAATATGAAGTTTGCACGTGTAAGTACAGATGGCGAGAACTTTGGTTTTATCAACCGTAATGGAGATGTAGTTATTTCAGAAAAATATCTGGGAGGAATGTTTTTAGGCTTGGATTATTTTGCAGTTTCTATTTTAAAGCAAAATGGCATCCGATTCGGAGTTATAGATTTAGCTGGCAAAATCATTCATCCTTTTACTCTAAAAACAACGCCTACTTTCAGCGAAATTGTTTTGTACGTTTTAAAAAGAAGAAAGCCACTGCGAGAGTGGCTTAGATTATAAATTATTTTCCATATTTCTGACGCCAATCTTTAGTTGCCTCCAAAATCAAATCACAATATGTTTTGTGCTTAATTGCTCGATTGTTTGGGTGATAAGCATTTAAAAGTAAGTGTTTTTCATTCTGATAAATATGTAGTGATTTATTTTCTACGTTTGCTTCCAATTTTCCAAATGATTCAAAAAAATCATCATCAAAAAAGTTATAGGTTCCTCCAAAGATGATAATTTCAGGGTCTATATATTTTATCTGTTCATGCAAAGCACTTTTATTTTCAGTATAATAATTTTTAACTAGGTTCCAATCTGCCTGGCTTCCTCCTGGAACTTTTTTAACATTGATGTAAGCAACTTTTAGCATCACATCAATAATGGACTGATTTTCATTAAAATTTCCCATGGAATCCCAATCTTCACCTGTAAAGATCCCGTTGGTGGTGTATACAATTGAAGTAAATGTGTTCGCCCATCCCTCTTTCAGACCCTTCAGAGATGAATGTTTTAAATTAGCAAGAGCATCCCTCATCGTCCACTCAGAATCCTCACTGTTGGCTTCTTTTAATATCCAAAGTAATTTAGGATTAGCACTTTTGTACTGATCATAATCGACAACCCCGTCATAAATAACATTATCACCTTTAAAAAGTTGATCATTTTTGTCTTGCGTTAAATTGAAACTCTCCAATGTCATTATTTTATTTTTTTAAAAATACAGATATTTAGCCATAATTAGGTTACTACCTGAACAATTATATTGCTAAGTTGGGTATCCGAATATTTACTTTGTGTTAGGATTAGATTAAGCTGCAACCACGCTAGATTGTGCCAATATTTTTGGTCTGTTGGGCACAGTCGGTTCCGATTTCGAAGAATCCTTTTGCCTTGGAAAAATCAATACTGTTGGGATAATTTTATTCATTACGTCGATTTTGCGGCTAATTTTTATTGAGCAGTGCAACAAAGACCGATTCACCAAGGAGATAGCGATGACCTAATTCTGGAATTGCAGTCTGAACAGCCTGTAGGCGAACTCCTGGCCGAACGGTAAGTTGGTCCATTTGTAGCGTTTCCGTACGAATAAAACCACCCTCTTCGAGGTTTTGTAGCAAGTGGTAGTTCCCGATTAGCTCTAGATTAGTAATGCCTAATTCCTGGGCAATATTCGTAAAAGTACACTGTTCGAAAATTCGCTCGGTGTTGCGAATTATCACTGCAGTCAGAATCAACACTTCTTCCTCAGAAAGTTTCCAGATATTGGCTAACATCTTAAGTTCTGACCTATATCGGCAAACTAGCAAACTAAGTGAACATTCATCAAAATTGCTGTTTTTTAGTTTTTCAGCGACAACATTAAGAGCGGTCATTAATTCATTTTTCATCATTTGTATTTTTAATATTGCAAAGATGAAAGAGTTGTCGGCCAAAGTAGGACATAGTAAAAAAAGATCGCAATTTATTTTTCTATCCTTAACACAAAGTACGTTTTTCAACTTTATCAAAGTTCTAAATTTTGACAAAGCATAATTCGTCTTTTCGAATAAACTAAAAACCAAAAAGTGGAAGACCTTTCGGAAAACCACTTCTTGTTTTTCATCATTTGTATTTAATACTGCAAATATAAAAGTGTTGTCGGACAAAATAGGACCGCATAAAAAAGAAGAAAGAAATATTAAATTACAGTTGCAACTTAATTTCCGACTACGCGAAACCGTGCTATCCAACTATTCCCTTATTTCAAAACCCAATCTTTCCCTTTTTCTCCACACTCCATTTTTCATTTTTACAAAGGTTTTTAATCTCCTGAAAAATAGGTTTTTCATCAGAAAGGACCTCCTCCATCGCGCATTTTCTAGCAATATTTTCCATTTCACCGCCTGAAAAACTGTACGTTTCTGCTAATATTTTGCTTTCTTTATCAGAAAGTTGTGGAAGTTTTTCTCGCCAAATTTTAGCGGAATTTTCCGAGGAAGGTTGCGCGAACTTTACTTTAAATAAAAAGCGGCGCTCAAAAGCAGCATCCATATTTTCCACAAGATTTGTGGTGGCGAAAAGGATGCCTTCAAAATTCTCCATCTCTTCTAAAATAATATTTTGAATGGCATTCTCGGTATCTGCAACATTGCTACTTCCGGCAGATTTTCGTTTACCAATAATAGCGTCTGCTTCATTAAACAATAAAATAGGACATAATTCCTCGTTGCGTTTCATGTCTGCATATTCTGTGAAAATTTTCTTCACCAATTTCTGACTTTCCCCAAACCACATGCTTTTGGTTTCGGAAATATCTACTTTAAAAATATTGCGGCTACTTTCCTTCGCGAGTTGATAAACACTTTCTGTTTTACCGGTTCCAGGAACGCCATGAAAAAGGGCGGTAATTCCTAGAGGCATTGCACGTTCTTTTAACCGAACTTGCATTTCCTTGAATTGATTTTCCTTTAAAATATGAGAGATCTGCGTTAATTGTCCTTCTTCATTTTTATTGAGAAAGAGTTTTTTTAGCGGAATATTTTTTGACAAAATTAGTTTCGAATCTTTATTTGGAATAGTATCAAGTTGTAAATCGTCAGGCTGTGAAAAAACTCACTTTTTTCTCCCACTCCCAATATTTTCTCCTGATGAGGAGTAAATAAGAACGTTTAACGACACCCTGTTTTTCAAGCGGTCAACTTAATCCTTTTAAAAACGAGAGCTGATTTCATCTTAAAATGATCGATTATTAGCAAAAACAAGACTTTCCTTTTGTAAGGAGACTTCCAGTTCTTGAGCTTGGCAATCAAGTCCGGTATTCCTAAAATATTCATCGCTCGTTTGATGTTGTAAACCAGCATTATTAAACTGTGTTCGCCATTTACTTTTTCCAGTCCCGATAAATTCGTGTGATTATACCCCCACTGCCTTTTGATGGTGCCGAAAATATGCTCATTGATCTCCTGCCCCTTTCGATATAATTGTCCATTGTCACGATAACGTTGGTTGTTTTCTTCTACCGCTCCCGCATACTGACTGCGCTCAATCTCTCTTCTACCATCTGCACGGCTTGTGCAGAGTGATTGAACAGGACATTCCTTACAAGCGGGTGTCCGGTATTTTTTAAACTCGTAGCTGTCGCGTTCTCGCTTTTTGTTATGCCATCTGCCGGTGGTATTTAAAATTTTTCCCTGTGGACATTGGTACGTATCGGATGCTTCATCGTAAACAAAATTGGTCACCAGATAGTCTTTCGTGGTGCCGCCTTCTTTGGAGCTGACCAAGGTTGGATACGCCACAATAGTGCTGATGTTTTGTTCCCTGCATTTCTCTAATTCTCTTCCGTTGTGATAACCTTTATCTACCAAAGCAGTAAACGTTTCAACACCCAGATTCTCCTTTGTTTCAACGGCAATGGCACTCAGAGCGTTCCTGTCGTTTCGATTAAT
>NZ_JBGZYM010000030.1:0-23292 GCF_041824135.1 Kaistella sp. | reverse complement strand
AAGATTTGCGTCTATGAGATTGATAGACAAATATACCGAAGCAAATTTGATATTCATTATATTATTAGTAATTTTGCAATCTAAAATGATTCTAAATAAAAACAATGATAAAAGTAAGCGATCTAGCAAAAGAAAAAGCCATTCAGTTAATGACTGAAGACGGCTTCAAACCTTTTGAAGATTATATCAGAGTCGGCGTAAAAAGCGGCGGGTGTTCCGGTTTAGAATATGTACTGAAATTTGACAATGAAAAAACAGATTCAGATCAGATCTTTGAGGATAATGGAATTAAAATCATTGTCGATAAAAAATCAGTACTTTATTTAGCAGGAACAATACTTGATTTTTCAGCAGGGTTGAATGGGAAAGGTTTTGTATTTAATAATCCGAATGCAAACAGAACTTGCGGTTGCGGTGAGAGTTTCTCACTGTAAAACATTTAATTTTTACTAAAAGAAATGGCAACAAAATATACAGAAGACGATCTTAGGGTTGATCTTGAAAATCAGAAATATGAATACGGTTTTACCACGGATATCGAATATGACGACTTTCCGAATGGTTTATCAGAAGAAATTGTGAGAATGATTTCGGCGAAAAAAGAAGAACCGGAATGGATGACCGAATGGCGATTAGAATCGTACAGAATATGGTTGAAAATGGAGGAGCCTGATTGGGCCAATGTGACTTATGAAAAGCCGGACTTTCAATCCATTCGATATTATTCAGCGCCAACTGTAAAACCAGAATTAGCAAGTTTAGATGAAGTTGATCCTGAATTATTGAAAACCTTTGCTAAATTAGGAATCAATATCGAGGAGCAAAAAAGACTTTCGGGCGTTGCGATGGATATTGTGATCGATTCAGTTTCTGTAAAAACTACTTTCCAAAAAACGTTAAAAGATAAAGGAATTATTTTCTGTGCAATTTCTGAAGCAATCAGAGATTATCCGGAATTGGTTCGTAAGTATATCGGAAAAGTAGTTCCAAGAGGTGATAATTACTATGCAGCTTTAAACTCAGCCGTATTTTCTGACGGAAGTTTCTGCTATATTCCAAAAGGCGTTAAATGTCCGATGGAACTTTCTACCTACTTTAGAATAAACAAATCAGGAAGTGGACAGTTTGAAAGAACATTACTGATCGCTGATGAAGGAAGTTACGTTTCCTACTTAGAAGGTTGTACTGCACCGGCAAGAGATGAAAATCAATTACACGCCGCTGTAGTAGAATTATTCGCTATGGATGATGCTGAAATTAAATACTCGACCGTACAAAACTGGTATCCTGGAGATTCAGAAGGTAAGGGTGGAGTTTTCAATTTCGTAACAAAACGCGGAATTTGTGAGAAAAATGCAAAAATCTCCTGGACGCAAGTTGAGACCGGTTCATCCGTAACCTGGAAATATCCGAGTTGTATTTTGAAAGGTGATAACTCAGTTGGTGAATTTTATTCGATTGCAGTAACCAATCATCATCAGTATGCTGATACTGGAACCAAGATGATCCACATCGGAAAGAATACCAAATCAACCATTATTTCTAAAGGAATTTCAGCCGGAAAATCAAATAACTCTTATAGAGGATTAGTGAAAATGATGCCTTCTGCCAAAGGAGCGCGTAATTTTTCACAATGTGATTCTTTATTAATGGGTAATGAATGTGGAGCGCACACTTTCCCTTATATTGAAGTTAAAAATACAAGTTCACAACTGGAACACGAAGCAACAACTTCAAAAATCGGTGAAGATCAAATCTTCTATTGTAACCAAAGAGGAATCAGTACAGAAAAAGCAATCGCTTTAATTGTCAACGGTTTCGGAAAAGAAGTGTTGAATAAACTACCGATGGAATTTGCCATCGAAGCACAGAAATTATTAGAAATATCTTTGGAAGGTTCAGTTGGATAAACCACGAAGTGGCGTAATCAAACAGCATAGGGTGAAACCCTATGACATAAAATATATCATAACAGTAAAAAAACAGGAAGTAATTAACTTTTAAATTATCTAATTACCTCATTTCATATTATGTTAAAAATTAACAACTTACACGCTAGAATCCAGGACGGAGCAGAAATCTTGAAAGGAATCAATCTACAAATAAATCCAGGTGAAGTTCATGCCATCATGGGACCAAACGGAGCCGGTAAATCTACTTTGGCTTCTGTTATTGCAGGAAAAGAAGAATACGAAGTAACCGATGGTGAAATTCTTTTCGAAGGAAAAGACATTATCGAAGATGCTCCAGAAGAAAGAGCACATGAAGGAATTTTCCTTTCCTTTCAATATCCGGTAGAAATTCCTGGAGTTACCGTTACCAACTTTATCAAAGCAGCTATCAACGAAAACCGAAAAGCAAAAGGTTTAGAAAATATGTCTGCAAAAGAAATGTTAGGGTTGGTAAAAGAAAATTCAGAGAAGCTAAATATTAAGAGAGAGTTTCTAAACCGCTCTTTAAACCAGGGGTTTTCTGGAGGTGAGAAGAAAAGAAACGAGATTTTCCAAATGATGATGTTAAATCCAAAGTTGGCTATTCTTGATGAAACCGATTCAGGATTAGATATCGACGCTTTGAGAATTGTTGCAGACGGAGTGAACTCTTTCAGAAAAGAAGGAAACGCTGTTTTGTTAATTACGCACTACCAAAGACTTTTAGATTATATCGAGCCCGATTTTGTGCACGTTTTAGCTGACGGAAAAATCATCAAAACCGGTGATAAATCACTTGCTTTAGAATTAGAAGACAAAGGGTACGATTGGCTTTTGAATTAATTTGGAATTTGTAAACTGCAATTTCCTTTTAAAATGTCGAATTTCAAATCAATACAATGGCTCTATTAGAAAATATACAAAACAACCACGCATCTTTTTTAGAAACGCTTCAACACCGTTTTCTCGATGAGACCCGAAATGCTGCCTTGAAAAAGTTCTTTCATTTTGGCTTTCCAACTAAAAAAGACGAGGAATATAAATACACGAACTTAAGAGAGATCACCGAGAAGAATTATAATTTCTTCCCCAAAGAAGCTCATACGATTTCAAAAGAACAAATTGCAGAATTGCATTTGGGCGAGGAGAACTTTGACTGGATCGTTTTTATTAATGGACGTTTGCACAAAGAATTATCCAAGATTTCAATTGAAAATGTTGAATTACTATCGTTCAATTACGCGTTGAATGATCCGAAGCACAAAGATGTTTTCGACCACTATTTCAATACCATCGCGGACCAGAATTTAGCGTTTACGAACTTGAATACTGCTTACTGCAAGCAAGGATTTTTCTTGAAAGTTCCAAAGAATGTCGTGATTGAAAAACCAATTCACGTTTTCTATATCTCTCAAAATCAAGACGAAAATACTTTTTACAATACGCGTAACTTACTGATTGCAGAACAGGGTTCTAAAATTGAAGTGATTGAAAGTCACCATAATTTTGATGAAACTTATGTTTTCACCAATACGGTAACGGAGATTTTCACGGCACAAAATGCGAAAGCAGATTGGCATAAAGTACAAAATGACAGTGATACCTCTTATATGATGGATCATACTTTTGCAAAACAGGAACGCGATAGTTTAACGACAGTCAACACGTTTTCGTTTGGTGGAAAATTGGTGCGTAACAATTTGGATTTTATTCATAACGGCGAGAATATCAATTCGTTTATGAATGGAATTACCATTATCGATGGCGATCAACTGGTCGATCACCATACTGCCGTTCATCACAAAACACCAAATTGCGAGAGTTACCAAAACTACAAAGGAATTTACAAAGGTAAATCTCACGGGGTTTTCAATGGTAAAGTTTACGTAGATAAAATCGCTCAGAAAACCAATGCTTATCAGCAAAACAACAATATTTTGCTCGATGAAGGTGCATCGATTGACAGCAAGCCACAGTTAGAAATTTTCGCAGACGATGTGAAATGTTCACACGGTTGTACAGTCGGTCAGTTGAATGAAGACGCTTTGTTTTACCTTCGCGCACGTGGAATTTCCAAGAAAGAAGCGCAGGCAATGTTATTATTCGCCTTCGCCAATGACGCCATGGAAAATATCGATATCGAACCACTTCGAGTGAAGATCTCTAAACTTTTAGCGGAGAAACTAGAAGTAGATATGGAGTTCGAAGATATTGAGTAGAGTCTCGTCCTTAAAGACGAGCGGTCGCAATCTTGAACAAGCTAGAAACATTTGTTTTCAAAACGAAAAGATAATCAATCAGTAGAAACGGGCTTTTAGCCCGTTTTTTTATTGCAACAATGAGTTTTGTTTAGCCGAAATGTATATTCTAACTAATTTATCCACGCTAAATATTTACTAAAAATTATCTGTAATTTGCGCCGTTGTTCAGTGAAACGCTTTTGCGCCGTAATTTTTCAAAATGTATTTGTAATTCCTTTGCGTCCCGATGGCTATCGGGATCGCGTGAAAAAAGAAATACAGGAATAGTATAATATTTATTTTAAATCATGAATTTAGAACCTATCAAAAATCACATCAACGCCTACAAAGAACACGACCAGATTTTTGACGCTGCTCATTATCTTATTGACACGTTTCAGTTAAATAGTGATAGCTTTGCAGGATTTGGTTTCCGTCCGGAAGTAGAACCGAATAAAATGTTGTTGACTACAGAAGGATTTCTCGGTGAAAAACAAATGGTGATGATTCCGAAAAACCTTTTCGATTTCGATCTGAATTTAGTTGCAAACATGGTGGCACACGAAATGTTACACGTTCGACAGAAAGCGCGAGAAACTTTAGTAGAAGATAAAAACGAAAGAGAATTTCAAGCCTATTACGAAATGCTTTTCCATAAAAAATTTCCCCTCGTTCCTGATGTTTCAGATTTTCATAAAAAATTCTTCGGTGAAAAAGCTTTGGAATATTATAAAAGAATGGGAGAGGATTCGGAGTTGCAGAAAAAATATTTAGAGCAGAAAAGTGAAGTTGAGAAATTAATTGGTTCCCTTTAATTTACCCAATGCTCAAGAGATTTAATTACTTTCCACTTTCCGTTAACTCTTTGTAAAATAGAAGTCATTCCTCCACCTTCTAAAGGTCCACAGGATTCTGAAATTTTTATGATACAAATGTTTTTAGTTAGATTAAAAATTGGTTCGGAGTAATTTCTTATACATTTGTCTCCAAATTTGATTTTAAATTTTGCCCAATAATCTTGTGGACTACTATAATTATTTTGAAGTTCTTTCAAACCTTCATTTTTTATAATATTTACTTTTCCATAAATTTTTTTCTTATCTAAATCGAATTGTTTTGAATCGAAAGGAACAGTTTGGGAAATTAGGTAGTCAATATCATTTGATGAAAATATTGAATCGCTTTTCAACTCAATTGAATTAAAAATTATTGTATTATCATCTAGTTTTTCAGTATCTAAATTTATAATTTGAATATTTGTTGCAGAGTTAGATTTGTAAAGATAACTTCTGGAATTATTAGTAACCAGATCATTGGCGATATCCTCCGATATCAGTTGATTTAAAACTTCATATTTTAAGTTTAAATTTTCGTCTTTTTTCCTACAGGAAAAAAGAAGAGCAATTAAAAGTAGAAACAAGGTATTTTTTCTCACCACAAGATTCAAATTAGCCTAGAAATCCTTCCAAAATCTCACACGCCGATTTCGGTAAATTCGTTCCAGGTCCGAAAATGTAATCTGCTCCATTTTCATAAAGAAAATCATAATCCTGTTTAGGAATCACACCACCAACAACAATAGTAATATCTTCTGCACCTAGTTTTTTTAATTCTGCTACCACTTGTGGAACAAGAAATTTATGTCCCGCCGCTAAAGAAGAAACACCTAAAATATGAATATCATTTTCCACCGCTTGTTTTGCCACTTCTTCAGGAGTTTGAAATAAGGGTGCAACATCGACATCAAATCCCATGTCGGCAAATGCTGTGGCTACTACCTTTGCGCCACGGTCATGTCCGTCCTGTCCCATTTTTACAACCATAATTCTTGGTCGTCTTCCTTCGTGCTCTTCAAACTTTTCAGTTAAAGCAAGTGCTTTGGGGAAATATTCATTTTTGCTTGCATTCATGGCATAAACTCCTTGTATGGTTCTGATATTCGCTTTGTAACGCCCGAAGCTTTCTTCCATAGCGTCACTCATTTCTCCTAATGTCACTCTTCGTCTTGCTGCCTCGATGCAAATTTCCAGAAGATTTCCTTCTCCAGATTTTGCAGATTCTTTTAATTGATCTAAAATTTCAGAAACCGCTTCAGAATTTCTATCCTTTTTAATCTGATGTAATCTTTCGATCTGTTTTCTTCGGACTTCAGAATTATCGATATCTAAAATATCCAATTCCATTTGCTTTTGAGTAGATTTGAAAGAATTTACACCGATAATAAATTCTTCACCACTATCAATTTTAGCTTGTTTTTTAGCCGCGGCTTCTTCGATTCTCATTTTCGGAATTCCGGCTTCGATGGCTTTGGTCATTCCGCCTTCTTTCTCCACTTCATCGATGAATTTCATGGCTTCATCAATCATTTGTTGCGTCAGACTCTCTACCAGGTGACTTCCGCCCATTGGATCTACAACATCGCATATTCCGCTTTCCTGTTGTAAAATGATCTGGGTATTTCTGGCAATTTTTGCGGAATAATCAGTTGGTAAAGCAATCGCTTCATCCAAAGCATTGGTGTGCAAAGACTGCGTTCCACCCAAAGCGGCAGATAAAGCTTCGATGGCTGTTCGTGTAATATTATTGAAAGGTTCCTGTTCGGTTAAACTCCAACCAGATGTTTGCGAATGCGTTCTTAAGGCTAAAGACTTCGGATTCTGCGGATTAAATTGCGTTAATAAGTCTGCCCAGATAAAACGAGCTGCCCGCATTTTCGCAATTTCCATAAAATGATTCATGCCGACCGCCCAGAAAAAGGATAGTCGGGGAGCAAAATCATCGACTTTCATTCCGGCTTTCATTCCAGTTCTCACATATTCTAAACCATCTGCTAAAGTGTAAGCCATTTCTAAAACCGGTGTTGCACCAGCTTCCTGCATATGATATCCAGAAATTGAAATTGAATTAAATTTCGGAATATTTTGAGCAGTATATTCAAAAATATCGGCGATAATTTTCATAGAAGGTGTTGGTGGATAAATGTAAGTATTTCGCACCATGAATTCTTTTAAAATGTCATTCTGAATGGTTCCCGATAATTTATCCTGAGAAACTCCCTGTTCTTCTGCAGCGACAATATAAAAAGCCAAAACAGGCAAAACAGCACCATTCATGGTCATTGAAACGGAGATCTCATCCAAAGGAATTTCATTAAACAAAATCTTCATGTCTTCGATGGAGTCGATAGCAACTCCAGCTTTTCCGACATCACCTTCAACTCTTGGATGATCCGAATCGTAACCACGATGCGTCGCCAGATCAAATGCTACCGATAATCCTTTTTGTCCCGCTGCTAAGTTTCGTCTATAAAATGCGTTTGATTCTTCCGCTGTTGAAAATCCCGCGTATTGACGAATCGTCCAGGGTTTTTGAACATACATGGTGGAATAGGGACCACGTAAATAAGGAGCAACTCCGGCAGAATATTGTTTTTCTGTTAAATTTTTTGAATCATTTTCCGTGTAAGAAGATTTCATTTCCAAACCGTCTTTCTCAAAAAAATAGGGAAGTATTGCTTCTGATTTTAAAGAAAAGTCTGGATTTTGGTTTTGTATTTTTTGACGCATTTTTTATGGCTTTAGAGAAAGTAAAGTTAATGATTTCCAATTTCTTTTGAATAGTAATTAATTTTGGACTCAAAATTTAAAATGACATTATTAAAAAATAAAAAACCCACATAAATGTGGGTTCAATAAAAAATAAAAGTTTTAATTATTTTGTGATATCGCCATCTCCATCTGTTGCATCTTTAGCAGCATCTTTTACTTCAGCTGCACCTTCTTTGATTGCGTTTCCGGTAGCATCTACTGCATTTTCAGCAGCATTGTCCATTTCGTTGATTGTTGAATCATTAGTAATTGGTAAAGAATCGTTGTCTACGATAACTACCGAAGCAGTAGAGTCCATGTCAGAATCTGTGCTCACAGTTTCGGTTTTTTTACAAGAAGTCAAAGCGAAAGCTGCAACTGCACCTAAAATAAAAATTGATTTTTTCATAATACTAAAATGTTGTAATTTTTTCAAAGATATTAAAATATTTTAAACTTGATTAGTAGTTGTCTTCCTCGCCTTTCATTTTCTCAGCATTCTCCGCCATAATCACAGCATCGATCATTTCCTGAATATCACCGTTCATATACGCATCAAGATTGTACATTGATTTATTGATTCGGTGATCGGTAACTCTTCCTTGAGAATAGTTATAAGTTTTAATTTTTGCGGAACGGTCACCCGTGGAAACCATTGATTTCCTTTGAGCGGCAACATCACCAACTGCTTTTTGCAATTCGATATCGTATAATTTGGTACGAAGCATTTCCATTGCTAATTCACGGTTAGCCAACTGGGAACGTGCCTGCTGACAAACAACCACCATTCCTGACGGTTTGTGCGTTAACTGAACTTTCGTTTCTACCTTATTTACGTTTTGTCCACCTGCACCTCCAGATCTTGAAGTCTGCATTTCGATATCGGCTGGATTTAGTTCAAAATCTACTTCTTCAGCTTCTGGCAAAACAGCCACTGTAATTGCTGAAGTGTGAACTCTACCTTGTGATTCCGTTTCAGGAACTCGTTGTACACGGTGAACTCCAGATTCGAATTTCATGATTCCGTAGATTCCATCATTTCCTTCTACTCTCAAAATCAATTCTTTATAGCCTTTCGAAGCTTCACTGGAATCGGTGATTTCGTGTTTCCAACCTTTTGATTTGAAGTACATGGCGTAAGCTCTATAGACGTCTTCCACAAAAATTGCAGCTTCATCGCCACCAGTTCCGGCACGAAGTTCAACGATTACGTTTTTATCATCGGTTGGATCTTTCGGAATTAAAAGAACTTTTAACTCTTCTTCCAACCCTGGAATTTTGTCAAGCATTTCATACTTCTCCAGCTTCGCCATTTCAACAAACTCTTTGTCAGAACCATCGGCGATAATTTCGTCGGACTCTTCAATGGTTTTTAAAGCTTGCATATATTGATCGAAAACGAAAACTATTTTTCCTAAATCGCTGTATTCTTTATTTAACGTTGAATATTTCTTTTGGTCAGAAATGATTTCGGGCTGAATAATGAGATCTGCAACTTCGTTGTAGCGTTGTTTAATGGCTTCGAGTTTCGGTATAAGTGACTTTGACATTTCTGATTTTTTGTAGTGTGCAAAGATAAAGAAAAATGAACCAAATTAAAAGAATCAATTTTGGTGTGGAAAGAAGACTGAAACTTTATTCTAGTCCCGATGGAAGTGGCATCCTATTGTGGAGCAGCGCGGAACAATAGATATAACGGACAGCGGGTGAGAGCCTGACAAAAAACGAAAATGGTGACACTCCCAATAAAAAAATCAGTTCCTAAAAAAATAGAAACTGATTATTATATATGATTTTGCTTTGTGATTGCTTTTCCCGGAATTAAAGTGGGAGAGCAATGACATCAACTAGTGATGACCGTCGGTGTGAAGAAATGGACCACGCCCTTTTGGGTTGCTGTAAAGAAGTTCTACTCCTTCTTGCTCGGTCACTAATTTTCTTCTTACTTCTTCTGGATCAAATTCTTTTGTTTTTCCGAAATATTCAGCCAGTCCAGCCGTAAGCCAAATTGGGATGACATATCCGAAGAACATAAAGATACACCAGAATCCTACGAGGAACATGATTACGAAATAAACGGTCCAAAGGAACTGGTAGAAAGGGAAGAATGATGATAATAATACCATTGTAATAGATTTTAGGCAAAAATAGGATAAATTTCGATGAGGACAAAAGATTTACACCTGATTTTTACAATTTAAATTGATTATAAATTTTGTTAATGGGCAATAGATTCAAAGAAGTCATTGCCTTTGTCATCGGTAATAATAAAGGCTGGGAAATCCTTGATCTCAATTTTGCGAACGGCTTCCATACCAAGCTCTTCGAAATCAACAACTTCTACAGCGGTAATGTTTTCTTTTGCTAAGATTGCAGCGGGTCCACCGATTGATCCAAGGTAGAAACCGCCGTATTTATGGCAGGCGTTGGTGACGTCTTTGCTTCTGTTTCCTTTTGCAAGCATGATCATGCTTCCGCCGTTGGCCTGGAATTCATCTACATAAACATCCATTCGTCCTGCGGTAGTGGGGCCGAAACTTCCGGACGCCATTCCAACTGGAGTTTTTGCGGGACCTGCATAATAGATCGGATGATTTTTAAAATAGTCGGGCATTGGTTTTCCGCTGTCTAACAATTCTTTGATTTTTGCGTGGGCGATATCGCGGGCAACAATTAAAGTTCCGTTCAATTTCAAACGGGTTTTAATTGGATGTTTTGAAAGTTCGGCTAAAATTAAAGGCATTGGTTGATTCAGGTCGATAGAAACTGCTTCTTCTAAATGCGGTGGCGTTAAGGGTAAAAACTGTTTTGGATTAACTTCTAACTGCTCTAAAAAGACCCCGTCTTTGGTGATTTTTCCTTTAATGTTTCTGTCAGCAGAACAGGAAACGCCCATTCCAACCGGGCAACTCGCAGCATGGCGAGGAAGTCTGATTACACGAACATCATGCGTTAAATATTTTCCGCCAAACTGTGCTCCAATCGAACTTTTCTGGCAAATTTTCTGGACTCTCTGTTCCCATTCTAAATCGCGGAAAGCCTGACCACCCATATTTCCTTCTGTTGGAAGATGATCGTAATAACCGGCACTTGCTTTTTTCACTGCAGCCAGGTTAGACTCAGCAGAAGTTCCACCAATAACAATTGCTAAATGGTAAGGCGGACAAGCCGCAGTTCCCAAATCCATAATTCTTTCTTTAACAAACGCTTCTAAAGAACTATCGTTTAAAAGAGATTTTGTTTTCTGATAGAGGAAAGTTTTGTTGGCGGAACCTCCACCTTTTGCGATGAATAAGAATTTATATTCGTTTCCTGTTTCAGCATAAATGTCAATTTGCGCGGGAAGGTTAGAACCAGAATTCTTTTCTTCAAACATTGTTAAAGGAACAATCTGAGAATATCTTAAGTTTTTTTCTTGATACGTATTATAAATTCCTTTAGAAATCCAGGCAGCATCTTCCACGCCGGTGTAAACGTTTTCGCCTTTTTTGGCGACGCAGATCGCTGTTCCGGTATCCTGGCAAGAAGGCAAAGCTCCTTCAATTGCAACGGCAGCATTTTGTAAAAGATTATATGCTACAAAACGATCGTTATCTGTTGCTTCCGGATCGTCGATGATTTTTCTGAGTTTGGCCAAGTGGGAAGATCGAAGCATAAATGAAACATCTGCTAATGCATTCTCTGCCAACAGTTCCAAGGCTTTTGGATCAACGTTTAAGATTTCGCGGTTTCCTAACTGTTCAGTGGTTACATATTCAGAACTCAATTTTTTATATTGAGTGTCGTCTTTTAAAATTGGGAATGGCTCTTGGTAATGGAATTCCATAGTAATAGTAAGTTTTTTGAAAACGTAAAATTAAGAAAATTTAAGATTGTTCTGCTATGAATAAAATAAAATTGAAGGAACAGAAAAGGTGAAGACGCCGCCTTCACCTTTGTTAAGAAAGATTGGAAATGTTTCTCTTCTCTTTCATCATTTGTGTAACGCAAATTTAATCATTTGCATTGACATTTGTTGTCAACCACCTACGTAGGACGATACGAGTTGTTAGAAATCAGCGATTTATCCTCCTCGTATAACCGAACCATTTCTTTGTATTTTTCTGCAACAAGGTCTTTTAGAAGATCGGGCTTTAAAACTTTAGCATTGGACATCCACTGAAAGATCCAGCCAATCAGTTCTCGGTTTATTCCGCAATTCATAGTCATAAGGAAGTTTCCGTTTTCTAATTTTTCAAATTGCTGCGTTTCATGCCAAAATAATTTGGTCACAAACCTTCCTGTACGCTCACTTAAAATGATTTCAATCTCATACACTTCGTCATTAATGTTTTGAGTAATTCCGAATCTTTTTGACAACGCAACTTCTAAATGATGAACGTAATCGTTATTTTCAAAAAGATCATTGGTTAATTTATATTGTTCGATCTGATCTAAACCTAGGACGACCAACTGACAATCATCTTCAATAAAACCCGAAACATGGACGACGCCGCGGTGATATAGAATCTGAACGGGATAAAAAATCTGGGGAAATGATACTTTTTTTGAAAGAGAAGTATAATCATAATTGATAGAGATCAACTGCATTTTTCTCTTGTTTTGAATACTCCAGATACAGTCGTCTAATATTTTATGATAATCTGTAAAAACCGTTCCTTCGTAAAAATGACTTGACTTAATCTGAAGTTTTGCTACGTTTACAAAATGCTCAAACTGACTCTTACTGTGTTTCTGATAAAAAAGCCGAACGATTTTTCCGAGAGAATTTTTTCGGGATGAAATAACAGATAGTGGCAGGAAGTTTTGAAAAAGGATATAAGAGTTAATATCAAATTCGGTCAGTGGTTCTTCATTATTTTCATATTCCAATTTCCAGGTCTTGCGGTTTTTTTCGCCAATAACCACGACGAGTTTTTCATTGGATGGAATAACAGAGTTTTCCAGATCATAGAGATCCCGATAAAAGGTGCGCGCTGAAATTTGGATATTATTTTTCTGAGCCCAGTTTTGAAGCATATCAATGGTTACGGGCCCAGATTTCAAACGACTATAAATCATCATCAGTCTTTTTGACTTTTCCGACATTATCTTTTAATTTAATATTAAAATTAGGGATTTTTAACTGGAATGATTGGCTTTATAGATTAAAGTTGTTGATTTTTATCATCAAGATCTTTTGCCTGTCATTCTTAAAATCATTATTTTTAAGAAAATAAATTTAAAAGTAATGAATTACAGAGTAGAAAAAGATACCATGGGCGATGTACAGGTTCCTGCAGACAAATTTTGGGGTGCACAAACCGAACGTTCCAGAAATAATTTTAAGATCGGTCCAGAAGGTTCGATGCCCCATGAAATAATAGAAGCGTTTGCGTATTTAAAAAAAGCCGCGGCTTATACCAATGCTAAATTGGGTGTTCTTACCAATGAGAAGCGAGATATGATCGCGAAAGTTTGTGAAGAGATTTTAGAGGGAAATTTAAATGATCAGTTTCCACTCGTAATTTGGCAAACCGGTTCAGGAACACAATCAAACATGAATATCAACGAAGTTGTTTCGAATAAAGCTCACGTTAATAATGGTGGAACTTTAGGAGAAAAATCTGAAATTCATCCGAACGATGATGTGAATAAATCTCAAAGTTCAAACGACACTTATCCGACAGCCATGCATATTGCAGCGTATAAAAAAGTGGTTGAACATACTTTACCGGCTGTAGAAAAGCTGAGAAATACTTTGCATGAAAAAGCAGAAAGTTTTAAAACCGTCGTCAAGATCGGCCGTACCCATTTGATGGATGCAACACCTTTAACTTTAGGTCAGGAATTTTCCGGTTATGTAGCGCAACTGGATTATGCCATGAAAGCCATTACCAATACGTTCGAACATTTACAGGAAATCGCTCTAGGAGGAACTGCGGTTGGAACAGGTTTAAATACTCCAGATGGTTACGATGTTTTGGTTGCAAAATATATTTCGGAATTTACCGGACTTCCGTTTGAAACTGCGCCCAATAAATTTGAAGCTTTAGCTGCGCATGATGCCATTGTAGAAACACATGGCGCTTTAAAGCAGTTGGCAGTGTCACTTTATAAAATTGCCCAGGATATTCGTTTCCTCGCTTCTGGACCAAGATCTGGAATTGGCGAAATTCATATTCCCGAAAATGAACCGGGTTCTTCAATTATGCCCGGGAAAGTGAATCCAACGCAAAACGAAGCGTTGACCATGGTTTGTGCACAGGTTCTAGGAAATGATACCACGATTTCTTTCGCTGGAACGCAGGGGAATTTTGAACTTAATGTTTTCAAACCGGTCATGGCGTATAATTTTTTACAATCTGCTCAATTGTTAGGAGATGCTTGTATTTCGTTTAACGATCATTGTGCAATTGGGATTGAACCGAATGAACCCCGAATTAAAGAATTGGTAGAAAAATCATTGATGCTTGTAACGGCTTTGAACACGCATATCGGCTATGAGAATGCGGCTAAAATTGCAAAGACCGCACATAAAAACGGCACGACTTTGAAAGAAGAAGCGGTTAATCTAGGATTACTAACAGCGGAACAGTTTGATGAATGGGTGAAACCGGAGGATATGGTTTAGATTAGACTTTTAGATAATAGACTGATAAATGATAGACAAATAATGCAAAAACTCTGGAGGTTCTCCAGAGTTTTTTGTTGATATGAATTACTATGAAAAATTTATAATCCAAGAGCCAGACCGATAACTAAAGCTTTATCGTTCGGAAAGTAACTGCCTTTAAAATAATTGCTAAAATCTTTCTTAACAAAAAGACTATAGCTGTTGTAGGAAAAAGTAAGTTGAGCTCCGTAAACGAAAGGATTCACCTGATAATTAGAGCGGTCACGAAAATCTTCAAAATCTCCCCGAACAATGTTATTGGTGGATATTTTTACGCCGCCGTAAGCATTGGCAGCTATTCTAAATCCGCGACCGTAAGGTCTGTATTGAATATCCATTCCTGCATTCTTCAGTTTTGAGAAGTTATATTGTAATCCTATTGGAACCATTAAATAACCAGTTCGCATTTTGTTTTTATTGACGTTTCCGCCATAATCTGCAACAGAAACTCCACCATTAGCATCTTTGGCGAAAAATTTATTATTGTCCAAACGAACGGTTCTCCACGAAAATCCCAAGCCTGAAATTAAACCCCACGGACTCATTCTGTCAAATTGGTAATTCAATTTAAAACCAACTTCCAGATTATTGCTGTAGGCGATATTTTTATCGAGGTCATTATCAGGTTGATCATTAGTCAGCGTCATTATTCCATAGGAAACGTAAGGACTTAGGTTTCTTACAGCGCGGAATTTCTTCATCAATTTCGCTTTTAATTCTTCCTCAGAAGTGATATCTGAATTTAATAAAGAATATCGAACCTGCTTTTGAATCACTTCATCCAAATCAAAACCTAAAGCTTCAATTCGTTCATCTATTTTCGTGGAATAACGGTCTGCGATGTCTGCTTTCTTTTTATCGAATTCAGTTTGTGGTAGGTTTTCTTTTGCTAAAAAGTTAAGTTCCAGTTCCATCAACTTCTTTTCCTCTTGAATAATATTATTGATTTTCGTTGCATATTCTTCTACCTTCTCTTTCACAATTGGACTCAATTCTGTATCCTGTTTGGTTGGAAAATTGAGTCTGATGTTAACCTGAGCGTTAACGGAGGTGGCGTATAAACATACCAATCCCGTCATGATAATTTTCTTGATCATATTATTAATTTTTAAAAGTTTAAAAGTAATTTATTTTGAGTTCAGGTCGATCGTTGCCACGTTGCTTCCATCTTTTGACTTTTCAATAACATCTTTGTGTTCGACTGAAAAAAGCAGCGTAGACGGATCCACAAATCTTTTTCTCTTGATCGGAATTTTAGACGAATCGATAACTGCAACACTACTAGAAAGTTGATTTTGTGTTATTTCTGGAAGGATTTGTTTCTGTTTGATTGAAGGGATCTGAGTTTTGACAGCAACCACTTCTGGATCAGAGATTTTTGTTTGTTGAGGTTGGATAACTGGGTTGATCTTATTTAAACTAGACTCTTTCTGTTCAACTAAGAGTGGCGGTGATTCCTTTTGAATTATATTTTCTGGTTGAGAAATCGTAGGTTGAGCAATTGTTTCTACTACTTGAGGTTGAGTAATTTCTTCATCACCACTATTAACCAACACTATTCCTAAAGTTAAAAGTAAACCTAAACAAGCCGCCACTAAAAACCAATTGATCCTTGTTCTTCCGGAAGTCGGTGTTGAAGTCTGACTTTCAATTTCAGACCACAGATCTCTGGTCGGTGCGAATTCCCGTTCGTCGATCTGTTTCTTGATCTCGTGCTCGATATTATATTTCGGAGTATTCATTTTTCAAGTTTTTTTGTTGCTGAAAGTAGATTTTTCTTAATTTCTCTTTGGCTCTAAAAAGCTGTGTTTTGCTTACCGATAAAGAAATGTCTAAGATTTCAGAAATTTCCTGATGCGAACAACCTTCGATGACATAAAGATTGAATACCATGCGATAAGCATCTGGAAGCTGGTCTAAAAGTTCTTGCGCATTAAAGTTACAATCGGTTATTTCCTCGTGAAAGTCCTCCAAAATAGAAGGGTGAATGTCATCAATATAAAAGACGGTTTTATGGCTTTTAATAAAATTAAGACATTCGTTCACTACGATTCTTCGGGCCCAACCTTCAAGATTACCATCTCCGCGAAAAGTTTCTACACTTTTAAAAACTTTACAAAAAGCTTTGATGACGCAATCTTCAGCCTGATAAATGTCGCTGACATAACTTTTACTAATGCTTAGGAATTTTTTTACATTCTGCTCATAAAAGATTTTCTGCGCAGCCGGATCCTGTTTTTGCAGGCGACTTAGCAAATCCTCTTTTTTATGATTGAACAAAATCTTCATACTTATTCTATTTCTACTTTAAAGACAACAAAATTTAGAAAAGGTTACATAAAAAAATAATTTTATAATATTTAAACTGTAAGTCATTGATAATGAATTAAAAAAAATCCACTTTCTATTTAAAGGAAATGGATTTTGATTATGAATTTAAATTGCAACTTCAACCGAAGTCGTAAAGAAATCTTCCAGTTCCTTCAAGGTTTCGGGAGTGGTGATGATGTCTTTTACCAATTCGCCTTTGTCGAGCAGAACGATTCTGTTGCTGACTTCTGTGGTGTGCGCAAGATCGTGACTCGAAATTAAAAAGGTTACCTGCTCATTTTTCGTCCAGTCTTTAATTAATTTTTTCAATTTAATTTGCGTCGAAGGATCGAGGTTGGCAAATGGTTCATCCAAAACAATAATTTCCGGCGTTCCAATTAAAGCACCTACAATTCCGACTTTTTTCTGATTTCCTTTCGACAGATCACGAACATACTTCTTCGCATTTAAAATTTCACCATTGAAAAAATCATTAAACTGTTTCAAAAATTCATCAACCTGAATTCTGGTTTGCCCACGAAGCTCTCCCAGGAAGTAGAAATATTCTTCCGGCGTTAAGTAGCCAATCAAAAAAGTGTCGTCAATAAAAGCGGAAACTTTCTTTTTCCAGATCTCATTTTCGTTGACTTTGTTGCCATCGATCTCTATGAAACCTGTCGTTGGCTGTATTAAATCAAGCAGTAAACTGAAAAGCGTAGTTTTTCCGGCGCCGTTATTTCCGACTAAACCGAAACTCTCTCCTTTTGGGATCACAAGATTTTCGATGTGAAGGACTTTTTTCTGGCCGTAAACTTTAGATATATTTTGGATTGAGATCATTTGATAATTTTTTAAATTAAGAATAACTGATTAAGCGTTTTTAAAGGAATTGAGTGTTGAGTATTTTTCAGTTTTATAAACTTTAACAATGATGTCGAAGATTTTATCTCTGATCAAAAATCCGATAATTCCTAAAATTCCTAAACTTGCCACCGCTGGATAAATGCCAAAGAAATATTTCACTACCGCGAAAACCGCCATTGGTAAAACCATCTGTGGAATGGTAAGTAGGATTGTTTTCATATTGAAATTATTGGTGCCACCACCGAACGATTTACTTTTTGAGTTGAGGTCAATTGGTTTTTTATTAAAGGCACCTGCCAAAAGCGTGATGTAAGAATTAACTCCTAAATTATACAATCCGGCAGCGAAAAGAGTGAGGTAAAATTCCCAACTGATCAAAAGATATAGAGAGGACAGAATCATTGAGACTGAAATGCCGATAATAATCAAGGACCATTTTCCTTTTAAATATTCTTTGTACGGAACATTTGACGTCATCATAAGAGGATAGTAAGAACTGTCCCAGCTTGGGACGCGCTGACCAAACATCAACATGAATCCGCCCGTCACGAAGATTCCCATAAATACCTGCATGAAACTACTGTCATATCCTTTCGTAAAAGTTAGCAAACCGTAAAACAAAAAGAAAGTACTGGCGATCAGAGCAGATTTGGCAGCTTTACTTCTCTTTAATAATCGGATATCATTATTAATAAAAGTTCCCATAACGCCATAACGATCGAAGAAGGCGATGTTCTCAGTTTTACCTTCTGCAACTTTTAATTCCAGGCCTTTGTCCAAATAAAAGTTTTTATAAATTTCTTGATAAGCGAGATAAGCGACTAAAATTGCTAAAAGAATTGGGATCAAAAAAACACCTGCATACTGATAGAAACTATAGAAGACGAGTTGAGAATAATAGGAGAGTTCAATAATTTTAAAATATTCTAAAGCAGCTAAACCCGCCATCACACCGACGACAGTGTACAAAACCACATCTTTTCCATTCAGTAAAATATTCAGAAAATTATTAAAGTAGAAGATGGCAAAAATACCAACGGTGAACATAAGCACGTGAATGATCGAGTAACCTCCATCGTAAATAAGCAAGCCAGCAAACGGCAGCAAAAATAATAGATTTCCCCAGTTAAAGAAATTAACGAGAATTTTAATCACCGTATAATTCACTATTTTTTTCTTGCTAATTCCTAAAGTCAGAAATGGTTTGATGTTTTGCGTCGGCATTTGTTGCAAAAAATAGCGAACGATCAAATCGAAAGCCCAATAGTAGATGAAAAATTTACAAAAAATCAGCAACGGATCGGCCATCATTTTTTTCTTGGCGAAGAAATAAAGGATAAAAGGCAGTGCTACGAAAATCGCGCTGAAATAAGCCATTCCGAAGAACATCAGAATTTTCATTCCGAGGTTAGCTCCGAATTGTGGATTTCGTATAAAATTTTTGAATTCAAGTTGTAGAAGTCTCCAGTACATAGTCTTACTTTTAAAGATAAGTCTAAAAATAAGTAAAATGTTACAGAAAAATTACTTCATCAACTCTTTTGCTTGTGAAATTGCAGCCTCAGTGATTTTACTACCCGATAAAAGTTGGGCAATTTCCTGAAGTTTTTCCTCTTGGTTTAAAGAAATGATCGTCGATTGAGTTTTACCAGAAACTTCTCGCTTGATCACTTTGTAGTTGTCGTTTCCTTTAGCAGCGACTTGTGCAAGGTGACTGATCACGATGAGTTGCATGTTCGCCGACATTTCTTTCATCACATTACCAATCTCTTCCGCAACTTTTCCAGAAACTCCAGTGTCGATTTCATCCAGAATTAAAGTTGGAAGTTCTGCATTTTCTGCCATCAGTTTTTTAATCGAAAGCATCACTCTAGATCGTTCTCCTCCTGAAATTGCAGTTTGAATGGGTTTTAAAGGAAAACCTGAATTCGCCTGAAACAAAAGTTGAATATTCTCTTTACCGAATGAATTAAAGTTTTCAACATCAGTTAATTGAACTTCAATCTTCGCTTTCTCTAAACCTAACTGATTCAATAATTTTTCTGTTTTCTTGATGAAACCAGGAATCGATTTTTTGCGATTGGTAGATAATTCAGTGGAAACTTTTTCTAAACCTTCAGCGGCTAGCGTGATTTTCTGCTCGGTTTGATTGATCAGGAATTCTAATTCAGCAAAACCAGTTTGTTCATTTTGAATTTTATCTCGAACTTCTATCAACTCTTGAACTGAATTTACTTTATGTTTTAAAAACAGAGAATTTATTTTATTCAGTTGCAGAGATAATTCAGAAAGTGCTTCTGGACTGGTTTCCATCTTTTCTGCTTCGTTTTGAAGGTCGAAAAGCAAATCTTTAAACTCTACAAACTGTTCTTCTAACCTTTGATTGAGTTTGGAATATTGGTGTGATAAAGAAGCCACTTTTGAAAGTTTACTTTTCACATCCAGCAAAGAATCGAGGACACCGATTTCTTCAGCATCCATTTTATTAAAAATCAAAGAAAGATTTTCGATAATTGTTTCCGCATTTTCCTGTTGGCTTAATCTGCTTTGAACATCTTCCAAATCAAACAGATCTAAATTGACTTCCAGGAGTTCTTCTAACAAAAAGATTTTGTAGTCGCTTTCTTTATTTCCGTCAGAAAGCTGATTTTTGTAATGCTCAAGTTCTTTGACCAACTTTTTGTAATCAGAAAAATCCTGCTGGTATTTGGTGATCAAAGTTTTATTCTTCGAAAGTCCGTCAATCATTTTGAATTGATATTCTTCATCAAACAAGTTAGAAGTTTCAAATTGCGAATGAATATCGATCAGTTTTTCAGAAAGTTTTTTTAATATTTCTAAAGTAACGGGAACGTCATTGATGAAAGCGCGTGATTTGCCAGTTGGTAAAATTTCACGTCGAATAACAGTGTTGATTTCAAAATCCAAATCGTTTTCGTCAAAGAAAGTTTTAAAATTTTCGGTGATAATAAATTCCGCTTCAACGATGCTTTTCGTTTCAGTGATTTGAATCGATTTTACATCTGCTCTTTCACCTAAAATCAAACGAAGTGCTCCCAGAATAATTGATTTACCCGCACCAGTTTCTCCCGTAATCACCTGTAAACCTTTGTTTAAAGTAATTTCGAGTGAATCTATGAGAGCGAAATTTTGAATGAATATTCTTGAAAGCATATTTTGAAAAATCGATTACGTAGTTTTAAATTAAACTTCGGACTGCAAATTTAAGACTTTAAAAGAGATTATGAAATACAAAACGAAATCAGAATCTTCTAAAACGCCGATATTAACAGAGTTTTAACAATGTGAGTTTTGGATTTTATTTTTAAATGATGATGAAAAGTAAGCTGGAAATTATTTCCACTTATTCCATTTCGTGTCGATATCTTTTGGAGATAAAATGGTGAAAAGTGCTTTTAAATCTGCCATATTGACGTTGGCATTATTTCCACTATTGAAGATGTCAAAAATTTCCTGCTTTTTGGTATCGATGAAAATATTCACCGGATAATTCATCTGGAAATTACTTTCATAAGTTTTCAACAACATCAACGCGTCTGCAATAATTTTCTTTCCAGAAGATTGATCCTGTTTACCCAAATTGTCTAAACCTGCTCGATGGTACGTGTAGTAAAGGTTTCGCAAGGTATTTTGCTCAGGTTTCAACATATTATCAACCAGCGCTCCTCTGGTCCTTGTTCCTTCCATTAAAGACCAACCCGCGAAGTTTTGATTCTGTGCGTTGTTAGAAATTTTCTGTGCTTTTTCAAACCACTGTTGTCCGCCACGAACTTTGTAGCTGTCGCCATCATAACCTAAAATCGTGTAAACATAAAAGCTGATCACGTCAATTAAATTCTTTCCAGAAAACTGTCTTTCATTGAAAATAAGATTTTCATTTTCGGTATAATCAAAACTAAAGTTGGTATCGTTAAGATTTAAAAGTGGTGTTTCATAAGTCGTATTAAAAACCGGACGAACGGCTTGCACCACGATGCTCGCTTTGTAATTGCTGCTTCCAGCTTTCTCATTGATAACGATGGCGAAATTACATTTGATCTTTTCAAAATTCTGCAATTTTTTCCCAGTCCAACTTGTGTTATTGATAAAATCGCGTAAATTTTTCTCTAAAGTTTTATAAGCCTGCATATTACTGCCGCTCACTTGTTGCGTATTGACCTGTACATTTGCCAAAAGTTCTTGAGAAAAACTCAATTGAAACGAAAATAGAAGGATGAATATCGTAAAAAGTTTCTTCATTTTTAAAGTAAAGTTTGATAACGGAAATTTAAGGATATTATTTCGAAATCTGTTCTTCCACAAAATTTAAAATATCCTTGGCCACTGCTCCTTTTGATTTCAAAGGAAATTCAATGATGCTGGATGGTGTGATTATTTTAATTTTATTGGTAGCACCTTTAAAACCGGCTCCTTCATCGCGAAGAGAATTCAAGACAATCATATCCAGATTTTTTTTCTGAAGTTTACCTTTGGCATTTTCTTCCTCATTTTGAGTTTCTAAAGCAAAACCTACCAGAAATTGTTTGGTTTTCCGTTCGCCCATCGTTTTTAGAATATCTGGATTTTTCACCAATTTGATCGTTAATGAATCGTCGTTTTTTTTGATCTTTTCCTGAGCAATTTCTTTTGGAGCGTAATCGGCGACGGCAGCACTTGCAATAGCGATGTCTATATTTTCGTAATAATCAAAAACTTTAGCAAACATTTCTTTTGCTGAAGTTACTTGGTGAATTTCTATGTTGTGATGACTTGTTTGTTCAGAACTTGGCCCTGAAATAAGAATTACTTTTGCGCCACGATTGGCAGCTTCTTCTGCAATGGAGAATCCCATTTTCCCGGATGAATGGTTTCCGATAAATCTTACAGGATCAATCGCTTCATAGGTTGGTCCAGCGGTGATTAAAACCGTTTTGCCTTCCAGACTTTTATTAACGTTAAACAATTCTTCAATGATTTGAGAAATGGTTTCTGGTTCGGCCATTCTTCCAACACCTGATAATCCGCTGGCTAATTCGCCATCTTCAGCAGGAATGATATGATGGCCAAAATCCTCAGCCAATTCTAAATTCTGCTTGGTAGAAGGATGTTGATACATATCCAAATCCATCGCTGGGGCAATAAAGACTGGGCATTTTGCCGACATATAAGTAGCTAAAACCAAATTGTCGCAAATTCCGTGAACCATCTTGGCTAAAGTGTTTGCCGTGCAAGGAGCCATGACCATAACGTCTGCCCAAAGTGCCAGTTCCACATGATTGTTCCACGTTCCGTTTTCAGAATAGAAATCGCTGTACACAGGATTTTTAGATAGCGTAGAAAGCGTAAGTTTTGAGACAAACTGTTCTGCAGACGGCGTCATTAAAACCTGTACTTCTGCACCTTTTTTGATGAAATCTCTGATGAGAAAATTAATTTTGTACGCCGCAATTCCACCGGAAATACAGAGGAGGATTTTCTTATCTTGAAGTTTCATTAATTAGAATTTAAAAGTTAAACGAATTTACTTAAATTTTAGCAAATAGATTTTAATAACGTTGATGATATTAAATATAAAAGTCACAAAAACAAGATGTTCTGTGACTTTTTATAAGTTTTAAGAGAAAAAGAAACTAGTTCTTTTCGTCAGTTTTTCTGTAATAGATTTCTCCGTCTAACCATTCTTGAATTGCAATTGAAGTTGGTTT
>NZ_JBGZYM010000029.1:0-50011 GCF_041824135.1 Kaistella sp. | reverse complement strand
ACCGATAATTTGAGAAATTTTTCCTTTAAGTTGGTTTGCCATTGCTAATTTTTTTCTTGAGTGCAAATATAATGAATATTCGCACATTTGCAATTGGTTTAAAAGAAGATTTTTGTCATATTTGCATAAAGTTATTTCAAGTCCATTTTTAGGACGATTAATTCCACTCTTATTTAAGAATTTCAGTTGATAATTACAGAAAATTTCGTCGGTTCACTTTCCGAAAATCCTTTGGCGCTCTCGATTGGTATGTTTGATGGTGTGCATTTGGGACATCAAAGTATCATACAAAAACTCAATAAGATCTCCGACGCAAAAAATCTAAAATCTGCCATTCTTACTTTTTGGCCACACCCAAGAAAAGTTTTCAATCCAATCGATGATTTAAAACTATTAAATACCATTGAGGAGAAAAAATACCTGCTTCAGAAAAACGGCTTGCACCATTTATTTTTAAAAGAATTTGATGAAGATTTTAGGAATCTCACAGGCGAAGAATTTGTAAAACATATTTTGGTAGAGAAGCTTCAGGTCAAACATTTAATTGTCGGTTACGATCATACTTTTGGAAAAAACAGAAGTGGTGATTTTTCATTATTAAAAAAGATGGGTCCAGAACTCGGTTTCGATGTAGAACAGGTGGAAGCAGTTTCTTATAAAGAGGTAAATATAAGTTCAACCCAAATTAGAAACGCGCTGTCAGCTGGCAATGTTATTTTTGCCAATGAAATGTTGGGCTATAACTACTCTCTTTCTGGAACAGTTGTTCACGGTAAAAAAATCGGCCGTACAATTGGTTATCCGACCGCAAATATTGAAGTCGATGAGCTTAAATTGTTACCTAAGAAAGGCGCTTACATAGTTGATGTTTTTGTGAAGAACCAACACTATAAAGGAATGTTGAGTATTGGTACCAATCCGACCGTGAACGGAACGAATGTTTCTGTGGAAGTTTATATTTTAGATTTTGATGCAGATATTTACGACCAGAAAATTTCGGTTAACTTCAGAGACTTTCTACACGAAGAAATTAAATTTAATGGTCTTGAAGAATTGATGATACGATTAGATGAAGATAAAAGACTGACGTCTGAGTTTAGCTTTTAGGAATTTAATAATTCCTCTCTAATTTTTTTTGTTAAAGATTGCACGATAAGATCATACGAATGATCGACCAACTTAAAAATCAATTCCTTTTTCAAACTTTCACAAACGACCGAATTCCAGTGTGTCTTATTCATGTGATATGCACCTTGAATTTGGGGATATTGCGCCCGAAGTTCAGCACTCCACTCTGGATCTGTTTTCAAAGAGATCACTAAAGGTTGTTTTTCCAACGGTATCAAAGCAAACATTTTTCCTGCCACTTTCAACACCAAAGTTTCTGGATTAAAAGGAAAGGTTTCCTCCACTCCTTTTTTTTGCTGACAGTACGACAAAATTTCTGTGATATCCATGTATATTATAAGTAATGGGTAATTAGCAATAAGTAATTGTTAAACTGTCCAACAAATTTAGTAATTTTATGAATCAGAATCTTAGTTAAGATTACTAATTAATTATTACCCATTACTCATCAATAAATGATCGCACTAATCATCGGCGCAACTGGCGCAACCGGAAAAGACCTTGTTCATCAATTACTTCAGGATACGGATTGCAACGAAGTTCATGTCTTTGTTAGAAAAGCTTTAAAAATAAATGATCCAAAACTAAAAGTTCATATCGTTGATTTTGAAAAACCTGCTGATTGGAAAGATCTGGTTAAAGGAGACGTTGCATTTTCTTGCTTGGGAACAACTTTGAAAGCTGCCGGAAGCAAAGAAGCTCAAAAAAAAGTCGATGTCGATTATCAATATAACTTTGCAAAAAGTGCTAGAGAAAATGGCGTTGAAGATTTTATTTTAGTTTCCGCTTACGGTGCAGATTCGAATTCTGCAATGTTCTATTCTAAGATCAAAGGAGAATTAGAACAAAAAATTAAAGATTTACATTTTAACAAAGTAACTATTTTTCAACCCGGAATGCTGGAGCGAAAAAGTTCAGACCGGTTCGGGGAAGTTGCAGGCGCAAAAGTGATTAAATTTATTAATAGCCTTGGTTTATTAAAAAGTCAGAAACCTTTACCAACTGAAGTTCTAGCTCATGCTATGATCAACGCCTCTAAAATTAAATCGAACGGTTACTCTAAAATTAAACTGGGAAGTATTTTTAGTTTCGCTGATAAACATAATTGATTTAAATGGCAATTTTGTTAACGCAAAGACGCAAAGAGGTATAAATGATTATGCTTACTAAATTACGATCGCAAAGGTGTTTCACTTAGCAAAGGATTATTTTATCAATAATTGCAAAAAAGTAATTCTTATAAAAATATATGTATGAATTTTTAATTACTTGATCACTTCATCAAATTAATTATAAACTTTTAGTTGTGAAATTTGTGCAATCATTAGTGCCATTTGTGTTTAAAGATTTAACAAGTAAAAAAGCCGTTTCAACAATGCTGAAACGGCTTTTATTATGATGATCAAAAAAAGTTTATACTTTCATAATCTCTGCTTCTTTCACTTTGAAGTGATCGTCGCACATTTTGATGTATTTATCGGTAATGACCTGAATTTTGGCTTCTTCATCTTTAATTAAATCTTCAGAAACTCCTTCTAATTTGCGAAGTTCTTTCATTCCATCCTGACGCGCATTTCTAACTACAATTTTCGTAGCTTCTGCTTCAGATTTCGCTTGTTTACCCAATTCACGTCTTCTTTCTTCTGTCAATGGCGGAACATTCAAAATGATATTGTCTCCATTATTAGAAGGTGCAAATCCGAGGTTTGAATTGATAATTGCTTTTTCAATGGCTCCAATTGCAGATCGATCCCAAGGTTGAATTGAAATCGTCATCGCATCTGGAATCATCACGTTCGCAACCTGACTCAAGGGTGTTGGTGCTCCGTAATACTCTACCATAACGTCTTGTACCATTGTTGTAGAAGCACGTCCGGCTCTAATTTTCTGAAAAGCATGTTCCAAATGTTTAATGGCAGCATCCATTTCCTGCTTAACCATATCTACAATAAGTTCTAATTCTTCCATTATATCTTAAATTTCTGTTTTACTAATTAAAATGAAGTATTCAAAAATAGCATTATTTTTTTATAAATTCACTAAGGTTCCGATAGTTTCACCCTGAACTACTTTTAGAAGATTTCCTTCTTTATTCATATCAAAAACGATGATCGGTAAATTATTTTCTCTGCTTAAGGTAAAAGCAGTCATATCCATTACTTTCAGATCTTTTTCAAAAACTTCACTGTACGTTAAGTTATTAAATTTCACAGCATCAATATTTTTTTCAGGATCAGAATCATAGATTCCATCGACTCTCGTTCCTTTTAAAATCACATCAGCATTCATTTCAATTGCTCTCAAAGTCGCTGCGGTATCTGTAGTGAAATACGGATTTCCAGTACCAGCACCAAAAATTACGACTCTGCCTTTTTCTAAATGACGAACTGCTTTTCTCTTGATAAATGGTTCAGCCACTTTATCCATTTCGATGGCGCTTTGTAAACGCGTGAAAATTCCAGCATCTTCTAAAGCTCCTTGTAAGGCCATTCCATTAATAACGGTCGCCAGCATTCCCATGTAATCACCCTGAACTCTATCCATTCCTGTCGCTGCACCAGCAAGACCTCTAAAGATATTTCCGCCACCAATAACAATTGCCACTTGACAACCAATATCGACTACTTTTTTAATTTCTGCCGCATATTCTTTCAATCGGTCATTGTCGATTCCATATTGTCGGTTTCCCATTAATGCCTCGCCACTTAATTTTAGAAGAATTCGTTGGTATTTCATTTTTTACTTTTTTTTACTTTTTTACGGTGCAAATATAAGGAAACACAAATAATTTCGTTAATAGATTTATATTTACACCGAAATTATTTTTGAAAAGTACTTAAATAAATTATTTTTGCATCTTTACCACACCACTTGAAAAAAATTACCGCCTTTTCCACTCTACTTATTGCTGGCTTGCTCTCTGCTCAGGAAGGAACGAATGTGTATCCTTTCCTGAACATTCCCGTCTCTGCCAGACAGGCAGCTTTGGGAGGTGACGCTGTTTCCATCAGAGACTTTGATGCAAGCTTTGTAGGCGTAAATCCAAGTTTGATGAATTTGGATCAAGATGACATGATTGCGGTCAATTACGCTTCATATCTGGCGGATTCAAAATACGGAACCATTAGTTATGTGAAAGATCTGGAAGAAGGACATTTGATCGGTTTTAATGCCCGTTACATGGATTATGGCAAAATGCCAAGAACTGATGAAAGTGCAGAGATCAATGGTGATTTTGGTGCGATGGATGCTTCCCTTGGACTTTCGTATGCGTACCAGTTTGATGAAGATTTTACCATAGCTGGTGGCGCCAATTTTGTCACTTCAAAAATCGACAGTTATACTTCAATGGCAGTTGTTGGGACCGCAGGAGTTACTTATCATAATAAACAAAGTCGCGAAACATTGGCTTTGGTTTTCAGGAATTTTGGCTATCAATTCAAATCATTTAATGGAACTCGTGAGAATGTTGCTTTCAGAGTTGATTTAGGATACACCAAAATTCTGGATGAATTTCCGTTAGCGTTCACCATTACCGCCCACGATTTACAAAAACTTAATATTTCTCAGGATTTCGATAATAATGGTCAACCCATTAACTGGAGCCGAAAAATTGCCGATCACTTTTCCTTAGGTGCCGAACTTTTTCCGGAACAGGCTTTCAATATTCGTTTCGGATATAATGTAAGACGTGGCAATGAACTCGCTCTTTTGGATCAAAGAAGTTTTACCGGATTATCCGCGGGCTTTGGAATTAAAATTTCTAGCTTCCGATTTGATTACGCTCATGTGAGATATCACAACTCTTCGAATGTCAATATGTTTGGTTTAACGCTTGATTTAATTGAGGTGTCTGGAAACAGAAGATAAATTTTCTTTAAAATATAATTTAATAAAAAATTCCTTTTGATAATTCAGAAGGAATTTCTACTATTTAAGCGGAACGTGTTCGTACTAAAAATGCAAGGACATTTAAATTTTAAGGATGATAAATGTATTTAATGCTTTTATTAAAAACGTTAAAAGTAAAATATTTACGAATAAACCATCTAAAAAAAACCACCGCAATTGCAGTGGTTCACTATTAAAATTAATTATAATTTCCACAATTACTCTTGGATACAACGAACAGAAAACTTACCTACCAAGCCATAATTTTCAGCATCATGGCCAGAGGCCGAAAACACAATATTGAAAGCTCGTTTCCCTTCCAAGGGTTTATTGTTCCAGTAATAACCATAATAATTTTCACTGCTGGTATAACTTCCATCTTCTGAAGAATATCCCATTGGGTACAAAATCAGTTTGTCACCAAATAGTGCTTCTCTCGAAGAAGAACCTCCGTTACCTTTCCATTCATATTGATTATGGTCTGCAACTCCCTTCCATTCAACATCGGTAGGTAAACGAAATCCACTTGGGCAAGCGTTTTGTGCTTCCTTCCAGGTATAGAGCGCTATTTCACCGCCCACATTCTCACACATAAATTCTTTCCAAACTCCGGGAGCGATATAGGCTCCACATTTGCTCTCCTGAGCGTTTAAACTGTTGGTCATTCCAAATCCAAAACAAACGAGTAAAATTAGTTTTTTCATGCTTTTAAAATTAAAAGTTATTTGTGTTTATTTGATAATATTAAAACAAAAATACTTGTAATAAATTCAATATACAATAGTTATCTATAAAGAACTTCTATCGCAATTTCTGTTTTTCGTTAATTTTCAAAAGCTCTTACTGGCTATTTTTAGTGAGTCAATTGAACCTTAATCCCAAATCAGCCAGAGGTTGTGAAAATATTTTTTTTACCCAACAATTTTCAGGAAATTTGTACTTATGAGAAAACCTGTAATTGCTATCGACGGCTACTCTTCTACTGGCAAAAGTTCGATCTCGAAAATCATTGCTCACAAACTGGGTCTGGTTCATTTGGATACTGGAGCTTTATATCGTGGGATTACTTACTTTGCTTTAAATAATTGCTTGGGAGAAGATGGCAAGATTAATTTAGAGGAGCTCTTTATGAGGTTTAATGAAATTCAATTAGAATTTAAACCCATTGATACCGAATTGGTCATGTTCTTGAACGGACAGGATATTTCAACAGAAATTAGAACTAATGAAATCTCGCAGAATGTAAGTTTAATAGCCAGTCAAAAAGAAGTTCGTGATTTTCTGCTCGACGCGCAAAGAGAGATGGCCAAAAAAGGCGGTGTTATTATGGATGGTCGCGATATCGGCACCGTAATTTTACCCAAGGCAGATTTTAAATTCTTTTTGACAGCAAGTGTAGAAGAACGGACAAAAAGACGCTTTTTAGAATTGCGGAGTTTGGGCTTCGAAACGGATGAAAACACCGTGAGAGAAAATCTGATCTCCAGAGATAAAACGGACAGCGAAAGAGCAGTCGCACCATTGAAAAAAGCCCAGGATGCCATTGTGATTGATAACTCAAATTTCACGAAAAATCAAACCATTGATCTCATCTTATCACACCTTACTGATTTTTAACATATTTTAAGAGTCTAACTTTTTTCTTTGGTATATTAATTGTAACTTTAGAAGAGATGGAGAAATCCACTACATTAGATTTATTAACTATTAAAAAATTAACTAAGATGTCAAAAAAGGGTAATAACGCAGCAAGTGTATTAGCAGGTTTACTAGCAGGAGCAGCAGCAGGTGTTGTTCTTGGAATGCTTTACGCTCCAGAAGAAGGTTCAGAAACAAGAAAGAAGATCAAGAATAAAGCAGGTGATTTAAAAGATCAGGCTGTTGATCAGTATGGTAAAGTTTCTGAAAAAGCTAAAGAACAATATGAAGATGTATCTGGTAAAGTAAAAGATCAGTACGGTAATATCTCTTCTCAATTAAAAGAAACAGCTGATAAAGTAGTAACTTCTGTAAAAGATGGTTATGATAAATACAAAGATCAAGCGGTTGCTAAAACTAAAGAAGTTGTAGGAGACGTAGAAAACGAATTAGACGGAATGAGATCATAATCTCGAGCCCGTTTTATTCCTAAAAATAAAAAGGAACTTAATTTAAGTTCCTTTTTTTGTAACTTTAAAAAAAATATTATGGTTGACATTATAAAAGACTTTGCCTCAAAAAAAATAGAATTGCTAAAGATGGAAGCGACCGAAAAGTCCTCTGTCACTGTAGGTACATTAAGCTATCTTATTATAGCAGCGATTGCGGCTTTGTTTTTCATCATCCTTTTTAATATCGGTTTGGGCTTGTTGATTGGATCTTGGTTGGGTAATTACGCTTACGGCATTTTAATTATGGCAGCGTTTTATTTGATTATAATCATCATCACTTTTGCAGCCCGAAATTCTATTAAAAACAATGTGGCCAATAAAATTATTAAATTTATAAATTCTTAAAGATGAGCACGAAATACAATAGTTTGGAGGAACTCAGACGAAAGAAAGCATTATTGAAAAAAGAGGTTTCTGACTTAGAAGATCTCTTGACCTTCGATAATACGAAAGAAAGTTTAAGTGCTTTAACCCACGGATTTACAGATAAATATCTAGAATCAGAAACCAATATTCAAGGAGAGACAACCGTTTCCCTCAAAACCAATGAGATCGTAAAAGAGATTTCTGGAAACATTAAAGATACCTTGCTAAGCAGAAGTTCAGTTTTAAATTTTGCAAAAAGCGAAGGTGGATTAAGCGTTGTAGAAAACGCCATGAAAATAGGAGTCGTTACCTTTGTTGGAAATTATGCCCGCAAAAGTCTCTATAATAAAAGTTGGAAGAAAAAACTGATCGGTTTAGCTCTTATCTATTTAGCTCCAATGGCGCTGCGATTTATTCGTAAAAAATTGGACGAATACGAAAAAAGTAAAACAACATCGAGTTTTGAACAGTTGATATAAAATATAAAGTCGGATTTTTTTTCCGACTTATTTTTTGTTGAAAATTTGACCTAAGATAATTCCGGCAGACATCGCCACGTTAAGACTTTCTGTAGCTTTCGATTTTCCAAAACGTGGAATCGTAATTTTATCAGTCAGTAAATTTTCTATTTCTGGTCGAATTCCGTTTCCTTCATTTCCTAAAACTAAATTAAAATTGTCTGGAAATTCGTAATCGTAAAAACTCGTTCCATCCATATCTGTTCCGATAATAGGCTGATTATTTTCTGCTAGATAATTTTCTAAATTTTGATACACAATATTCATCCGAAGAAACGAGCCCATACTTGCCTGGATTACTTTTGGATTGTAGAAATCTGCGGTATCTTCACTACATATAATTTGTGAAATCCCAAACCAGTCTGCCAATCTTATAATCGTTCCTAAATTTCCAGGATCCTGTATTCCGTCTAAGATCAATTGAACGCCAGCTTCTTTTTGCAATAATTCTTCTCTCATTTCGCAAACTGCCACCGAATCTTTCGGATGTTGCAAGAAACTTATTTTTTTTAATTCAGAAGCTGAAATCTCTGTTGCGTTAATATTTCCGAGCGATAATTCACTTGGATTTAAAGAATAAATTTCGTTGATTAGGTAGTGAGAAGTTGGTATTTCTTTGATGGTTTTATTACCTTCAACCAAAAACAAATTGTATTTTTGTCTGAACTTCTTTTTATCAAGAGACTGTAAAATTTTTATTTTATGAGCCGTAAGCATTTTTCAAAATATTTTCAAAAGTATTACTTATTTTTTTCATCTGCAATCACTATTCTTTTTTTGTACGCTTGTAGCACAACGAAAAAAGTTCCCGATGGTGAATATCTTCTGACCAAAAATAACTTTAAGTATGAAGATGGAAAAGTACATGACGATGAAGTGGAAAGCCATGTTGCCCAAAAGCCCAATAAAAAGCAACTCTTAATTTTCCCACTTGGATTATGGTTTTATAATGCGACAGATCCAAAATACGATTCTATCCTTGCCGAATACATGACATATCCCTCAGAAATGAGAGATCAAAAACTACGCGATTCTCTTTTTGTAAAATTCAACCATCCTGAATATGTGGGAAAAAGACTTTTTTATGAACGCTTTTTTCAGAATATTGGCCAGCCGCCAGTTATTTTAGATCAAGGTAAAACAGAAGAAAGCGCTAATTCTGTTCGGAAATTTTTAGTCTATAAAGGATATTGGGATACCGATGTTAAATTTAGTCACGATTTAGATTCTGCCGCAAAAAAAGCGCAGGTAAATTATTTAATCACGCATAAAGATCCAACTTACATCAGTGATTATTATTACAACATTCCAGATCCAGCTATTAAAGATATTTATGAACAAAACCTTAATAAAAGTTTGGTTCGTGGTAAGAAAGTCCTGGATCAGGCAGTACTGGAAAAAGAAGTCAAAAGAATCAATGACTTGATGAAAGATAAAGGCTACTATAAATTTAACAGTTCAAATGAAGAAATTTATTTTACCGCTGATACTCTAACAAGCAGAAAAAATGTTCCGTTAACCATGGATATTCATAAAGACTCTATGAATTCCCGCTACAAGCTTACTACCATTGGTAAAGTTAAGGTTCATCTTTTGGAGAAACTTTCGGATTCTGTAGATACGGTGAAAGATTCACTCTTGCGAATTAACTTTTACAAGCTCGATGATCAGTATAAAACATTGTCTTTATGGCGACCAATTATTTTGCGTCCGGGCGAAGTCTATGACCAAGGAAATTTAGATTTGACCAAGCGTAACATCGCGGCGATGAACAACTTCAGCATTATTAAATATGATGAAACACTTCGTAAACCAAGCGATAGTATTTTGGATGTCAGTTATTACTTGGCACCACTTCCCAAATATGATTTAAAAGTTGCAACCGATCTTAATTATTCACAAATTTTAAATTTCGGTGTTTCTCCCTCCGTGGATCTTACCAGTCGAAATATTTTTGGCGGCGCGGAAAACTTAACGACCAGTCTTTCCGGTATTTTCGGTTCTGTGGTCAGTTCTAAAAATACAGACAAAAGAACATTGGCTTACGAAATTTCAGCGCAGGCTTCTTTGAATTTCCCTCGTTTGCTTCTTCCGTTCCAAACCTGGAAAGTAGTTCCTAAAAGATACTCACCTACTTCATCCATTGTTTTAGGAACTTCTGTACAAGACAATATTGGTTTAGGAAGAATTGGTTTTAATGCGAGTTTAAATTACTTTGCCAATGCCAATGATATTGTGTCGCATCGACTTTCTATTTTCAATACGCAGTTAAGTTTAACGAGAAATAAAGATCGTTATTATGATTTCTTCCCTCGAGACGGTGATGTTCGTGACCAGATTTTTGAGATCTATTCTCCTGCATTATACCAGGATTTTATTGCTGGAAACATCACTTCCGATGAATTGTCAACCATGATTGTAGATGATCAAAACTTTCAGCAAGGATTGACTGGCGATAATCTTTCAACTTTAAATACATTTCTCCAATCTTTAATTAATAAAGACCGCCAAACCCAAAACATTCTAATTTCCTCCATGATTTATAATTTTGTTTATAATGAAATTGGGAAGAAAGACCGACCAAATCCTTTCTATTTTAATGGAAAGTTTGAAATGGCTGGAAATATTTTCAGTATTTTTAACAGCAACCGGAAAGAGGATGGAATCGTTTCTGGTCCTTCGAGAACGATCTTTAATATTCCCTATTCTCAGTTCGTGAAATTTGACTTTGATGTTAGAAAATATTTTACTTTTAATAATGAAAAACAGACACTTGCTTTAAGACAATTTATAGGAATCGGAATTCCTTACGGAAACTCATCAAGTATGCCTTTCGTAAGGTCTTATTTTAATGGTGGGTCAAATGATATTCGCGCCTGGAGAGTTTTTGGAGGCCTTGGTCCGGCTGATTCTCAACTTGATGAAAAGGTTCGTTCCTATGCAATGGACAATGTAAAACTGACCACCAATATCGAATACAGAATGCCATTCACAGAAATGTTTGAAGGAGCAGCTTTCATCGATGCCGGAAATATCTGGAGTTTAAAAGACAGTGGTTTCGGTGATCAGTTCAAGTTTAATAAATTCATCTCCCAAATGGGCGTTGGGACCGGAATTGGTTTAAGAATTAATGTCGCCTATATTACTTTGCGTCTAGATGCCGCTTACAAAGTGTACGACCCCAATAAACCGATGGGAGACCGCTGGGTGATCAGCAAATGGCAACCGCTCAAACCAATCCTAAATTTCGCATTTGGGTATCCTTTTTAAAAATATCATCGCAGATTATTCTGCGATTTTTTTTGCTACATTTGTTAAGTCTCTAAAAACAAATACAATATGAACTGGTCACAATCTATTCTAAAAGCTATCTTTTTAAGTATTTCCACCTTTCTATTTTCTCAGGAACATAACCTTCGAAATATTCAAAAACTTACTTTCGGTGGTGATAATGCCGAAGCCTATTTTTCGCCAGATGGTAAAAAATTGACGATGCAGATCACCAATCCATTAATTGGAGCTCATTGTGATCAGATCTACCTTTTAGATCTAACCAAAAAAAATATCGGAACCAAAAATTTGCAGTTGGTATCTAACGGTGAAGGCAGAACAACCTGTTCCTTTTTTATGCCCGATGGAAAACACATTCTTTACGCTTCTACTTTTGAAGCTAATAAAGAATGTCCTGCGAAACCTGTACCTCGTGCTGATGGAAAATACCTTTGGCCAGTTTATGCAGAATTTGATATTTACATCGCTGACTTAACCGGGAAAATAGTTAAAAAACTAACCGATTCACCTGGTTACGATGCAGAAGCCGTTGTTTCTCCGGATGGAAAGTATATTGTTTTTACATCGAGCAGAACTGCGGATTTAGAACTTTGGCGAATGGATATCGATGGTAAAAATTTAAAACAATTAACTTCAGGCTTGGGTTATGACGGAGGCGCTTTCTTTTCCCATGATTCTAAAAAATTGGTGTTCCGTTCTTCACGTCCAAAAACTGCAGAAGCCATTAAAGAATATAAAGATTTATTAGCGCAAAATCTGGTCGCTCCTACAGAAATGGAAATTTATACCATGAATATTGACGGCAGTAATTTAAAACAAGTCACCCATTTAGGCAAAGCGAATTGGTCGCCGTACTTTCATCCATTTGATAAAAAGATATTATTTTCTTCCAATCATCATTCAACCCGCGGCTATGATTTCCAGATCTATTCGGTGGATCTCGATGGAAATAACTTAAGGCAAGTAACTTATGAAAGTATATTTAATGCGTTTCCGATGTTTTCTCCCGATGGTAAGAAACTCGTTTTTGCAAGTAATCGAGATGGTGATAAACCAAATGAAACCAATGTCTTCATCGCAGATTGGGTGGACGCTGATGATGCCGAAAATGTTTCAGAACAAAATTTAAAAAATCATATCACTTATTTGGCTTCTGATGATCTACAGGGACGATTAGCTGGAAGTCTTGGCGAAAAGAAAGCAGCTGAATATATCGCAAAAGAATTTACAAAACTAAAGTTGAAACCTTTTGTTGGCAAAGATTACATTCAACCATTTGAATATTCCGTAAAATTAAATCCTCACGAAGATGGTTCTTCCGTAAAAATAAATGCGAGAAATGTGCTTGCCTATTTAGATAATAAAGCCAGCAAGACCATTGTCATTGGCGCGCATTACGATCATCTTGGTTTGAATGAACACCACAACTCTACCCTGATGAATTCGGAAGGTCAAATTCACAATGGTGCAGATGATAATGCGTCCGGAGTTTCCGCAGTTCTAGAATTAGCTCGTCAATTTTCTCAAAATAAAACTCAGGAAAAAGCCAACTATGTCTTCGCACTTTTTTCTGGTGAGGAAGATGGATTGATGGGTTCAAAATATATGGCAGATCATTTACCGAACGGGGCTAAGGTCGATTTGATGATTAATTTAGATATGGTCGGCCGTCTTAATAAAGATAAAGATTTATCTGTTGGAGGTGTTGGAACTTCTCCTATTTTCCCAGGTTATATTCATCAATATAAACCAGCAGGAATTAACTTGGCAATCGACAGTTCAGGTGTTGGACCGTCGGATCATACCAGTTTTTATTTAAAAGATATTCCAGTTTTATTCATGTTCACCGGAACACACAGCGATTATCATAAACCGACTGACGATACGGATAAGATCAATTTCGACGGCGTTCGGATGATTACCAATTACATTTTCGGTTTAACGAATGCTTTATCAGAAAGTGAGGAAATCCCTTTTACCAAAACTAAAATGTCAGAAAGTAAATCGGTTCCAAAATACAAAGTCACTTTAGGAATTATGCCGAGTTATGCCGATACCAAAGATGGACTTCATATCGATGGCGTTACCGATAACCGTCCTGGCTCAAACGCCGGAATGATGGCAGGTGATGTTTTAACGAAGATCGGTAAATGTGAAATTAAAGAAGTCTATTCTTATATGGAATGCCTAGCGAAAGTAAATTCCGGCGACGAACTTCCCGTTACAGTTTTACGTGATGGCAAAGAGGTAATATTAAAAGTAAAGTTCTAAGTTTTTACTCGGTCAATTTTTTCTTTGAAACGAAATCAAAAAAATCTGATTTTAGACAGCTACGCAAAGTTTTAAGTGTTTTTGAAAACGTAGCAAATTAACGCTGTAAGTTTTAAAATTTAAAACTAATCATTTCGAAAAAGTAAATTCCTGTCTTTGTACAACCGTCTTCTCACAAAGCGAATTAAACTCTTCGATTGAATTAAATTTTAATTGCTCAATAATTTTGTATTCAAAAAACACTTTAAAATGATCGCTTTTAAATGGCCATGGTTCTACTGTAATTACATTTTCAGCTTTATAGTAAGTTTGATTCATATCACCTGACGGACTTTCTGAGACTTCCATCTTTCTTCCTTCAGGCTGAATTTTATCCATGCAGATCAATAATGAAAAAGCATCGCACCATTCTACAAATCGGTAGAGGTGATCAGCATATTTTTTAGTAATTGTTAAATGTTTGAGAATCCTTTTCCGGTTTGCCACTTGCTCTTTTAGAAATCTTTTTAATTTCTCATCCTTTTCCACTTCTTTACCTCCGAAAAGAAAATGGAGATGCAGTGAAGTTAGCAATGCATTTAACTGACTTTTCGCCGTCGCAATTTCCATTACACTTAGCTTCTGTTTCAGATCGCTTTTATTTGCTTCATCACCGATCATAAAATTCCGTGGTGCACCCGCTTCGGTAAGATTTTTATTTTGCAAAGTTTCGGCAGCCCCGTCATCATGTTCGGCAATTGCGATAAGAGTGGGAATCATAATATCGGTGGGAAGGTCGATATCATATTCGTATGCTAACATTGCGGCGAGAAGACCGTGAGAGCGCTGATTAATAATTTTCCAGCCTTTTTGATGAGATGAGACAATCATGGTGTGATTTTTTTAGTTGTTATGTAAAAAATTACTGACCATTTAGTATATCAGTAGTTTTACCAATTAAATCGCATCCGAAATATTAGGTTATTTGATTAACTGTTGCTACTAAAAAAATAAATAGTTATACTTTAAGAATTTAAAAAAGACTAACCTTCCATTATTCTTCTGGAAATTCAAACAGATCACCAATTGTTCCTTCCTCCGGGAAGTCTTCGTCTGTCACATCTTCATCGATGAAACTGATATGACCTTCTGTAGATTCTACTGTATCAAAACCTTCATGAATTTCTTCAGGTTCTGCAATGATAATATTAATTGATTTTATTTTATCTTTAATAAATTGATTTCCGATAGCCTTGATTCCTTTAACCGAGATGAATTCATCGATATTGATGATTTCTTGTTCTTTTTCAACGCCTTTTACTTTGGCAAAATTAATTTCTGCCGTTGCATTATTTGAAACGATAATATTCTCAACAAAAGATTTCGGATGATCTGAAGGCATGAAATGTTGAACATTGGTATTATTATCCAGCAAGAATCTTTTAATAAAATAGATCTGCTTTTCGCCGTCAAAATAAATACAGGTGATCGGCTGATCAGGATTCCATTTTTCGAGAATTAAATATTCATCATCGAAGCGGTTGCTTAATTCGAAACTAACCAGCTTAGCTTCTCCTTGAGCATTGATGGTCAAAATTTTATCATCACCTTTAAAAGTTCCGAGTAAAGTTCCTCTTGAATCAGCATTTAATCGTCGAACGGTATCATCAAACCAAATTTTTCTGGGAGCCAACGTCGAGTGACCTTCTTCTTTTAGATCTACTTTTTTAATCGTGTATTTTGTAACGACATTTCCTTTGGAATCACGACCTTTAATGGCCAAGTCAGTGAAATCGATATCAATTTTATTTTTTCTAACTCGGGCATTTGGTTTTAGCAAAACCGTTACCTTTTCAGCCTCACCATTAGGATTTGCAGAGAAATAGAGCATCTCCGAACCTTTTTTATCAGAAGCTAATTTGTAATCCGTATTTCTGGTAACTCCAGTTACTGAAAAGCGTTTCATATAATAAGGTCCATCTTTACCTTCGCGGTAAATCATATTGTAAACAGTGCGTTTGTCATTCTTTTTCCAAATAGCGACGTGCTCAATGTTCTTACCGATAAAAGTTTTGGCTTCTACTTTCACCACTTTCATTGTTCCATCTTTTTGGAACGTAATAATATCATCGATGTCAGAACAGTCAAATAAATATTCGTCTTTTTTAAGAGAAGTTCCTACGAATCCTTCTTCCCAGTTAACGTAGAATTTCTCATTAGCTACCGCTACTTTCGAAGCATCGATCGTATCGAAAATTCTCAGTTCCGTTCTGCGTTCTTTTCCTTTTCCGTATTTCTTTTGAATATTTACATAATAATCAATTGCATAAGGAATTAGATGTTCTAAATTATATTTTACCTGCTCAATCTTTCCTTCAAGCGCTTTGATATTTTCTTTAAATTTATCTAAATCAAAACGTGAAATTCTCTTGATTCGAATTTCGGTTAATCTTAAAATATCTTCTTCAGTTACCGCTCTCAGTAAATGAGTTGTATGCGGTTTTAAACCTTCAGCAATGGTTGAAATCACTTCATCCCAGGATTCAACTTCTTCGATGTCGTGGTAAATTCTGTTCTCAATAAAAATTCTCTCCAAAGAAGAAAAATGCCAGTTTTCCTGCAATTCATGCAGTTCAATTTGTAGTTCTTTTTTAAGTAAAGAGACGGTGTGATCTGTATTTTGTCTAAGAATTTCAGAAACATTCAGGAACATCGGTTTTTTACCAACAATCACACAGGCATTCGGTGAAATCGGAATTTCACAATCTGTGAACGCGTATAAGGCATCGATTGTTTTATCAGGAGAAACATCATTAGCAAGGAAGATGTTAATTTCAACCTGATCAGAAGTATTATCCTCAATTTTCTTGATCTTGATCTTGCCTTTTTCATTGGCTTTAATCACTGAATCAATTAAATCACTCGTATTTTTACCAAAAGGAAGTTCAGTAATGCAAAGGGTATTTTTATCTTTCTGAATAATTCTGGCTCTGGCACGGATTCTTCCGCCACGTTCGCCATCATTATAATTGGAGACATCAAGCATTCCACCTGTAATAAAATCAGGGAAGATCTGAAATTTCTTACCTTTTAAATGAGCGATAGAAGCATCGATCAACTCATTGAAATTGTGAGGCATGATCTTGGTTGAAAGTCCTACTCCAATTCCTTCAACACCAGAAGCTAAAAGAAGTGGAAACTTAACCGGCAGATCGATAGGTTCATTATTACGACCATCATACGATTTTGCCCATTCTGTAGTTTTCGGATTAAAGACCACTTCCAAAGCAAAAGGAGTAAGTCTGGCTTCAATATATCTTGCCGCTGCCGCCGAATCTCCCGTAAATATATTTCCCCAGTTTCCCTGCGTATCGATCAATAATTCTTTTTGCCCGATCTGAACCATCGCATCCGTAATCGACGCATCACCGTGTGGATGATATTTCATGGTATTTCCTACCACATTGGCAACCTTATTATATCTGCCATCTTCCAACTCACGCATCGAGTGCATGATTCGTCTTTGAACAGGTTTGAAACCATCAAAAATAGAAGGAATTGCACGATCTAAAATTACATAAGACGCGTAATCTAAAAACCAGTCTTTGTACAGACCGGAAACTTTTCTCAGGGATTCTTCCTGGTGATTTTCTTGCTCTTCCATCAACTATTGTGCTCTCTCTTTTGTTCTTTGTTACTTTTAATGACTTTGTTTAAAGAAAATTTTAAGTCAGTCATTTCTTTTTTGGTTAAATAAGACACATCATATCTTAAGGTAATGCCATGGCCTTTTTTACTGGATACGGTTACGTACAATCGTTTCAAAAAAATGACGTTCATAACCTCATATTTCAACAACTTATATTTTGGAAATTCATCACTTAAATTTTTATTTAAAAATAAAACAACATTTCTATTTTTAAAGTTTAAGGCTTCTCCATCACTGTCGTATTCAAAAATTTGTCGTCCTCGAGCATAAAATAATGCAGCACATCCAAAAGGAACCAATAAAAAAAGCCACTGCTCCCAGCCAAAGTAATCATAGACAAAATACTCCAATAAAAAGGCTGCGACCCCAAACATAAAAATCATAATCACCAACGTACTTAAAAAATTAAAGTAACCGGCTTTGTTTTTATTATTAAGTCTCATTCGGCTGTAGTAGTTTTTCTTTCTATTGAGTTCTGTTCATTTTCTTCTTCAACTAAAATCTCTTTCTTATCAATTTCTGGATCTTCAACCACCAGATTTTCCAGAATAAATAATTGTCGGTCTGGCGTATTTTTTCCCATGTAAAATTCGAGCAACTGTTCAATGGTTTGATCTTTTCCTAAAACAACTGGTTCTAGGCGAATGTCTTTGCCAATAAAATGTTTGAACTCATCTGGTGAAATTTCTCCAAGTCCTTTAAATCGAGTGATCTCAGGATTCTTACCTAACTCCTGCATTGCTTTCACTCGTTCTATTTCTGAATAACAATATCTGGTTTCCTTTTTATTTCGAACTCTGAATAAGGGTGTTTGCAAAATGTATAAATGTCCATTTTTTATAAGGTCAGGGAAAAAGGACAGAAAGAAAGTAATCATCAAAAGACGAATGTGCATTCCATCAACATCGGCATCAGTGGCGATGATGACGTGATTGTAACGCAGATCTTCCAGAGAATCTTCGATATTTAACGCAGCCTGCAAATAGTTAAATTCTTCATTTTCGTAAACTACTCTTTTGGTTAAACCATAGCAGTTTAGCGGTTTTCCTTTTAAAGAAAATACGGCTTGAGTTTCCACGTCACGTGATTTAGTGATCGAACCGGAAGCAGAATCTCCCTCCGTGATGAAGATCATGGTTTCTCCTTTGCGTAAAGCTTTCTGGTCATTATAATGTTGTCGACAATCGCGAAGTTTTTTATTGTGTAAAGAAACTTTCTTGGCTCTTTCCCGCGCTAACTTTTGAATTCCCGAAAGTTCTTTTCGTTCTCTTTCAGATATAATGATTTTACGATGAATCGCTTCGGCAATATCCTGATTTTGGTGCAAGAAATTGTCGAGTTTATTTTTTAAGAAATTGGTGATAAAAGATCTTACCGTTTCTTTTCCAGGTTCCATTTCGTTGGATCCCAATTTGGTTTTGGTTTGAGATTCAAAAACGGGTTCGATTACTTTAATTGCAACGGCTGCAATAATCGATTTTCGAATATCAGCAGCTTCAAAGTTTTTATTAAAATATTCACGAATGGTTTTCACATAAGCTTCACGAAAAGCATTTAAGTGCGTTCCACCCTGCGTGGTGTTTTGTCCGTTGACGAAAGAGAAATAAGTTTCAGACTGAGATTTATCGGAATGCGTGATCGCCACTTCAATATCTTCATCTTTCAGATGAACAATCGGATAAATGATTTCACCCTCAATTTCTTCATTTAATAAATCCTTCAATCCGTTTTCGGAAAAGTACGTTTCGCCATTAAAAACTATTTTCAAACCTGGATTCAGGTAGCAATAATTTTTAAGCATTTTCTCAATATACTCTTTTCGAAACTTAAAATGCGTGAATATCGTGGTATCAGGAATAAACGTAATTTCTGTTCCGTTTCGATCTGTAGAATCAACTTCTTTAAAATCTTCTGTAATAAGACCTTGCGAAAATTCAGCAATTTTTGCTTTACCATCACGAATCGATTTTACTTTAAAGAATTCGGAAAGTGCGTTGACGGCTTTGGTTCCCACTCCATTTAAACCTACTGATTTTTTAAAGGCTTTTGAATCGTACTTACCACCAGTGTTCATTTTAGAAACGGCGTCAACTACTTTCCCTAAAGGAATACCACGACCATAATCGCGAACGATCGCTTTACCATCATCGATTTTGATTTCGATTCTTTTCCCGGATTTCATTACGAATTCATCGATTGAGTTATCGATGATCTCTTTGAGCAAAATATAAATCCCATCGTCAGCCGAAGAACCATCGCCCAATTTACCAATGTACATTCCCGGTCGAAGTCGGATATGTTCTTGCCAATCAAGGGTTCTAATATTATCTTCGGAATAATTAACAGTAGTGTTGTCGCTCATATTTTGATAGAAACTGCTTTATAAAATCAGTAACTCACAAAAATAGTGAAAGGAAACTGATTTCTAAAATTTTGTGGAAAAGTTTATAGTAACTTTCTCGTTTTAATGAATTTAGGACTTGTAACTTCTCTTCGAAACATTTTTTTACTGGAATTTAAATCTATTGATTTAAAAACGGTTGATCCAGGTTTCAAAAGCTTCCAAGAAAGTCCTCATGAATTTTTCAGTTTTCTCATCTACCGTAATTCCATCTTCCAATAATTTATCTTTGATCAGACCGATGTACGCTTCCGGCTGGGCCATCACAGAGACATGCAGGTTCGCAGCGGCCGCTCGGATAGTATGATTGCTGCCCATCCCGCCGATAGCGCCTGGCGAAACGGTAACTACAGCTCCGGGTTTACCTTTCCATGAATTTAGTTTCGGTGGTCTCCCGCCGATTTCCATTGCATTTTTCAGAACGCCTGGAATGGTTCTGTTGTATTCCGGAGATACGAATAAAAATGCATCAGCATCATTGAGTTGCTTTTTGTAATCAAGCCATTCTTTCGGAGGATTGTTTTCTATATCTTCATTGAAAAAAGAAAGATCTTTAATTTCAACGATTTCTAACTTTAAATTTTCTGAAGCGAGGCGAATGAATTCATTGGCTACTTTTCTGTTAAACGATTCCTTACGTAAACTTCCAACGATAATGGCGACTTTTTTCTGCATGTATTTATTTTTGATTTGAAGGTAAAGATAAAGGTTATAAATTAATTTTTTCGAGTTTTTACAAAGAAAACATTGGTTTTTTAAAACTAAAAAAGTGAAAGAATAAACTTTCACTTTAATTAAAACAGGACGCGCACGAAAATTATTTTTTGATGAATTTTCTAGAGATCACGTTATTCCCACTGTAAATGTTGATGATATATTGTCCGGCAGAAAGGTTTCTAACATCGATGTCTGCAGAAGAAGTTTCCTTGACTTTTTTTCCACTCATATCGAAAATACGAACCGTCTGTAATTCTTTTACGTTTTGAATTTTAATAAAATCTGAAGTTGGATTTGGATAAATTGAAACCTCAGTCTTTTCAGAATCTGAAACTCCTAAAGCACTTTGTGTAACCTTCACATCATCAATTCCGATATAGAAAATATCTTCACATTCATAATGCCTGAAGACTAATTTCACCTCTTGTCCGTTGTACGCAGAAATGTCAACATTAACCACTTTCGCAGCTAAAAGGTAACCGGCATCTAAAGTTTCTTCAAAAACCGGCGTTTCCGAACCAGTAAATGTGGCTGTTGCAGGAATTACATAAACCGCATAATGCTCGTCGAAAAGTTCGTCGTCACCGGCTGCAACTTTAAAAGACAGTTCTAAATTTCCTGTTGTCGGTAGTGTAATTGCTGGACTTGTCAATGTATTGTCGGGCGTAAATGCTTCAAAATACCATGAAAAAGAAGCTGCGAAATATCCTTGAAACGAATCAACTTCGTTCAGTGCTGCATCTAAGAATTCCCACGTGTCAGCATCACCATCACGATCTCCAATGGTCCACGCAGCTCTTGCTGCCGGCGATTCAAAATCTTCCTGAAAAACAGTTGTTTGTCCGTAATAAAAAGCTCCTAATCCTAAGGTCGAAGCCAAAAGTAATTTTTTAATCATAATATAAGTTTGACACAAATATACAAATTGAAAATTATTTGATCAAATCATTCAAAATATCACTATAGTTTATCAAAAAAAAAGCGGACCTTATTAAGTCCGCTCTATTTTATTACTGATCTGCTTTTAGTTTAATTAAACATTAAATCTAAAGTTCATCATATCACCATCCTGTACGATATATTCTTTTCCTTCAACAGATAATTTTCCAGCTTCTTTTACTTTAGCTTCAGAGCCGAATTTTAAGAAATCTTCATATTTAATTACTTCTGCACGGATAAATCCTTTTTCGAAATCAGTATGAATAACACCAGCAGCTTGCGGTGCAGTCCAACCGCGACCAATCGTCCAGGCACGAACTTCTTTTACACCAGCCGTGAAGTAAGTCTGTAATTTCAATAAATCGTAGGCTTTTCTAATCAATCGGTTAACACCAGGTTCTGTTAAACCTAATTCATCCAGGAACATTTCTCGCTCTTCGAAAGTATCTAATTCATTGATATCAGCTTCGATTTGAGCAGCAAGAACTACGACTTCTGCGTTTTCTTTGGCAGCCATTTCTTCGATTTTACCAATCCACTCGTTTCCGTTTTTAATTGAATTTTCATCAACATTACAAACATAAAGAACTGGTTTGTTGGTCAACAACTGAACTTCTGAAATAATTGATTCTGCAAAATCATCCATTGCGAATTCGCGCGCGTTGTTCCCTTCCTCCACAAATTTCTGTAAATTAAGAAGTGTTTCGTAAGTCATCACATCATCTTTTTTACCGGATTTAATGAATTTCTTCGCTTTTTCAACTGACTTTGCTAAAGTTTCAATATCTTTCAACTGAAGTTCAATATCGATAATTTCTTTATCTCTGATTGGATCAACGGTTCCCTCAACGTGAATAATATTTCCGTCTTCGAAACATCTTAATACGTGAATAATTGCCTCACATTCTCTAATGTTTGCCAAAAATTTGTTTCCTAAACCTTCTCCTTTACTGGCTCCTTTTACCAATCCTGCAATATCAACGATCTCGACTACAGCTGGCAAAACTCTTTCTGGTTTTACTAATTTTTCTAACTCAAACAAACGCTCATCCGGTACAGAAACAGTTCCGATATTGGGTTCGATCGTACAGAAAGGATAGTTGGCAGATTGCGCTTTGGCATTGCTTAAACAGTTAAAAAGGGTTGACTTACCTACATTGGGTAAACCTACAATTCCACATTTCATATCTTTAGTTCAAAGTTTATAAATCAAGGTTTAAAGTTGTGCTTCAACCCACTAAATTGAGAGTTGGCAAAGATAAAGATTTTGAGTGAGTTATGGAATAAAAAAATCTGCCCTTTTTGAGAGCAGATTTTAAGTCTATTTATAAAAATCTTATGGATTTTCTGACGTCGCATTTCTAGCCAGCTCAGAATCGTCTGGTGATTTTCCCAGATCTTTATCTAAATTAAATAACGATTCATCTGTAGCTCGGTCTCCACCAGCAATTTTTAATTTGTCGATAAGATCCATTGCCAAAGTTTCTTCTTCAATCTGTTCTTTTACAAACCACTGTAAGAAATTCCAGGTTGCCCAATCTTTTTCTTCAAAAGCCATTGTGACCAAATTGTATATTTTTTCTGTGTTTTCAACCTCATGTTTAAATACAAGATTGAAACATTCTGTTAAGTTTTGAGGATCTTTATCTGCAGCTTTTAAAGAGGTTACGGTAGGTTTTCCGCCTCTGTTCAAAATATATTGCATGAATTTAATGGCGTGGTTTCTTTCTTCTAAGGAGTGACGTAACAAAAAATTTCCGATCCCATCGTATCCTAGATCTGTTGCCCAAATTCCATAAGATAAATAAGTGTGAGACTGAAATAATTCAACATTCATTTGTGTACTCAACGCTTGTTCAAGTGTTGACGAAAGTCTTTTAGTATCCATAATTAAAATTTTAATGATTGTATTTTAAAGAGCAAGAATAATTCCTTTGTGCCATTCTTCTGTTATTTTAAGGATTTTTTAACGAAAACCTCTTTATCAATTTATTTTCAGATGACTGTAATCCTCTTTTTCAGTCTAAATTTACAAATAATTATATTGATAATCAGGTAGATATAAAAAATTTAGCATTATCACTAAAAAAATAGTTGTACAGTAAAAATTAAATTCTACATTTGTATCACTAAATAAATAGTGATATGCAAGTTACTCAATTAACAAAAGCGGAAGAACAGGTAATGCAATATCTGTGGGACTTAGAAAAAGCCTTCCTAAAAGATATTCTCGAATTATTTCCGGAACCTAAACCACACACCAATACCGTGTCTACGATTTTAAAAGTTTTAAAAGACAAAGATTTTGTCGATTATGAAGTTTTCGGCAGACAGCATCAATATTTCCCTTTAGTTTCCAAAGAAAAATACAGCGGAAAATCGATGCAGAGTTTGGTGAAAAATTATTTCGAAGGATCTTATAAAAACGCGGTTTCTTTCCTGGTTGAGAAAAATGAAATGAGCGTTGAAGATCTTGAAATGCTCTTAAATGAACTTAAAAATAAAGACTGATGGAAACACTATTTTTCTATTTCGGGAAAGTTATTTTTACAAGTGGTGTAATGTTCCTGTACTACAAGTTGTTTCTTAAGGACAAGACCTTTCATCATTATAACCGCTTCTATTTGCTGGCTACGGTGCTGATCAGTTTATTGTTGCCTTTGCTGAAAGTTAGGTATTTTACACTTGAAGTAAATAGTGATATATATTTACTAATTAATAGATTACAAAATTTAAGTTCAACTAATAATTTAAACGATGATTTCAATTATTTTAAAACTGGCGCTGTTCTTACTGGACTGGTTGCTATCTTTTTTCTAACGAAATTAATTTTCGGATTGGTTAAAATTCAGCTATTTAAAAAGAAGTTTAGCAAAGAAAATTTCGAAGGAATTAGTTTTTATCAAACCGATCTGGCGGAAGCTCCTTTTTCCTTTTTCAAAAATTTATTCTGGAAAAATTCTATTGCCATACAATCAGATTTAGGTCGTCAAATTCTGAAACACGAAATGGTTCATATTGAACAGAAACATTCGTGGGACAAAATTTTCCTCGAAATCACCACTTCCCTATTTTGGTTCAATCCTTTCTTTTATTTGATCAAAAAAGAAATCCATTTAATACACGAATATCTGGCTGATAAAAAAGCCATCAAAAACTCGGACACGAAAGCATTTGCGCAGATGCTTTTGGCAAGTCACTTTTCCGGAAAACAGTTACCTGCAACGAGTCCGTTTCTTAGTTCTAACCTTAAAAAAAGATTAACAATGCTTAAAAAATCGAAAACAAAATTCAGTTATGCGCGACGAATTCTAGCGTTGCCTTTATTATTTATTCTTTCATTTATCTATTTAATTAATGCGAAGAATAAGGAGATTACCAATACCAATCTGGAAATCAAAAACGCGGTGTCTCAATTGAAATCGGATACTATTAAAACGAATAAAAAAATCAATTCGATCACTCAGAACGATATTGCAGTTGGAACTGACGGAACAAAACTTAATCAAGATCATCCTCAACTATTCATTGACAATGACAAGATCATCGAGCATGACGTAAGTGAATCTCCTGAATTCAAACAAAGAATTGCTGAAGCTCAAAAAAGCGCGGCAGAAGCTGACCGATTAGTTAATTCTCCAGCGTTTAAAAAAAGAATTAAAGATGCTGAGAAAAAAGCATTAGAAGCTGACCGATTATTTAATTCTCCAGCGTTCAAAAAGAGAATTGAAGATGCTGAAAGAAAAGCAGCAGAAACAGACAGAATTGTCAATTCTCCAGAGTTCAAAAAGAAAATTGAAGAGGCTGAAAAGAAAGCCGCAGAAGCAGATCGATTATTTAATTCTCCAGCGTTTAAAAAGAGGATTGAAGAAGCTGAAAAGAAAGCCGCAGAAGGAGAAAAGTTGGTATACTCTATAAAGTTTAGTAGTGATATTAAGAATGCTGAAAAGAAAGCGACAGAGGCTGTGAGAAAATTAAAATACGAATTCAAACAAAATACAGAGGGCGCTGAAATAATCGCAGTCGAACCGACAACTTACCAACCCAATTCAGGAATCAAGTTTAGTGATGACGTGGATATTTTCATCGATGAAAAACCTGCCACTAGAGAAGAGATGCAAATATTGGATCCAAAGAAAATAGAATCTGTTCACGTTTACAAGAAAGAATCTAGTGGGAACAAAAGGGGACAAATCTACATCAAGCTTAAAAAATAATTAAATTTAAAATTGCCAAAGAAACTAAACTTTGGCAATTTTATTTATCTTAACAAAAAAAAATTTCATGAAAAAAGGTTTACTATTGCTGTTGCTGATTTCTGTCTTTGCCAATGCACAGAATAAACGGTTTACATATGAATACAGCTTTGTTTTAGATTCTACCAATCAAGCTGAGGTGCAGAAAGAGTTGATCGTTTTGGATGTTAATCCCGAAGGTTCCAAATTTTACAGTTATGAACTTTTTAAATCAGATTCCCTTCAACTGGTAGAAATAACAAAGCAAGCAAATTCTGGGTCTGATTTTATCAACGTCAAGCAAAGTTATAAAGGAAAAATATTTTATACCATTGAAAAAAATTATCCTGGTTTTCAAATATATCAGCATACCGGTTTAGGAAATGACCGATATAAAGTCTTGGACAACAGAAAACCCGTTTGGAAAATTTTGGCCGACAAACAAAAACTTGGCGAATTCGAGACCCAAAAAGCAGAAACCAAAATGTTTGGAAGAAAATGGACGGCATGGTTCACCACAGAAATTCCTATTCAAGATGGACCTTATAAATTTCATGGTCTGCCTGGATTGATCGTGAAAATTGAGGACGAGGCGAAATATCATTCTTTTGAATTAAAAGGAATTTCGAAATATGTCGAAAATAATAAGTTGCAGATTGATGACGATAGAAATTATGAAAAGGAAATTTTGATTGATCATGTTAAGTATAAAAAATTGGCGGCAGAACTAAGGAATGATCCTACAAAATCGTTGCGCGAAATGATGAACAGTGCAACTACCAGTTTTAAAATAATTGGTCCCGATGGAAACGAAATTAAACCTTCTGACCTTATAAGGCAGCGCGAACTGAAAGCCAAAGAAGACCGTAAGAAAAATAACAACCCGCTCGAACTTGATCTGTTGAAATAACTTCAGTCCAAAACTGATTATTTTCATATTTATTCAAAAGGAAATTTCCTTAACTTTAATCTATTAAAAAATTAAATATTTAAAGTCATGGAAAATCACAATCTTACCCACGAATTCCCTGAATTAGAAGTCAAAATAAATGAACTTAAATTAAAAGATGATGTTTTCAAAAAACTGTATGTGAATTATGAAGAAGTCAACGCATTGATTCAGCACTACGAAGAAGGGGAACAAAACCACACAACCGATGAACATCTGACTGATTTAAGAAAGAAAAGAGTCCATTTAAAAGATGATTTATACTCTTATCTTCATCAAAATTAAAGAGACAAAGTTGATCAATTCAATTTACAAGCGGCCTAACGGTCGCTTTTTTTTTGACAAAAATGTTGCGTAAAAATTTACTTTTATAATGATTTATTTAAAAGGATAATTAATTTTACAGAAGCATCAATTTCAATTTTGATAAAAGCGCCAGAAATTAGATTTAAAAAAGATGGAAAAACCACCAATTCGGATTTTCGATGAAACTTTTATCAGTTCAAAAATTCAATTGGAAAAACTTTACCAACAGGATCGGCCTGCCATTCTTTTTGTAAAGAAAGGACACGGAAAAATCAGTATTCAGATTAATGATATAGAGCTTAATCCGAATTCAGTAGTCCTTTCTGAATCCCGGTTCTTCTTCGAAATTCATTCTCTCAGCGACGATTTTGAAGGTCGGGTGATTGCTTACACCCAGGATTATATTGAAAAATTAGGCCTAAAGCTAAACAAACTGAAAGTTTTTAAACATTTTAAATCGCATATTAATCAAACGGCTCATTTGCCCGACGCAGAATTTAAGGTACTTTGGTCCTATCTCGATTTGCTCGCACAAATTTTAGATAATAAAACATCTTCAATGTACAACGATGATGTTTTGGAACATCTCTTTACGGCTTTTATTTATTCCGTCTCCGGTTCCCTATTAATGCAGGAAGAGCTGGATAGCAATAGCATGACGCGCCAGGAAGAGATCACTTTTGAGTTTATTAAAAATGTTTTCGAAAACTTTAAAGATGAAAAAGTGCTGCAGTTTTATACAGATAAGCAACAACTCACGATAAGGCATCTAAGTTCCGTGGTGAAAAGTGTGACCCAAAAAACCGCCAATCAAATCATTTCAGAGTTCGTACTGAACGAGACGAAAATTTTATTAAGTACCAGCAAAGAACCCGTTTATGAAATCGCAACAGTGCTGAAATTTTCTGACCCTTATTCATTTTCTCATTTCTTTAAAAAGCATGAAGGAATGAGCCCGATGCAATACCGGACCCAGTCAGATTAATAAAATCCTACATTTAGACATTTTCTTAGTCATTTTAATCATTGTATCGAAAGTTCACTTACTCTAATTTTGCATAAAAATAAGGAGAGATGAATAAAAACATTAAAATAGCCAGTCTCTTGATCGCTTTCTTTTGGACCGGAAATTCTCAGGCCCAAGAGGTGAGAGAATTGACGATCAAAGAAGCTACCACTTTGGCTTTGCAAAACCATCCTCAATTGGCGGTTTCTGCAAAAGCTATCGAAATTTCAAAACAAAATACCGAGGTTGCAAAACTTCAAAAACTTCCCTCGATTACGGCCTCGACCAGTCAGTTTTATTTAGGAAATTCTTTAATTATTGATAAAGATTTTTCTAATTCGATGACGGTGCAATTGCCGCATTACGGCAGTACTTATGGATTGCAGGCGAGTCAACTCATTTTTAAAGGTGGTTTGGTTAAAAAATCAATCGAGATCACCGCTTTACAGGAACAACTTTCAGAATTGGATTATGAAAAAGATCAGCAAGACGTGAAGTTTCTGGTGATGTCAAATTACCTGGACATTTTTAAAATCATCAATCAGAATGCTGTTTATCTGAACAATAAAAATTTAGCAGAAGAAAGACTGAAAAATGTTAAAAAATTCTATCAGCAAGGAATGATCACCAGAAATGAGATCATTCGTGGTGAATTGGGAATTATGAATATCGACCAAGGCATTTTGGTTTTAAATAACAATCGCAAAATTTTAAATTACAACTTAAACAACGCGCTGGGATTACCAGAGAATACGGAAATCATTCCAACAGAAAATATTGAAGGAGAGCAAACGTTACGTGATTTAAATTACTACCTCGATTTAGCGCACCAAAATAATCCGAATCAGAAATATGTAAAAAGAAACATTGAGATTGCGGATAAGAATATTGAAATTATTAACACAGACAAAATGCCGACTATCGCTGGCTTTGGCGGATATAGTTTAAACAAACCTTTAACAAGCAGTTCGCCAGTTCTCGATATGTATTCTGGAGGTTTTCAAGCCGGAATTCAGGTGAGTTATAATATCGATAATCTTTTCAAAACAAAAGAGAAATTACAGCTAGGACAATTGCAAAAAGAACAGGTGGAGAAAACCTATAACCTTGTGGAACAAAATATCAACATGCAGGTTAATGCCGCTTATATCGGTCATCAAAATGCGTTGGAAAATCTGGTTATTTTAAAAGAAGCCCAAACATTAGCCAATGAAAACTATAAAATTACAGAAGCGAAATATTTGAATCAACTGGCAGTTCAAGCGGAAATAACCGATGCACAGAATCAGAAAATTCAAGCAGAATTAGATTATGTAAATGCAGAGATCGATTTGCTATATCAATACTACAACCTGTTGAAATCTACCGGAACACTTTAAAATAAACTACTAACAGAATAAGAAATAAGAAAATGGAAAATAAGGAAAATAACCCAGAGATAGAAAACACTGACGCAGAAGCGCAGAAACCAACTGCTCCAACTAAAGTGGCAAACCCTAAAACTGAGAAGAAAGTCAGTAAAAACAAATCTAATAAATTAAGAAATACAATCGCAAATATCATTGTTTTTGCAGTCGTGGTTTTCGGATTTTATTGGCTGATCAAAGAATATTTCAATGTTGTAAAAAATGATTACACAGAATCTGCACAGGTTCAGGAATTTATAAATCCGATCAACTCCCGCGTTTCCGCCTATATTTTAGAAATTAAATTTAATGAACATCAGGCGGTAAAAAAAGGAGATACTTTGGTTGTTTTAGATGGACGGGAAATCGAAACGCAATTGGCTCAAGCTGAAGCGGCTTATCAAAATACTTTAGCACAAAGACAAGCGACCAATTCTTCCATTAACACGGTTTCCAGTAATGTGTCCGTTTTGGAAAGTAACATTGCCGGACAAAAAGCGAGATTGTGGAATGCCGAGCAAAACTTAAAAAGATATCAAAACTTATTAAAAGCGGAAGCCGTAACCAGACAACAGTACGATCAGGTAAAAACGGAATATGACGCGACCAGAGCTTCTTATCAAACTTTATTGAATCAAAAGAACTCTGCCAATCTCTCTACCTCAGAAGTGAGATTCAAAATAGGAATTAATGATGCTGAAATTAAAAGAGCCAAAGCAGCGCTCGACATGGCCAGAATTAATTTATCATACACCGTAATTACCGCACCTTATGATGGAATTATGGGCAGAAGAATGATTTCTGAAGGCCAATTGATTCAAGGAGGACAACAAGTTGGAACCATCGTTTTGGATGGTGAAAAATGGGTAACTGCCAATTTCCTGGAAAGTCAAATGCCTGCAATCGCAATCGGTAAAAAGATCATGATGAAAGCAGATGCTTTAGGCGGACAAGAATTTGAAGGAACGGTAACTGCAATTTCTGCAGCGACTGGAGCGCAATACTCCAACGTGGCGACCGACAACTCTACCGGTAATTTTGTGAAAGTTCAACAAAGAATTCCGGTACGAATAGAATTCACCAGCAATAATAAAAAAGAAGACATCGCAAAACTACGCGCAGGAATGAACATGGATGTGACCATTAATAAAGATAGCTCCCAATCGAAATAACCAGTAGGGTTATTGTAAAAAACAATTACAATGTATAATCAAGGTTTATTTAGAGATTGGGTTCCCAAACTTGTTCAGCTTTTACTCATATTGGTATTCACCATCGTCATTGTTCCCGTAAACGGAGTGTATGTTGGTAACGTATCTTATATGGTTGGAAGCACAGGGATCCAGACGGAATATTTCGTGTGGGCCAACTATGCCGGCGTGATCGGAATGGGAGCTGCAATGCCGATCATTTTGCGGATGAAATTCCGGTTTAAGATCCGCGATAAAGTAACATTTATCTTTATTCTGATCGGTATTTTGAGTTATGTAAATGGAACGACCGATCGTCCCTATTTAATGGTCGCCAATTCATTGATCATCGGATATTTAAAAATGATCATTTTGCTGGAGTTTATTATTCCGATCATGATGATGATCTCACCGGAGGGTAACAGAGGGAAATTTTATTCTGTTTTTTATCCGTTCTCCATTATCACGTCGCAGATCGCAGGATATGTTTTAACAATGTTAGCGTATGATCATAACTGGGAATACGTTCATATGGTCGCCGCTGCGATCTGTTTAGGATTGGCATTAATTGCCTGGATCTTTATGCACGATAAATATTTCGGCTTCAAAATGCCACTGCATTACATCGACTGGATCAGTATTTTGATTTTTGTAGCCATGTTCATGTTTGGTGCCTATGTGCTCGCCTTCGGAAAGCAACAGGACTGGATTCACTCCCCTTCTATTATTAATGCAACCATTGCGTCGTTTGTCAGCCTCATTATTTTGGTGATCAGACAGTATACTTTAAAACGACCGTATCTTTCCTTTAAAATTTTTAGAAGGAATAATGTCATTCATGGTTTGATCATGCTATTGTTTACAGGAATGTTTTTAGCCACCGGTTCCATCCAGAGCATTTTTACTGTAGGAATATTAGGATACGATCCAGTAGTGAATGCCAGCTTAAATTTATTAATGATTCCGGGAATCGTGGCAGCAGGAGTTTATATGGCGTACTGGTTTCGACAGGGACGCGGTTTGAAGATGTTTATATTTCTTGGTTTCGCAGCCATGTTGGCTTATTCGATGATCATGTACTTTTCAATGACGTTCGAATTCAATTTTGAAAGATGGATCCTTCCGATGTTTCTCAAAGGTTTCGGAATGGGCGCTCTGTTTATTGCTGTTTGGTATTACACGCTGGATAAACTGGATATGAATCAGATGATGGCAGGAGCAGGATTGGTACTGGTTTGGAGAACCTTCTTTTCTGTTGCTATATTTTCAGCGCTCTTTTCCTGGTTACAGTATCAGTTTCAGATAGAGTCTATAGGAAATCTGGCTATTTACATGGATGGAAATTCGATCAGTTATAACCAGGTGATGGGAAATATGAAAGCCATTCAGCTCAATGCAATATTAGCAGCGAATAAAAGACTGCTTGGATATGTTTGTATTGCCGGCGTCGGTGTTTTAATGTATATCCTCGCCTACCATTTCGGCGTTGACCGCCATCACACTTTCCGTTTGATGAAGCTTACGGTAGATAAAAGAAAACATAATACTCATATGAGAAGAAGAAAACAGCTTCAACAAATTGAAGATGCTGCAGGAGCAGTTATCTAGAAAGATCCTTATTTTTCTGTTTTTAAAGAAAGTCCAGTTGATCATTAATCGCTGGACTTTCGTTTTTAATGTAGAACTGTATTTAGAATATTACTTTTAATAAATATCAAAAAGCTTTTTGAGAGAAAACAGACCGCTTTATGATTTGATAGAATTCTACAGAAATAAAGTTCTGAGTATGCAGGACTTTCCTCTTCTAAAATTATTTTAAATGGTCATAATTCCACAAAAAACTATTTAAAATTCAACTTTCTCTAAATTTTAACATAAAATTTTATTAAATTAAACAACTTATAAAAGAATTTGACGAAAAAAGATTACTTTTGCACCGTCAAAAAACGAATATGCAAAACATTAGAAATATCGCAATTATTGCGCACGTTGACCACGGTAAGACTACTTTGGTTGATAAAATCATCCACGCAACCACTGTTTCCCGTGAAAATCAGGCAGAGACAGGTGACTTAATCATGGACAACAATGACTTGGAGCGTGAGAGAGGAATTACCATTTTATCGAAAAATATTTCGGTAATGTACAAAGGCACCAAAATTAATGTAATTGATACGCCTGGTCACGCCGATTTCGGTGGAGAAGTAGAGAGAGTTTTGAAGATGGCTGACGGAGTTTTACTTTTAGTAGATGCTTTTGAAGGACCAATGCCTCAGACTCGTTTTGTATTGCACAAAGCATTAGAATTAGGTTTAAAGCCAATCGTGGTTATTAATAAAGTAGATAAACCAAACTGTCGTCCTGATGAAGTTCATGACAAAGTTTTCGATTTATTCTTCAACTTAGAAGCAACCGAAGAGCAATTGGATTTCCCAACGTTCTACGGTTCATCCAAACAAGGTTGGTTTAACACCAGCTTAACGCCTGCTGATGATATTACTCCATTATTAGATGGTATTATTCAGTATGTTCCAGAACCTGAAACTTTTGAAGGAAGCTTGCAAATGCAGATTACTTCATTAGATTTCTCTTCTTTCTTAGGTAGAATTGCGATCGGGAAAATCAGAAGAAATTCTATTAAAGAAGGTCAAACAATTGGTTTAGCTCAGGAAGACGGTAAAATCATCAGAGGAAAAGTAAAAGAACTTTACGTTTTCGAAGGTTTAGGAAAGAAAAAAGTTCAGGAAGTACAAGCCGGAGATATCTGTGCAATTGTAGGTTTTGATAAATTCCAGATTGGAGATTCATTCGTAGACCTGGAAAATCCAGAACCATTGCCAAGAACTGCAATCGATGAGCCGACTTTGAACATGACGTTCTCGATTAACAACTCTCCTTTCTTCGGAAAAGATGGTAAATATGTAACTTCAAATCACCTGAAAGAAAGGTTGTACAAGGAGTTAGAGAAAAACTTAGCACTGAAAGTTGAACCTACTGAAGATGCCAACACTTTCTTGGTATTCGGCCGTGGTATTCTTCACCTTTCTGTTTTGATCGAAACGATGAGAAGAGAAGGTTATGAAATGACGATTGGTCAGCCACAAGTAATCATCAAAGAAATCGATGGTGTGAAATGTGAACCTTATGAATCAATGGTTGTTGATGTACCAGACGAATTTGCATCAAAAGTAATTGACTTAGCGACTCAAAGAAAAGGTGATCTGCATATCATGGAAACGAAAGGTGAAATGCAACACATGGAATTCGAAATTCCTTCAAGAGGTTTGATCGGATTGCGTTCTCAAATGTTGACAGCAACTGCAGGTGAAGCTATTATGGCACACCGTTTCAGCGAGTACAAACCTTACAAAGGTGCTATTCCAGGTAGATTAGTTGGTGTTTTGATTAGTAAAACTCAAGGTCCAGCAACTGAATATTCAATTGCAAAATTACAGGATAGAGGTAAGTTCTTTGTTGATCCGGGTGAAGAAATCTATGAAGGGATGATCATCGGTGAGCAAAACAAACCGGTAGATATGGTTGTTAATATTGTGGAAGCAAAACAGTTGAACAACATGCGTGCTTCTGGAAAAGATAAAGATGGTAACATTGCTCCAAAACAATTATTCTCTCTGGAAGAATGTATGGAATACATCCAAAGTGACGAGGCGATCGAGGTAACTCCAAACTTCATCAGAATGCGTAAAAAAGTACTTTCAGAAAACGAAAGAAAACGTATTGAAAGAGGTGCAAAAGGGTAATCCTTCCAAACCATTCTAAATATATTGGCATTTGCCAAATTGATAAAAGAGTTCCAAATTTATTTGGGATTCTTTTTTTGCTTATTTTTATTAGTTTAGCTAAACAGTAGGTAAGAATACAAATAATGAAAACCAGAAAAATTTATTTTTTAATATTAGTGATTTCAATATTTGCAGTTATGATTTCTTGTAATGCAAAAACAAAAATTGAAAATGGAGAATATTATGAAAAAATTGATGGTATATATTTAAATTACATCGTGAAAGGAAACGGTCCCTTCATGTTTGTTGGACATCCAAACTCAGGAAAAATTGGATATGAAATGACCTTAAAACCATTAGAAGAAAAGTTCACCATGGTTTATTATGACCCGCGTGGAACCGGTAAATCAGAAGCTCCTCAAAAACTGGAGGATTATAATTCTGATCACTTATCAAAAGAAATTGACTTGTTGAGAAAAAAAGTGGGTGCTGATAAAATCTGGATCTTTGGCCATTCTGATCAAAGTGCCGTTGCATTGCAATACGCGGTTGAACATCCTGAGCATGTTTCAGGTTTAATTTTAACAGGAACAAGTTTTATTGGTGATTTGGACGAAACACTTCAACGCAAAAGAGATTCAGAAAGTAAGCGAATCAAAGAATCTGCCTGGTTTTCACAAGTAGTAGAAGATTGGGAATACATGTACGTGAATAAAATAAGCACAGATAAAAGCGGAAAATATTTAGCTGATTCACCAATAAAATGGTGGGCTTATGATGAAGAGATTTCGCAAAAAGTAATACCAATTGTAAAGGTAATTTCCGAGGCAGGTAGAAGAAAACCTGTTGCTGGAAAACATTATGTTGAGACGCCCTATCAACGACAGAAATATTTAGAAATTCAGAAAAAGTTCAAAAATTTGAAAGTAAAAACTCTGATCATCAATGGGAAATTTGATACTAATAATCCACCAGAATTTGCAGAAGAATTGAATAGAAATTCACTGAATTCGAAATTAGTTTTACTTGATAAGTCTGGTCATTTTCCGTGGATCGAACAACCAGAAAAGACTTTTGACGCAATTTTCAAATGGTTAGCCGAATAATTGTTAAAAATTATTTTGATCTTCATTGTTAGAAGGTTAAATCACAACCGACAAAACAATATTTAAACTCTACGATAACATTTAATTTTTTTAAGATTTTTTGAACTGATGATTGAACGTTGTGAGAATTTATTTTCTTTATACTTTGTAGAATAAATATAAAAGTTCCTGAATCGGGAACTTTTATATATATTTGTATTGTAAATGAAAAGAATAATTGCAAAGCGAACTTTAAAAGAGTTTTGGGAGAAATATCCTGATTCAGAACAATATTTGAAAACTTGGTTCGATATAGCAAAAACCAATTCGTGGAAATCACCGAATGATGTTAAACAAAACTTCGCCAATGCCAGCATTCTAAAAAACAGCCGCGTCGTTTTTAATATTAAAGGAAATTCATACCGAATGGTAGTGAAATTTAACTATGAAAGAGAATGGGCATTCATTAGATTCATTGGCACCCATTCCGAATATGATAAAATTGACGATAACGAAATTTAATTTAACACCATGAAAATAAGACCGATAAAAACAGAACAACAATATTTTCAAGCATTAGAAAAATTAGACGAAATTTTTGATGCCAAAGAAAATACGCCTGAAGGAGATGAGGCAGAAATTTTATCTTTACTCATTGATACTTTCGAGAATGAACACTACCAGATTGAAGCACCTGATCCTATCGAAGCCATCAGAATCAGAATAGAAGAAATGGATTTGAAACAGAAAGATATGGTAGAAATTATTGGCTCGAAAAGCAAGACATCAGAAGTTTTGAACCGGAAAAAAAGATTGACTCTTGACATGATTAGGAATTTACAGGAAAAACTCAACCTATCTGCTTCTGTTCTAATTACAAAATATCCAATTAATAATTAGCTAAAAATTGTTTTTAATAGCTGAAGATATTGGTGAAAAACTTTAAAGTCAATCTACTTTAAAGTTTTTTATTTTTAAATCCAAACCAATAATCACATTGCTTTTTATATATTTGCGATCAGCATTTTTCATCTTATTAAATTGAGTTTGTTAATCATAGCGAAACAATTTTTATTAAAGCAATCCGTTTTTTATTTTCCCTTTAAAATTCATTTATGAAATACTCTTTTGCAAAAGCAGCTACTCTATTATTTTTAATTCTTTCGCTTTTCATCACTTCTTGCGCCACTAAAAAGCCGGTTGCTAAAAACACCAAAAAACCAGTTGTTACGACCAAACCTGCCCCACCGAAAACCATCGTTCAAAAACCAGAAGCAAAATTGAATTTGCCAGAAGTTGAACGTGAATTTCGGGCCGCCTGGATTGCAACGGTGGCAAATATCAACTGGCCAACAAAAAATAACCTCAGCACTCAGCAACAAAAGGACGAGGCTATCAAAATCTTAGATCTCTTGCAAGATGCCAATTTCAATGCGGTGATTTTTCAGGCGAGACCTTCTGCAGATGCAATGTATAAAAGTGATTTAGAACCCTGGTCTTACTTCCTGACTGGTGCGATTGGCAAAGCTCCTACTCCATTTTACGATCCTTTAGAATTTTGGATTGAAGAATCTCACAAACGCGGAATGGAATTGCATGTTTGGTTGAATCCATATCGTGCTCATCACACCACTGGCGGACCAATTACCAGTGAATCTATGGTGAAGAAAATGCCAGAGCAAATTATAAAACTACGCAATGGAATGTATTGGATGGATCCATCAGATGAGAAAACTCAGGATCATACCTCAGCAGTCATCAAGGATTTAGTGAAGCGCTACGATATCGATGCGATTCACATTGATGATTATTTTTATCCGTACCGAGAATACAATGGTGGCAAAGATTTCCCAGATAACAGAACATGGAACGATTATCAAAAACGTGGCGGCAACTTATCGCGCGCCGATTTTAGAAGAGCGAATGTGAACAAATTCATCAAAAGAATTCACGATGAAATTAAAGCCGAAAAAAGTTATGTAAAATTCGGAATCAGCCCTTTTGGAATCTGGAAACCTGGTTTTCCAGAAGGAATTAAAGGAACATCGCAATATGATGAGTTATATGCCGATGCTAAATTATGGCTGAACCAAGGTTGGCTGGATTACTTTTCACCTCAGCTTTACTGGAAAAATGATGGACCTCAAAGTTTTACTTCTCTGCTAAAATGGTGGGAAAGCGAAAACTCAGAGAAACGCCATCTTTGGCCAGGACTTAATACGATTGGATTAAGAGATGTAGCTGATCGACCGACCGAAATTGTAAATCAAATTAATTCTACACGTGCGATTCTGAAAAATGGTGCCGGAGAAATTCATTATAGCGTCGATGGTTTATCAAAAAGTCCTGCCATGTTGAATGCAGTTAAGAATGCTTATAAAACAAAAGCCTTAATTCCAAAATCTCCCTGGATTAAAACGGTTGCATTAGAAAAACCGATTCTTTTTGTTGAAACGCTCAATAATTCGGTTCATGCAAAATGGAATACACTGGATAATCAAAATGTCTTTCAGTGGATCCGATATGTGAAATACGGAGAGAATTGGGAAACTGAAATTTTAGAAAAAGACACTATTTCTGAGAATTTGCCGATGATAAAGAATGGTAAAAAACTAAATACCATCGCTATAAAATCAGTAGATCGGTTGGGGAATGAAAGTGAATATGAAGCGAAGAAATTTTAGATTTTTTATAAAAACGGCCGATTTAGGAGATTCAGTTTTATATAATTAAATGCCTAAACAGTATTTAAATTCGGTCAAAATGGCGGCTTCAAAAAAGACGATCTTATGCTTTCTTCATCTACTAGAAACTAATTCGAAAAAATTAGAGAACTTATTATTTATCATTAAATTTTACTTTCCAATTATAGATTTGATTAAAAGTAATCACGTCGATTAGTTTAAAAATTCTGTGCCGAAAAAAATGGGATTATTTATTTATATCTCTTGAGTAAGCTAAATGAATATACCTCCACTTCCGATAAATCTGGCGATGTAAAAAATGGTGCATTTTCACATCGGAAAATATTAATAGATATGCTGGTTACTAAACCCTGCCTAAGTGTTCGGCAAATAGAGCTTCAGTCCATACAGCGAATCGGCTTATAACCAAAATATTTTTCTCGGAATGTTCGTTTTTCGATAGCCTATCAATTTAAAGAAGATAATCCCAAAGCCTCATGGACTAATATTTCTCACCAGTTCGGTTATGAAGATATCTGCAACTTATACATGATTTCCATCATTTCACAGGTGTCACTCCAAGCGAAAAACGCTCAAAAATTCGGTACGATTCAATTCAAAAATTCCATAAATTTTCTTTTTAAATAGTATCAGGAAACTGCAAAATCTTGCAGTTGATTCTTCATCAGGTTATTCCTCCTTTTACAATTTCAATTTTTATTTAATGATGTCGCATTTGTACTATGTTAAAGTAGGAATATGAAACGATATTTGGATAAATAATTTTTTAATTACGATCCTGCGCTTTTTTGTTTTCAACTTATTCCCAATAAAATTCCGCACCAAAACTTCCTCTTCAATCTTCTTAAAATAAATTTAAACCTATAAAAAATGATAATATGGAAACACAAAATCACAGAGCAGAAAATACAATAAGTATCCCGCGCGAAAAATTCTTGTCAATGATCGGTCAGCTCCAGAGTAACTTTTTGAGTATGGTAGCACTGAACCCTCAACCGATTCCACCAGAATCAGTTTTCATTTCCAGGTTGGCTTTCCAGGCAATGGACAGATTATTGACAATGCAGGAAACGGCTGATTTAATGAATAAAAGCAATGGAAATAAAGGTCAAATAATCATAGGAGACCACATGGCAGAATTGATAGATGATCTGTGTGGGAATGAACCACAGCATATTTTTATAAAAAAACGGAGAAATCCTTATGGCGATACAGTTCCCCGTCCAAATTGGAATGAAAAATTCTCAGGTTTACAATTGGTAACCACTGGAGTAATGTTTGAAAAAATGGCTGGAAATTTAAAAGGTACAGAATTACAACAGCAGATGATAAATGCAGGGGCAAAAGTAATTGAAACTGGAATTTCCAGATTGTAAGATTAACCATTTTCAACATAGAACTTTAAATGAGTAAATCGTTATAAACATTTACGAACGCTGACTATTCTTCTCCGATATTCACACAAATTATTCAGACTTTAAGATTTAAAGGAATTTCGATTGGAATTCCTTTTTTTATATGAATTGAGGATGTAATTTATTTATCCATCTTTATTTTTAAAAAATTTTATACGAAATAGTTAAAAAGCGTAACTTTAAGTTCCGTAAAGAGCATTATTTCTAATACAAACGCTAAATATAGAAATACAAAATCCATCAAAAAAAGTTTCTAAAATGGGTTATCCTTCTCTACATTACTGAAGCAATTATTTTATTTAATTGTTCATTCCTAAACTATACAGTAACAAATGGAAAAATTTAAAGCAATTTCCTTACCTGACATTTCATCTGCGACGATGCCAATGGCCTATCCTTCGCGTAAAAATAATTTACCAAAATCAGGAATTGTTCTAGCGGGAGATTTAGGAGGAACCAAAACCGAACTCGCTCTTTTCGAAATTAAAAACGGAAAGCTCGTTTCGATTAAACATCAACGGTTCGCGACGAGCGATCACGATACTTTTGTTAAGGCAATTCATGAGTTTCACGGTGATGAAATATCGAAGATTGATGCTGCTTGTTTGGGCGTAGCTGGGGTAGTTGATGGTGACAAAGTTCGCGGTGTCAACTTTGCCTGGGAAATCAACGCTAAGAAATTAGAATCAGATTTAAAGATCAAGCGCGTATTGCTCATCAACGATCTTCAAGCCAATGCTTATGGATTGTCTGCACTTAAAGATTCAGATTTTAAAACTTTAACTAAAGGCGAGAATGTCAAGGGAAATGCTGCAATTATTTCATCAGGAACAGGTCTTGGTGAAGCCGGTATGTATTGGGACGGATCGCACTATCATCCTTTTGCGACAGAGGGCGGACATTGTAGTTTTAGTCCAAGCGATGAACTGGATATGGAACTATGGAACTATTTAAATAAAAAGTTCGGACATGTGAGTTGGGAAAGAGTTGTTTCGGGACAGGGAATTTATAATATTTACCAGTTTTTGAGAACATTTCGAAAAGAAAAAGAACCCAATTGGCTCAGCGCCCAATTTCAAACTGAAGATCCAGCCATCGCAATTTCTACCGCAGCCTTGCAAAATAAAAATGCGGTATGCCTTGAGACTTTACAGCTATTTGTGAAATATCTAGCCGTAGAATCAGCGCAACTTGCTTTAAAAACAAAAGCATCTGGTGGGGTTTTTATCGGTGGCGGGATTTCTCCAAAAATTATTGACTTCATTGATAAAAAAGAATTCTATAAAAACTTCATCAATGTTGGCCGCCTAGAACATTTGCTGAAAACCATTCCAGTAAAAATCGTTCTGAATGATAAAACGGCGTTAATGGGTGCGGCGTATTACGCGGCAATGGGAATTGTAAAGTAGATTGATCAGAGTTAATTAAAATAACTTTCTACAAACGAGAAGCTGCAGCGCGATCTAAAAACCACTGAACTTTCTTTTCATCCTTCGAAATCAGACGTGCCGGATATTTGTTTGCTGTCCCAGCCTGATCTCGCAAAACGTGAAACACAGCTTCTGCCTTCCCTTCTCCAAAAACTAAAAACGCAATACGTCTTGATTGATTAATCATTGCTGCCGTCATTGTAATTCTATACATATCTACTTCTTTCACAAAAACAGATTTAACGGTTGGCTCGGTTTCATCTAAAACGGAAGTATAGGGAAAAAGAGAAGCAGTATGTGAATTGTCACCTAGCCCAAGCAAATTAAAATCGAATTCAATCGGTTGATGTTGAAAATGAGATTCTATTGAATGTTGGTATTTTTCGGCTGCCTCTTCAGGAGTTCCTGTAGTGTCAACATTAAAAATGTGGGATTTTGTAATCTTTAGCGGATCAAATAAAACCTCTTTGACCATTAATGAATTTCTTTGTGAATCATTTTCAGGAACGAACCGTTCATCACCAAAGAAGAAGTAGGTTTTGTTCCAGGCAATTTTGTTATGGTATTGCTTTGAAGCCAGGAGTTCATATAACTTACGAGGAGAACCTCCACCCGAAAGCACCAAATTAAACTGTCCGCGTTTTTTAATCGCCAATTCTGAAGAATGACAAATGGCTTGTGCCAATGCATTGATCACTTCATCTACAGTATTATAAATATTTAATTCCATCATATTTGTTATTTATTATCGGGCAAATTAAACCAGTGATAACCATCTTTTGCAATGAGCGCTTCGGCATTTTCAGGACCCCAGGAATCAGCCGAATAATTCGGGAAATTCTGTTCTTTGTTCTTTTCCCAATAATTCAGAATCGGCATAATCAATTCCCAGGCAGCTTCTACCTGATCGGCACGCATAAACAAAGTTTGATCGCCGGTGATCGCATCTAATAAAAGCGTTTCGTAAGCTTCGGGCGAATCGGTCTTTTTATTTCCAGCATAATCAAACACAACATCTACGGTATTTAAATTCATTTCTAATCCCGGAACTTTACTTTGCAGTTGAAAACGGATCGCCATATCGGGTTGAATACTGATGACCAATCGGTTTTGCTTCGGCGCGGCGGCATCTTCAGAGACGAATATATTGTGCGGAATTTCTTTAAACTGAATTGTTATGATCGAAGCTGATTTAAACAGTCGCTTGCCCGTTCTTAAATAAAATGGTACTCCTTGCCAGCGCCAGTTATCAATGTGGAGCTTCATAGCAGCAAACGTTTCTGTATTTGAATTTTCTTTTACATTTTCCTCCTCCCGATAACCCAACACTTCTTTGCCTTCAATCCAACCCGAACTGTACTGACCGCGCGCGGAAATACTTTCAACTTTTCCTGTTTCAATTTTTCGCATGGCTTTTAGGACATCTACTTTTCTATCTCTAACTTCATCAGCATTAAAGTTGGTTGGAGGTTCCATCGCAATGATGCAAAGCAACTGTAACAAATGGTTTTGAATCATGTCTCGTAAGATTCCAGCGTTATCAAAATAATTTCCGCGACTTCCGATACCGATTTGTTCGGTCACCGAAATCTGGACATTCTCTACGTGGTTTCGATTCCAAAGAGGTTCCATAATCGAATTCGCAAATCGGAACGCCATAATATTCTGAACGACTTCTTTTCCTAAATAATGATCAATGCGATAAATTTGTTTTTCATCAAAAATACCAAGCAATCTTTTGTTCAGAGCTTTCGCCGAATCGAGATCTGTGCCGAAAGGTTTTTCAATAATAATTCGCGTAGTTGCCGGATCATTTTCAATTTTTGATTTTGATATATTTTCTGCAATAGTGCAGAAAAAACGCGGTGCCACGGCACAATAATAAATAATCGATGGTGTTTTTTGCCATTGCTTTTTATATTTTTCAATCAACTTTCCAAATGGTTTAAAGGTGGCAGCTTGGGTAAGATCTGCATCCTGAAAAGTGATGTGTGAAGCAAATTTCTCCCACTCTTCTTTTTTGGCCTTACCATTTCTTGAGAACTCGTTGATGGCATCCAGTAGATCACTAATATATTTTTCGTCGCTCGTTTTGGTCGATGAGGTTCCGATTATTGCAAATTCAGTAGGCAACCAATTCGCCAGAAAAAGATTGTAAAGCGCGGGCATGATTTTCCGTCTGGTGAGATCGCCTGTTCCACCGAAAATTATGAAAATGGTAGGTTCTGATTTTTTATTTGATGTCTTGATCATGTGTTTAAATTTTGAGAAGCTTAGAGTTGATGAATTAAATGATTCTTAAACGATTGGCTCTTCCCACTCTGTATGGAATACGCCTTCTTTGCCTTTAAGTTCGTAGGTATGGGAACCAAAAAAGTCACGTTGTGCCTGAATCAAATTTGCCGGCATTTCTTCATTTCGAACATTATCAAAATAACTTAAAGCTACAGCATAAGTCGGCACTGAAATTCCTTGCAACGCGGCGTCTGAAATAATAGCTCGAATTCCAGCAAGACTTTCTTTAAGACTTTCTTTAATGGAACTATCCAGAAATAAATGTTTCAAATCTGAATTTTTTTGATAAGCTACATAAATATCTTCCAAAAATGCTGAACGGATAATACAACCACCTCGCCAGATTTTTGCAATGGTAGCAAGATTCAGATCATATTTAAATTCTTGATTCGCCTGATTCAATAAATGCATTCCCTGCGAATAAGCTGAAATCATTGAAAAGTAAAAAGCCTGTTCTAATTTTACGATATATTCCATTTTATCTTTTGAATCGTATTTCTTAGAATCATAATATAATTTTGAAGCTTCTGTACGGAGTTCTTTAAACTTAGAAAGATCTCGCATAGAAACGGCAATATCGATCATCGGTACGGGAACCGCCAAATCCATAGCTGCTTGAGAAGTCCATTTTCCGGTTCCTTTTGCTTTTGCTTCATCTTTAATATCATTCAACAAAAGATGGTCTGTGCCCTTATTTTTATAGGCAAAAATATCACGAGTAATTTCGATGAGATAGGATTGTAATCTTCCTTCATTCCAATTTTTAAAGACGTCATGAATTTCGTTATCCTCCATTTGAAGTCCTTTTTTCATAACTTCATACGTTTCAGAAATCAGTTGCATTAAAGCATATTCGATTCCGTTGTGAACCATTTTTACAAAATGGCCGGCAGAGCGTTCTCCCATATAAGCAACGGTTGGCTCTCCATTAACGTGTGCCGCAATTTTTTCTAAAATTGGCTTTATAGCTTCATAAGCTTCTTTGTCTCCACCCGGCATCATACTCGGTCCTTTTCGTGCGCCTTCTTCGCCACCAGAAACGCCCATTCCAACAAAGTGATATCCTTTTTGCTCCAGATCTACAAAGCGTCTTTCCGTATCTGTAAAATGTGAATTTCCACCGTCGATGATAATATCGCCTTGGTCCAGAACTTCCAGTAATTCTTCAATGACGGAATCGACAATTTTACCAGCCGGAACCAACATCATCACTGTTTTGGGATTTTTTAAATTATTGACGAATTCCTTTAAATTTGAATAAGCGTGAATATTTTTGTTGCCTAAATTATTGACGGTATCGGCTTTTTTAGAATCGATATCATAACCAGAGCATTGGTATCCGTGATCGGCAATATTTTGTAAAAGATTAGAACCCATTGTTCCGAGTCCAATCATCCCAAAGGAGCTTTGATTTGTATTTTCTTTGTTCATAATATTATTTTCGTATAAAATGTTCGAGAATATTTTTAGTGGTTTCAAAATTTTGATGCAGAATACTGTTCATTCCGAGTTTCTTTGCAGCATTAACCAACATCGGTCGATCGTCAAAATAAATGCATTCATCAGGTTTTACCTGCGTAATTTCTAAAGCGGTTTTAAAAATTCTTGGATCGGGTTTACGATATCCAACATAACAGGAAGAGAAAAATCCATCAAATAATTCATGTAAATTAAAAGTCTGGATTCGATAATTATTGAGCTCCTCGTTTTCATTGCTAATGGCAAATACCGGTAAATCTATTTTTCTTTTCCAACTTTTAAGCCAAGATAACATCTGTGGTAACTCTAACGATTGAGAATACATAAAATCTTTGAACTGATATTTTGTAAAATCCCGTGGCTTGTCAAAGACAACGGTATCCAAATATTCATCCAGAGAAATACTGCCAATCTCAAAAACATTGTAGATGAAATTATGCAGAATATTCATTTCCGTATAATCAAAATCAAAAACTTCAGCGGCCTTCGCACGGGATTCGTGATCCCAACCATTGGTCAGCATTACGCCACCAATATCCATGAAAACCACTTTAATTTTAGATACCTCAAAATCAATCATTAGATCAAAATTTACGTTTTTGGTCATCAATACTTTTGAGCAGTTTCTCGTAAGCAACGTTGAATTTTTCTATTCCTTCGTCTTCAAGTTTTTGGGTGATCTTATCAATATCGATTCCGATTTTTTCCAGCTGAGCCATTGCTTTATTGGAGTCAGGTATATCTTGAGTCAACGTTTCGGCTACTTTTCCATGATCCCGAAATGCATCGATGGTTTCCATTGGCAGAGTATTGATGGTATCTTTTCCGATCAACGTTTCTACATACAGAACATCACTAAAGGAAGGATCTTTGGTTCCCGTACTTGCCCAAAGAACACGTTGTCGCTGTGCTCCATTCTCTTCCAGCTTTTTAAAACGGTCACTTGAGATCATTTCAAGATAAATCTGATATGCTTTTTTCGCAGAAGCAATCGCTATTTTTCCAACCAATTTATCCGCACCTTTTTCCTTCAACATTGGATCGATCATGACATCAATTCTACTTAAAAAGAAACTCGCCACCGATGAAACTTCTTTAATGGAATGACCTTCTGCAAGGCGGTCTTCCAGTCCGCCCATGAAAGCTTCCGTAATTTCCCGATAGCGCGGAAGCCCGAACAACAACGTCACATTAATATTAATTCCTTCCCGCAAACATTCACGAATGGCGATTAGACCTTCTTTGGTTCCGGGAATTTTTATCATCACGTTTTTCCGGTCTACTCTTTTCCAAAGTTCACGCGCCTGCTCTATGGTTGCGTCGGTATCGCGCGCCAGATAAGGTGAGACTTCTAAACTTACAAAACCATCGGTGCCATTGGTTTGGTCGTAAACGGGTTTGAATAGATCAGCAGCACGTTGAATATCAGCAATGGCTAAATCAAAAAATATGGCGGGATTATTATCTTCTTTTTGAGAAAGTGTTACAATATCCTGATCGTAGTCTGAACTGCCACTGATGGCTTTTTCAAAAATGGAAGGATTGGAAGTAAGGCCACGCAAATCGTCATGGTCAATAAGGTCTTGGAGCTTGCCAGAGTTCATAATTTCGCGATCGAGTAAATCGAGCCATATACTCTGATCCATTTTTCGTATTTGATTTAAAGAATTCATTTTATTTATTTTAAAAGTTAATTCCCAGAAAAGCATCTCAAAAAGGGAAAAGCTTTTCCTTCTAATTTTCTAAGTCTTGAATTTTTTTGAGTCGCCGCAGATGTCTTTCAGCTCCAATAAACTTCGCATTTAAAAAAGCCAAAACCAATTCTTCTGCACTGGCATATCCAGTAACCCGACCTCCGAGACAGATCAAATTCATGTCATCATCTTCAACACCTTGATGCGCGGAAAAATAATCGACAATCAAAGCTGCCCTCACTCCGGAAACTTTATTAGCAGCAATACACGCTCCAACTCCACTTCCGCAGATCGCAATGCCGCGGAAAACGTCTCCAGCAGATACCGATTCGGCTAAAGGAATCACATAGTCTGGAAAATCATCAGCGTTATTTAATTCCATTGCTCCAAAATCTATGGGTTGAAATTTATTTTCAATTAGAAAAGGAATTATTCTTTCCTTGAGCTCAAATCCGCCATGGTCTGCGCAAATTCCTATTTTTATTAATGGTTCTGTGGACATTTTTTTATTTAATTGATAACGACTTTTGATAATAAATTTTTGCAAAACGCTGGGTACGTATAGTTTTAATACAATATGATGTAAAAAATTCCTATTGCAAAGCCATTTCACTTAGCAATAAGCGCAACGATCTAAATGTAAATCGTTGCAAACACTACGAAGCTTTATTCTTTCTTACTAAGCAACGCATGTGCTCTTTTCAGTACATTTTCTACAGTGAAGCCGTATTCTTTCATTACTTCTTCGCCCGGTGCTGATTCGCCAAATTTGTCGATGCCAATGACATCGCCATCGTCGGTAGTATATTTCATCCAGCCGAGAGATGAGCCTGCTTCAACAGCCAATCTTTTTCTTATATTTTTTGGAAATACTTTTTCCCTGTAAGCGTCAGTCTGTTGATCAAATAAATTCCAGCAAGGCATACTTACTACTCTTGCTTGAATACTATTTTTCTTCAATTCTTCCTGAGCGCCCAAAATCAATTGGACTTCAGACCCGCTTGCAATGAGAATTAAATCTGGTTCACCTTCGGAATCTGAAAGAATGTAAGCACCTTTTTCTAAGTTTTTTGCTTTGGCATATTTCTGCTGATCGATTACAGGAATTCCCTGACGTGTTAAGACAATTGCGACCGGTCCATCTTTATGTTCGATGGCGACCCGCCAGGCTTGAGCGGTTTCGTTGGCATCTGCTGGACGAATTACAGTCATGTTTGGAACAGAACGTAATCCAATCAACTGTTCAACCGGCTGATGGGTCGTTCCATCTTCTCCAAGCGCAATACTGTCGTGAGTGAAGACCATAATCTGACGAATTTTCATAATTGCAGCCAATCGAAGTGGTGGACGCATATAATCAGAAAAAATCAAAAAGGTAGCACCATAAGGAATCAAATAATTACTGAGTGCCATTCCGTTCAAAACCGAACCCATTGCATGTTCCCGGATTCCAAAATGGAAATTACGACCGTCGTGGTGCTTTGCAGAAAATGATTGGTACGCCTCAAGATGCGTATCTGTAGAGGGCGAAAGATCGGCTGACCCACCAATCAGTTGAGGTAAATATTCAGCGATAGCATTCAATGTTTTGCCTGAAGCTTTTCTGGTCGCCAGCTCAGTTCCTGCTTCAAAAACCGGAAGCTTTTTCTCCCAACCTTCAAGAAGTTTTCCTGCCGTGATGTTCTCGTATTCTTTCGCAAGATCGGGATGACGTTTTTTATAATTTTTATAGAGCTCGTTCCATTCCTTTTCTTTTTTTGCAGATTTCTTCCCGGCTTTTCGATAGAAATCTAAAACTTCCTTCGAAACATTAAAATCTTTATCAGGATCAAATCCGAAATTTTCTTTAACCAACCGAAGTTCATCTTTACCCAAAGGTGACCCGTGAGCTGCAGCTGAATTATGTTTATTCGGACTACCGTAACCAATAATGCTGCGAACTTTTATTAAGGAAGGACGATCGGTTTCTTTCTTCGCCTTTTTAATGGCTTTTGAAACTGCGTCTAAATCATTGATATCGGGTAAATTTTGAACATGCCAACCATAAGCCTCAAACCGTTTTGAAACATCTTCTTCAAAAGCCAAATCAGTATCGCCTTCAATGGTAATATTGTTGCTGTCGTAGAAATAAATTAAATTTCCGAGGCCGAGATGCCCCGCCAAAGAAGCAGCTTCTGCGGAAACGCCTTCCATGAGATCACCGTCGCTGCAAATCGCATAAATTTTATAATCAAAAATATTGAAATCAGGCTGATTGTAACGGGCCGCCATATATTGTTGCGCAATCGCCATACCTACCCCATTCGCAAAACCTTGTCCCAAAGGACCGGTAGTTACTTCTATTCCGGGTGTAAGTCGATATTCCGGGTGACCAGCCGTAATGCTGTGAATTTGTCTGAATTTTTTAATATCATCAAGCGAAATTTTATAACCAGTCAAGTAAAGGTAACTGTATTGCAACATGCAGGCGTGACCACAAGAAAGAACGAATCGGTCGCGATTCACCCACTCTGGATTTTTGGGATTGTAATGCATCACTTCCGACCATAACACATGACCTAAAGGAGCCAAAGCCATCGGTGTTCCGGGATGTCCGGAATCTGCTTTCTCAACTGCATCTGCGGATAAAACTCTTACTGTATCGATACTTTTCTGAATTAAATTTTTCGTTTCCATTGTTGATGATTTTTTCTTACCTATTATTTTGAAATTCAAAAACTTTTAAAGGAGCAGGCGAAAGTTGATGAAAAAGGTTAATTTTTTTTAAACTATTTTCCAGTTTAAGATCTGCCTGATTGATTTTAGCGAATTCCTTTTGGCAATATTTAGTTCTTGATTTAAAACTATTGGAAGATATTTACCGTACTATTTTCGATGTCTAAAATCTGCATTGCAGTGAATTTCAATAGGTAATTTACAATCAAAAATAAAAAAAACAATTTTTTTTAACTAAACATAACATTTCGAAGTGATCAGCTTTTAATTACTTATTAAGAAATTTGGCTCCTACAATCACGAAAGAACCTCGTTGTTTCTAGCACAAAAATTAAAGTGATTATATTAAAGAAAAACACTTCCGTTCTCAAAGAAAGGATTGAAAAAATAAAAGACTAAGAATGATTAATCGTTTTCGATTTATAGGCCAACGCTAAATACTGAAATAAATAATTTAGTTTTTTCTGCTAGCATGACAATTAGAAATTTAATAGCAGGTAAAAATTAGCTACAATCTTTTCTCATGATGTTAACCGTTTTCGAAGATGGGTAACTCGCAATTATCTGAATTTTTGAAGACCTCAATTAACCCCACAAAAAAAGAGAACCATTAAAACGATTCTCTTTACTTAGTAGCGGAGACACGACTCGAACGTGCGACCTCCGGGTTATGAGCCCGACGAGCTACCTACTGCTCTACCCCGCGTTATTATGGTGCAAATATACAATTATTATTTAGTTTTTATCATAAATAATATGGTTACTCAAAAATTTTCATCCATCAAAATCGTTAATTATTGATGCACAGTATTTTAAACAGTTTATTCTGATTACTAATTTTCTTCTGGAAGCTGTATTCCCCAAAACCCTCACTTAACCCCACAAAAAAGAGAACCATTAAAATGATTCTCTTTACTTAGTAGCGGAGACACGACTCGAACGTGCGACCTCCGGGTTATGAGCCCGACGAGCTACCTACTGCTCTACCCCGCGTTATT